>JAJDUZ010000060.1 GCA_022826385.1 Silicimonas sp.
GTTCCCCTTGAAATCGGTTCCAGATATTCGATAGGCTTGAGCGCAAGGACATCGGGGTTGCCTCTGTTTATGGGTTTATTGCTAATCACACCATAGCTTGTGGCGGCCCCGATTTCCAGAACTACCAAGCTAAAACCGTCAAAATCGGCGGGAAATTCCAGCGCCTCCGCGAGTTTTACAAAAGGCTCAATAGTCAACAAATTTGACTTATTTTCCTGCCGTCCGGACATGGGGGTATTCCCAACCTCCACTCACGAATGTCCGTTCGCCAAAAAAATGGAAGGACACTTAATGTTCTATAGGGACGAACGGCTCGCGCTGTTCATCGACGGTTCCAACTTGTATGCGACCGCGAAATCACTTGGGTTTGACATCGATTACAAACTTCTGCGGCAGGAATTTATGCGCCGCGGCAAAATGGTGCGGGCCTTTTACTACACAGCTCTGCTGGAGAATGACGAGTATTCGCCGATCCGTCCGCTCGTGGATTGGCTGCATTACAACGGCTTCTCGATGGTGACCAAACCTGCAAAGGAGTTCACCGACAGTCAGGGTCGCCGCAAGGTGAAGGGCAACATGGATATCGAACTCACGGTCGATGCCATGGAGCTGGCGCCTCGCGTGGATCACATCGTGCTCTTCTCCGGTGACGGCGATTTTCGTCCGCTGGTGGAAAGCCTGCAACGTCAGGGCGTGCGCGTCTCGGTCGTGTCGACCATTCGCTCGCAGCCTCCGATGATCGCGGATGAACTCCGCCGTCAGGCCGACAACTTCATCGAACTTGATGAGTTGCGCGATGTCATCGGACGCCCGCCACGCGAACCGCGCGACGACGCCGAAGAGTGACTCTACGGCCGAGGCAGAACGCCCCGGCCGATCATATCGGAAAGCGACAAAAGCCTGACCTACGCCGCACGACACTGGACGTGCGGCGCCGGGCGGCATAGGTCTTGATGCAGGAGATATCTGCATGACTAAACCGCCGCTCACACTTTACCTTGCCGCGCCGCGTGGCTTCTGCGCAGGGGTCGACCGGGCCATCAAGATCGTCGAGATGGCGCTCCAGAAATGGGGCGCCCCGGTCTATGTCCGGCACGAGATCGTACACAACAAATTCGTGGTCGACGGCCTGCGCGAGAAGGGCGCAATCTTTGTCGAGGAACTGGACGAATGTCCGACCGACAGACCGGTGATCTTCTCGGCCCATGGCGTGCCGAAAGCGGTCCCCGCCGAAGCCGAGCGCCGCGAAATGGTGTTTGTCGACGCCACCTGCCCGCTTGTCTCCAAGGTGCATATCGAGGCGGAACGTCACCACCGGAACGGATTGCAGATGGTGATGATCGGCCATGCCGGGCATCCCGAGACGCTGGGAACAATGGGCCAACTGCCCGACGGCGAGGTCCTGCTGGTCGAAACCGTCGAGGATGTCGCAACCGTTGAACCCCGCGACCCCGAAAAGCTTGCCTTCATCACGCAGACCACGCTGTCGGTCGATGACACCGCCGATATCGTCACCGCCTTGCAAGCCCGGTTCCCGTCGATTGTCGGGCCACACAAGGAAGACATCTGTTATGCCACCACCAATCGGCAGGAAGCCGTCAAAGCCGTCTCGCCCAAGATCGACGCGCTTCTGGTGATTGGTGCGCCGAACTCGTCCAACTCGAAACGACTGGTCGAGGTCGGGCGCACGGCTGGCTGTGCCTATGCCCAGCTTGTGCAACGCGCGGACGAGATCGACTGGCGTGCGCTAGAAGGCATCCGCAGCCTTGGACTGACCGCCGGGGCCAGTGCGCCGGAAGTGTTGGTCAACGAGGTCATCGATGCGTTCCGCGAACACTTCGATGTCACCGTCGATATTGTCGAGACCGCCGTAGAACAGGTCGAATTCAAAGTGCCGCGCGTCTTGCGGGAACCGGCGTGATCTCTCTTCAGTTTCTGGCGACGGCATTGGTCGTCGTAATTATCCCCGGAACCGGTGTCATCTACACATTGGCATTGGGGCTGGGCCAAGGTCGACGCGCCGCCATCGCTGCGGCCGCCGGGTGCACGCTTGGGATCGTTCCACATCTTGCCGCTGCGCTGCTGGGGCTGGCCGCCATCCTGCACACCTCGGCCCTGCTCTTCACAGCGGTCAAATTCGCAGGTGTCGCTTACCTGCTGTATCTCGCCTATGGCGCGCTGTCGGCAGGCGGCGCACTCTCGATCCAGCCCGAGAAACGCCGCGACGCTGATCTAAAAATCGCCATGCGGGGGGCGTTGATCAACATTCTGAACCCGAAGCTTTCCATCTTCTTCCTCGCCCTTTTACCGCCGTTTCTGTCGGGCAACCCAGCGACGGTGACCGCAGAGATGACACTGCTTGGCGGGGTCTTCATGGCGCTGACATTCGGGGTGTTCGTGCTCTATGGCCTCTTTGCCGCCACCGCCCGCGACCGTCTGCTGCAAAGCGAGCGCGCGATGAAATGGCTGAACCGCAGCTTCGCCGCTATCTTCGGCGCCCTTGCAGCGCGGCTAGCCATGGAACGCGCATGATGTCGGCGCCGTTGCGGCCCCAACCATGACGCTGGAAACCCGCTTGCGTCGGAGAGAGAAACTGACAGAAAGCCTGTCATGAGAATTCCGTTTGCCCCCCTTGCACTTGGTCTTGCCGGCCTGATCCCGTTCCTTTGGGGCGCGGCCACGATGCTGTCGGTCGATCTGGCAGGTTGGGGGTTGCAGACATTCGGGCCACGCTTCGTCGGGCCGTTTGTTCTTCTGAACTATGGCCAGATCATTCTGGCATTCATGTCCGGGGTGCTTTGGGGCTTCGCGACCAAAGCCGAAGGCGAACAGGCTGCCATCAACTATGCCCTCTCGGTCCTGCCTGCACTTTGGGTGTTCTTCACCGTTGGCGCTGGCCCGGCCTCGTCCGCGATCTACCTGATCGCAGGGTTCGTGGCGCTTCTTGGCCTCGACTTCACCTTCTCGCGGCAAGGCCTGACGCCCGAATGGTGGATGCGTCTCCGCCTTCTGTTGACGGCCATCGTCGTCGCCTGCCTCTCGGTCATGATATGAGCGCCGATACCGAAACGCTCGCCGTCTATGCCGAGAAGGCGCAAGACTATGCCGACCGCTTTGCAAGCGCCCAGCCCGGCACCCATCTGAAAGCGTTCATGGACGCTCTGCCGTCCCAGTCCAAAGTGCTGGATTTCGGATGCGGCCCGGGCAATGCCGCAGCGGCCCTGAGTGCCGCAGGCCATCAAGTGGATGCATGGGATGCCTCGCCCGATATGGCACGGGTGGCTGCGGATAAGTTCGGTATCGATGTGCGCGTTGCAACCTTCGATGCTTTAAATGCCAGCGACCATTATGACGGCATCTATGCCAATTTCTCGCTGCTCCATCTGCCCAAGTCCGAAATGCCCGCGATCCTTGAAAAGGTTGCCACAGCGCTTGTCCCCGGTGGCCTCTTGCATGTCGGCCTGAAGACCGGCACTGGCGAAAAACGCGATACGCTTGGCAGGTTCTATGCGTTCTATACCGAAACGGAACTGACTGGCCTGCTGGGCGCAGCGGGTTTGACGATCACGTCCCGCGCCTTTGGCGAAGAAGCCGGTCTCGACGGCACCCTTTCCCCCTGGATCATTCTACAGGCCCGAACATGACAGATTTGACGCTTTATTCGATGCCCTCCTCCGGCAACAGCTACAAGGTGCGCTTGCTGCTTTCGCTGCTCGGCCAGCCTTACACGCATGTCGGCATGGAGTATGAAACACCCGAGCTCGACGCCGCTCATGCCGAACGCCGTCTGCCCCTGAAGAAACTCCCGGTTCTGGAACTGGCCGACGGGACACGACTGCCAGAATCGAACGCGATCCTCTGCTATCTCGCCGAGGGGACGGACTGGCTGCCGAGTGACCCGGTGGCCCGCGCCCAGACGCTGGCGTGGATGTTCTGGGAGCAGAACCAGCACGAGGGGGTCATCGCGGTCCGTGCGGCGATCCTTGTCTATGAAAACCGAAAACATCTTAGAACACCCGAGAGGTTGGCCGAACTGCTGGACACCGGCCACGAGCGCCTTGCCCAGATGGAGGCCCGGTTGGCCGAACATGACTGGATTGCGACCGACGCACCGACTGTCGCGGACCTCTCTCTTTACGCCTATACGCATTCGGCCGGGACCAAGGGCGGCTTCGATCTGGACCGGTTCCCCGGCATCCTGCGTTGGCTTGCCCGGATCGAAAGCATGCCTGGCTACGTGACGCTGGAAAACATTCCCGAATGACTGAGCTTGTCGCCTATACCGACGGAGCCTGCTCCGGCAATCCCGGCCCCGGCGGCTGGGGGGTTCTGCTGATCGCCCGCAACGGCGACACGGTGCTGAAAGAGCGCGAGATCAACGGTGGAGAGGCCGAGACCACCAACAACCGGATGGAACTTCTTGCCGCCATCGAAGCGCTGGAGGCTTTGGAACGTCCCTCGGCCCTGACCATCGTCACCGACTCGGCCTATGTGAAAAACGGCGTGACCAGTTGGATCCACGGCTGGAAGCGAAACGGGTGGCGGACAGCCGCGAAGAAACCCGTCAAGAATGAAGACCTGTGGAAACGGCTGGATGAGGCGCAATCCCGGCACGACGTGTCGTGGGAGTGGGTCAAGGGCCACGCAGGGCATCCCGAGAATGAACGCGCCGACGCGCTGGCGCGCGGTGGGATGAAGCCGTTCAAGCCGAAGAAGACGTCCGAGTAGCGCCAAGAACGGCAGGACGGAAGGTGACTTACAGGTTCGTCAAACCTATCGGCGTTTCCGGCGACGGCGCGCGACAGCCTCGGACGGGATCAGGATCAATGCACCCAGCGCCCCGATGATCGCATCGACGCCCGGTCGCCCGAAGGAAATCCCGAACATGACACCCGCCATGAACAACAGGATCACACCGCCCAAGGCGATGATAATCGCCTGAACAACGCCGTGATGCGTGAAGTCCCACTTCTCGGCCAGATAGGCGACGACGCCGCCAATGACCAACGAGCCCCAGAACGCGAAAAACATGCTCTCACCTCTCTCTTATGCCGAGAGATAAGCTCTGATCGGCGAAACGCCAAACGTTTCGCGGTCGCGCAAGCAGGGATCAGCCCAGAAGGCGGCGCGCAATGACCTGCGCCTGAATCTCGGCAGCACCTTCGAAAATGTTCAGGATACGCGCGTCGCACAGGATGCGGCTGATCGCATACTCAAGCGCAAACCCGTTGCCGCCGTGGATCTGCAGGCCGTTGTCAGCGGCCGCCCACGCCACGCGTGCGCCCAGAAGCTTGGCCATGCCGGCCTCCAGATCACAGCGACGGTCTGCATCCTTTTCGCGGGCTGAGAAATAGGTCAGTTGACGCGCCACCATGATCTCGACCGCCATCATCGCCAGCTTCGACCCGACACGGGGGAATTCAACAAGCGACTTGCCAAATTGCTTCCGGTCTTCGGCATATTGCAGCGACACGTCCAGAGCCGACTGGGCAACGCCAATCGCACGCGCGGCGGTCTGGATGCGCGCGCTTTCGAAGGTCTGCATCAGCTGCTTGAAGCCCTTGCCAGTTTCGCCGCCCAGCAGGTTTTCGCCCTTCACCTTGAAGCCGTCAAAGGCCAGTTCGTATTCCTTCATGCCGCGATAACCCAGCACCTCGATCTCGCCACCCGTCATGCCTTCGGTCGGGAACGGCGCTTCGTCGGTACCCGGCGTCTTTTCAGCAAGGAACATCGACAGGCCGCGATAATCGCTGGTCTCGGGTTCGGTCCGCGCCAGCAGTGTCATCACATGGGTGCGGGCCGCGTGGGTGATCCATGTCTTGTTGCCGGTGACGACCCAATCGTCCCCGTCCTTCACGGCACGCGTTCGCAGCGCGCCAAGGTCTGAACCCGTATTCGGCTCGGTGAAAACGGCTGTCGGCAAAATCTCACCGCTGGCGAGGCCCGGCAGCCACTTGGCTTTCTGCTCGTCGGTCCCGCCGCAAAGGATCAATTCCGCCGCAATCTCGGACCGGGTGCCCAGTGAGCCCACGCCAATATAGCCGCGCGAAAGCTCTTCCGAGACGACCACCATCGATGTTTTCGAGAACCCGAAGCCGCCATGCTCTTCGGGAATGGTCAGGCCGAAAACGCCCATCTCGGCCAGTTCGGAAATGACCTCCAGCGGGATCAGTTCGTCTTTCAGGTGCCATTCATGCGCAAAGGGCTCGACCTTGTCCTTCGCATAGCGCCGGAACTGCTCTCGGATCATCTCGAGTTCATCGTCCAGACCGCTGGCGCCAAAGGTGATCTCGGCCGTCTGCTCCCGGATCAGGGCCACAAGGCGCATCCGGGCGGCTTCGGTATTACCGTTCTGCGTCAACTGCATCACCGCGTCCGTCATCATCAGACGCTGATCGTCCTGAGACAGGCCCATATCCTGAGGCCGCAGGATTTCGCCCTGGCTCATCGGGATGCCGCCATAGATCTGCCAAAGGTACTCGCCAAAGGCGATCTGGTGGATCAATTGTTCGGTTTCACCGAACTTCCCGTCAGCCGAAAGGGCCTCGGCCCAAGCCTGCATTTGCCGCAACGCCTCGACATAGGTGGCAAGCCAAGCAAGGCCATGGGCCGCGGTTTGGTCCGCCTCCAACAGCGCCGCGCTGACTTTGCCGTCTTCCGAAACCCGCGCACGCACCACGTCGGTGGCCCGCTCCAGCAGCGATTCTGCTGGCCCGACCGCTGCGCTGGTGAGCTCCAAAAGCCCAGCCAAAACAGGTGTTTCGCTCATCTGAAGACCGCCATCATGCGCCATTTCATGCTCCAACCATTCTGCACCTGCGAAGTGGTAAGGGCAATGCAGTCGCAGCGCAAGCAGATTTCTCAAAAGAATAAATTTTTGAACAATAATGTCGCAATCGTTTCTTCTTTTCCTGACAGACCCCCTTGGATAGGCAGACATCATGCTGTTGGACATTCCCATTCTGCTGGTGGCCGGTGCCGGCATGATCGCGTTCCTTGCCGGGCTTGTGAAAGGCGTCACAGGCTTCGCGCTGCCGATGATCATGATATCGGGTGTCGGATCGTTCCTGCCACCCGAGACAGCCTTGGCCGGGCTCATCCTGCCAACCCTCGTCACCAATGTCTGGCAAGCCTCGCGGCAGGGCGTGGGTGCCGCGTTCAGTTCAGCAAAGACACATTGGCGGTTTCTGGCGATGGCCCTGATTTGCCTTGTCATTACCGCGCAATTCGTCACGCGTATTCCGACATCGACCTTTTTCCTCATCCTCGGCCTGCCAGTCGTCACCTTTGCCGTGCTTCAGTTGATCGGATGGCGGCCGCGCATCAATCCCGACCGTCGCCGCAAGGCAGAACTTGGCATTGGCGCCCTTGCCGGAGGGATCGGCGGCTTGTCGGGTATCTGGGGACCGCCCACGGTGCTCTACCTGACCGCTTTGGACATCGCGAAGGTAGAACATGTGCGCATTCAGGGTGTCGTTTACTCCAGCGGTGCCGTGATGCTTGCATTGGCCCACCTGGGCAGCGGGGTTCTGGACAGCACAGGGCTCAAGTTCTCGGCGCTTCTTATCCTACCCGCGATGATCGGGCTTGCCGCTGGTTTTGCCGTTCAGGACAGGCTGGATCAGGACAAGTTTCGCTGGGCCATTCTGATCACGCTGGCCATTGCCGGCCTCAACCTGATCCGGCGCGGCCTGGCTGGATAGTCGCGCGCCGCTTGGCAACTGCCCTTCGTCAATTTCAACATGACGCAGGCGACGTGGTTGAACTTCAGCTGATTACCTGAGGAACCCAATGGCATAGGCCGGTTCCATCTGAACCTCGTCGATATAGGTCGCAAGAGCGGCCGGGTCCGGCTGGCGGTCCGTCTTTGTCTCTTCGGCCGCAAGGCCACCGGTTACGAAGAGCACGTCGATGTCTTCACCCAACCCGCCTTTGACATCGGTGATGATCCCGTCGCCAATCGCAAGGATCCGAGCATCTGGCGGCAATGAACCCAGTTCTTCCAGACGGCGGCGCGCCAGATCATAGATCGGGGGATGCGGCTTGCCGAAATAGAGGCTTTCGCCACCCATCTCTTCATAAAGCTGCGCCAAGGCGCCGGCGCACCATTCCCGCGTCTCGCCGCGATCCACGACAATATCCGGGTTGGCGCAGAGCAGTTTCAGACCCTTCTGCTTGGCATACAGAAACTCGGGCCGGTTCACCGCTGGATCGGCATGCGGATCGAACGGGCCGAGGCACGCGATGCCCTCGGCGTCTTCCAACGCCACCCGTTCAATCGGCACCGGGTCCGAGACAACTTTGATCGGTTCGAAGAACGGCAGGTCATAGTCCTGCCCCATGAACCAGACCTTCTGACCGACGGCGCCGCGGAACATCGCCGCGCGCGCACTGTCGCCACTGGTCGCGATGGTGTCCCAGCAATCGTCCGGAACGTTGAACTGGACAAGCTGCTTGGCAACCTCGACCCGGGACCGCGGCGCGTTGGTCAAGAGGACAACCGTGCCCCCTTTGGCGCGGAAGGCCCGCAACGCCTCGACCGCTTCCGGAAAGGCATCGATGCCGTTGTGCAGGCAGCCCCAAAGGTCACAGAACACCGCATCATAGCGTTCCGAAATCTCGGCCAGTGTCTCGACGATACGCATCAGACCTTGAGCGCCGGGATAATCTGCTTCTTGCGGCTGACGACGCCCGGCAGGCTGACGAGATCGCTGTCAACCGTCACCCCGAAGCTCTTCTCGGCAACCGTCTTGACCAGATCGTTCGGCGCGAAAAGGATCGCCTCTTCGCTCAGGATGTCGACAAGGAAGAACAGCACCTGATCGACGCCGTCGTCTTCGGCGACCGAGGCCATGTCCTCCATCAACCCCGCCTTTCGCGAAAGCACCGTGGACGGCGAGGTGGTCTCAAGCACAGAGACGCGGAACTTCGTTCCATCCACCTCGTACGCCTTGCTGTCCATACGCAGCAATTCAGCGTCGGAATAGGATGACACGTCTGACTTGGCCGCGAACATCTCGGCAGCGTAATCCGAAATCGTCAGTCCAAGATCGGCTGCCAAATGCTCGGCAAGGTGCCGGTCGACATCCGTCGTTGTCGGAGACCGGAACTCCAGCGTGTCGGACAGGATGCAGGACAACATGGCACCCTTGATCTCGGTCGGCATCTTGGCCGCGTCATCGCCCATCAGATCGTGCATGATCGTGGCTGTACAGGCGACCGGGCGGACGGTGATGTTGATCGGGCTCTTGGTTTTCAGACCACCCTGCAACAGGTGATGGTCGATCACCTCGGTCACGTTGGCGTCGTTGATGCTGTCGGGCAGCTCGGCGACGTTGTTCGTATCGACGATGATGCATGTGTCGTCTGCGGACACGTCCTCGAGAAATTCCGGCTTGTCGAAACCCCAGCGGTTCAGCACGAAAAGCGCCTCGGTGTTCGGTTCGCCCAACAGGCGCGGCTCAGCGGGGGTGCCCCGGCATTCGTTGAGATACCACGCCCAAACAATCGCGGATCCGGTCGAATCCGTGTCAGGGGATTTGTGGCCAAACACTTTGATGGTCATCGGAATACTCTCACTCGCAGCTGATTTGCCGCCCTCTTAACGGCTCGCGCGGGCCTTGTCACCCGGTGTGAGGCGGGCGTAGAGTCACATCCCGAGAGGCGGAAAACGCACATGCAGGAAACCGAGCTTTACGCGCCCGTAAAGGCCTTCCTTGAAGGTCAGGGCTATACGGTGAAAGCCGAGATCGGCGCCGCCGATGTGGTCGCCTGCCGTGCGGATGAAGACCCGCTGGTCGTCGAATTGAAGACCGGCTTTTCACTGTCGCTGGTGCACCAGGCCATTGCCCGGCAAGCAATCACCGACACCGTGTACATTGCCGCACCGCGCGGCAAGGGGCGCAGGTTCCAGACGTCGCTGAAACAGATGAAAACGCTCTGCCGCCGGTTGGGGCTTGGTCTGATGACTGTGCGGCTCAAGGATTCGCACCTCGAAGTGCATTGTGACCCTGCCCCCTATGCGCCGCGCAAATCGAAGCGACGCAAGACGCTGCTGTTGCGTGAATTTGCCAAGCGCGAGGGTGATCCGAACACCGGCGGTGCCACGCGACAGGGGCTGGTCACGGCCTATCGGCAGGACGCGCTTCGCTGTGCCAGCCATCTGGCCAGCACCGGCCCCACCAAAGGGTCGGTCGTGGCCCGCGAAACCGGGGTCGAGAAGGCAACCCGTCTGATGGCGGACAACCATTATGGCTGGTTCCAAAGGGTCGAAACCGGCATCTATGACGTCACCGAGAAAGGCCGCCTTGCCGCGGCAGATACCTGATGGAGTGGCGCGAGACCGGGTTGCTTCTGCGGTGCGCTCCGCATGGTGAGAGCGCGGCCATCATCGAAGTCTTTACGGAAACCCGCGGACGCCATGCCGGTATCGTGCGCGGCGGTGCATCGCGGAAGATGGCTGCAGTGCTGCAACCCGGCACGCAGCTTGACGTGACATGGCGCGCCCGGCTGGAAGACCATTTGGGCGCCTTCACGCCCGAGCCCGTCCAATCGCGCGCCTATCTGATGAGCGATCGCCTGACATTGGCTGGCCTGAACGCACTGACCGGCCTGTTGTGCTTCGCAATGCCGGAACGTGAGCCACACGGCGCGCTCTATCGCCAGACGCTTGCCGTGCTTGACATGATGGACGGAGAGTTTTGGCCGCTGGCCTATCTGCGGTGGGAACTGTCGCTGCTGGAAGAGCTTGGCTTCGGCCTTGATCTGGAGAGTTGCGCCGTCACCGGGGCAACCGAGGGGCTGACATTTATATCCCCGAAGAGCGGGCGTGCCGTGGCAACCGGCTCGGCAGGACAATGGGCCGACAAGCTTTTGCCGTTGTCCCCTGCCTTGGTCGGGGCTGGCGGGTCTGAGCAAGAGATTCTTGATGGGTTGCGCGTGACGGGTCACTTCCTGCACACGCGTCTCGCCCCGGCCCTTGGGACACGGCCCCTGCCCGCGGCGCGGCAGCGGCTATTGGACCTGCTCACACAAAAAAGACCGGCCCAGCCGTAAGCCGGACCGGTCTTGCATAGGGTGATCTACTTATTCGTAGTAAACCTGTCCGCGATACATCTTGCGCTTCTTCGGTGTACCGTCAGCGTTCAGCGGAACGCCGTCTTCGTTCACCTGCTCTTCCGGCTCGGGCTCTTTCGGCTTCGGAGCCGTCGTGGCCGCGATAGCCTGCTCGACGCGGGCTGCCAGCATGGCCTTGGTGCCACGGAAACCGCCGCGCTTGCGCTGGAAGTTCCGGCCCATGCTGCTTTCGTCAGCCGGAGCCGCTTCAGCGCTTGGGGCCTCTACCGCAGGTTCGGCGACGACAGGCTGAACAGGCTCTGGCGCAGCCGGCTCGGCGGCCACGGGTGCTGGTTCGGGTGCCGCGGCTTCGACGCTGGGCGCTTCGTTCAATGCCTTCTGAACAGCCTTTGCGTGCAACCCAAGGCCGACATGCAGCTTGACCAGTTGGCCCCGCTGCAAACGCGGCGCGAGGACAGCCAGCAAGCCGTCGTCAATGGCGCGGACGATGAAGCTGTGATTGGCGAAATCCAGCATCAGCTCGCCGAAGTCATAGCCTTCGTCTGCAAGCATCGTCGTGTGCTCGAGAATCTCCGAGAATGTCTCGAGGATCGCATCCGCCGAGATCATGTCATAAGGCTCTTCAAGATTGTGATGAACCGTGCCGTTGTGAACGACCATGGCACCAATCACATCGGCATGGCGTTCGACGATCTTGTCGAGGGTGTCTTTAACGGACATGGCTGGCCTCCTTGCGCATACCGCTGGTCTTGTCGCGGAGAACAACCAGGTTGGCCGCTGCGAGAGGTTCGGCGTGCAGTTCGCGCGCCCCTTTGATGAAAGTGATGGACGGCTTCGGGTCCGTCTCGTTCAGCTCGGTGCCGATCGTTTCGGCAAGATCCAGAACGTTCGAACAAACGGCTGTTACCGTTTCAGATACGCTCTCGCTGACAATCTCGATGCCTTCCGCGTCGAAAACAGACCAACCACGGACCGTATCGTCGCCAACGGCATCTTTTATTGCCTTAACCTCTTCCCCATCAAGCTTCGACGCGAGGGCGTCGGTATGCTTTTTGAACAAACGCATGGGATTAACTCCAAGTAACCATGCATCTGAATTGATCCAATTTTAGCGACTTTTGTGGGGCAGCCGCCGGTTCATTAAATGAATGACTTGCGTCGAAGCCCCCAAATCCCGCCACATTCTCTGCACATTGCACAAGAAATGAGCAAAATCATGCTCTAATGGCAGCCGCATCGACTGATTGTCATCTGAGAGGAAAGAGTGATTCGTTTCTAGGTTGTGCGAGTTAGTGTGCCTCGAACGAACGTCAAATCTCGTCCGCCACGAAAACCAGTTCCGACGGCCCGGACAGGATCAGCACCCGCCCGTTGATTTCGGCAAGAGTCGCGCTTTGCAAGGCGTCGAAGAACCGCTTCTCTTCTGCCAAGTCTGCGCAAGCACGTTTCGTGGCCGCGATCGGGCCAAGTTCAATCCATGGATAAGGCGCTGACTGAGAAGCGGACCAAGCATTGCACGGCCCTTGCCCGGACGCTTGCCCAGGTTCAGGGAAGGTGATCGTGGCGCGCGCTTCGAACGGCACACCGTCGATGTCGGTCAGAACATAGACGGCCGAGCGATCAGCATAGCCTGAAACGGTCTCGTCGGTGCAGCCGATCAAGGCCAGGGAAAGTGCCATTAACCATCTCATAGCCCCACCCTAGAACGGAAAAGGGCGGACCCGAAGGCCCGCCCAATCACAATTCTGTCTGATCGATCAGTTGCCGGTGGCGCTGACCACGTCGATGGTCACGCCCGGACCCATGGTCGAGGACAGGGCAACCTTCTTCATGTAAGTGCCCTTGGCGCCCGACGGCTTGGCTTTCGAGACGGCGTCAACAAAGGCGCGCACGTTCTCGATCAGCTTCGCTTCGTCGAACGAGGCTTTGCCGACACCTGCGTGTACGACACCGCCCTTTTCGGCCTTGAACTGAACCTGACCGCCCTTGGCCGCCTGAACAGCTTCCTTGACGTCCATCGTAACCGTGCCGACCTTCGGGTTCGGCATCAGGTTCCGCGGGCCAAGCACCTTACCCAGACGGCCGACGTTCGGCATCATGTCCGGGGTTGCAATGCAACGGTCAAAGTCGATCGTGCCGCCCTGAACGGTTTCCATCAAGTCTTCGGCGCCAACGATATCGGCACCCGCTTCCTTCGCTTCATCCGCCTTCGGGCCACGGGCAAACACGGCCACGCGGACCGATTTGCCGGTGCCGTTCGGCAGGTCAACAGTGCCGCGGACCATCTGGTCGGCGTGGCGCGTGTCGACGCCAAGGTTCATGGCGATTTCGATCGTTTCATCGAACTTGGCGTTGGCGTTGGCCTTGACCAATGCGACGGCTTCTTCGACCGAGACGTCTTCCTTACCGGCGAAGGCTTCGCGGGCCGCTTTCGTGCGTTTTCCAAGCTTTGCCATGACTTACCCTTTCACCTCGATACCCATCGACTTGGCCGAACCAAGGATGATTTTCATCGCCTGATCGATGTCGTTCGCCGAGAGGTCTTTCATCTTGGCTTCAGCGATCTCGCGCACCTGCTTGGTGGTCACCGTGCCAACCGTCTCGCGCGAGGGGTTGTTGGCGCCCGACTTCAGCTTGGCGGCTTTCTTCAGGAAGTACGACGCCGGCGGCGTCTTGATGTCCATCGAGAAGGACTTGTCCTGATAATAGGTGATGATGGTCGGGCAAGGTGCACCCGGCTCCATGTCCTGCGTCTTGGCGTTAAAGGCCTTGCAGAATTCCATGATATTGATGCCGCGCTGACCCAGAGCCGGACCAACCGGCGGGGAGGGGTTCGCTTGTCCGGCGGGCACCTGAAGCTTCATGGTGCCAGCAACTTTCTTGGCCATAAGACCAACTCCTTTTCTCAACTCCTCGGGTGCGCGCACCGTCGGATGATGTTGATGTGGTCTGGTCTGGACATCGCGATGCCCGCGCCACCCACATATGGAAATCACGCCTGCCAAGCAGCCGCGACCGGGCCAGATATACAGGCCACACCAATATTGCAAGGGTCAAAACGGCAGACGCGTCTGGAACCAGATCAAGGCCGGAAAGGCGCTGAGCCACGCCCAGACAAACCGGTTCAGGCCGAACAGAGCCGCGTTGGCCAAATGAAACGCCGCAGCAAAGACCAGAGCGGCAGCCAAAGCCATCGGGTTAAGCAAAGACAGAGGGAACAGGACCTCGAACCCTATGACGCCCCAAGAAGCTACACGCATGGCCACCGGCCGGCACGCCCAATGCCGGAGGGCCTCGCTCGTCGGGTATGACGAGACCGCGAAGACCTGAGCCAGAGCACGGCCATCCCGCCAAGCGGGACTGCGCAGTTTCACCCATCCCGAGACAAAGTAGGACAGCACCAGTTGCACCGCGAGATAGCCTAGCGCCACCGGACCAAGATCGGGCCAGATATGCGCCACCGCGAGACAGGTGAGGAGAAGCAACAGCATCTTGTCCGAGCCCCCGTTGTAAGGCCCGTCGAACCGGTGCAACTGCCAAAGCCCGCAAGCCCAAAGCCCGACGACGACAAGCCGATCAGCAATCCCGACCAGCAGAAGTGACGCCAGAACGATCTGCGGCAGGAACAACAACGGCTCGCGGCAGAGATGCTCGAACCCACGCTGCAAGAGGGCAAGGGACGCCAGAATTTGGACCGTCTGAAGAGCCGCTTCAAAACTCATAGGGCGTGCTTTTGAAGGCAATCACTTCGCTGTCCGCATCGATCAGCCGAATGCGAAAGGCCAGTGGTCCAGAGCCCCGTGACAAAGCGAAAAGGCGACGCGCCAGATCGTCGGACGCTTTCGCACTGGTGCCCGTCAGAACGCATTCAGCCAGGGTCACAAGATAAAGTCGCTCGTTCCAGGTCGGGTTCCACACCAATCGCACCAAATACGACGGCCATTTAGAGCGCGGAGGAGTGACCGTCGCGGGGGTCCACGGACCGTTGCCGCGCTGGTAGTCCACGCGGACACCGGCACCGATCTCTTCAAAGAAGCGCCAGGACGGGAAAAGAACGGGAGTATAGAGTTGAGCGACGCGCCACATGCCGCAGGCCTAGCGACACATGGTTAACAGAACTCTATCAAACCACGGATGCCGCCCGCGCCGATTTCTTGCAAAGAAATCTGTCCGGAAACTTTACAAGTTTCCGGCGCCTCAGGTCTGTTTGGACACCTGCGTGAACTCGAGCTCCACCGGCGTCGCACGACCGAAGATCGAAACCGTCACCTTCAGGCGCTGGTTTTCTTCGTCGACCTCTTCCACGGTGCCGTCGAAGTCCTCGAACGGGCCATCGTTGACCTTGACCTGCTCGCCGACCTCGAACGAGATCATCAGCTTCGGCGCGCTCTCGCCTTCCTCGACGCGATTGAGGATGCCGTTCACTTCGGCGTCCCGCATCGGCATCGGGCGACCCTGCGGGCCAAGGAACCCGGTTACGCGATTGATCGAGTTGATCAGGTGATAGCCCTCGTCCGACATTTCCATCCGCACCAGCACATAGCCCGGCATGAAGCGACGTTCGGCGGTGACCTTCTTGCCGCGCCGGATCTCGATCACTTCCTCGGTCGGAACAAGAACCTCTTCGATCTGCTCCTGGAGTCCTGCGTCTTCCACCGACTGACGGATCTGCTCGGCGACCTTCTTTTCGAAGTTCGACAGTACGCTTACGGAATACCAGCGCTTCGCCATGGGTCGGGGTCCTTTCTCGGGGGCAGTTTGCGACTGCCGGAAATTAAAAGGGGCGTGCACTTTCACATGCACGCCGCTCGACAATCGGGGTGATAGCCGCCGAGACGACCAAGTTCAAGAGGGATCAGGTGCCGAAATAGGTCAGCACAACTTCAAGACCGGTGAAGATCACCCGGTCGATCAACCAGAAGAACGCAGCCGTCAGAACGGCCAGAAAGAACACCATGACGCTGGTCAGGGCAACTTCGCGACGGGTCGGCCACACAACCTTGGCAACCTCGGCGCGCACCTGCTGAATGAACTGAAGCGGATTGACCATCTTGACCCTTGCAGCGTTGTTTTCGCGTTTTGGCGCAGATACGCGCTTCCACGCGACCTTTCAACCCTCATGCATCAAGTTCCGAAGGGCCGTTTCTCATCGGAAAACAGCGCCGCATTCGTGACATCCGACCGGTCCTGCCCCGCAATGCGCAGGATTTTATTCAAACCAGCGGCCCCAGCTTAAGCGATTCTAAGGCGCAATGGCCTAGGCTTGGCGTTCGAAAGTTTCTCAAGCGGGTCACGGCTGGCACAAGCAACTGATCCTTCTCTGCATTCAAAACAGTCACAACCCTTGGCTGGTTATTTTGGCGGCAGCCGTCTGCGTGGCCAGCGCGCGTGTCACGGTCCGGCTGTTCCAGCGTTCCCAAAAGTACCAGTCGCGCAGTCAGAATGGCTGGTTGTTTCTGACCGGTGTCGCCGCAGGCAGCGCCATTTGGTGCACACATTTCATTGCGATGCTGGGATACGAACCCGGGGCGAGTGTTGCAATCGACGCGATGTATACCGGCTTCTCCCTGCTGGTCGCCGTCTTGGGCACAATGACGGGTTTCGCTTTGGCCCAAAAGTTGCGCAGGCCCGAAATAGGCGGTGCGCTTGTCGGGTTTTCGATTGCGGCAATGCACTACACCGGGATGCTGGCTTATGCTGTCGATGGCCTGATCATGTGGAATCCGACCTATGTGACAGCGTCTGTTCTGATAGGTGCCCTCTTCGGCGCCGCAACCACCCATGTTTGCGTGTTCTGGACGACGCATAGGGCAGAATGGATTGCAACGGCGTTACTCACGCTGTCCATCGTGTCCACGCATTTCACCGGTATGGCCGCAATGGATGTTCAGCCGTTTGCCATATCACCCGAGGGCGAAATCAATCAGGATATTCTGTCGCTCGCCATAAGCATTGGCGGGGTCGGTCTTCTGATCATAGGCATCTGCATCGTCAGCGTCATTCTCGACGAGGAAATCCGTGACGAGGCGACGGCCAAGCTTCGCCACATGGCACTTCATGACACTTTGACAGGTGTGCCCAACCGGGCCTTCTTGGCTGCCGAGTTGGAAAAAGCGACCAACAGCCGAACAGCCAAAGACCGACAATTTGCAGTAATCTTGATCGATTTGGATCGATTCAAGGAAATCAACGACCGGTACGGGCATGATGCTGGCGACGAAGTTCTCTTGGCCGCAACATCCCGTATCTCGATGGCCTTGGACAAAGCAGACCTTTTGGCTCGTGTCGGAGGGGATGAATTCATTGTCCTGATTCCGTTCACGAACACCGAAGTCCTAGACGAAAAAATCCAAAGCATACTGTCGGCAGTCTCGGAGACGATCCGTGTTCTTAACGTGGATATCGAAATGGGGGCGAGCCTTGGGGTCGCAGTCTTTCCAAATGACGACACAGACGTGGAGGGCCTGCTGAAGAAAGCGGACCTGGCCATGTATCGCGCGAAAGAAGACCAGACCACATCCGTCTTCCATTTCGTTCCACATCTTGATCTCGCAGCAAGACGCCAGCGCGAATTGGCCGCCGATCTGCGGCATGCAATCAACGCCGATCAGCTGACCGTTGAATACCAAGTCCAAACAAACATCGAAACGGGTGCCACAGTCGGATACGAGGCGCTTCTGCGATGGACACATCCCGAGCATGGGCGCATTTCGCCAGACGAGTTCATTCCCCTCGCGGAAAAGACCGAAGCGATCCTCGACATCGGCACTTGGGTTCTGGAAAAAGCTTGTTCTGACGCGAGTTCGTGGAATTTCGACGGCCGTGTCGCAGTCAACGTCTCGACCGTACAGTTCAAAGACAGCGATTTTGATCAAATTGTCGAAAACGCGCTTTGGAACAGCAAGTTGCGCCCGGATCAACTCGAGATCGAGATTACCGAGACGTCAATCACACGCAACCTTGATCAAATGGTCTTTTGCTTGAACCGGCTTCGTGCACTTGGCGTAACCGTCGCGATCGACGATTTTGGAGCCGGCTATTCGTCTCTTGCTCACCTGCACAGCTATCCATTCGGCAAGATCAAGCTTGATCGCGGCTTCATTCAGAATGTTGAACACATGACCGCGTCGCAGGCGATCGTGCGGGCGGTTCTCTCGCTTGGCGCAAGTCTGAACATACCGGTTCTTGCCGAGGGGGTCGAAAACGAGAAACAACACGCCTTCCTGAAACGCGAAGGCTGTCTTTTGGGCCAAGGCTACCTCTATGGAAAGCCCGCGCCGATTCAACCCGGGAAGCTCTCCGGCCTGAGCGAAGCAGGTTTCGGCTGATGCGACGCCGTGGCGAATCGTGAGTATGGCAGGGGCGGAGGGTCTCGAACCCCCGACCTACGGTTTTGGAGACCGTCGCTCTACCAACTGAGCTACACCCCTAAGGCCGACGCTGCAGTTACGGCAGCGACGCGCCGAAATCAAGAACGAAACGTGCGATTTCAGTACTTCAGCCGAAGTTGCGCCGCTTCGACATACTTGCCCGCCCCGACAAGCTTGGACGCAAAGGCACCAACACGATCAGCCGGAAGGCCGGATGCGATGGCTTTCTCGAACCTTGCCATCCCATCTTCCACCTTGCCTTCGTGGACAAGAGTGATCGCCAGATAGTAATGCGCCCACGGGTCATCGACCCCTGTGGCCAACGCTGCCTCGGCGGCCGTGCGTGCAAGACTGTAGTCCCCAATTTCAAGCGCGATATAGCTTTGCAGCAGGTGATCCGAGTAGTCGGCATCCGACAGCGCGAGACCGCGCTCGATCACGGACAGGGCCTCTTCAAATTGGCCGTCAGCTGCCAGCGCATCGGCATACCAGTAAAGCAACGCGTTGTTCGGACCCAGACGCGCGTCTGCATCCTGATAGGTCACAATCGCGTCGGCGCGGTGACCGAGGGCCAGCAGCGCATGCCCGCGTTCGATGTAACCCGACGAATTCTCGGGATAGGCCGCAATCAGACGATCCGCCTCACGCAAGGCCTGCGCATTGCGGTCGAGATCCCGCAGCGTGATAATGCGATAGACCAACGTCGGAAAGTCATCCGGCGCGTCCAGCAGCAGATCATTGAAGACCTCAAGCGCCCCTGACGCGTCGCCCTCCAGCAGTTTCGCGCGACCAAGGCCATAACGCGCGTTCGTGTCACCCGGCTCGATATCCAGCGCCTCGCGGAATGCGTCCGCCGCAAGACTGGCTTCGCCGTCGTCGATATGGCTCCATGCAACTTCACGAACCGCCCAGATGTAGTCGGGATCAATCGCCAGAGCCGCCGACAGAAGCACCCGAGCCTCGTCGCTGTTCAAAAGCCCCAACCTGCGGCCCGTCGCAGCCTTTCCACCCAGGGCTTGCACCGAAACATCGATCGACAGCGAGGCCTCGAACGCCTCGAAAGCGGGCGCGTCGCCCTCGGCCTCCCAAAGCGTCCACCCAAGCCCGTTCCACGCATCGGTTGCGCGAGCGTCCAGCGCAATCGCCTCCTCGAAGCTCGAGATGGCTGCGGGAAAGGCGTCCATCCAAAGGTAGCCATCCCCGCGGGCCGTAATGAACTCGACCCGCTGGCTGAGTGTCGTTCCGGCATTCGTCAGTGCGGCATCGCAGGCGCTGACAATCCGCGAGGGGCTTTCCATGCGCGCCAGGCACACCCGTTCGACCGTGTCTTCCGATGACGTGATGAGCGGCTTCGCGGCGACCGAAGTCGCGGCAAGGCACAAGCCGACATAAACAGGCAACGCGCGCATCAAAAGCGCTCCATCCCACAGGCCCCCAAGGCAGCTTGGCCTTGAAACTGACAGTCAAAATGACCCATTTTGCGGCAATTCTGGGGAATTGCGCGCACGGAGACCTCGCTCACATGTGAGGTGCCGAAGGGTTGAGTGGCGCGTGAACCGGCCCTTCCCCTAACCTGATCCCGCACCAGACACGGAGACCCCCATGACCGACCAACGGATGAAGAGACGCACCTTTCTGGCCGCATCCGCCGCCGCGCCGATGGTCGCCCTTGGCCCTGAAAAGGCTGCCGCAAAAGACGATGGAACCTATGCCTATCCAGTTTCCCGGACGCCGGACCAGTGGCGCGCGCGCCTGTCGCCCATCGAGCACTATGTGCTGCGCGAAGGCGGAACCGAGGCACCACGCACCAGCACGCTTTGGAACAACACCGCCGTCGGCACCTATTGCTGCCGGGGCTGCGACCTGACGGTCTATGACAGCTTGCAGAAGATCGAACTGGACAAAGGCTGGGTGTTCTTCCGGCATTCACACAAAGACACCGTGATGACGGATCTCGACCTTGGCGACGGCATGGCGGGCGACCCGTTCGCTGAAATGCGCGCTGCGATGGAGGTACATTGCCGCCGTTGTGGCTCGCATCTCGGGCACATCGTCCCGGTGCCCGACGTGCCAGA
The DNA here is from genome assembly GCA_022826385.1 of Silicimonas sp. Taxonomy (GTDB): domain Bacteria; phylum Pseudomonadota; class Alphaproteobacteria; order Rhodobacterales; family Rhodobacteraceae; genus JAJDOD01. The sequence continues at coordinate 20,522 of JAJDUZ010000060.1, forward strand.
TCGACCCATTCACTGCATCAACGGGTTCAGTCTGCGCTTCGAGCCGTCATCGGTCTGACGCGCCGTCCCGCCAAACAACGCGGTCCAACCCGACGAAGCGGCGCATACGGTCCAATTCGGCATCCAACTTGTCCCGGCGGGTGTCCGGCCATTTAACACCCTGTTCCGGCCAGAACCCGAGAACCGTTAGAACGCCCTGCTTTCGGTCGGCCTTGGCTTCGATCCGGCCTACAAAGCGATCCCCTTCCAAAATGGGAAAGACGTAATATCCCCAAATCCGCTTGGCCGCCGGAACGAACATTTCCACGCGATACGAGAACCCGAAGAGGCGCTGAAGCCGGGCCCGATCGCGGATCACCGGGTCGAACGGATTCAGGATACGCAAGCGACTGGTCGAGGGTTGCACCGACTTGATACGGTGTTCGATGTCGGGCACGGCCAAAGCCGTCACAATGCTTCGATCCGCCGTCTCGATTTCCACCGGGACAAGCTCGGATCGGTCCGCCCAAGCACGAGCTTCCTCGCTGCTGACCGCCTCCCAGAACCTTTGGATATCACCCGGTGTCCCGAAACCCATCCGGTCCAATGCGGCTGAACAGAGCCAATCGATCTGAGTCTGATCCGACAAGGCCGCTTCTGCCAAGGCGGGCGGGAAGACACGCTCGGGCAGGTTATAAAACTTCGTGAAGTTGCGCCGGAAACAGGTCGCCAATTCGCCCGTGTACCACATGTAGTCCAAAGCGACCTTGTGCGGCGGGCGCGACCACATTTCCTTCTTGCCTGTCACCTTGGTGTCGAACGCATGTGTCGACAGGGCACCTTCGTTGCGAATGCGGTCCTTCATCGCCGCGCGCTGTTTCTCGTCCGGCAGGGTCTTCAGCCAACCGGACCGGTCGAGTTGACCCTTTTTGCGCCGGAACTGCCGCTGCCACATCGGCAGAAACTCCATCGGCAGAACCGAAGCATCATGCGTAAAATGCTCGAAGATACTGCGGTGACGCGCCAGCAGCGGATCGAACATGTGTTCGCGATAGTTGTTGTTGCGGCTCCACAGGATGTGATGATGGGCCCGCGCGACGGTCTGGATCGAGTCCAGCTGCACGAAGCCCAACGCCTTGATGGTTCCCATCAGATCAAGCGGCCCCGTCGGCGCCACGCCCAACCCGTGGGACGTCAACCACAACCGGCGGGCCGTTCGGTTATCGATGCGCAGATGAGCCATAGAAACCGTAAAAGCAAAAAGGCCCCGCCGAAGCGAGGCCTTTCCGAATGGATGATCTCAAAATCACTCGATGATTTTGGAGACGACGCCGGAGCCGACGGTGCGGCCGCCTTCGCGGATGGCGAAGCGCAGGCCGTCTTCCATCGCGATCGGGGCGATCAGCTCGACCGTGAACTTCAGGTTGTCGCCCGGCATCAC
>JAJDUZ010000013.1 GCA_022826385.1 Silicimonas sp.
CCCCGCCTGAGTCGAAACGGCGGCTGGAAGCCTCCGCAATGCGCCAACGACAACCAGCCGGTGATGAAAATCGCGCTTGCGACATGATTCGCGAAGAACATCAAAAATACAAAAAGTGAACCATACAAGAATCACGCCCGACACCAGACACCACCAACGCCCTTGACTTTCTCCATGAAAAAATCTCCCTATTTTTCACGAAGGATACCACGGAACGCGGCGTCGCGGGAACAAAACGCGTCGATTTTGGCCTGTTTTCTGCGCTGCGGCTTCGCTACACCGTCTGGGAATTGAAAAGGAGACTGCGAGAGATGAAGGTCCTTGTGCCCGTCAAACGCGTGATCGACTACAACGTGAAGGTTCGCGTCAAGGCGGATGGAAGCGGTGTCGATCTGGCGAACGTCAAGATGTCGATGAACCCGTTCGATGAAATCGCTGTCGAAGAAGCGATCCGTCTAAAGGAAGCTGGCAAGGCCGACGAGATCGTCGCGGTCTCGGTCGGCGTGAAGCAGGCACAGGAAACCCTGCGCACCGCGTTGGCCATGGGCGCCGACCGCGCCATCCTGATCGTTGCCGCCGACGATGTGCATACCGACATCGAACCGCTCGCCGTCGCCAAGCTGCTCAAGGCTGTCTGCGACGAAGAACAGCCGGGCCTCGTGCTGTGTGGCAAGCAGGCCATCGACAATGACATGAACGCGACGGGCCAGATGCTGGCCGCGCTGACCGGTTGGTCGCAGGCCACGTTCGCATCGGAAGTGGCCATTGATGGCGACAGCGCCACGGTCACACGCGAAGTCGACGGCGGCCTGCAAACGATCAAGGTCAGCATGCCTGCGATCATCTCGGTCGACCTGCGTCTGAACGAGCCGCGCTATGCCTCGCTGCCGAACATCATGAAGGCGAAGAAGAAGCCGCTGGACGAAAAGACGCCCGCCGACTACGGCGTCGACGTCGCGCCGCGCCTCGAAATCGTGTCGACGACAGAGCCTGAAGCCCGGAAAGCGGGCGAAATCGTGGGCTCGGTCGACGAACTTTTTGCGAAACTCAAGGAAGCGGGGGCTGTCTGATGGCTGTACTTCTTCTTGCCGAAGTGAATGACGGAACCCTGTCGGTTGATGCAACCGCCAAGGCTCTGACCGCCGCCAAGCAAATGGGCGATGTCACCGTGCTTTGCGCTTCGTCCGGTTGCTCGGGCGCCGCCGAGGCCGCCGCAAAACTGGACGGTGTTGCCAAGGTTCTGTGCGCGGACGACGCCGCATACGGCCATGACCTGGCCGAACCTGTTGCCGCCCTGATCGCCTCGATCGCGGGTGACTATAGCCACATCGTTGCGCCTTCGACCGCGGCGTCGAAGAACATCCTGCCGCGCATCGCCGCGATGCTGGACGTGATGGTCATCTCGGAAGTCATCGGCGTGGTCGATGCCCAGACCTTCGAACGTCCAATCTATGCCGGCAATGCGATCCAGACGGTCAAGTCTGCCGACAGCACGGTCGTTGCCACGATCCGGACCTCGACATTCGATGCCGCCGGTGAAGGCGGGTCGGCTGCGGTCGAGACCTTGGGCGCCGTCGCGAACCCCGGCTTGTCCGAGTGGGTCGAAGACAAGGTTGCCGAAAGCGACCGGCCTGAACTGACCAGCGCTGGCGTTGTCGTCTCGGGCGGCCGTGGCGTCGGGTCGGAAGAAGACTTCGCCCTGATCGAAAAACTGGCCGACAAGCTGGGCGCAGCCGTTGGCGCATCGCGTGCCGCGGTCGATTCGGGCTATGCCCCGAACGACTGGCAGGTTGGACAGACCGGCAAGGTCGTCGCCCCTGATCTTTATGTGGCCGTCGGCATCTCGGGTGCGATCCAGCACTTGGCTGGCATGAAGGACTCGAAAGTCATCGTGGCGATCAACAAGGACGAAGAAGCCCCGATCTTCCAGGTCGCGGATTACGGACTGGTGGCTGACCTGTTCACTGCGGTCCCCGAACTGCTCGAGAAGCTCTGAGTTCCAACCCGGGCTGGGCGTAAGGCCTGGCCCGGGCAAGCCCCGTGTTCTGAAACGCGGGCGCCAACGCCTCGGCAATCTGACGATGAACCGAAGGGCCCGGCAATTTCATCGCCGCATCCATTTCCGAAATTTCGAATATCTTGCCGTCTTGCGTCTGACGCAAAACCGTTACTTCGACGACGCCTGCCAAATCATTCCGCAATTCATCAACCATGGCCGCGTCGACAAAGTGCGGCTCGTGGTCCGCACAACGGCCGGACGAATGCTGCATCGGTCGTTCCGAGATCCAGAGCAACAGCACCTCGCCCCGAATAATCGAAAGAATGCGGCGCATTCTTTGGACCCACGCCCATTTGAGTTCTTCGACCAAGGTTGCGAACGCAGAGTCCGACGTGGCAGACAAGGCGGCCAGCAAGTGACCCGTAAAGTTGATCTCGGTAAAGTCGACTTTGGGGAACAGTTCACGCAGGGCGGGCGAGACGCCCAGGAACCGATCATTGCGCCTTGAGTGCACGCTGTAAAGGCGGTTCGACATGTTCTGCGCCCCAAGCACCTGCAAGACGGTGACTTCGGCACGCGACGCCGCATCAAGCAAAACCGGTTCATCACTGAACAACGACAGACCAGCCTGCGGAATGCTCAGGTTCGCAACCGGCAGGCCCAACCAGTCAGCCAACAGCGCCGGATAAGGTGTTTCGACATACTTGCCAAAACTTTCCGTCCCACCCAGCACCGCGACAAAGGGGTTATCAAGATCGGGCAGCGGACCGCGAAACTGCAGGCGCGAACCCGGCAGAGAACACAGCTGATAGTCCAGTTTGCAGGAAGAGCCATCTTGCGGGTGAAGTTTCATAGTGCCGTCGGAACCATCTCTGTGACATCGCGTTGACGACTTTCCGGCCAAGCCCTTGAGATAAAGCTAAAAGCGGCATTTTACCTATCTCTCGCCCTTGCAAGCACGCGCGCGCACCGCCTATGGTCGCGCCAGCAACGCAAAAGCGAGCAGCACATGGATATCAAGAAAGTCGGCGTCATCGGGGCGGGGCAAATGGGCAACGGGATTGCGCATGTCTTTGCACTGGCTGGATATGACGTTCTGATGAACGACATCAGTCGCGAAGCGCTGGACGCGGCGTTGACGGTGATCGACACCAATCTTGAACGGCAGGTCTCGCGCGAGAAAATTTCGGCGGACGCTAAGGCCGAGGCCCTGGGCCGCATTTCGACGACGCTGACCTTGGCCGATCTGGGTCCAACCGACCTTGTCATCGAAGCCGCGACGGAACGCGAAACGGTCAAGGCCGCGATCTTCGAGGATATCGTGCCGCATCTGGCCCCGCACACGATCCTGACCTCGAACACGTCTTCGATTTCGATCACCCGGCTGGCCAGCCGCACTGACCGCCCCGAGAAATTCATGGGCTTCCACTTCATGAACCCGGTGCCAGTCATGCAACTGGTCGAGTTGATCCGCGGGATCGCCACCGACGAGGCCACGTACAAGACATTGCACGGGGTCGTCGAACGGCTGGGCAAGACATCGGCCACGGCCGAAGACTTCCCGGCGTTCATCGTCAATCGTATCCTGATGCCGATGATCAACGAGGCGGTCTATACGCTGTATGAAGGCGTGGGCTCGGTCGCGTCGATCGACAGCGCGATGAAGCTGGGCACCAATCATCCGATGGGTCCACTGGAACTGGCGGATTTCATCGGCCTTGATACCTGCCTTGCGATCATGAACGTGCTGCACGACGGTTTGGCCGACACCAAATACCGTCCCTGCCCGCTGCTGACGAAGTATGTCGAGGCCGGTTGGCTAGGCCGCAAGACCGAGCGCGGGTTCTATGATTATCGGCAGGATCCGCCGGTTCCGACGCGGTAAGTCGCGCGGCGGTCAGTTTTCCCCTAGCGCCAAAGTCTCGGCGCGCATCCACGCCATCAATTCACGCGGGGCCGAGCCCTTGGCGGCAATATCGACCGGCTCGAACGGCGTGCCGACATGGGGTCGCTGCGGTTTGTTCAGCGCATGCACCACCTCGTGCAACAACAACCCCCGCCGCACGGTTGCGCTGACCTTATCCGCGATCTGATAGGCACGGGAATTGGCACCGGCAAACCGGATGGGAACAACCGTTGCACCAGACTTCAGGATCATCTTCGCCGTGAACGGGTTCCAATCCCGTTCGATCGCCGGGCCCCACCATGTGTCAGACGAGGCCACGACGCCAGATGGGAACAAGACAACGACACCGCCAGCCGCAAGATGCGCCATCGATGTTTTGCGCATCGCAAGGCTCTTTTGAATCGAGTCCTCTTCATGCGGGAACGGCACCGGAATCATGAATTGCTCGATCTCGGGAATACCTGTCAGCAAGGAACGCGTGAGAATCTTGTAGTCGGTTCGCACGCGTCCGATCAGTTCGGCCAGAACCATGCCATCGACAAGGCCATGCGGGTGGTTGGCGACAATCACCACCGGCCCGGTCGCCGGTATGCGCGCGATTTCATCCTCGGGCGTCAGTAGGTCGATCCCCATCACGCTGAGCGCATGTGACCAGAACCCCTGCCCCGTCTCGACGCCTTCGCGCTCGAAGCGCCGGATCAGGCGCAACAGCCGAAGTTTTCCGGTGCTCCACTCCAGTGTCCGGATCACGCCGCGCTTGGCGGGGTTCGGGAACGTGTTGGCATAGCTCAGGCGGCGCTTGTCATAGGGGATATAACCGTCTTGCGTCGTGTCATCCCCGGGCGTGTTGGTCAGTTGCGCCATCGCGTCAGCTCTCCTCGCCAAAACGGTCCGCGACAAGCGCTTCGATTGCGTCGGCAAGCGCATCCGCTTCGGCACCCGAGGTCGAAACCTCGATCTCGGTCCCGCGCGACGCCGCCAGCATCAGAAGCCCCATGATACTATCCCCCGTCACCGACAAGCCGTCCTTGGATACCTCGGCGTCAGCATCAAAGCCTTCCACCAGTTCCACCAGCTTGGCCGAGGCCCGCGCGTGCAGGCCCTTTTCGTTCACAATCGTCAATACGCGCGTCATTTGATCTGACATAGCACGTCACGACCCGCCATCGAAACTGTCGATATACTTTCGACCCGCTTTCAACGCGGCCTCTACCGCGACAGCCATCGGTTTGTGGCGGAGCTTGGTCAGTTTGATCAGCATCGGAAGGTTGGCCCCATAAAGGATCTTGCGATCTGACGGGTTGCAGGCCCGAAGCGACAGGTTTGAGGGCGACCCGCCAAACATGTCGGTCACCACGACAACCCCGTCTCCGACATCCACGCTGTCGGCTGCGGCACAAATCTCGGCTTGTTTCCGGTCGCGGTCATGGTCAGGCTCGATCGGTATGGCCAGCACGCCGGTCTGTTTGCCGACGACATGTTCGACCGCCGACAGATACTCTGCCGCCAGACCTCCATGTGCCACGATCACGATACCGATCAACCGGTTCTACCCCATGTCACGCGCCGATCCTTCGCCGCGCCGTTCCAATTCCCGGTGCCGAGTTGACACCTGCCACCCTTGTTCTGCAAGGGCATTCGAAAGCTTTTCCGCAACGGTAACTGACCTGTGTTGCCCACCTGTGCAACCGATCCCAACCGAAAGGTGCGTTTTGCCTTCGGCCTTGTAGGCGGGAAGCAGGAAAAGCACGAGATCCTGCAATTTCGCAAAGAATGGTTCGAACTTTTCGTCACGCGCCACAAACGCAAACACACGATCATCGCGTCCGTCGAGTGGCCGCAATGTGGGTTCCCAATGCGGATTGTCAAGGAATCGCACGTCGAACACCATGTCGACACCGCGCGGCAATCCCCGCTTGTAGGAGAAACTCTGGACCACCAACGCCAGGTCGTTGAACCCCTCGCCACCAAAGAGTCGACCGATCTCGGCCTTCAGGTCATGCGGGGTCATCGTGGAGGTATCGATCAGGTGGTCAGCGCGGTTCCGCACCGAGGTCAGCAGATCGGTTTCGCGCGCGATGCCGGTTTCCGGGCTGTCCTGCGGTGCCAGTGGATGGCGGCGCCGTGTCTCGGAATAGCGCTGGACCAACACGTCTGGACGGCAATCAAGATAGAGGACTTCGGCCGAGATATCTGGCGCCGCCTCAAGCCGATCAAGCACCGACATCACCGTGTCCTCCGAGAACTCGCGGTTTCGCACATCGATGCCAATGGCCATGGGCGGCAGGTTCGCCGGCCCTTCAAAGGCGCGTTCCAGCAGACTAAGCGGCATGTTGTCGATGGTCTCGAAACCGATATCCTCGAACGCGTTGATCGCCGTGGTGCGACCGGCGCCGGATGCTCCGGTCACGATCACCACGCGGGCGTTTGAGGGCGCGTCACTCATTCCTGCGGTCCTTCAAGAAGGTAGACCCGCAACATAGCGGCAAAGGCCGGGCTCTCAACCTTGCGAACACGCGGAAGTGTAACGCCCGCGATCTCGCAACTGCCCCATTCGGGCAGGCGTTCGGTTTCGGTATCGGACATGTCGACAACAAGGGCGGCGCTGGCCTCGACACGCGGCGTCTGCAGGATTCCGAAACCTCGGGCTTCGATTTGGCCCCGCAACGGCTCTGGCGCCGAAAGCCAAAGCTCTCCGCTGCGCGGTTCCAGAACAACCTGATCGTCGGCGACAAGTATTCCGCCAATCGAGATCAGGGATAGTGCAAGGGTGGATTTGCCGCTGCCCGATGGGCCGGTCAGAAGCACCGCGCGACCGCCGAAAGCAACGGCGGACGCGTGCATCGTGTCAGGCATGTCGGGCGATCAGACGGGCAGGCCGACGACGAAACGCGCGCCCAACGGCTCGGACATGACATCGGCGTCGGTTGGGCGAATGTTCTCGGCCCAGATCACGCCGCCATGCGCTTCGACAATTTGCTTCGAGATCGCAAGACCAAGGCCCGAGTTGTTGCCGAAGTGATCTTGCGGACGCTCGGTATAGAAGCGGTTGAAAATCTTGGTCAAAGCCTGCTCGGGGATGCCGGGTCCAGTATCCTCGACCACGACCAAGACCCGGTTCTCGCGCTTCCGGACCCAGATACGGATCGCATCGCCGTCGGCGCAGAACGAAATGGCGTTGGTCAGCAGGTTGACAAAAACCTGCGCCAACCGGCTTTCCAGACCTTCGATCACAATCGGGTCGGCAGGCATGTCGGTGATAAACTCGACACCCTTCTCGCGCGCTTCGTTGCCCAGATAGTCGGCCAGATTGCCGATCATCTTCAGCAGGTCGAACGCTTCTTCTTCTTCCTTGACCAACTCGCTGTCGAGACGGGAGGCGTTGCAGATATCGCTGACCAGACGGTCCAGCCGGATCGTGTCATGCTCGATGACGTCCATCAGCTTTTCGCGGTGATCCTCCCGCTTTGAAGTCCGAAGGGACGTGACCGCCGACCGCAACGAGGCCAGCGGGTTCTTGATCTCATGCGCAACATCCGCAGCGAACTGTTCGTTCGCGTCGATCCGGTCATAGAGTGCTGCAACCATGCCCCGAAGTGCGCCTGACAGACGACCGATCTCGTCCGGTCGCGCGGTCAGGTCGGGAATGCGGACGCGACTTGGGCTGAACTTGCGCGCATTGCGTTCGCGTCCGATTTCGGCAGCAGCGGCAAGATCGGACAGTGGGTTGGCGATGGTCGAAGCCAACACAAGGCTAAGGCCGATCGAAACCAGTATCGCGATCACGAACATCTGCAGGATCTGCTCGCGCTCGGCCCGAACCAGACCGTCAATCTCGCCCGCGGCACTGGCAATGGCGACCACGCCGATCGGCGTCTCGCCATTCGTCACAGGCGTTGCGACCGAAAAGATGATGTTGCCGTGCATGTCGCGGGACGTCCGGACATGCGTTCCGCTGGCAATTGCGCTTTCCACAAGGTCGGCAACAAGCTGCGTGTTGTCCGTGTTCACCGCGGGTTTGTCGACATCCTGACCAAGGATCCGCGCGAATGTCATCCAGATCGCATCCAGCGTATCCGTGATCATCGTTGAGCGTTCCGAGGGGTTCAGGGCGGCCAGCGACTCGGACTGCCCGGAATAGTCCATCGACGTCACAAGCTGCCCGGCCGGATCATAGACGAACAGCGACGAGGCGGAAGAAAGCTGCAGCGCTGACAAAGGCGCAGCAGATCAACGGAGGGATCGCCCAGATCGGATGTGCCTTCCGAGACGGCAACCTGATGGCCAAGGAACCCTGCGACAAGCTCGGCTTCGCTCAGGATCGCCTTCTCACGTTGATAGACAAGGCTGTCGCGAAACGGGTTGAGGAACAGCACGCCACAGACCAGCACAAGGATCGCCAGCAAGTTGAACGTGATGATTTTCCGCGCCAAAGGCGAGCGGTTCATGGCAATGACGCCACGCCGCTCGCGTTTTGCGCGTGCTTGGCTTTCGGCGGCGGCATCGCCGCCAATCCAGTCCTCGCCAAGGACAACTTCTGCCGGTTTGGCCGGCCGTGCGCCGTCCATATTGACCCCCGCCGCGGTCATCTACTCTTCGTTGTACCGGTATCCGATACCATAGAGCGTTTCGATTGCCGAGAAGTCGTCATCAACCATGCGCATCTTCTTGCGCAGGCGCTTGATGTGACTGTCGATGGTCCGGTCGTCGACATAGACCTGATCGTCATAAGCGACGTCCATCAGCTGGTCGCGGCTTTTCACGAAGCCCGGACGCTGTGCCAATGCCTGCAGCAGCAGGAACTCGGTCACGGTCAGCGACACGTCCAGACCTTTCCATGTCACCGAGTGACGCAGCGGGTCCATGCGCAGGTTACCGCGGGTCATGACCTGGGCCTGATCGACTTCCACGCCTTCACCGTCGCCGGCGATCACTTCCTGACGACGCAGAAGCGCGCGGATGCGTTCGACAAGCAGGCGCTGCGAGAACGGTTTCTTGACGTAGTCGTCCGCGCCCATGCGCAGGCCGAGAACCTCGTCGATCTCATCGTCTTTAGACGTGAGGAAAATCACCGGCATCGATGTCTTCTGACGCACCCGCTGCAACAGGTCCATCCCATCCATCCGGGGCATCTTGATGTCGAATACCGCCATGTCGGGAAGCTTCTTGTTGAAAGCGTCGAGGGCGGCCTGGCCGTCATTATAAGTCTCAACCTCGAACCCTTCGGCTTCGAGTGTCATCGAGACGGACGTCAGAATATTGCGGTCATCGTCGACCAGCGCGATCCTGGACATGCGTTATTCCTTTACTGCTCATACACGCCTTGGAAATGGCGCATTTTATGATGTCTTTTTCTGGGCATCTTCATGTCTGCCGTGGGGTTTTTCAACAATAATGTGCGAATCAATGCCATTCGCCACGATAGAAGAACGGAATTTGGTTTGAAGAATGACTAATTTGCCGCAGTTTTCCCGTCTTCACCGTGAATGGTGGCGCTAACTGTGAAATTTCAATGGGTTGGTGGCGCTAACGTTCTGTTCAAGCCCGGATCCACCCCGCATAAGGGCTCCAATGCAGTGCAAAGCAGTCGGGATGGGTTGCGCAATTCAAAGGAGCTTCAGAATGGGTCAGGGACGTGTGAACCCTCAACAGACGCTAGAACATCAAGGTATCAGCGGACTGGGCGAGGTGTATTACAACCTCATCGAACCCGATTTGATCACCCAAGCGCTGCGGCGGGAAGAAGGCGAACTTGGGCGTGGCGGTGCCATTCTGGTGTCGACCGGCAAGTTCACCGGTCGGTCTCCTAAGGACAAGCATATCGTCAAGACGGACAGCATTGCCGACAATATCTGGTGGGAAAACAACGCCGCCATGACCGAAGCCGGGTTCGATGCGCTGCATGCCGATATGCTCGAGCATATGAAGGGCCGCGACTATTTCGTGCAGGACCTCTATGCCGGTGCAGACCCGACCTATCGGCTGGACGTGCGTCTTGTCACCGAACTGGCCTGGCACTCGCTGTTCATTCGCCACATGCTGCGCCGCCCGGACCGTGACGAGCTCGACAGCTTCGCGCCCGAGTTCACCATCATCAACTGCCCGACCTTCAAGGCCGACCCCAAGAAGCACGGCTGTCGGTCGGACACCGTCATCGCGATGAACTTCGACAAGAAGCTGATCCTGATCGGTGGCACCGAATACGCGGGCGAGAACAAGAAATCGGTCTTCACCCTGCTGAACTACATGCTGCCCGAAAAGGGCGTGATGCCGATGCACTGCTCGGCCAACCACGCGCCGGGCAATCCGGTGGACACCGCCGTCTTCTTCGGCCTCTCGGGCACCGGCAAGACCACGCTTTCGGCCGACCCGAACCGGGTGCTGATCGGCGACGACGAGCATGGCTGGTCCGACAACGGCTCGTTCAACTTCGAAGGCGGCTGCTATGCCAAGACGATCAACCTCAGCCGCGAGGCCGAGCCCGAGATTTACGACACCACGTCGAAATTCGGTACCGTGATCGAGAACATGGTCTATGATCCCGAGACCAAGGAATTGGATTTCGATGATGATAGCCTGACGGCCAACATGCGCTGCGCCTATCCGATGCACTATATCTCGAACGCATCGAAGGACGCGCTGGGCGGTCACCCGAAGAACGTCATCATGCTGACCTGCGATGCCTTCGGCGTCCTGCCTCCGATCGCTCGGCTGACACCGGCGCAGGCGATGTACCACTTCTTGTCAGGCTTCACCGCCAAGGTTGCCGGAACCGAGCGTGGCGTGACCGAGCCGCAGCCGACCTTCTCGACCTGCTTCGGCGCCCCGTTCATGCCCCGTCGGCCCGAGGTCTACGGCGAGCTTCTGCGCGAAAAGATCGCCAGCCATGGCACGACCTGCTGGCTGGTGAACACGGGCTGGACCGGCGGCGCCTTTGGCACGGGAAGCCGGATGCCGATCAAGGCGACCCGCGCGCTTCTGACCGCGGCGCTCGATGGCAGCCTTGAAAACGCCGAGTTCCGCAAGGACGCAAACTTCGGGTTCGAAGTGCCGACCAGTGTGAAAGCGACGGCGGTGCCGGACATCCTGCTGGATCCGCGTCGCACCTGGGACGACAAGAAAGCCTATGACGCGCAGGCTGCCAAACTGGTCGCCATGTTCGCCGAGAATTTCGCGCAATATGCCGACAAGATCGACGAAGATGTGCGCGCTGTCGCCATCGGTTGATAGGCACCTGACACGATTTGAAAAGGGCGGCCCGCGGGCCGCCTTTTTTGTCAGAGGGTCGCGCCAAGTTGCTGCGCAAGCGCCTTCAGATCGGACGTCGGCAAATCCCCGATCAGCATATAGCCAAACCCCCCTTGCGACCAATGGACGGTCGGCAGACCCGACAGTTGAGTGACGACTGCGTCTTCTGTTTCGTCGGTTCTCAAGATGCAGAAGGCAATCGGGGCGCCTGTTTCGGACGCAAAAGCGATCTGGATCAGCGGCGCGCCTTCGAAGCCCAGAACTTGCGAGCGTTTCAACGTCAAACCGGGAAGGGCCGCATAGTCTTCGGGCGACAGTGTCACGCCCAAAGCTTCCGACGCTCGATCGAACTCGGCGTTCAAGGAAACCGGGGTCGGAGAGACGGGTGCGACAGTCTCTTTCACGTAGAGCGCCTGATACACCGCGACCTGCTCTTGCCACGTTAGATCACGCTCTGGCGCAAATAGGCTCGCCACGACCACGCCGATCAATCCCGCGACACCAGCCACCAAGCCAAAAGGCAGCCACTGACGCGGCGCTGGCTTTGGGCCGGTGGCCAGGTCTTCCATGTCGGGCAGGCGCGCGGCGTCCGGCAGTGTCTCGAACACCGACTGCAGCGGGGCCGCCAAAGCCTCGAACGACAAAAGGCGCGCCTCGAGATCGGCGTCGTGTTCCAATGCCGCCTCCAACTGTGCCGCCTCCTCTGGCGACATCTCTCCGGCCAGATAGGCTCCCAGCTCGGCATCGTCGTACGTTTTGCTCATCGCATCGCCTGTTTGCCATCGGTCGCTTCCGCAAACCGGCGCAGCTTCGACCGCGCCGCGTGCAACCGGCTCATGATTGTTCCCAGTGGGACGTTCAGTATTTCTGCTGCCGCGCGATACCCGTGACCCTCGATCAGCACAAGCATGACGACCACGCGCTGAGCCTCGGGCAACGACATCACTTCCGTAAACACCTCGGACGCGAAAATATTCGTTTCCGCATCAGATTGACCCGACACCAGCTCGACTTCCGGTGTGACCGCCAGCGACTGCGCCTGCCGGACCTTTTGCGCCCGAAGCTCGTTCAGCCAGATGGACCGGCAAATCGTCAGGAACCACGGTGTCAGGTTGGCGCCGTCGCGCACCTGATCGACACGTTCCAGCGCCCGCACCGCCGTGGCCTGCACCAGATCATCCGCCGCATCCGCACGGCCCGACAGCGCCAGACCGAACCGCCACAGCGATGGCATCGCGGCGATCAGCGCCGCGCGCAGCTCGGCCATCTTTTTTTGGTCAGCCATCGAATAAACCGGCACCCCAGCGTGTTTCCCTCTCGAAGCTACAAGGGAATGCTTCACGGAAACAACGCACTTTAATGGGAGGCACCATGAAACGCATCGCACTTCTGGCCGCACTGACGACGGCTCTCTCGACCGGTCTTGCGCAGGCCGAAAGCTGGAAGCTGGACAGCAGCACCTCGCGGCTGGGCTTTGGATCGGTCAAGAACCACTACAACGGCGAGGCGCATAGCCTGTCGGGGCTCTCTGGCATGGTGAAGGATGGCAAGGCCGAGATCGCGATTGATCTGTCCTCTGTGCAGACGAATATCGATATCCGGAACGAGCGCATGATCGAGCATGTCTTCAAGAATGCGCCCGATGCCAAGCTTTCGGCCGAACTGGACATGGACGCGCTGAATGCCATGGCTGCCGGCGATACAGGTGTCATGGAGGTTGATGCAACACTGACGTTGCTGGGGCAGGACGTCGACGTTTTCACTGAGATGTTCGTGGCCCGTATGTCCGATGACCGCGTTCTCGTGACCACCAATGACATGCTTTATGTCGCCACCGACGAGCTTGGCATCGATGGCGGCATCGACATGCTGCAAGAACTGGCCGGGCTCGACGATATCACGCGGTCTGTTCCTGTGACGATCCGCATGGTCTTCGACCTGCAAGACCCAGCCTCCTAATGTCCATTCCCTCTTGAGCACCGGCTCAAGGGGGAAAATCCAGGAATTCTCCCCTGCAGCGGCCCCAACTCAGTCGGTACGTTTCCGGCACCACACCATTGAGGGGTCAACCATGTCTATTTTGAAACGCGGCCTGAAAGGCGCACCGGTCAAACGTCTTCAGGAGAAGCTCGGCATTTCCGCCGATGGCGATTTCGGTCCCGGGACCGAGCGCGCCGTAAAGGAGTTCCAGCAAGCCAATGGTCTTGTCGTTGACGGGATCGCCGGGCCGGACACGTTCTCGGCCATGGGTCTGCATGAACTGGTCCTGTTGCGCAAAGGCTCGCGCGGCGAGGCCGTGAAGCGGCTGCAAAGCGGACTTGGTATTGGCGCCGACGGAATCTTCGGATCGGGCACCGAGGCTGCGGTGAAAGAGTTTCAAGCGGCAAACGGGCTGGACGCCGATGGCCTAGCCGGACCCGAAACGCTGGCGATGCTGGACAGTTTCGAGGAAATGACCCCGGCCGTGGCCGAAGCCGCGACGGTTCAGCCCGAAGAAGAGCATTTCGAAAGCGAGCCTTTGCCCGAGATCTCGGGCGGCGAGATCATCGTGGGCTCGACCATCCCGGTTCCCGAGAAAAAGTCTGTCTGGGGCAAGGTGAAGGGCTGGTTTTCCTGAAGGTTTGCGCCGGCTTCGCCGCCGCGCCAAGCGAGGGGCTCTGCCCCTCGCGCTCCCCGGGATATTTATGGGCCGATGGAGATCAGGCCCACTTGTAGTTGAAGCTCACGCTGATCCGCTCGTCTTCGCTCATGTTCATGGGCACTTCATGGCGGAGCCAGCTTTCCCATAAAAGCACATGGCCAACATCGGGTCGGACATAGACGAATGGCAGGAGGCTTTCGGGGGCGTCCTTGCGACGTGGCGGACTGGCCATCATCATCGCGTGGCGCGGGTCTTCGAGTTTCAGCGCACTGGTTCCCTTGGGCATCGCGACATAGGTGGTGCCGGAAATGACGCTGAGCGGGTGGATATGGCTGGAGTGCGAACCGCCTTCCGGCAGGATGTTGATCCAGAGGTCCTCGAGTTCCAGTCTTCCATCACCAAGGTCAAAGTGGAGCTGTTCGGCGAATTTTGAAACATGTCCGTCCAGCGCGGTTTTCACCGCCTCGAAGATCGGGAAGCGCCACGGCAGATCGGTCAGGCTCGCATAGCTGGTGTAGCCGGGATAGCCTTGCTCCTCGCACCAGGCCTGTCCGGCCTCGTCATCTTCGGCGATCGAAAGACAGGCCGCTTCAAGCTCGGCTGTGTCGATGTCATTCGAGAGAGCGGCTTGATAAAGCGGTGTGACGAATAGGTTTCTCATTGGCGACCCGTGTCTTCGGCATTGTTCCCAAGGTATTAGATGGTTGCGGCCCGCATGTAAAAAGCAACGACCTCTTCAGCAGCCTTTGGTTGAAACTCTGCCAGGACTTACACGCGCTGTTGACTTTGGGAGGACAACAGCGACGATTGTGGAGGTTTGCTGGGGAGCCAAGAGTGAAAGCGTCAGAAGTTACATCTATCGAGCAATTCATGCAAAGGATGCATCTCGATTTCGAAGCCGGTCGGATATCTGAGTGTCTCAACTATTTCGCGATTCCGTGCACGATTTTGGACACGGTCGACGGCAGTGTCGAGATCATCCGGACCAACCTTGAATTCAACGAATTGCTCACCGGGTATTTTCAGGCGATGTTTGCCAGCAAGGTGACCGAGCGACGCGTGGAGGTTGAAGATATCGATGCCCTCGTGGACGGGCGGGCACGAGTTGTCGTTAGAGTGGCTGAGTTCAATGACCAGGGGACCTGTGTCATGACCAGCCGGATCCGATATACGCTTGCCCCACTTAAACGGACGTACATTGTCGAAGTGGCCGAATTGCTTAAGCCGCCCCCGCGGGCCGAAGTCATGGGCAATTCGCCTCATTAAAGGCTTCACTTGATGGGTGGATCATCCCGACCGCATCTGGTCCGAAACAGCTGAAGCGCCATTTCGATATTCCGCACTTTGGTTTGTGGAATCTTCCTGCAGACAGGATCGTTTTGCGCCAGCACGACGCGGGGTGGCCCGGGCGGAACCGCCCGGGCCGAAAATCGATCAGGCCTTGACGGCGCGACCATGCTCGGCAGCGAAGGCAGCCAGCTGGTCGATGGAAATCTGCTGATAGGCTTTCGACGACTTGGCCTTCCACGCAACCGCGTTCGGCTTCAGGCGAACATGGCCCACAACGCCGGCGTTGTCGCGAATGGTGAATTCCTGGAACTTCGGTGCGTCAAATGTCTTGGCGCCGTTCGAGGCGGCCTTCTTCTTGGCGGGCGCTTTGGCCTTGGCCGCGGTCTTCGCCTTTGCTGCGGCCTTGACCGGAGCCTTTGCCTTGGCGGGTGCCTTCGGCTTGGCGGCTGCTTTCGGCTTGGCCGCTGCTTTCGGCTTGGCCGCTGCCTTGGCGACGGTCTTCGGTTTTGCCGCTGCCTTGGCCACTACTTTCGGCTTGGCTGCTGCTTTGGCCTTGGCCGGGGCTTTCGCCTTGGCCGGTTTCTTTGCTGTCTTGGCTGCCATTGTATGGGCTCCGCTCTCAATTCAGTTTCGGACAATTGGATTGTTTCCAATCTGTCGACTCGGGTTGTTGGCGCGGAATGTGGCGACAATATTGCAAGGAAGGATTAAGATTGGGGCGTTTGGCTGGAATTTTCGGGGGTTTGGCGTGGTTCAGCGAAGCCGATGGAACGTTCAGTGGACGTTTCAAGCGTCGAACGCGCGGAGCGCCGGACGGGCGCTGCCAGGACTGGTCGCCCGTTTCAGCTTTGACTTACAGAAATTTTTAAGTTGTTTGCGTCGGTCTCTTCATGAAACCTGGTCGCTTCCGTAAGTCTTTCAACCAGTTGCAAGCCCGCGCTAAGTGCGGAAACGGGATCAACTCCGTAGATGCGTTTTTCACTAAGGAGACCTTGTACAGAAACGATAGAATAGAAATCGGTTTGGTCGCGACTGCCATCAACACTCACGCTACCGAGAGACTCATCGCCTAACGCGACATCAAGTTTGATAGGTTCGAACAACAAAGGCTCCCACAGAAAAGGCGGAGCCATTGGCCCCGCCTCATCTAATCTCAACCGGGTGACGGCCCGCAAGTTTCTTTCAGAAACTCGCTACACCGCACTCGGGAAGACTTACCAGTCTTCCCGTACGACAGTCCGTGTCTTCACCGGCAGCTTCATGGCCGCAAGGCGCAGAGCCTCACGAGCAATGCTGTCAGCCACGCCGTCGATCTCGAACATGATCCGGCCGGGCTTGACCTTGCAGGTCCAGCGGTCGACCGAGCCTTTACCTTTACCCATACGCACTTCGATGGGCTTGGCGGACACGGGCGTGTCGGGGAAGATGCGGATCCAGACGCGGCCCTGACGTTTCATGTGACGCGTCATGGCACGACGGGCGGCTTCGATCTGGCGCGCAGTGACACGCTCGGGCTCGGTCGCCTTGAGGCCGTAGGACCCGAAGTTCAGGTCCGAGCCACCTTTGGCCTGACCCTTGATCCGGCCCTTGTGCATCTTGCGGAATTTTGTGCGCTTTGGTTGCAGCATCTCAATTCACTCCTCAGTTCCGGCCGCGGCCGCCACCGGCGCCGCGCGGTGCAGGGCCTTCCTGCAACTCTTGCTGACGACGGTCACGTGCGGACGGATCGTGTTCCATGATCTCGCCTTTGAAGATCCAGACCTTGATCCCGATGATCCCATAGGGCGTCATCGCTTCTGCCAGCGCATAGTCGATATCGGCACGCAGGGTGTGAAGCGGCACGCGACCTTCGCGATACCATTCCGTCCGTGCGATTTCCGCGCCACCCAGACGACCGGCGACATTCACACGAATGCCAAGAGCGCCCATGCGCATCGCGTTCTGCACGCCACGCTTCATGGCACGGCGGAAGGAAACACGACGCTCAAGCTGCTGTGCGATCGATTCTGCGACAAGCTGCGCGTCCAGCTCGGGCTTGCGGACTTCGACGATGTTCAGGTGCAGTTCGCTGTCGGTCATCGCGGCCAGCTTGCGGCGAAGACCTTCGATGTCCGCGCCTTTCTTGCCGATGATGACACCCGGACGCGCCGTATGCACCGTGACGCGGCACTTCTTGTGCGGACGCTCGATGATGACGCGGCTGACGCCAGCTTGCTTGCATTCTTCCTGAATGAACTCGCGGATCTTGATGTCTTCCAGCAGAAGATCACCGTATTCCTTCGTGTCGGCGTACCAGCGGCTGTCCCAGGTGCGGTTGACCTGCAGGCGCATGCCGATCGGATTGACTTTATGACCCATCAGGAGGCCTCCTCGACTTGGCGGACCTTGATCGTGATCTCGGCGAACGGCTTGTGAATCCGTCCGAACCGGCCACGGGCACGCGGGCGACCGCGCTTCATGACAAGACCCTTGCCGACCCAGGCTTCCGCCACGATCAATTCGTCGACATCAAGGTTGTGGTTGTTTTCTGCGTTGGCGATCGCCGACTGAAGGCACTTCTTCACGTCAGCCGAAATCCGGCGCTTCGAGAAGGTCAGATCGGACAGAGCCTTTTCCACCTTCTTGCCGCGGATCATCGTGGCCAGCAGATTGAGTTTCTGAGGCGAGGTGCGCAGAAGACGGGTCTTCGCCATTGCCTCGTTGTCCGCCACGCGGCGGGGATTCTTATCCTTGCCCATGGCTTACTTCCTCTTGGCTTTCTTGTCCGCCGCGTGACCGTAATAGGTGCGCGTCGGAGCGTATTCGCCGAACTTCTGGCCGATCATATCCTCGGTCACGTTGACCGGGATGTGCTTCTGGCCGTTGTAGACGCCGAAGGTGAGGCCGACGAATTGCGGCAGGATGGTCGAACGGCGGGACCAGATCTTGATCACCTCGTTGCGACCGCTTTCGCGGGTCTTTTCCGCCTTCTTCAGCACATAGCTGTCGACGAAAGGACCTTTCCAAACAGAGCGACCCATATCTTAGCGCCCCTTCTTCTTGGCGTGACGCGAGCGGATGATCAGCTTCGATGACGCCTTGTTCTTGTTCCGGGTGCGGGCACCCTTGGTCGGCTTGCCCCAGGGCGACACCGGGTGACGACCACCCGAGGTCCGGCCTTCACCACCACCATGCGGGTGATCGATCGGGTTCATGACGACACCGCGAACACTCGGGCGGATACCCTTGTGACGCATGCGGCCCGCTTTACCGTAGTTCTGGTTCGAGTTGTCGGGGTTCGACACCGCGCCAACCGTGGCCATGCATTCCTGGCGGACCATGCGCAATTCGCCCGAGGACAGGCGGATCTGAGCATAGCCCCCGTCACGACCGACGAACTGGGCATAGGTGCCGGCAGCACGGGCGATCTGGCCGCCTTTGCCGGGCTTCAGTTCGATGTTGTGAACGATGGTGCCGATGGGCATGCCGCTGAAGGGCATTGCGTTGCCGGGCTTGACGTCGACCTTGTCACCCGCGACCACCTTGTCGCCAATGGCGAGGCGCTGCGGCGCGAGGATATAGGCCTGCTCGCCATCCGAGTACTGGATGAGAGCGATAAACGCGGTGCGGTTGGGATCGTATTCGATCCGTGCAACGACGGCTTCATCACGCTTCGTGCGCTTGAAATCCACGATCCGGTAGAGGCGTTTTGCACCACCACCACGACGACGCATCGTGATCCGTCCGGTATTGTTCCGGCCCGCCTTCTTGGTCAAACCCTCGGTAAGGGCTTTGACCGGACGGCCTTTCCAAAGCTCCGAACGGTCGATCAGCACCAGCCCGCGCTGGCCCGGCGTCGTCGGCTTGTACGACTTGAGTGCCATGCTTTCTGTCTTCCGTTTGCTTTGCGGGCGTTAAGCCCTGCTATGTGTGTGGGACGCATGTCCCAAATATCAGCGCCCCGGACGAATCCGGGGCGAGCGATGGGCGGGGTTTAGCAGGGGGGTGGGGGTGTGGCAAGGGTTGCGAAACAACTTGCTTCAAAACACAATGTCACGATCGCAATTTCGAGACCAAATGCATTGAGGATCCGCTAGTCACATGAACGGGCGAAGTAAAATTTGGGCTTTGTTCGCAGTTTACCTTTTAGTCGTGCAAGCGAGTGAAGCCCTCGCTTGGGACGTTGTTGACACTGAGAACGGCATAGTGTCAGCCGGCGATCAAAGATTTGCTATTTCAGCACCTCTGGGTGGTAAAGTTACACTTGTCGAGGACATGCTACTCCTTGACGAAGTACCTTGGATTTCCTTGCTCCTAGAGAACGACTTGCTGCTTCAGGGAACTTCATTGATTCTGTGGGATCGATCAGATGGATTTGGTGAACCTGTGGTCCCCGGTCTTGATGAAGAACTTTTTGTCGATGAACTCTCCACGAAATTGGTTGGAAAAACTGACTTGGAGTTTGGTTGGAAAAACAAAGTGCCAGATCCAAAAGAAGTCAGGGGAACTTTGATCTTGAGACCAAGCAGCAGGGATAAAGACTACTCCGTATTTTGCTCGTTTGATCGAAAGATGGCTCCGCAGCTCTGTTCGGTTACTGCTCGGTACGATTCAAACTCAGACATATTCATCCGGGCGCGTCTTTGGTTAAAAGACATTCCGATGCCCTCGGGCAATACAAGGAAATAGTAGCTCGAGTTAGGGCTGTTGCCCGCTGTCTTGCGATCCATGACGAAGACATGCATGGCGACCAAGGCAAACGCATTTCAAACAATGACATCCTACCAGAAGGACGGTGCCGGGAGTGACTTCCGCGGCAAACGCCAAGGCGAAGGCTGGCGCTCCATCTGCTCCGTTGAGCACGTAATGGCAGCCAAGACGCCTTGTTTGTCTGAGCTGGATGCAGACGGAGATGAGGCACTAGACCGCGGGTCGGTGTGTTCCCAAGTAGCGATCTGAAGCCGTTCGTAGGCCGGGCTTCAGCCCGGCACCACCGCGCGCCTGCTTCACCAAACCTCAACCCCGCTCCGGCACCTTCCTCCCGTCGACAACAGCACACCCAACCCGACCGTCCGAAGGGCCCTCAACCCTTCCAGACCGGCAGACTGGACATCCGGGCGCTCAGCGGCGCCGCTGCTTCATAAGGCTCTCAGGTAGATACAGGCGCAATCGCGCGATGCCTGACCAGAACCACCAAAAAGCCCAAGGCCAAAACAAGGTGCACGCCCAGTGCCCCTTGCGCATGCGTTTGCGCCAGAAACCCCGGATAGGCGGCATTCGTCAGAAAAACACCCGCCACCCCGATGCCGTGAAACGCAAACAGCACCCCAGCGACCGCACGACCGGCGGAGCTTCCAACGCCGATCACGAAGATCGTCAGGGCTCCCAACAAACCCAGCGAGAATAGGGCAGCTCCCAGAAACCGCGCGGAACTGGCGATGTTTGCGGGCTGGGCCGCCAGTTGTTCGGCTGTCTGCGAGGAGAACGCGCCAGAGAAAAACGCGCTTGCGCCAAACACCATCTCGGCCAGCGCGTGCAGGGCAAATACAATGAGAGCAAAGATACGCATGGAAGCCTCCAGAAAAAGAAAAGGCGGGGTGAACCCCCGCCCTACCAAGGTGCGCAATGAATGCGCACCCTGTGTTTCATTGGCTCAAAGACCCGTCGTCACGTCGATCGTGTTGCCCTCTTCGAGGGTGACATAGGCCTTCTTCACGTCCTTCCGCTTGCCCATCTGGCCGCGGAAGCGCTTGACCTTGCCCTTGGTGATCGTCGTGTTGACCGCTTTGACCTTCACGCCGAAGAGCCCCTCGACCGCCGCCTTGATCTGCGTCTTCGTCGAGTCAATCGCCACTTCGAACACCACCGCGCCGTTTTCGGACGCCATGGTGGATTTCTCGGTGATGATCGGCTTGCGGATCACGTCATACTGTTCTGGTGTCGCGCTCATTTCAGTCGAGCCTCCAGTGCTTCGACACCTGCCTTCGTGATCACCAGCGTGTCACTCTTCAGGATGTCATAAACGTTCGCGCCCATCGACGGCAGGATGTCCACGCCGTTCAGGTTCGACGCGGCCTGCGCGAACCCGGCATCGACAGTGCCGTCGATGATCAGCGCGCGGTTCCAGCCAAGCTCCTTGACCTGCTTGGCCAGTGCACCGGTCTTCCCGTCCGAGGTCGCCTCGTCCAGGATCACCAGGTTGCCGGTTGCAGCCTTCGACGACAGAGCGTGCTTCAGGCCCAGCTTGCGGAACTTCTTCGGCAGGTCATGCGCGTGGCTGCGCGGGGTCGGACCCTTATAGATACCACCTTTGCGGAAGATCGGCGCGTTCCGGTCACCATGGCGTGCGCCACCGGTGCCCTTCTGGCGATAGATCTTCTTGGTGGAATACGAGGTTTCCGACCGCGTCTTGACCTTGTGCGTGCCAGCCTGCGCCTTGTTGCGCTGCCAGCGGACGACCCGATGAAGGATGTCGGCGCGGGGCTCGAGACCGAAGATATCTTCGCCCAGATCGACCGAGCCGGCCTTCTTGCCGTCCAGTTTGATCACGTCGAGTTTCATTCCTCACCTTCCTTCTTCTCAGCTTCAGCGGCTTCCGCTTCGGCAATCGGATCAGGTGCTTCGGCTTCAGCCGCATCCAGTGCAGCCTGTTCCGCCTCGGCAGCCGCCTTTGCAGCAGCTTCTTCCTCGGCAGCGGCAGCCGCCGCAGCTTCTTCAGCCGCCTTCGCAGCCGCAGCCGCAGCAGACGCCAGAGCCGCCGGCAGGATCGCGTTCTCGGGGAACGGCTTCTTCACCGCATCCTTGATCGTGACCCAGCCACCTTTCGAGCCCGGAACCGCGCCCTTGACCATGATCAGGCCACGGTCGGCATCGGTGCGAACAACCTGCAGGTTCTGCGTGGTGACACGGGCAGCACCCATGTGACCGGCCATCTTCTTGCCTTTGAAGACACGGCCAGGGTCCTGACACTGACCGGTCGAGCCGTGCGAACGGTGCGAAATCGAGACACCGTGCGACGCCCGCAGACCGCCGAAGTTGTGACGCTTCATGGCACCCGCGAAGCCCTTACCGATCGACGTGCCGGACACGTCGACGAACTGGCCTTCGAAATAGTGGTTCGCCGTGATCTCCTCACCAACCTCGATCAGGTTCTCGGGGTCAACGCGGAATTCAGCGATCTTGCGCTTGGGTTCCACCTTGGCCGACGCGAAGTGACCGCGCATGGCTTGAGACGTCCGCTTCGCCTTCGCCGTGCCCGCGCCGAGCTGAACAGCCGAATAGCCGTCCTTCTCGGCCGTGCGCTGAGCGACGACCTGAAGCTTGTCGAGTTGAAGAACGGTCACAGGGATCTGCTTGCCGTCTTCCATGAACAGGCGGGTCATGCCCACCTTCTTTGCGATAACGCCGGAGCGCAACATATGGGAGCCCTCCTTAAACCGAAATCTGGACGTCCACACCGGCAGCAAGGTCGAGCTTCATCAGCGCGTCCACGGTCTGCGGTGTCGGGTCAATGATGTCGAGAAGACGCTTGTGGGTACGGATCTCGAACTGGTCGCGCGACTTCTTGTCGACGTGCGGACCACGGAGAACCGTGAACTTCTCGATCTTGTTCGGCATCGGGATGGGGCCCCGAACCTGAGCGCCGGTGCGCTTGGCGGTGTTGACGATTTCCTGCGTCGACGCATCGAGCACACGGTAATCGAACGCCTTCAGGCGGATCCGGATGTTCTGACTGGCGATAGCCATTGTCGTTCTTCCTTCTGTTGAGAGGTGGAACGCCTCGTGCGTCCCACGTCGAACCTGTTTTTCGGTGTGTAAGGCGGGGTGAACCCCGCCCTACCGTGTCAAAATCACTCGATGATTTTGGAGACGACGCCGGAGCCGACGGTGCGGCCGCCTTCGCGGATGGCGAAGCGCAGGCCGTCTTCCATCGCGATCGGGGCGATCAGCTCGACCGTGAACTTCAGGTTGTCGCCCGGCATCAC
>JAJDUZ010000072.1 GCA_022826385.1 Silicimonas sp.
CACTACCCGATTGAACCGCGCGAGCGCATGGAACAGCTCCGCCGTCGAGTCGTGCGGCTCGATCTGGGTCGTATGCGAATTCCAGGCGAGACCGAGCCCTTCCACGAACTCCCGGGAGACGCGATGCCAGTCGACGCCGGGACAGGCGGCGAGGTGCGCGTTGTAGTTCCCCACCGCGCCGTTGAGCTTGCCCGTCACGGGAACGGCTTCGAAGGCATCGAGCTGGCGCCGGAGGCGCGCGGCGAACACCGACATCTCCTTGCCGACGGTGGTGGGAGAGGCCGGCTGGCCATGCGTGCGCGACACCATGGCCACCGCGGCGTGTTCGCGAGCGAGCCCCCGCACCGCTCCGGTCAGATCCCGCATCAACGGCAGAAGCACCTGCGCACGCGCGTCGGACAGCATCATCGCGTAGGCGAGGTTGTTGATGTCCTCCGACGTGCAGGCGAAGTGGACGAATTCACGCGCACCGGCGAGCTCGGGCGCATCCGCGATCCGCTCCCGGATGAAGTTCTCCACGGCCTTGACGTCATGGTTCGTCTCGCGCTCGATGGCCTTCACCCGCCGCGCGTCGTCGAGCGAGAAGCCGCGCGCGATGCCGTCGAGAACGTCCTCGGCCGCCTCGCTCAACGGCCCGAGCGCGTCGAACTTCGGATGTGCCGCGAGCGCCCGCAGCCAAGCCACCTCGACCGCCACGCGGTATCGAACGAGGCCGAACTCGCTCGCAATCGATCGCAGCGCGGCGGTCCGGGAGCCGTATCGGCCGTCGACGGGCGAGACCGCGGTCAGAGGAGACAGCTCCATCGTCGCTTCGGCGTCACCCGTGCTTCGGGTGTCTCGCGTCGTATGCGGCCTGCTGCTCCGGAGTCGCCTCCCGCTGGTGCATGGACTTCCACTCCGAGTACGGCATCGCGTAGATGATCTCGCGCGCATCCTCGTAGCTCATCTCCTCGCCCCGGTCTTCGGCGGCGGCGCGGTACCACTTGGAGAGGCAGTTGCGGCAGAACCCGGCGAGGTTCATGAGATCGATGTTCTGAACATCGGTGTGCGTGCGCAGGTGATCGACGAGGCGCCGAAACGCCGCGGCCTCGACTTCGGTGCGTGTCTGCTCATTCATGGGTTGTGCTCCGAAATTTGATACTTTGCATTAGAAATGCTATGCAACATTCTGATTGATCTCTCTATGTCGGATTACGCTGCGCTAATCCGACCTACCGACCTACCGACCTACCGGCTATCGCGCTCGTGCCAGCCCTGTGGATCGGTAGGTAGGGTTAGCCGAAGGCGTAACCCGACATTGGACGCTCTTCGTTTCTGCACCGACCGCAGCCCCGACCGCTCGCGGATGCGCAGGCTGGCGGCTCACGCCGCGAGCTGGCGCACCACATAATGCAGGATGCCGCCGTTCTCGTAGTACTCCCACTCCTTCGGCGTGTCGATGCGCACCTGCGCGTCGAACTGCGTCCGGCGCCCGTCCGGCGCCGTCGCGGTCACCCTGACCGACTTCGCTCCTTTCACGAGCCCTTCGACATCGAATACGTGCTCGGGCGTGAGCCCCAGCGATTCGGCGTCCTGGCCGTCCTCGAACACCAGAGGCAGCACCCCCATGCCCACGAGATTGGAGCGGTGGATTCGCTCGAAGCTCCTGGCGATCACCGCCGCCACTCCGAGCAGCAGAGTGCCCTTCGCCGCCCAGTCGCGCGAGGAGCCGGTACCGTACTCGGAGCCGCCGATCACGACGAGCGGCACCCCTTCGTCCCGGTAGCGCATCGCGGCGTCGTAGATGGTCATCCGTTCGCCGGAGGGCTGATGGACGGTCCAGCCGCCTTCGGTGCCCGGCGCGGCCCGGTTGCGCAGGCGGATGTTGGCGAACGTCCCGCGCATCATGATCTCGTGATTGCCGCGTCGCGAGCCATAAGAGTTGAACTCGCGCGGCGGCACCTGCCGTTCGGTCAGGTAGCGGCCCGCAGGCGTGCTTTCCTTGAACGAGCCTGCCGGGCTGATGTGGTCGGTCGTAATCATGTCGCCCAGCAGTGCCAGAACACGCGCGCCCTCGATATTGGTGATGACGCCGGGTTCAGCCCCCATGCCCTGAAAATAGGGCGGGTTCTGCACATAGGTCGAGGTCGCAGGCCAGTCATAGGTTTCCTGCTTCGGCACCTCGACGCCCTGCCACTTCTCGTCGCCGGTGAAGACTTCGGCATACTTCTCCATGAAGGCTTCCCGCGTCACGGTCTTCTCGACGAGTTCTGCAATTTCCTGCTGCGACGGCCAGAGGTCTTTCAGGAAAACGTCATTGCCGTCCTTGTCCTGACCGACCGGCTCGGTTGCCAAGTCGATGTCCATGGTGCCCGCCAGTGCATAGATCACCACCAGCGGCGGCGAGGCGAGGTAATTGGCGCGCACATCCGGGCTGATCCGGCCTTCGAAGTTCCGGTTGCCGGACAGGACGCTGGTTGCCACCAGATCCCCCTCGGCGATGGCATCCGAGATCTCCTGCTGGATGGGTCCTGAGTTGCCGATACAGGTGGTGCAGCCATAGCCCACAAGGTTGAAGCCGATTGCGTCGAGGTCATCCTGAAGCTCGGCGGCTTCCAGATAGGCGCTGACAACCTGGCTTCCGGGGGCGAGCGAGGTCTTGACCCATGGCTTCCGGTTCATGCCCAATTCATTGGCTTTCCGCGCCACAAGGCCCGCACCGATCATCACATAAGGGTTCGAGGTGTTGGTGCACGAGGTGATCGAGGCGATCACGACCTTGCCCGATTCCATGGTGTAATCCTCTTCCGAGACAGCGACTTCCTTGCCCATCGGGCGCTTGAAGGTCTCTGCCATTTCCTGCTGGAACGCGGCCTTGGCTTCGGTCAGCGCCACGAAGTCCTGTGGGCGCTTCGGTCCGGAAATCGCAGGCAC
Organism: Silicimonas sp.; assembly: GCA_022826385.1. GTDB lineage: Bacteria > Pseudomonadota > Alphaproteobacteria > Rhodobacterales > Rhodobacteraceae > JAJDOD01. Next base: position 2,914 of record JAJDUZ010000072.1, read on the forward strand.
GATTGTGCCCATGTCGAGCTCCAGCGTTTCGGTGTAAACCGGGTCATAGTCGGCACCGCGCCAGAAGCCGTTCTCCTTGGCATAGGCTTCGACCAAAGCGATCCGCTCCTTGTCGCGACCGGTGTTTTCTAGATAGCGCAGGGTTTCGCCATCAATCGGGAAGAAGCCGCAGGTCGCGCCGTATTCGGGGGCCATGTTGGCGATGGTTGCGCGGTCGGCCAGCGGCAGGTGGTCAAGGCCGGGGCCATAGAACTCGACGAATTTGCCGACAACGCCTTTCTCGCGGAGCATCTCGACCACCTTCAGCACCAGATCAGTGCCGGTGGTGCCTTCGACCATGGCGCCGGTCAGTTTGAAGCCGATCACTTCCGGGATCAGCATCGAGATCGGCTGGCCCAGCATGGCCGCTTCCGCCTCGATCCCGCCAACGCCCCAGCCGAGGACGGCGGCGCCGTTGACCATCGTCGTGTGACTGTCGGTGCCGACAAGCGTGTCCGGATAGGCGACCATCTTGCCGTCCTGATCGGTGTCGGTCCAAACGGTCTGGGACAGGTATTCAAGGTTCACCTGGTGACAGATGCCGGTGCCGGGTGGCACGACGCGGAAGTTGTTGAAGGCCGACTGACCCCATTTCAGGAACGTGTAACGCTCCATGTTGCGTTCGTATTCGCGGTCGACATTCATCTGGAAGGCGCGGGGGTTGCCGAACTCGTCGATCATCACGCTGTGGTCGATCACCAGATCGACCGGGTTCAGCGGGTTGATCTTCTGCGGGTCGCCGCCAAGCGCCTTGAGCCCGTCGCGCATTGCGGCCAGATCGACCACCGCCGGGACGCCGGTGAAATCCTGCATCAGCACGCGGGCCGGGCGATAGGAGATTTCCCGAGGGTTCTTGCCGCCCGCGGCGCCCCAATCCGAGAACGCCTTGATGTCGTCGACGCTGACCGTCTTACCGTCCTCGAAACGCAGCATGTTCTCCAGAACCACCTTCAACGCGGCGGGCAGTTTGGCGAAAGACCCAAGACCGGCGGCTTCGGCAGCGGGGATCGAGTAATAGTCGATCGACTGCGCGCCGACGGTCAGGGTTTTGCGGGTGTTCGACGAATCGTGGCCAACGGTGATCGGCATCTCGCATACTCCAGCTAGGGCAATTCGATGGATTTGGTGTTCCAATATCGATGTCTCAAGGGCAGGGCAACCATTAATTGTATGCGATGGTATACAATTAAAACACCTGTCGCATCCAAAGGGCCGTCACGCCGATTGTAACGCAGTCTCGCAAATCCTTGATTGGCACGTCATCCGCTCTTTCTATAGGCAAGCTTTGGGGACACATGAACTGGACGCTTGTCATGACACGATTTGGAAGTTTTCTCGTTGCGGGCTGGATGGCTCTTGGTGGAGCGGTTCAGGCGGCCGAAACGGTCGTCGTCGAGCTTTTCACGTCTCAAGGCTGCTCGTCCTGTCCTCCGGCAGATCGTGTCCTTGGTGAATTGGCGCAGCAGGATAACGTGATCGCGCTGGCGCTGCATGTCGACTACTGGGATTACCTCGGCTGGAAAGACGAATTCGCCAACCCCGAGCACACCAAGCGCCAGCGTGCCTATGCCCGCGCCAAGGGCGAGCGGACGATCTATACACCGCAAATGGTCATTGGTGGCGTCGATCACGTTGTCGGCTCGAAGGCCATGAAGGTTGCGCAGATCGTGCAGAAGCACGGTGAACGCACATTGCCGGTCGAAGTCACCTTGGTGCGCGACGGCGGCACGGTGTCAGTGCGCGCGAATGCCACCGGCACTGTCCCGAACATGGTGGTGCAGTTCGCCACCTATACGCCGAAATCCACCGTAAACGTGCGCCGTGGCGAGAATGCCGGTCGGAAACTGACCTATCACAACGTCGTTCAGAAGCTGGCGCCGATTGGCAACTGGAACGGGCAGGGGACGTTCAGCGCCTCGGTCAATGTCAGTGGCGACGGTCCGGTCGCGGTGCTGGTGCAGGCGCGGGATGGTGGCCTTATTCTGGGGGCGTCGCAGCTTCGCTGATCTTGGCCGCCTTGCTGAGTTTCCAGCGCCGGTGAACCCAGAACCATTGCTCGGGATTGTCCCGCACGATCTCTTCCACAATGTCGTTATAGGCCTGCATCATCTCGGCCGGGTCGCCGTTCGGGATCGCTTCCGCGACATGCAGGCGGAACGTCAATCCATCGGGCTCGCGCAGGCCGAAGACAGGGATCATCAAGGCGTCGTATTTCACCGCCCATTCGGCGGCTGACAAAGGCGTATGGGCCGGCTGGTCGAAAAACCGCAACAGCGGTGCCTTGCGTGAGCCGACATCAGCGACGATCCCGATGATGCCGCCAAGCTTCAGGTGTTTGATCAGTGCGGCTATGCCTTTGCCATCCGTCGGATAGACCGGCTCGGCAATGGTTGAAATCGCCTTCAGGTAATGCTCGTGAAAGCGCGGGTTCTTCATCGGCCGATAGAGCGCGGCCATCGGATAGCCTTCGCGGCTGAGCTTGGACCGCACGGCGTCATAATTGCCGAGATGCGCCGTCACCATAACGATCGGTCGACCATCGGTGCGGGCTGCGGCAAGGGCGGCAAGCCCAGGACCCGCGACAGGGGACGTCCGCGCACGCGCGACGAATTCCTCGCCCGAATAAATCTCGATCAGCGTCCGCCCGACATTGTTCGACACGGCGCGCGCGATCCGTGTGCGTTCCTCCTTCGACATCTCGGGATAGACGTAGGCGAGGTTCTTGTGAACGCGCGTGTTCCACCCGGCAACGGGGGCGACCAGCCGCGAGACGACAGCGCCCACGAAGCGCACACGAAACGCGTAAGGCAGCATCAGAGCACCGCCCAGAACGCCGCGTGCAAACGCGTTCTGCACCTTGTCCGCGATTGAGACCCGATCCGTCATGCCCGGGTCTGTCGCACCCAAGGCGCGTCTTTGCAACCATCGCTGTTGCCCGCACCCGGATTGCGGCAATGTTGCGCGAAAGGAATCACACCATCGAAAGCCCTATGGAACTGGAAGACATCATCAACTTCGGCGCACATGACATCCGGTCAGACGCGTTCCTGTCCGCCTGTCGCGAAACACTGGACCGCACCGGCGTGCTGGCCTTGCCGGGCTTTATCCGCGACGGCGCGATGTCGGTGATGCGCGCCGAGGCCGAGGCGGGCCGGCCAAAGGCCTATTTCTGCACGCAGGAACACAGCGTCTATCTGGCCGAAAACCCGGATTATCCGAAGGACCACGCGGCCAACCGGCCTGTGGTGTCCTCGAAAGGCTGCATCTGCGACGATGACGTCCCAGAAGCGTCACCTTTGCGCACGCTCTATGACTCTGAGGATTTTCGCGCGTTCATCAAGGGTGTCACGGGCGAGGCGAGCCTGCACCCCTATGCCGATCCGCTGTCTTCGATCAACATTCACTATGCCGAACGCGGGCAGGAGCTGGGTTGGCATTTCGACAATTCCTCGTTCGCGATCACCCTGCTGATCCAGAAACCCGACGCCGGCAGCCGGTTCGAGTACGTGACCAACCTGCGCAATGCGGAGGCGGGCGAGATGAATTATGCCGGTGTTGCCGCGCTGCTGGACGGGGAAACGACCCCTGACGTGCTGGAGATGGAGCCGGGCACGTTGGTGCTGTTCCGGGGCCGGAACTCGATCCACCGCGTCTCGCCCAATGAAAGCGACAGAACGCGGATGCTGGCCGTGCTGGCCTATAACGCGGAACCCGGCGTTTCGTTGTCGGAAACTGCCCGAATGACATTCTATGGGCGCTTGTCGTAACTCGATACACGTAACCCCTTGCAAAGCTGCGCAACCTGTCATATTCCGCGCGCACTTCACAGGCAGGGCTTGGGCCTTCGGGGGAGACATCCCCGTATGGTCCGCCGGTTGGGACACGTCCCTTGATGGCTCTGCCGAGGCGCAAACCGGAAAGGAATTTGGACATGGCGCTCCCTGAGTTTTCTCTGCGTCAGCTTCTGGAAGCTGGCGTTCACTTCGGTCACCAGACACAACGCTGGAACCCCCGCATGGGCGAGTTCATCTATGGCGACCGCAACGGTATTCACATTCTCGACCTGACGCAGACCGTCCCGATGCTGGACGCCGCTCTGAACGTCATCCGCGAGACCGTCGCCAAAGGCGGCCGCGTGCTCTTCGTTGGCACCAAGCGCCAGGCTCAGAAGCCGGTCGCTGACGCTGCCGAGCGTTGCGCGCAGTACTACATGAACCACCGCTGGCTGGGTGGCACGCTGACCAATTGGAAAACCGTGTCGCAGTCGATCCAGCGTCTGAAAGCCATCGACGAGCAGATGATTGACGGCGCCGAAGGCCTGACCAAGAAAGAGCGTCTGGGCATGGAGCGCGAGCAGGGCAAACTGCAGGCCTCGCTGGGCGGTATCCGCGAAATGGGCGGTGTGCCGGACCTTCTCTTCGTTATCGACGTGAACAAGGAAGACCTTGCTATCGCCGAAGCCCGCAAGCTGGGCATCCCGGTCGTGGCCGTGGTCGATACGAACTGCTCGCCCGACGGTGTGGACTACATCATTCCGGGCAACGATGACGCAGCCCGTGCCATCGCGCTTTACTGCGACCTTGCCAGCCGTGCCGCCCTTGACGGGATGAGCGCCCAGCTTGGCGCCGCCGGTGTGGACATCGGCGCCATGGAAGAAGCCGTGGAAGAGGCCGTTGAAGAAGGCGCGACACCGGAAGAGGTGGCCGAGGCCGTCGTGGTCGAGGGTGACGCCGAAAAGGCCGAGTAAACCCTGTCATCAGACTGACATGGGAGGCGCGTAACAGCGCCTCCAAAACGAATTCCAAGATACTGAGGAGAGCCGAAAATGGCTATCACAGCAGCACTCGTGAAAGAACTCCGCGACACGACGGGCGCGGGCATGATGGACGCCAAGAAAGCGCTGACCGAAACCGATGGCGACATGGAAGCCGCCATGGACTGGCTGCGCACCAAGGGTCTGGCCAAGGCCGACAAGAAAGCCGGTCGGACTGCCGCGGAAGGCCTTGTGGCCGTGAACACCACAGGCGGCGAAGGCGTTGCCGTTGAAGTGAACTCGGAAACCGACTTCGTGGCCAAGAACGAAGAATTCCAGGGCATGGTCACCTCGATCGCATCTGCCGCCATGGGCGTGGCCGATGTCGAAGCCCTGAAGGCAACCGAGATTGGCGGCAAGGCGGTCAGCGAGATCGTCACCGACGCCGTTGCCAAGATCGGCGAGAACATGGGCGTGCGTCGCATGGCCAAGCTTTCGGGCGACAACGTGTGCTCGTATGTTCACAACGCCGCCGCTGACGGTCTGGGCAAGATCGGCGTTCTGGTCGCTTACACGGGTGGTGACGAAGCCACCGCACGTCAGGTTGCCATGCACATCGCCGCCGTGAACCCGGCCGCCCTGTCGGAAGCCGACATGGACCCGGACGTTGTCGAGAAAGAGCGTACGATCCAGATCGAGATTGCGCGTGAAAGCGGCAAGCCCGAGCAGGTGATCGAGAAGATGATCGAAGGCCGGATGAAGAAATTCGTCGCGGAATCGACCCTTCTGAACCAGGCGTTCGTCGTGAACCCTGACCTGACGGTTGCCAAGGCGGCTGAAGAGGCTGGGATCACCATCACCGGTTACGTCCGCATGGAAGTCGGTGAAGGCATCGAGAAGAAAGAAGAAGACTTCGCCGCCGAAGTGGCGAAGACGATGGGCGGCTAAGAGCCTCACCATCAAAGGCATGAGGCGGTGCAGGGGCGACTCTGCGCCGCTTTTTCTTTGACAGGTCCGGTTTGGCCATAAAAAAGGGCGATGCCACCGGGACGCGGCATCGCCCAAAAAAATACCCTAACCCATCCCACGCGCAGCCAATGGGGATGAGGAACTGGCGCGCGCTTCGTACTCGCTCAATGATAAGCTGTCTCAGCAGCGAAAATGCGCCCGAACCCCAGCTTGTTCTCCCATACCCCAAAAATACCGTTTCCGGTGCTGGGGCGTATTCTGCTGCCCGGACGGACCGAGCCGAAGAACGCGATGACTATGTCGCATCGTGGGACACATGAAAAGCACGATTTTGCAGCCGCGACGTGGTCTGAACGGCTATATCGTCGCGGAAATCCCTGTGTTTTGAGGGTCGAGAGCCGGTCAAGCCTGCAATTTTGCAGCAATATTTTCGATTTCATGGGCGCGCAGGTACGGTCTGGCAGGGGGGCCATAGCCATCTGCCGCATGGCCCGCGGAACCGAGCATTTGATGAAATTTTAGGCGCGTTTTGGCGTCAAGCAGGGCCATCGCCTCGGGGCCGGGGTAAAAACTCTCGCAGGCCACGCCATTGGCAAAGATGATTTCGTGCTGCTCAAACATCAGGTGAACATATGTCAGCGCGCGGCAGTTCCGTGCGATGTTCACGCCGCCAAGTACGGGCTCAAGGTGGCAGGCACGGGCAAGATGGTCACCAGAATGCCCCACAAGGACGCCGTGCTGGCGGGACACCAGAAGTCGCGCCGTGCTGCCAAGCACGCCTTCCTTGAACCGGACAGGGCGCAGGCGGGGCGAGGCGCGAAGTGTCTGCATCGTCAGGTCGCGTTGGTACATCCAAAAAAGCTTGCGGGGACCGTTATCCATGGTGGTGACCAGATCGCCGGGTTTCAGGTCAAGAATGGGAACCTCTCCGCCAGGCGTCAGGATCGACGTATCGCCCGAGAAACACAGCAGCATTCCGGTGTTCGATTTCGTGAAGCTGCTTTGGGTCACGCCATTGAAGGTCAGGCTGTCGCCTGCGCCGAACTGGGTATTGTCCGAGTAGTCGACACTGCCGCCCGCATTGGACTGGTTCAGAATGCCGTCGTCGGCATAATCCGCGCGCAATTCCGAAATGTCGTCATAGAAGCCCGACAGGTTGATGAAGTCCGAGCCGGCATTGTCGTCCGCGTCAATGACACCGAAGTCACGGATCGTATCGTGGCCATCCCCGACGTTGTAGAGAAAGACGTCCCTCCCCAGACCGCCGCGCAGGCTGTCATCGCCGGTACCGCCCCCAACCGTGTCATTGTCGTTGTTGCCGCGCACGTCGTCGTCGCCCGCACCGCCGAGAACATAGTCATCCCCAACCCCCGCATGGATCGTGTCGTTGCCATCGCCACCCTCAATCGTGTCGTCATTGCCATCGGCACCATCGATTGCGTCGCCATCTGCATCAGCGAAGCCCGACCCCATCGAATCGTTGCCGCTTGTGCCATCGACGATTCCTGCCTGCTCGACGAACGATCCCACCTGTCGGTCTGCGGTCAATCCGGAGGACAACGAACTGGCGGCACTGCCCAGCGTAATCGACCGGATGGCGTCCGCTTCAAGGGGGGTTTGATCGCTTCCGGCCGTGAACTCGGGCGCCAGATACAGATTGCCTGAGGTGTCCTGAAATACGACCGCAGTGATGGAGGAACTGGTCGATTCATCCGCATAGGTCAGCGTTGCATTGTAGATAACCACGCCGTCAAAAATCTGATCTGCGCCACCATCAAGCGAGAAATCCTCATTCACCGTGGCGTTGTCGACCTCGTAGGCGCCGGGATCCGAACCGCCCGTGAAGCCGGTTGTCCCCGGCGAAAGGCTGTGGATGTTCGATGACAAGGGATCAGACGCAGAGCCGAACGTGGTTCCGGTCAGCGTTGTCGCGTTTTCTGCAAGCGGGTTGCCCTCGGTCGGGTCGATGTCTGCGGCGTTGCCCAGATAGAAAACGTTGAAAGTGGTTGCCATCGTGCGACTTGTGCGGCCCGGAAAACGAGCTTTGCCCCAAAATTTATGTCGCCTGGTTCTTTGTCTGCAAAAGGCTTAGATTTCGTTTCTAAGGCCGTGGTTCAGGCTGTTCCGAGATGACCCAGAGATGGCGGACCCTGTTTGTTTGGTCAGGATCGTCTCACGTCCGCGTGAGTTTTCGCCGACCGCGACGGGCGGAACTCGAAATTCGGCCTCGGACGACCTATTATCACTCTCAACACGGATCGTATTCCTTTGAGGGATTTACCCATGACCAAACTGCATCCCAGCCGTCGTCACGTGATAGCCATGGGCACAGCCGGTGTCCTTGTCGGCACTGGTGGATTGATTGTCCCGGCGCGCGCCGCCGGTGTCGCGCCAACCCGCTCGATGCGGGGCGGGTCGAACAATTATCGCCCCGGCGCGCCGATCGTCGAGCGCATCGGTGGCGGCGGGTTCTGGATGACCGGAACCGTGCGCAGGGCAGGGGACGGCGCCCCGCTGGCCGGTCAACGCATCCAGATCTGGGCGCATACGACCGAAGGTCACGAGCGCGACGCACACAGCCACGGCGCCACTCTGACGGACGCCAACGGAGAGTTCCGGTTGGAGATGCCGCAGATCGTGCCAGCCTTCGGGCAGGCGCATGGCCACCTTGCCTATGACAGCGGCGACTTCAAAACGGTCTTCCTGCGCCCGGTGATGTCCAGCTCCAGCGATACGACGCTGGCGGCGCATTTCGTACTTGAGACTGCCTGAGACCCATGCGCTGGCTGTTGCTGGGTGCCTGCGTGGCGGCGCCGCTGCTGATTGCCACACAAAGCCCGCTGCTGGCGTGGCGCGACCCGATCTATATTGCCTCCAGCTTTGCCGCCATCCTTGGGATGGGGCTGATGCTGGTCCAGCCGGCCTTGGTCGGCGGCGTTCTGGTTCCGCGTGACGCCCGTAAAGCGCGCGCACTTCATCGCGTTATCGGTGTGGCTTTGCTGGGGGTCGTTCTGGCGCATATCGCCGGGCTCTGGATCACCAGCCCGCCGGATGTGATCGATGTCTTGCTCTTCCGATCCCCTGCGCCGTTTTCGCTTTGGGGCGCCTTGGCCCTTTGGACATTGGTTCTTGCAGGAAGTGCTGCCCTTCTGCGGAAGCGGTTGAGACTGCCCCCGTGGCTCTTTCGTCGGGGTCATGCGGCATTGACCGGGGCCGCCGTGCTTTGCACCGTTTTGCATGTGGTGCTGATTGAAGGCCTGTTACCGCTCTGGCTGAAGGCAGCGGTGTCCTTTCTATTGGTCGGGGTGGTCGGCTACGCCGTGTGGAGCCTGCGCCTGCTGAAAAGGCGCGCACGCGCCTGAGGCTATTCGCTCAGGCTTTCCAGAAACGCGACCAAATCTGCGACCTCCGCGTCTGTCAGGTCGAAGGGGCGCAAAATCAATTCGCCATCGGCATGCAAGCGTTCAAGATCAAGGGTGCTGTAGTGCCGAACAACGGCTTCGAGATCGGGAAGGCTGCCGTCATGCATGTAAGGCGCTGTCTCAGCGACACCGCGCAATCCCGGCGTTCTGAAAATGCCGAAATCGCCGTGGTTCTGGCGCACATTCCGCACGGCCCACGCCCCGGTCATTTCGGCGTCATCGGTCCACACGCCGTCCAGTGTATAGGGGCTGTCCAACAGGCGTTGCAGCCCTCCGAAGCGGCCTTGGTCTACGGTCGTTTCGTCGAGGAAATATGGAACGCCCGCATCGTGGAACTCGTTGTTCGAGAACCGGGGGCCATTGTGGCAGAAGACGCAGTTTCCGCGTCCGAGAAACAGCTTCAGGCCCCGCTGCGCCGTCTCGGGGTAAGCGCCTGCCACTTTCATTTGGCCCGTTGCGAGTGCGTCGCGAAACCGATCGAACGGCGTCGGAGCGGTCACCAGAGTCTCTTGATAGGCCGCCAGCGCTTTGGCGGTGTTGACCAGAACGGTCTCTGCGTCCTGCTCAAATGCCGACCCAAAGACCTGAGCGTATTCAGCGGCATATGGACTGACCTGAATGTAATCGCTCAGGCTTTCCGCCGTTTGCGCCATCTCGCGTTCGGCAATGATCGGGTGCAGGCTGGCGGCCCAGAGGTTGTCACTGCGTCCGGCCCAACCGTACCAGCGCAAACCTGCAAGGTTGCGCACGCTTGGCGTGTTGCGCTCAAGCTGCGTCCGGGCCATCGCTCGGGGCAGGGGCGTGGTAAACGCCTGGGCTGGGTCATGGCAACTGGCGCAAGCAAGAGCGCCGTCTCTCGACAGGGCCGGGTCGTTGAACAAGGCCTCGCCGAGCCGGATGGCCACCGGGTTTCCGGACGCCCGGTTGCTGGGGTCCGAGGCGGTGTCAGGCGGCCATGGGCCGAATTGCAGCGTCTGGCGCACCTCGTCCGGTGTCAGAACAACTTCCGCCGGGGCCGCCGACGCGGCGACGGCCAGCCAGAGCGCCGCCAGAACAGCTTTCATAACGTGAGAGAGTGTGTGTAAGACACTGGAATATCGTCAATAACGGCGTTCAACTCGATTTCCCAGAGGCCGGGCATGTGGAACACCATGTCATCGATTTGCAGTGTGTTGCCAGCGCTTGTCGTGGCGCGCGGTTCATAGTTCATGCCGTGCTGATGCGCCGGCATCGTCGCGTCGACCGTTACATCGGTGACGGGTTTGTCGGTGCAAACGGTAATGACGAACGAGAAGGGCTGTGACAGCGGCGGCGGCTCGATCGAAATGACCGCAAGCGGGGCGTCCGGTATCTTGGACGTCATGACTTGCCCGGTCTCGTCGCAGGCCAAAGCTACGTTTGCTGCACTGCACAACATACAGATACTAAGCCGGAAAATCATTTTTTTGCCAGCATCGCAGCCGCGTTCTGATACGCGATTCCATCCGCCACAGTGTCCGGCAATTGATCGATCCAGTCCCGGGAAAACTCGGCATGTGGTCCAACATAGTACCAGCGCTCGGGCGTATAGGTGTCCGTGCCGACCATGAACCGGTCAGGATGGGCTTCGAACGCCGCACGCCAATCCTCATCGAGCGTGCCACGCGACACCATGTCCGAGCGGAACGCCAGATCAGCCCAAAGCTTCGGGTAAGTGTCGAGTGCCGCAGTGACTTCGGCCGGGTCATCAAAACCGGAATGCGCCCAAAGAACACGGGCGTCGGGCCACGTTTCGAAGATCAGGTCGACCGCTTCACGATCGCCGTGCAAATGCAGGATCAGGTTACGCTCGCGCGCCAGTTCGATCATGCGTTGCACGACAGGTGTCAGGATATCGTCGCCATAGGCGTGAAATTCGCCAATGGCTTCGTATTCGAACTGTGCAAGGTTTTCTTCGAGATAGTCGACGACGCTTGGGTCATGCATCCATGTTCCGGTCTCGCCACGGCGGCGGTATGGCCGCAAGGCTGGCACGATAATGTCGGGCGCTGCGGCTTTCAGAAGTTGCGTGCCATTGTCATCCGAGCTTGAAACCAGCGCCTTTACGACACCAGCCTCGCGCAACAGGTTTGCGATTTGCTCGGGCGGGACAAGCCGGACCGCGTCGTGGCTGTAGTGGATGTGAGCATCAAAGATCGGGCGTTGCTCGGCAGTGGTTGTGGTTCCGATGGTCAGGAGAGCGGCGAGAATGGGAAGAAAAGGCTTCATGATGTATTTCGTCTTGTCGGCGTTGATGCGTGACATAACGTGACACCGCGATAATGAAAGGGCGCAAACGATATACTTACGGAAATGGCATAAGGTGGCCTATTGGTTGAGTGGAGTATTTACATAATACAGATTATGCGCATCATGACTTGGGCGCTCGGCTGCCCAGGGGTAATTCTGCCTGCGCGAGGAATGGACCCCCGCCTGTCAAAGTCTGATGGCAAATCAACATAAGGTTGTATGCTTCGCGAAATCAAAGGACTTACTTTTTGCTCGCCCAAACCTTCTATGTCAGCAAATCCACTTTTGCGCCCCATAACGTCGCCGACAAGGACATCCTGCATCAAGCGGACCAGAACAACCCAAAGCTCGAGTTGACGGGCTGCCTGTTCCGCGCGTCGAACCTCTATGCACAGATACTTGAAGGCCCTGTCCAGAGTATCGAGACCATGATGCGTGCCATACGTCTCGACGCACGCCATTACGATATCTTGGAATGGCCCATGACAGAAACGAGTGAACGAGCCTTCCCCGAGTGGTCGATGGGGTACGCAAAGAAAGAAATTGCGGACGCTGAACTGGCGGCATTTGGGCACGCGCAGCCGCGGCAAATTTCGGAGATCGCAGAGGTCTTGCGAAACGTTTTTGAAGCTGGCTACAAGACATAGCAGTGATCGCGGCCCGCATAGCCTTCCAGCAGAGTATTCTCCGCACACTCCGGCCTTAGACCCGTCTGGTGAAACCTCTGTCTCACGGGGTGTGGTGCTTGGGTTCAGCGCTGCCCTGCCCCCGAAATTGCTTTCACAACAATGGTTTCGCACATACACTGTGCGCTGTATACGTCTTTCAGATTGACCCTTTCCGAGTGGACCCAAAGTTCTCATGGCACCCAAATTCGGCACAAGCGGGCTTCGTGGCCTTGTCACCGATCTGACCGATCTTCTGGTTCAGGATTATACACAGGCGTTTCTGACAGCCGCGAGCGTCAAGGGGGCCTTGCATGTCGGTCGCGATTTGCGGATATCGTCGCCTCGCATCGCGCGCGCCGTGGTGGATACGGCCACGAGGGCGGGTTTTGACGTGATCGACCACGGCGCCCTCCCGACCCCTGCCCTGGCACTTGCTGCGCTCGCGGCGAACGAGGCCGCCATCATGGTCACCGGCAGCCACATTCCCGCCGACCGGAACGGGTTGAAGTTCTATACGGCCGATGGGGAGATCGGCAAAAGCGACGAAGCGGGGATCCTCGACGCCCTTGGGCGGCCCCTGTCCGAGGCAGAGCAACCCGGCACGGTCCATCTGAGCAACGCGTCAACAGAAGCGTTCCAAGACCGATACATTCATGCCTTCGGGACGACCGCTCTGTCAGGGCTTCGTATTGGCGTCTACGAGCACAGTTCGGTCGCACGCGACGTTCTGGTCGACGTGCTGACCGGGCTTGGTGCCGATGTCGTGCGTCTGGCGCGCACCGAGCAGTTTGTTCCCGTTGATACCGAGGCCGTCGATGCTGACACGCGCGCCCAATTGGCGGGCTGGTGTCGTGACAACGCGCTTGATGCGCTGGTGTCAACGGATGGCGATGCGGACCGGCCCATGGTCACGGATGCGTCTGGATCGATCGTGCCCGGCGACGTGCTTGGGGCCCTGACCGCACGCCGTCTCAAGGCGCGGGTCATCTGCACGCCGGTGTCGTCCAACACGCTGGTCGACGCTTTGGGTGGGTTTGACGAGATCAAGCGGACGCGGATCGGGTCGCCTTACGTGATTGCCGCGATGGCAGAAGCGGACGGCGCGGACGTGGTCGGCTACGAAGCGAATGGCGGGTTTCTTCTTGGGTTCGAGGCCAGTGGCCCGGCAGGCCCGATTGCGCCGCTGATGACACGCGACTGCCTGTTGCCGATCGTGACACCGCTATCCGCGATGCGCGAGGCCGGAACAGACCTCGCATCGCTGGTGGCCGCGCTGCCGCCGCGGTTTACGGCCTCGGACCGGTTGACCGAAATACCGACCGAGCGGTCTGGCGCATGGCTGGCCGAGATGATCCAACACGACGACCGGCGCCAGATTGTCCTGACCGCGGACAGCCCGGAAGCTGGCATCGATCTGACAGACGGGTTGCGCATCACTTATGCGGACGACACCGTCATCCACCTTCGCCCGTCCGGCAACGCGCCCGAGTTCCGCTGCTATACCGAGGCCGAAACGCCGGAACGAGCCGCGGCCCTTCTGGAAAAGACGCTGAACATGTTGCGGCAAGCTCTGTGAGAGCTCCCGTTACGTCGGCTCCATGCCCTACGTGGACCGGCCGATTATCCGGGTTCGGATACCCGTATTTGCTGAGGTTCGTCCACGCGGCACCACACCGTTTGCCGGTCACCCAAGCGCGTACCCTGCCCCGCGCACCGTCCGCACTGGGTCGTCGCCGCCATGCTGGCAGAGCGCCTTCCGCAGCCGTCCGATATGAACGTCGACGGTGCGGGTGTCGACATAGATGTCGCGGCCCCAGACCCGGTCCAGAAGCTGTTCCCGCGACCAGACGCGGCCCGGCTTTTCCATGAATGTGCTCAAGAGCCGGAACTCGGTCGGGCCCAGCTTGATGGCTTCACCGGCGCGGGTCACGCGATGGGTTTCGGCATCAAGCGAGATGTCGTCGAATTCCAACCGTTCCCCGATGCTGGCGGGCCGGACACGGCGCAGCTGGGTGCGAACGCGGGCCATCAACTCGATCACCGAATACGGTTTGATCACATAGTCATCGGCACCGGTTTCCAGACCCCTCACCCGGTCGGCTTCTTCGGACCGCGCTGTCAGCATGATCACCGGTATTTTCCGGGTCTCGGTGTTCGATTTCAGCCGTCGGCAGATCTCGATGCCCGAGACGCCCGGCAGCATCCAGTCAAGGATGATGACATCCGGCTGCGCCTCGTCGACCAGCAAAAGCGCGTCATCGCCGTTCTCGGCCTTTGCAACGCCAAAGCCTTCGGCTTCCAGATTGTAAGCGAGCACTTCCCGTTGAGCAGGTTCGTCTTCAACCAACAGGACACTTGGTTGACTGGCAGACATGCGTTCAGCCCTCGTCCGTCATGAATGGGGTTTCGTCTTGCTTGTTCCGCGCATCGTCCGGCATTTCGCCGGTCACCAGATAGATGACCTGTTCGGCGATGCTGGTGACATGGTCGCCCATGCGTTCGCAATTCTTCGCAACGAAATGCAGATGCATGCAGGGCGTGATATTGCGCGGGTCTTCCATCATATGGGTCAGAAGCTCGCGGAACAGCGCGTTATACAGCTGGTCGACGTCTTCGTCGCGCTCGATGACCTGTTGCGCCAGATCGGCGTCGCGCTGGATGTAACTGTCCAGCGCATCTTTCAGCATCATCTGCACTTCGCGCGCCAGCTTCCGGATCGAGACACTGGCGCTGCCCACCGGCGGTGTTTCCGCCAGAACCGTCGTGCGCTTGGCCATGTTCTTGGCATAGTCGCCGCAGCGTTCAAGGTTGGCGCTGATCTTGATGACCGTCATGACCGTGCGCAGGTCGGAGGCCGTCGGGGCGCGAAGCGCGATGACGCGCGTCGCTTCCTCGTTCACCTGCTCTTCCAGGCGGTCGATGGCCTTGTCCCCGGCGCGGACGGCTTCGGCCATCTCAAGGTCGCGCCGCTCCAGCGCTTCCGCACCGTTCAGGATCGAGGCTTCGACCAGACCGCCCATCTTCATCAGCATGGCTTGGATGGCTTCAAGGTCGCGGTCGAATGCAGAGGCGATATGTGGATCAATCATTGGTCAGGGTCCTTACCCGATCCGGCCGGTGATGTAGCTTTCCGTCCGGCTGTCATCGGGGTTGGTGAAAATCTTGCCGGTTTCCCCGTATTCAACGAGGTCTCCAAGATGGAAAAATGCGGTCTTCTGACTGACGCGCGCGGCCTGTTGCATCGAGTGCGTGACGATCACGACCGAGTAGTTTTGGCGCAACTCGTCGATCAGTTCCTCGACCTGTGCCGTGGCAATCGGGTCCAGTGCCGAACAAGGTTCGTCCATCAGCAGAACTTCCGGCGCCGTGGCAACCGCGCGGGCAATGCAGAGGCGCTGTTGCTGACCGCCCGACAACCCGGTTCCGGGCGCGTCGAGCCGGTCTTTCACCTCGTCCCAGATCGCACCACGGCGCAGCGATTTCTCGACGATTTCGTCGAGATCGGCCTTGTTCCGTGCCAGCCCGTGAATGCGCGGGCCATAGGCCACGTTGTCATAGATCGACTTCGGGAACGGGTTCGGTTTCTGGAACACCATGCCAACCTTGGCGCGCAGCTGCACCGGGTCGACGGCTTTGTCATAGATGTCTTCGTCGTCCAGCCGGATGTCGCCGGTGACCCGGCAGATGTCGATGGTGTCGTTCATCCGGTTGAGACAGCGCAGGAAGGTCGACTTCCCGCAGCCCGACGGACCAATGAACGCGGTGACCGTCTTGTCCTCGATATC
Organism: Silicimonas sp.; assembly: GCA_022826385.1. Classification (GTDB taxonomy): domain Bacteria; phylum Pseudomonadota; class Alphaproteobacteria; order Rhodobacterales; family Rhodobacteraceae; genus JAJDOD01. The sequence continues at coordinate 18,818 of JAJDUZ010000072.1, forward strand.
GACCGAGACGTCCTTGATCGCGTGGTTGTCGCCGTAAAAGACGTCAACGCCTTTCGCATGGATCTTGATGTCATTCATTCCGGCCGTCCGTTGGATAATGCGCATGTCGTTCATGGGTTTAGCCCTTTTACCACCGACGCTCAAACCTGCGACGCAGGATGATGGCCAGGATGTTCATGCTGAGCAGGAAAATCAGCAGGATGATGATCCCGCCCCAGGCTTTCTCGGTGAAGACCGCGTCCGAGCGCGAAGCCCAGTTGTAAATCTGCGCCGGCATCGCCGAGTTCGGGCCTTCGAAGCCTTGCAGGAAGGTCTCGGGATAGCGGGCGACGAAGCCCACCATGCCGATCAGCAGAAGCGGCGCGGTTTCTCCCAGGGCCTGTGCAAGGCCGATGATCGTGCCGGTCAGGATGCCCGGCATTGCCAGCGGCAGAACGTGGTGGAACACCGCCTGCATCTTGGAAGCCCCGATGCCAAGTGCAGCTTCGCGGATCGAAGGCGGCACGGCTTTCAGCGAGGCCCGCGTCGAGATGATGATGGTCGGCAGCGTCATCAGCGTCAGGACAAGTCCACCCACCAGCGGTGCCGATTGCGAGAGCCCCATGAATTGGATGAAGACGGCCAGACCGAGGATGCCGAAGACGATCGACGGCACTGCCGCAAGGTTCGAGATATTCACTTCGATCAGGTCGGTGAACCGGTTCTTCGGGGCAAACTCCTCGAGATAGATCGAGGCGGCCACGCCAATGGGCAGCGATAACACCAGAACCACGATCATCATCATGAACGAGCCAAGAACCGAGGCGCCGATCCCTGCCTGGCCCGCGTTGTCGACGCCGGTATCGACGCCGGTGATGAAGTTCCAGTCGAAGCTTTGCGTGAGAATGCCAGCGGCCCGCAGGTCATCGGCAAAATCGAGGTCGCCCGGCATGATGAAGCGGTTGCCGTCGCCAATACCTGACCGATCGAATGTGCCCTTGAAGTACCGGTCAACGCGGGACGATGCGGGAAGTTCGAACCGTGTCGGCTGTCCGATATCCTGCGGGTTCTCGCGGTAATGTGCGCGGATCGTTCCGCCAACCTTGCCCAGCAAGCGCTCGATACGCTTGTTGTCGAACTCGGTCTCGATCCCGCTTTCGGTCAGCTGCGCAGTCAGGGCGTCGATGAAGAAACCGGTATAGACCTTGGTCTTCAGCATCGTGCCTTCGGCTTCGTCGAACTGCTCCTGCGTCAACGTGAACTCGATGTTCACCGTCGCGCGTTGGAAAGCGGGAATGCCGTTCGAAAGGATCGCAGTCAGAAGCAGCACAAGGAAGACGCCGCCCGCGATGATCGCGGCGATGCCGTAATACTGGAAGCGTTTCTCGGCCCGGTTCCGGGCCGCGGTGCGGGCATCGGCTGCCGTCAGCGAGGTCTTCTGCCGGGGCTCTGACATGCCATGTGTGGCGTCGGTCATTCGTACTGCTCCCGGTACTTGCGGACGATGTAGAGGGCGAAGACATTCAGCCCCAGCGTGATGACGAAAAGCGTCGTGCCAAGCGCGAAGGCCACCAGCGCTTCGGGCGAGGCGAAGTCGCTGTCGCCGGTCAACTGGCTCACGATCTTGGCGGTGACGGTGGTCATGGCCTCGAACGGGTTGAGCGATAGCTTGGCCGCCGCCCCTGCCCCGAGCACAACAATCATCGTCTCTCCAATCGCGCGGCTGGCGGCCAGCAGGATGGCGCCTACGATGCCGGGAAGCGCTGCAGGCAACACGACCTGGCGGATGGTCTCGGATTGGGTGGCCCCCAAACCGTACGAGCCATCGCGCATCGCTTGCGGCACCGCGTTGATGATGTCGTCGGACAGGGACGACACGAAGGGGATCAGCATCACGCCCATGACAAGACCGGCGGTGATGACCGCCGTGCCGCCCGACATCCAGCCAACGGTGTCCTTGCCAAAGACCGAGACCAGGAACGGCCCGACCGTCAGAAGGGCGAAGAGGCCATAGACGATGGTGGGGATACCGGCCAGCACCTCGAGCATCGGTTTCGCAATCGAGCGCACGCGCGGTGTGGCGTATTCCGAAAGATAGATCGCCGCGAAGAGGCCGATGGGCACAGCGACCAGCAACGCCACCAGCGAGATATAGAACGTGCCCCAGAGAAGCGGCAGAATGCCCAGCTCCGACGCGCCGCCCCGGCCCGAGAAGCTGGGGTTCCAGACGGTGCCGAAGAAGAAGTCGGTAATGTTATAGAGCCGGAAGAATTCGAACGTGTTGGCAATCAGCGAGAAAAGAATGCCGATGGTCGTCAGGATCGCAATGCACGCGGCGCCGATCAGCAGCACCGTGATCCCTTGTTCGACCGTGTTCCGGGCACGGAAGTCCTTGTTGGTCTTGGCATAGGAAATGCCGAAGCCCGCGATTGCCGCCAACAACACAGCCCCCCACATGAAGAGGCTGCCGGTGCTGGCCATGCCGCGATAGGTCTGCGCGGCGTCCAGAACATAGGCCTGAATGTCGGACCCAAGGGCCACACCGACATCTGCCAGCCGGTCCCTCAAATCGCCGTCAGCGGTTGCGCTTTGGGCGTCCGCCTCGGTGATCGTGCCGTCCTGAACCATCAGGTCCAGCCCGTCGGCCAGACGCCGCACGTCGCTCATCACAAGGCTGCGGTTCTGACCTTCGGCAATTGCGCTGTCCGGAATGTCTGCCGAGACAGAGAGATCGATCAGGATCGGTTGCGCAATCAGCCAGACGATCAACAGCCCGAAGGCCGGCGTCATCACCGAGAGCGCGACGTTGTGGCCATAAAACGAAGGAAGGGAGTGCAACCCGCGCGGGTCCCCCCCATTCGACGCGATCGCGCGTCCCCGTCCCGCAACATAGCCGATGGCGGCCAGCCCCAGAACGATCAGTATCAGCCAATAGACTGGCATGCCCCCTCGCCTTTGGTCGTTTCAGTGTGGAAATGCATCAAACGAATGGTGGTGAGAGGGGCAGACACTGCCCCTCTCAGGATTGGTTGGCTCAGGAACCCGAGCCCATGGTCTCTTCGTTTTCGACCGCCATCTGGGTTTTCACCAGTTCGGGGTCAGCCACGAGGCCGTACTGGGCCAGCGGACCATCGGGGCCTGCGATTTCGTCAGCGACGAAGAACGAGGCGAATTCCTTCAGGCCGGGGATAACGCCGATATGCGCGCCCTTGATATAGAAGAACAGCGGACGCGAGACCGGGTATTCGCCGCTGGCGATCGTCGCCGTCGACGGAGCGATGCCCGACATGGTGCCGACCTTCAGCTTGTCCTGGTTGTTCTCGTAGAAGGCGAGGCCGAAGATGCCGACACCGTCCGGGTTGGCGTCGATCCGGGCCAGCGTTTCGGTGTAGTCACCGTCGATGTCGACCGAACGGCCGTCAGCGCGCAGGTTCATGCAGGCGTCTTCAGCGTCGTCTTCCGACATGCCGCCATCGATCATGGCCTGCATGGCACCCGTGGCTTCGCACCCGGCAAGGATGACCTTTTCTTCAAAGACTTCCCGCGTGCCGTGCTTGGTGCCCGGAGGGAACGCGATGATGTCGACAGCCGGCAAATCGGCGTTGAAGTCCGCCCACTGGGTGTACGGGTTGTCAACGATCTGACCGTCAACCAGAACCTGGTCCGACAGGGCGTTGAAGATGTCAGCCGGTTCGAACGCGGTGAAAGCCGGGCCGTCGATCTGGCTGGCGAAGACGATGCCGTCATAGCCGATCTGCACTTCGATGATGTCGGTGACACCAGCGTCGGCACAGGCCTTGATCTCTTTTTCGCGGATCGCACGCGAGGCGTTCGCGATGTCGATCGTGTTCTCGCCCACGCCTTCGCAGAAGCGCTTGAGGCCAGCCGACGAGCCGCCCGATTCCACGACCGGTGTCGGGAAGTCGAAGTTTTCGCCAAAGAGTTCGGCGACGATTGAGGCGTAAGGCAGCACGGTCGAAGATCCGGCGACTTGAACCTGATCACGTGCGGCGGCAGCCGTTGCGGAAACTGCAATGATCGCCAGAGCCGAGGCGGTCAGTTTTGCGTTCAGCATGAAGACTCTCCTAGTTTTTCACATGGGCCACCCACTGCAGCCCTTGGCGGCTGACTAGATCGCCGCAGCTATGCTTTTGTGACAGTTGCGTAACAGTTTTATGACAGTGACGCGGGGTCGCTCAGAGCGCGCGGGGTGACGTAACGTTGATTGGCAAAATAACCGAGAATTTGCTGCCTTTCCCGATCTCGCTTTCGATCCTCAGGCGCCCCCGGTGGCGGTTCACAATGTGCTTCACGATGGCCAATCCCAGCCCCGTGCCCCCCATTTCACGCGATCTGTGGGTGTCGATTCGATAGAATCGCTCGGTCAGGCGCGGAATGTGGACGGGATCGATTCCCTCGCCTTCGTCGCTGACCGTCAACACCAAGGCATCCTGACGCAAAACGGGATGCCTTTTCTCGCTTGTCAGCGAAACCCGGACCGTACTGCCGTCGCGGGAATACTTGATGGCGTTTTCGACAAGGTTCGAGACCACTTGGTTCAACTGGTCGGCATCGCCTGGGATCTTGGGACAGGTTTCGTCGATTGTGGTCGCTAGCGTGATGGTTTCGCTTTCGGCCAATGGACCAAGCGTGTGCAGCACAGCCTTCACGACCGAGGCAAAATCGACGGGGTCGACCGGGCGCATCCTCTCTTCGGCTTCAACGCGGCTGAGCGACAGAAGATCACCGACAAGCCGGTTCATCCGCCCTGCCTCACGTTCCATGATCGAGAGAAACCGTTCCCGCGCCGCGGCATCGTCCCGCGCGGCACCGTTCAGGGTCTCGATAAACCCCATCAGCGCCGTCAGCGGCGTTCGCAACTCGTGGCTCACATTGGCCACGAAATCGCGCCGCATCTGGAAGGCTTCCTCCATGATCGTGCGGTCCTCGAAACCGATGAAGACCTGACCGTCCGAAAGACTTGTGCAGGTGGCTTGCAGCGTGATGTCGCGACGCGCCTCGGTCGTCAGATATTGTGCGAAGGTCTTCGTCTTCGAGTTGATCGCGCGCTCGACCGCATCCAGCAAAGTCGGCTGCCGCAGCACGGTGATATAGTGGCGTCCTTCGATGCTCTCTCCGAAGATCGCCCGCGCGCCCTTGTTCGCGGCGCTTATGCGCCCCGTGCGATCGACAAGAAGAGACGGAATGGGAATCGCTTCGACAAGGTCTTTTGACATGACGCGGATACCGCCCTTGAATTGACAAGGGTCACATACTTCAGGCGCGACACGGATTGAACCGACAAGTTTTAATCACTTGTCTCCATTCCGGGAAAACCTATTGTGGTTGAGAGAAATTCGCAAAAACAACTTATGCAGGCATTGGGGATGTAATGTCAGGCAATGAGATTGGGAAGACTGCGGCCGCCGCAGAGGCGTTGGGTGAAACAACCATACCATCGGTTCGAGCCGTTGTCGTGGGTGACCCAAGGGAATGGCATCGAAAGGGGCGCGACCTGCCGCGGGATACGCTCGTTTTCATCGGCATCGAAGACGTAACGCCTGAAATGCTGGATGAGTTGCAACCGGATATCATCTATTCGCCCCTTCTGGCCAAGACGTTCGATTGCATCGATCTTGCCATGCAGTTGCACAAGATTGGATACGAAGGCGCCTATCGCGCGAAGGCTTCGGATGTACCGGTCCCCGCGATGATCGAACGCGAAGTCCAGCAGCTTTGTCCCCAACTTGATTTCGAGATCATCGAGCGGCTCTGATGCCGGTCCGCGCGTTTGCCGCGGCAGCGCTCAGACGTTAATTTCGACCAACTGATCGCGAAAGGCCCGCATGCGGGACTGGTAATGCGCGGCCGAGCCAAGATTCGCGGCCTGTTGTTCGCGGGTCAAACTGCGGATGACCTTGCCGGGCATGCCCATCACAAGGCTGCCATCGGGAATTTCCTTGCCCTCGGTCACCAAAGCACCGGCGCCGATTAGGCAGCCCGAGCCGATCTTCGCACCATTCAGCACGGTCGCCCCCATCCCGATCAAAGTCCCCTCGCCCAGCGTGCAACCATGCAGCATCGCCTTGTGGCCGATCGTGCAATTCGCACCGATCGTGCACGGGAATCCGGGGTCTGTGTGAATGACCGTCTGTTCCTGCAGGTTGGTCCCGGCTCCGATGGTGATCGGCTCGTTGTCGCCCCGCAGCACCGAGCCGAACCAGATGGACACGGCCGCCCCAAGGGTGACGTTCCCGATCACTTGCGCGCCCGGGGCAATCCAAAAGTCGCCATCTTCTGGCAGCGAAGGTTCCCGATCACCAAAGCGATAGATGGTCATTCGTGCCCCTCGAACTCGGACTGCAAGTGTCGCACATGATCGACAAGGCCGGGTTGTTGGCTGGCGCGCAGACGCTCGGCGGTGACAATGGTCTTCAGCTTCTCTTCGGTGGCGTCAAGATCGTCATTGACCAGCACGTAATTGTACCCGTCCCAATGGCTGATCTCGTCCCACGAGCGGTTCATCCGCTTGGCGATCACCTCGGCACTGTCCTGCCCCCGGCTTTCCAGCCGGCGGCGCAGTTCAATGATCGAGGGGGGCAACAGGAAGACCGAGAGCACGCTGGACGCCAGCGGGCTCTTCTGGATTTGCTGTGCGCCTTGCCAGTCAATGTCGAAGAGCACGTCTTGCCCGGCCTCGATCGCGGCTTCGACGGGGCCAAGAGGCGAGCCATAGAAGTTGCCGAAGACATGCGCGTGTTCCAGCATCTGGCGATCATGCACCATGCGCTTGAAGGCGTCTTCGTCGACAAAGTGGTAATCCTGCCCGTCGACTTCGCCCGGTCGCGCCGCGCGGGTGGTGGCCGAGACCGAAAACCGGATCTCGGGGTCCCACGCCCGCAGCCGTTTGGCGAGGGTGGACTTGCCGGCGCCCGAAGGCGAGGACAGGATGATGAGTAATCCGCGTCGGGTCATTCGATGTTCTGCACTTGCTCGCGCATCTGATCGATCACCGTCTTCAGGTCAAGGCCGATCGCCGTAAACGCCTTGGATTGCGCCTTCGAGCAGAGCGTGTTGGCCTCGCGGTTGAACTCCTGCATCAGGAAATCCAGTTTGCGCCCAACCGGCCCCTCGACCACCAGCAACTCACGCGCCGCATCGATATGAGCCCGCAGCCGGTCCAGCTCCTCGGCGACGTCTGTCTTCACGGCGATCAGGGCAAGCTCTTGTGCCAGCCGCGCTTCGTCCGGCATGTCGCCCGTGTCCATCAACCGGGTCAGCGCCCGCTCCATGTTTGCCTTCTGGGCAGCCTCGCGGTCGCCCAGTGTGTCGGCAGCCGCTTGGGTCAGCCGTTCGATCTCGTCGATCTGATCGCCGAGAACAGCGGCAAGGGCTGCGCCTTCTCGCGCACGGTCGGCGATGAACGCATCAAGGCACTCCGTCAGGCTTTCGAAGACGGGTTTCATCAGAACCGAGGTATCGGCGTTTGCCGTATCGGTCACCTCGAGGACACCCCGCATCGTCGCGATGTCGCTGGCGGAAACCGGTTGAACCTCCAGCCCCGCCGCGCGCGCCGTGTTGGCAATGTCTGACAGGATGTGCAGCGCGTCAGACAAGGCGTCGGGGTTGAGCGTCACCTGCGGCCCGCCTTCATCGCGGGCCAGTTTCACTTGCACCGTCACATTGCCGCGCCCCAACCGGGCCTGCAGCAGCTTTCGCAACTCGGGTTCAAGCCCCGCGATTTCCGGCAGACGCAGGCGCAGGTCCAGCGAACGTCCATTGACCGCGCGGATATCCGCGCTCCATGAAAAGCCGTCGAAACTGCCCTGCACCGCCGCGAAACCGGTCATCGACATCACGTTGGGCGTCAGCGGGTCATCCCTCATGCGTTAACCTTCAATTCAGAATTCCAGAGCAATTGCGACCGATTTGTGGCAGAAATCTGGCTGTGGGGAAAGAGAGGCAGCCGGATCGGCTGAATTGGTGGAAAGATGAGTACTGGCAACGATCAGCCGCGTGACACGAACGTTCTCGACATTGCCCGCAAGCTGCGCGGGCACAACAAGATCGAGAAGATCGAGACATATTGGAACAAGGTGCGGGGCAAGCGACTTGTCCCCTCGCGCAGCGAGATCGATCCGCGCGGTCTTGAAGGCGTTTTGGGGAACGCCTTCATCCTTGAGCGTATTACCGGCGGTTTGGCCCGGTTCCGGATCGCAGGGTCTCACTTGGCCGATGTCACTGGGCTTGAATTGCGCCAGATGCCGATTTCCGCGTTGTTCCTGCCCGGGGTGCGCGAGCTTCTTTCGTCGGCGTTGGAAGCCGTCTTCGACGAACCCGCGATTGTGCGGATGTCGATCACGTCGCCCGGCGGGTTTGGACGGGAACCTCTGCGGGGCGAACTGATCCTGCTGCCGTTGCGCAGCGATCTTGGGGACGTTGACCGGGTGCTTGGCGGGATCGTCTTCGAAGGCAAGATCGGGCGCACACCGCGCCGCATCGAGATCGAAGGCCAGAGCCGCAAGTCCCTGACGGGCTTTGCGGGACCATTGCGGGCTGACACGCCCATTGAAGTGAACACGCCTGCCCCGCAAGCGCCGCAGGTCAAGCCGACCGAACCGCCGTCCATCACGCGCGGCCACCTGCGACTGGTCGTGTCCAACGACTGAACCATCCTCTATTCGGCGGCCATGAAAAGCGATGGCCGCCGGCTGAACCCACGATCCCTGTGACATGCCACCTGTGCGAGTTTTTCGGGGTCGTGGATCACCAGTTGACGGCGGTCGAGCGTCACAAGCCCTTCGCGGCGAAGCCGCATCACCTGCCGGTTCACATGGACGACACTCAGACCCAACATGTCCGCCACGGTAGTTTGGGTGATCGGGAAGTCGACAGCGCCTGCAGTCATCGCCAAAGGGCGCTGGCGGTCATACACTTCAAGCAACAGGCTGCAGAGCCTTTCGTAAGCACTCATGCGTCCAAGCCGAAGGATCTGGTCGTTGGCCTGTGTCAGTTGTCGGGCCATGTAATGTCGCAGCCCGGCAGCGACGCCACTGTTCTGCATCGCCACTCGCTCCAGAGCGTCCAACGAGACTTCACCGACCTCGCAAGCTGTCAATGCATCCACATCGCAGATCGACGCGCCCGCGGCATCGACATGCAGCCCGATGATGTCGCCCGGCAAGACAAAGTCGAGGATTTGCCGCCGTTCGTTGTCCAAGCGGCGGCTTCGCGTGGCCCAGCCCTTGCACAGGATGCGAACCCTCCCGATGACTTCCCCTTCCGCGATCAGCGCCCGTCTGCGCCCGACGAAACGATGCACCACATTGAGATGCCGCATCGCCTCCCGATCGCTTTCGCTCAAGTGATGCAGGCGCGCGCCCAACACCGAGATTGCTGTACCGTCGAACCTTGTGTTCCGTCTCAGATGTTCCGTCACGAAGCGCCTCCACTGCTTACAGAGACAGAACGCCATTGGAGTGGTGAAGGTTTCGTTAACTACGATTTTCTTTTTCAAAAAGACCCGTCAGAGCCCGGCTGACCAGCTTTGAGACACGGGGGTGTTTGGCGTCAGAAAACGGTAACGGGCGACAAACCTCCATTGCGGCGACACCGACGCGCGCGGTCAACGCTCCATTGATCAGACCTTCGCCAAAGCGGCGCGAGATCTTGCCCAGCAGATGCCCACCGCCGACCGAGCCCAGAAGATCGTCACCAACAGCCACGGCACCGGTAGCCACGACATGGGCAAAGACCGCCCGGGTCAGCCGCCAACTGCCCAATGTACCTGATCGCCCGCCATAGATCCGGGCGATTGCTCGAATCATGCGGAGGTTCGCCGTCAGCGCGGCAATCACGTCAGCAAAGGCCAACGGCACAAGCGCGGTCACGGTGGCGACTTGGCGCGAGGCGGCCTCGATCTCGCGCATGGCCATCTCGTCGAGCGGTGCCAGCATCTGATCTTCCAGAGCCATAAACACCGTGTCAGCGTCGAAACTCTCGGCGACTGTGTCTTCCAGCCGCGCGGACCCCCAACTGACATAGCTGCGCCCTTTGTAGAACCGGATCAGACGCTTGGCGAAGGTGCGGGAGCCTTCGAGGTCTGACGTCTCACGAAGTGCGGCGGCTTCGGATTGCAGCTTGTCCATGCGTCCAAGCCGGCTCAGCGCAGCAAGCTCGCCCACGATGATCAACAGGCAGACGATCAGAAAAAGCCCGAAGACAAGAAACGCGGCGGCAGCCAGAACCGGACTGCGCGCCAGAAGCCCCGTCAAAAAGTCGTATGCCGCGACGCCCGACACAAACAGGATTACTGCCAGCAGCAACTGCCAGAACCAGCGGGCCAGACGCGAGCGGGGACGGGCCGCCATCGTGGCCAGAGTTTGCATCGCCTGTCCGCTTGGCGCGGGACCCGTATCGGTCACCGCCGGGACATCCGCAGGCGATGGGCTGGTCTCGGTGTCGTCTATGTCGATCAGAACGGGGCGGTCCGACATCTGCACTTCCCTATCTCAAACGATCGCCAATCAGGAACTCGGCCGCGCGATCCAGTCGGATATGCGGCGGGCCGTCCCCGGGCTTCAGGCTGACTTCGCGCGGGGCAAAGCCCTCGATGGCGTATTCGGCATCCAGCCAGCGCTCGGCCCCGGACCGGGCCGGGTTCAGAAGCTTTGACGGGTCCTCGGGCAAGCGGCCGGGATACATCGCAACCATCTTGCCGGTCGACAGAAGACGTCCGCGCACAACATCCAGCGTGCGCCCGCCCTGCTCGACCCGGTCTTCCGTTGTGGTGCGCAAAGCGGCCAAGGCCATCGCCTCGGTCTCGGCGCCCGCGAAATCGGCGCGGGTTCGGGCGTCACGCAACACGGCCGCGGCAATGGCGGTCAGTTCATCATGCTGGGCATGGTGCAGATGATCGGCCTTGGTGGCGGCAAAGAGGATCTTTTCGACACGCTTGCCAAGGAAGATCTGGCGCAGGAAGTCGTTCCGCCCGGGCCGGAAGGTTGACAGGATATCGGCCAGGGCCTGCCGCATGTCCTCAACCGCGGCCGGGCCGGAATGAATGGCGCCCAACATGTCCACCAGCACGACCTGCCGGTCGATCCGGGCGAAATGCTCGCGGAAGAAGGGACGGACGACCTCACGCTTATAGGCTTCGAAGCGCCGCTCGAACTCGCGGGCCAGCGAGTTTCGGGGTGCGTTGCCGGGCGGCAGAGGCGCAAAGGTCAGCGCAGGGGACCCCTTGAGATCCCCTGGCATCAGGAACCGGCCGGGCGTGCAGTTCGAAAGCCCGGCCGCGCGCAACGCTGTCAGCGCTTCGGTATAGCGCTCGGCCAGACCGGAGGCCGTAGGCTCGTCGAGGTTATCCGAGGGGTCGGTTGTCGCGAGGCGCTCCATGAACCCCGCCATTTCCGCGCGCGGTCCGAAACGCGCCAGCACCGCATCGGACCAGTCGCGGAACGACTGGTCGAGCAGTGCGAGGTCCAGAAGCCATTCGCCCGGGTAGTCCACGATATCCAGATGAACAGTATTGGCCCCTTGGAACCCCGCCAGAAGTCCATTCGGCCTTACACGAAAAGACAGCCGCAACTCGCTGATACCGCTTGTGCTTTCAGGCCAGACGGGATCGCTTCCGGTCATCGCGGCCAGATGATCTTCGAAGCGGAAGCGCGGCACCGTGTTGTCGGGTTGGGGCTGCAGCCACACCGTCTCGATCCGACCGTCCGCAGCGGCACGCAAGGCCGGCATCCGCCCCCGATCCAGAAGATTGGCCACAAGCGACGTGATGAACACCGTTTTGCCAGCCCGGCTCAGTCCCGTGACACCGAGCCGAACCACGGGTTCGAAGAAGGTTTCACTCACTGTCCGGACGGTCGTCTCGACACTGCGTGTCAGCCCGTCTGCGATATCACCGATAATCACGTCTCTCGCCTCTTGCCCTGCCCCTACATAGGCACGCACCGCGCGCTCCACCAGCGGTGGCGGAAAATGACACATTTTCCGATCCGATTTCCGTCACGGAAATCGGACCCTTTTCGCGCCTTGGCCCCTCACCTATAAGCGCTGCGACGAAGGAGACGGCCATGCGCAAGGCAACCATCACCCGCAAGACAGCGGAAACAGACATTACGGTCGATATCAATCTGGACGGCACCGGGGTCTATGACAACCAGACCGGCGTCGGGTTCTTCGATCATATGCTGGACCAGCTGTCGCGGCATGCGCTGATCGACATGACCGTCCGCGCCAAGGGCGATCTGCATATCGACGATCACCACACGGTCGAAGACACCGGCATCGCGCTGGGTCAGGCACTGAGTGCGGCCTTGGGCGACAAGCGTGGCATTCGCCGCTATGGCGCGTGCCTGCTGCCTATGGATGACGCGCTTGTGCGCGCGGCGCTTGATCTGTCGGCGCGGCCCTTTCTGATTTGGAATGTCGAGATGCCCACGGCCAAGATCGGCACCTTCGATACCGAGTTGGTGCGCGAGTTCTTCCAGGCGTTTTCGACCCATGGCGGGATCACCCTGCACGTGGACGCGCTGCATGGCATCAACAGCCATCACATCGCCGAGGCGGCCTTCAAGGCTGTCGCCCGTGCCCTGCGCGAGGCGGTGGAAAGCGATCCGCGGAAGGCGGATGCCATTCCGTCGACCAAGGGCGCGCTGTGACCCTGAACGCGCGGGGGCGCCCCCTCGCGCCATTCGACTTGTTTGATCCGAAAAGACACCCATGACCACGGTTCTGATTGATTACGGCGCAGGCAACCTGCATTCGGCCGAGAAAGCCTTTCAACGCATGGCGCGCGAAACGGATGCGGGCGAGGTCATCGTGACCGACCGGGCCGAGGACGTGGCGCGGGCTGACCGGATCGTTCTGCCGGGGGACGGCGCCTTTCCAGCCTGCATGACGGCGCTCAAGGCGGACGGCGCCTTGTTCGAAGCCTTGATTGAGGCGGTCGAGCAGCGCGCCCGCCCGTTTCTTGGCATTTGCGTCGGCATGCAACTGATGGCGCGGGTTGGCCATGAATACGAAGCGGTAGACGGACTTGGTTGGATCGATGGTGAGGTGACGCGGATCACGCCTTCGGACCCCGGCCTGAAAGTGCCTCACATGGGATGGAACGATCTGGTTGTCGAGGCGGCGCACCCGGTTCTGGCTGGGATCGAAACCGGCGAGCACGCGTATTTCGTGCATTCCTATCAGATGGAGATGTCTGCGCCTGCAGAACGTCTGGCCTTCTGCGATTATGGGGGACCGGTTACGGCCATCGTGGGGCGAGACACGATTGTGGGCACGCAGTTTCACCCCGAGAAGAGCCAGCATGCCGGATTGCGATTGATTGCGAACTGGTTGAACTGGGCCCCCTGACGGGACCACCCTTATTTGGCCATTTGCTGTTGCGCGCCCGCCCAAGGCGCGGACTTCAGTCGTCCGTGTCGCCGTAGAACAGCCCGGTCGCAATGAGCGCACTGAAAAGGGTCAGTGTTCCGGCTGCTGAATAGGCGAAGAAGGCGAGCACCAACGACGCGGACGCGATGTACACGCTGGTCGCAGTTGCAATGGCGACAATGATGCTGACGATCAGAAAGGCCATGGTTTCACGCTTTTCACTTTTGCCTAGTGTTAAGCGTGAAACCTTAATGAGGCGGTAATATGACGAGATCCTCATACATGCAGCAAAAAGCCGCCTATTGCCTAAAAATCTAGCTGTTTGAGGACCACTCCCACGGCCGGGTGAAATCACCCAAAGCTTGCGCGACGGCCGCTTCGTCGCTGCCCTCACGCCTGCTCAGATGAGCCACAAGGCCCAGCTTCTTGTCCTCGACCACATGGGCAACGCGGGCCGCCTGCCCGGCCTCTTCCAGAGCGGCATTGTAGACCCGGGTGATGGCACTGCGGCGCAGATCCGGTTTGAAGACCTTGCCGACGGCGGTTTTCGGGATTTCCGGAATGATTTCAAGATGTTTCGGAACTGCAGCCCGCTCGTGAATATGCTCGGCGGCATATTCCATTAGCTCGGCTTCGGTCGCTGACGCGCCTGCCACAAGCTCAACATAGACGCAGGGCAATTCACCCGCATGGGCATCGGGCTGGCCGATGGCCCCGGCCATCGCGACCGCCGGGTGACCTGCTAGCGCCTCTTCAATTTCGGCGGGGTCGATATTGTGACCGCCCCGAATGATCAGGTCCTTCGCGCGTCCGGTGATCCAAAGATACCCGTCTTCGTCCACCCGCCCCAAGTCACCAGTTCTGAGGAAGCGATTATGGTGGAACAAATCAGCATTCTTCTCATCCTGGGTATAAGTGTTTCCGGAATAGACACCGGGATTCGAAATGCAGATCTCGCCAATCTCGTTGACGCCGCACTCTTGCGGGCCGTCCGGTGTCGCGGTCAGGATCTTGACCTCGGTATAGGGGAACGCAATTCCGACCGAGCCGATCTTCTTCACGCCACCAATCGGATTGCACGAGACAAGGCAGGTGGCTTCGCTCAGACCATAGCCTTCGATCACTTCCACGCCAGCTGCTTTCTCGAAGCGTTTGTAAAGCTCGACCGGCAGCGGTGCTGACCCCGAGAACACCTGTTTGATCGACGAGATATCGGCATCCACAGGGCGTTGCATCAGTGCCGAGAAGGCCGTGGGTACGCCAATCAGGAACGTGGCCTGCCAGCGCTCGACCAGTTTCCAGAGGTTGTCGAACACGCCATCGCCGCGATAGCCCGCGGGTGTCGGGAAGACGACATGCGCGCCCGAGGCGATCATCGACATCAGGACCGGATGGCAGGCAAAGACGTGGAAGAGCGGCAGCGGGCACATGACCGTGCTTTCGGCATCGAACAGCAACGTGTCGCCCAGCCAGCCGTTATAGACCATGCCGGACTGCTTGTGCTGCACGACTTTTGGCACGCCCGTCGTGCCGCCGGTGTGGAAATAGGCGCCGACACGGTCCGCGTTGCTTTCCTCGAAAGTCAATTCGGTCGGTTGCTTCGCAAGTTCAGCCATGAAGCTTTTGACCGTGGCCTTGTGCGAAACCGGGTTCTTCGGGCGCACCAGTGGCACGATCCACGACTTCGGCGGCGTCAGATAGCGCAGCAGGTCGACCTCCAACACGGTTTTGACATTGGGCGCCAGCGCCACGGCTTCGGCCGCTTTCTGCGGCACGTCGGTTTTCGGGAAGGCCTTGAGCGTGACCAGAACCTTGGCGTTGGTCTCGCGCAGGATGCCTGCGATGTGCTCGACATCCAGCAGCGGGTTGATCGGGTTCACGATCCCGGCCGTCATACCGCCCAGCAGCGCCAGCACGGTTTCGTTGGCATTGGGCAGAAGATAGGCCACCACGTCATTCTCTCCTACGCCAAGGCTTCGGAAGAGGTTCGCCGCTTGCGCCGTCTTGGCGCGGAGATCAGTCCATGTCAGCGTTTCCGCCGGATCCTTCGGGCCGGAAAACAGCTGGAACGAAACAGCCGGTCTGGCGCCATGGGTGCCGGCTGTGCGCTGCATTGCCTGATAAACGGTGACCGGCAGGTCCCGCGCGTCCCACGCCATTTCCTGCTCGATGGCGTCACGCTGCTCGACGGACGAAAAATTCATGCCCAGATCCTCCTCCCTTGATCTTAGCACGAATGTATGCGCGATTGTGCTGGTTCCGGCAAGGGCGCGTGTTGCATCGGACGTAGCGTTACGGCGGCAATTTCCGTCGCGGAACGTGCAGCTTGCCCTGAAACGGGTGGCACGGGCTTACTCGGCGGCCAGCCCTTCGGTGAATTGCAGCCGCGCCAGACGGGCGTAAAGGCCGTCTTCGGCCACAAGACTGTCATGCGTGCCGCTGGCGATGATCCGCCCCTCCTCGAAGACCAGGATGCGGTCGGCCTTCTTCACGGTTGCCAAGCGGTGCGCCACGACCAGCGTGGTGCGGTCGGCGCTGAGGTGCTCGACAGCCTGCTGCACGGCCCGTTCGCTTTCGGCGTCAAGCGCACTTGTCGCCTCGTCCAGAAGCAGGATCGGCGCGTCGCGCAGGATGGCGCGGGCAATGGCGATCCGTTGTTTCTGCCCGCCGGACAGCATCACGCCGCGTTCTCCAACCTGGCTTTCATAGCCTTCGGGCAGCGCCGTCAGGAAGTCGTGTGCTGCGGCAGCGCGGGCTGCTGCCTCGACCTCGGCGTCGGTGGCGTCCAGCCGTCCGAAGCGGATGTTCTCGCGCGCGGTGGTCGCAAAGATCACCGGTTCCTGCGGCACCAGAGCGACATGTTGGCGGAAGTCGGCGCGGTCCAGCGATGTCAGGTCGTGCCCGTCGATGGTCACCCGGCCTGACTTAGGGTCATAGAAGCGCAGCAGAAGCTGGATGATCGTGGTCTTGCCCGCGCCCGAGGGCCCGACAAGCGCAACCGTCTCGCCCGGCTCGACCGTAAACGAGACATGATCCAGCGCGGCCTGCTGCGGCCGTGTCGGATAGTGGAAGACGACATCCTCGAAGGCGACCTGCCCCTTGACCGGCGTTGCTATGGGCGCGGCGTTGGCGGGGTCGTTCACGGTGTCGTTCGCTTCCAGCAACTCGACCAGACGTTCGGTCGCCCCGGCCGCACGTTGCAGCTCGCCCCAGATCTCGGACAGGGCGCCCACCGCGCCTGCGACCATCACGGCATAGATGACGAATTGCACCAACTCGCCCACGCTCATCACATCGGCGCGCACGTCCCGCGCCCCGATCCAGAGCACGCCGACAATCCCGATGAAGACCAGCGAGATAATCACGACAGTCATGATGGCCCGCAATTGAATCCGCTGCTTTGCCGAGAGGAACGACCGCTCGGTCACGTCGCCGAAGGTGGCCTTGCTTTCGGCCTCGTGCGTATAGGCCTGCACCGCCTGCACAGACAGCAGGGCTTCGGACGCATTGCCGCTGGAATTGGCGATCCAGTCCTGGTTCTCGCGCGAGAGCACACGCAAGCGCCGCCCCATCACCACGATCGGTACGACGATCACCGGAACCAGCAGCAGCACGAGACCGGCGAGCTTGGGCGATGTGACGAAGAGAAGCGCAAGGCCGCCGATCAGGATTAACAGGTTCCGCGCCGCGATGGACACAGACGACCCAATGACGCCAAGGATGACAGTCGTGTCCGTGGTGATCCGGCTCAGCACCTCGCCGGTCATCAGCTTTTCATAGAAGGCCGGGCTCATGGTGATCATGCGGTCGAACACCGCCTTGCGGATGTCCGCCACGACCCGTTCTCCAAGCCGCGTGACAAGATAGTATCGCAGCCCCGTCCCGACCGCGAGGAAGGCGGCAATCACGAGGGCGGCAAAGAAATACTGGTCGAGAAGCTCGACGGCTTCGGTTTCAAACCCGTCAACCACCCGGCGGACCGCAATGGGCAAAATCAGCGAAATGACCGCGGTCGAAACCAGTGCGACAATCGCGCCATAAAACAGCGCTTGATACCGCACGACAAAGGGCCAGAGCGCGCGCAAGGCTCTGACGTTCTTCGATTTTGCGCGATCTTCAGTGCTGGTCTCAGCCATGTGTTCCCTCTAGCGCGATGAAGTAACCAAATGCGGGTGGGAACAACAAGGGAGGAGTTGGGGTTTGCGACATTTGGAGCGGGCGGCGGGAATCGAACCCGCTTCATCAGCTTGGAAGGCTGAGGTAATAGCCAGTATACGACGCCCGCTCAGCGTGTAGCGATGTAAGACATGGGGGCGGCACGGTCAAGCGCCCCCTGCCCTCAGACGGTATAGTTCAGGCCCAGACGCCCGCCATCGACATAGATTGTCTCGCCGGTGATGTAGCTGGCCTTCGAGCTGGCAAGGAAGGCCACGGTGTCGCCGATTTCTTTGGCGGTTCCGGGACGGCCCAGCGGGGTGCGCGACATGGCGGTCTTGAAGGCTTCCGGGTTGGCGTTCACGGCGGCCATCATCGCGGTGTCGATCGAACCCGGTCCGACCGCGTTGACGCGGATATTGTGCTTGGCCAGCGCCAGTGCTGCGACCTTGGTCAACTGCATGACCCCGCCTTTCGACGCGCAATAGGCCGGGATCGCCGGGATCGCGAGTTGAGCGTTGATCGAGGACATGTTGACGATGGCGCCTTCGATGCCGTTTGCCACCATCGCCTTGGCTGCGCGTTGCGTGGCAACAAAGACGCCACGCAGGTTGATGCCAAGGACCGTGTCGAAGGTGGCAAGATCATAGTCGAGGAAATCGCCAGCGGCCGCGATGCCGGCATTGTTGACCAGAACCGACACCGGTCCTTGCTCGGCCTCGATCTCGTCAAACATGGCAAGCACGGCATCCGCGTCGCCCATGTCACAGACCTTGGCCAAGGTGCCGTCCCCCAATGCTTCGGCGGCGGCTGCGACCCCTTCGGCATTAACGTCGGCCAGAATGATACTGTGGCCGTCGGCCTTCAGCGCTTCGGCGCAGGCATATCCGATGCCTTGCGCGCCGCCTGTGACAAGTGCCCAACTGCTCATATGCGTGCTCTCCCTGATGTGCTTCTGCGTCAAAACCGCAAATCCCCTGCGCCTGCAAGGGGCGCATGGTCAAAACACCAGGTGGCTTCCCGTATGAGGCGCCGAAAGACGGAGCGAAACGGTCGCGGGGTTAGTCGTTAGCCAACGGCTTGCAGGGTGGCGGGCGCGGCCAGCGCCCGGGTCGCCGTCTTGCCGAAGCGCACAAGGATCATCGCGTTGCCGGTGATCTCGGCCGCGGCCAAGGCCTCGGCCAAACCGTCGAGGCGCGTGGTGACGTGGCGCTCGCCCGGCTTTGTGGCATCGGCAATGACGTCAACGGGTGTCTCGGGCCGAGCCCCCGCAGCGAACAACCGGGCTTCGACGGCCCGCGCATTGCGCACGCCCATATAGACCGCAAGCGTGGTGCCGGACCTGACGTGATGGCCCCAGTCCGGCGCGTCATCGCCGGGCCGGCAGGTGCCCGTCGTGATCACCAGAGTGTCGGTGTCCCCGCGCTCGGTCAGGCTTGTGCCGGTTGATGCAGCTGCCGCGCTGGCCGCTGTCACGCCCGGCACGATTTCGGTCGCAATGCCGTGCGCACGCGCAGCACTCAGTTCCTCGGTCGCGCGGCCAAAGATACCGGGATCGCCGGACTTCAATCGCACAACCCGCCGTCCCTTCCGGGCTTCTGCCACGATCACGGCGGTGATCCGTTCCTGCGGCCACGCGTGGTCGCCCACTTCCTTGCCGACAAAAACACGTTCGGCGTCGCGCCGCGCCAGTTCCAGCACGTCCGCGTCGACCAGACGGTCGTAGTAGATCACGTCGGCCTCTTGCAGACGTTCAACCGCGCGAAGCGTCAGCAGGTCGCGCGCGCCCGGCCCGGCACCGACCAGAGCGATATGGCCTTCGCCAACACCCTCGGGGATGACACCGTTCCGGATGGCGGACTTGACGAGTTGCGCCGCTTCTTCCTCGGCCCCGGTCTTGTGAAGCCGTGCGGGCGCGCCGTTGAACACCCACGCCCAGAAGCCGCGCCGCGTGGATTGCGGCAGCCGGTCTCCAACCGCACCGCGCAACCGTCCTGCCAAGGCGGCCAGATGGCCCACGCGCGGGGGCAGCATCTGTTCGACCTCGGTCTTGATCCGGCGGGCCAGCACGGGGGCTGTCCCCTCGGTCCCGATGGCGACCACCACCGGGTCGCGGTCAACGATCGAGGGGGTTGTGGCGTCGCAGAGGTCCGGTCGGTCAACGACATTGACCACCGCGCCGGCTTCCTTGGCCAAAGCGTGCAGCGCCATGTCGGCACCGGGGCATCCCGTTGCAATGAAGGTCAGTGCGCTGCCGGCAAACGTCTCAGGCGTCAGCGGCCCGGCCTCTTGCCTGGCGCGCCCGGACGCCACAAGGCCGGTCAGCTCGTCATCCAGTTCGACGGTGGCCAGCACGATCTCGGCATCGGTCTTCAGCGCCAGGCGCGACTTCTGAGCCGCCTGTTCGCCGCCCCCTGCAATGACAATCCGCCGATCGGTGGTGCGCAGGAACATGGGAAAGGATTTCATCGGTCTTGATCCTATTCGGCCGCAAGCGGTCGGTTTTGACGGGCAATGAGGTCGGCCACTTCCGGGCGGCACGAGCCGCAATTCGTGCCTGCGCCCGTGGATTGGCAAACACGGTCGAGATCTCCACCAGCGGCTTCGATGGCGGCAAGTATCTGGTTCCGCCCAACGCTCATACAGGCGCAGACGGTCGGGCCGGGATCGGCGCGTTCCCCGCCCGCCCGCGCGGCAAGAATACCGTCTGCGGGTTGGTCCAGAAGCGAGGCCACGAAGTCCCGCGCCACGGCCACCGGTTCAGGTGCAACGAAGAGCGCGGCCAAAAGAACGCCGTCTTCGACGAAAGCAAGCCGGGTCTGCTGGCGCGCCGGGTCGACAAGAACCTCGGGCGCGGTGGAGAGACCAAAGAGCGCTTGCGCATAGGCTTCCCAGTCTGAGACCGTGTCCATGCCCGCCAGTTCGGCACGCCATCCGGCATCCGTCTTCGTCTGGGCCCAATACGCGGTGTCCGGGGCCATCTGCCGGGTCGAAACGGCAAAGCCATACCATGCGGCGTCAAGCTTGGTGATGTTCACGACCGCAGCCTTGCTTTCGGGCTGGCCCGAGACAGGGTCGGTTGCGCCCGCAATCACCGCGCCGATGCGTGCCGCAGGCGCGGTCTCGCAGGTCCAGTGCATGGGCGCAAAGGGATGCCCCTTGGCCACGTCATCGGAAATCATGACCCTCAGTATCGCGCTTTCGCCCTGCCCTTCGATCTTAGCGAGATCGGCGGGTTGCAGCGACAGGTCTTGTGCGTCTTCGGGGTGGATTTGCAGATAAGGCTCGCCCAGATGACGCGACAACCGCGGCGCTCGGGCCGTGCGGGTCATTGTGTGCCACTGGTCGCGGATGCGTCCGGTGTTCAGGCGGAACGGATACTCGGCCGAGGGTTCGGCCGCCATCGCGCGCTGGGTCACGGGGACGAAATTCGCCTTGCCACTGGCCGTGAAGAATTGACCATCGCCAAAGAACCGCCCGCCCTGCCGCGCCTCGGTGATCGGCCAGCGTGTCGGGGCAAAGCGGTCATAGGCTTCGGAATCCATGTCGGACAAGGCCGAGATGTCGAAGTCGCGCCCGAACCCGGCGGCGATGCCCGAAAGGGCTGCATGTTCCCGGAAGACTTCCGACGGCCCGCGATAATCGAAGGCGGCGTGCCAGCCCATGCGGCGCCCGACCTCGGCGAATATGTCCCAGTCGGGTCGCGCCTCGCCCGGGGCGGGCAGAACGCCGCGCTGGCGGCTGACCGTTCGGTCCGAGTTGGTGACCGTCCCGTCCTTCTCGCCCCAGCCAAGTGCGGGCAACACCAGATCGGCCAGGCGTGCTGTATCGGTGTTGCGCGTCACGTCGCTGACCACGGTGAAGGGGCAGTTTTCAATGGCCCGCTTCACCCGGTCGGCTTCGGGAAGCGAGACGACGGGGTTGGTGCAGGCAATCCAGAGCGCCTTGATCCGCCCGTCCTCGACCGCGCGGAACATGTCTATGGCCTTGAGACCCGCGGTATCGGCCACGCGTGGCGCATCCCAGAACTCGCCCACGGCCGAGCGATGCGCTTCGTTCTCAAGGTCGAGATGCGCAGCCAGCATATTGGCCAGCCCGCCCGTCTCGCGCCCACCCATCGCGTTGGGCTGGCCGGTGACACTCAGCGGCCCCATACCGGGATGTCCGATGCGCCCTGTCGCCAAGTGGCAGTTCAGGATGGAATTGACCTTGTCGGCGCCGCTGGTCGATTGGTTCACGCCTTGGCTGAAAACGGTGACAACCTTCTTGGTGGCCGCGAACTTGTTGTAAAAAGTCGCGATTTCCGAAGCGGGCAAGCCGGTGGCGCGACAGTCGCAATCCTTCGTGTTGGCCAGAGCGTCTTCGAACCCGTTGGTATGCCGGTCGATGAAGTCCTGATCCAGATGCCCGGAATTCGCAAGGAACCGCAGCAGCCCGTTGAACAGCGCCACGTCCGAGCCGGGCGCGATCTTGAGATGCATGTCGGCAATATCGCAGGTGGCGGTGCGGCGCGGATCGACGACGACAACCTTGGTGCCATGGGCTTTGCGTGCCGCCGCCAGGCGCTGATACAGCACCGGATGGCACCATGCGAGGTTCGATCCCACCAGAACCACCAGATCGGCCTCTTCGAGGTCCTCATAGGTGCCGGGAACCGTATCGGTGCCAAAGGCACGCTTGTGGCCAGCCACGGTCGAAGCCATGCAAAGCCGCGAGTTCGTGTCGATATTCGCGCTGCCGATAAAGCCTTTCATCAGCTTGTTGGCGACGTAGTAGTCTTCCGTCAGCAACTGGCCCGAGACATAGAAGGCCACGCTGTCGGGGCCATGCTCGGCGATCGTCTCGCGGAACCGGTCCGCGACCATTTGCAGGGCGTTGTCCCAGTCTATCGGAGCACCGTGCAACTCGGGGGTGAAGATACGGTCTTCAAGTCCGACCGTTTCTCCAAGCGCGAGGCCTTTCGAGCAGAGCTTGCCGAAATTGGCCGGATGGTCCGGGTCGCCTTCGACAGTCATCCCGCCGACCCCGTCGGGGCGCAGCAGAACACCACACCCGACCCCGCAATACGGACAGGTCGAACGGATCGGATCGTCGTCAAGATCACGCATTGGACGCAGCCCTTGGGGTATCGATTTTCGATACGCGCGTCCGCGTCGCACGCGCTGAGGGTGTTACGTCACACAGTGTCATCACGCAGCCTGCCGCCCCAGAACCGACGCATCAATCAGGATGCGACCGTTCTCGACCCGCGCGGCATAGGTCTGAATCCGACCTTCATCCGCGCCCTGCGCCTCGCCCGTTTCCAGATCGAAGACCCAGTTGTGCAAGGGACAAGTCACCTTGTTGCCGTGAACGATCCCCTCGTTCAGAGGTCCGCCCTTGTGCGGGCAGACATTCGAGGTCGCGAACACGGTATCTTCGGCGGTGCGAAAGACCGCGATGCAGCCTTCCTTGGTTTTCACCTTGCGCGATCCGCGCAGCGGGATGTCTTCAATTGCGCCGATATCGATCCAACTCATTCCGCGGCCTCCAGGGACAGGTCTGCAAGGGGGGCGAACTTCCGCGCCTCGTCTTCCTTGGCGCGTTCGGCCCAAGGGTCTTTTTGATAGATCGACTGGCTCAGCTCGAAGGCCGCCACCAGCCGGGCGCGCTCGGCGTCGTCGCTCAGCTGTTCCTGCACCCAGTCAAGTCCGACCTTGGCGATCCACTTGTAAGGGCGATCCAGATACTTGGCATTCTCGCGATAAATCTGGATGAAGGCGACGGTCCATTCGATCGCCTCTTCCTCGGTCGCGACTTTCACCAGTGGTTCGGTCTCTTTGACGTCCATGCCGGCAGCCCCACCAACACCGACTTCGTAGCCACTGTCGACGCAGACAATGCCTACGTCCTTGCAGGTGGCTTCGGCGCAGTTCCGCGGGCAACCCGACACGGCCAGCTTGACCTTGTGCGGCGTCCACGAGCCCCAAAGCTTCTTCTCGAGCAGGATGCCCAACCCGGTGCTGTCCTGCGTGCCGAAGCGGCAGTGATCGGTGCCAACGCAGGTTTTCACCGTGCGCAGCCCCTTGGCATAGGCGTGGCCCGAAACCATGCCCGCCTTGGTCAGATCGTCCCAGATCGCGGGCAAATCCTCGCCCTTGACGCCCAGAAGGTCGATCCGCTGACCGCCGGTCACCTTGACTGTCGGCACGTTGTACTTGTCGGCCGCGTCCGCAATGGCGCGCAATTCGTCCGGCGTCGTGATGCCGCCCCACATGCGAGGAACCACTGAGAAAGTTCCGTCTTTCTGGATGTTTGCGTGCTTACGTTCATTCACGAAGCGCGATTGCGGATCATCCTGATACTCGACTGGCCAATCGGCCAACAGGTAATAGTTGATCGCCGGGCGGCAGACGTGACAGCCGTTGCGGGTTTTCCACCCCAACTCCTGCCAGACTGCTTCCTGCGACTGCAACTCGCTCGACTTGATCAGACGCCGCACATCCTCGTGGGTAAGATCCGTGCAGCCGCAGACCGGCTTGGCGGTCGGCAGTTCGAATTCATCGCCCAGTGTCACCGCCAGCAGTTGCTCGACCAGTCCGGTACACGTGCCGCAAGAGCTCGAGGCCTTGGTCTCGGCCTGAACCGCGCCCAAATCCGTCGCTCCGCCTTCGATGGCTTCGACGATCCGACCTTTACAAATGCCGTTACAGCCGCAGATTTCTGCGTCAGCCGGTAAGGCTGCAACGGCCGCCATAGGGTCCAGCGCCCCTCCTCCCTGGAAGGCAGGCCCGAAGATGAGCGTGTCGCGCATCTCGGAAATGTCGGTCTTGTCCTTGATCAACCCGTGGAACCAGCCGCCATCGGCTGTATCCCCATACATGACGGCGCCGATCAGCTTGTCGTCCTGCAGGACGAGACGCTTGTAGACCCCGCGCGACGGGTCGCGGAAGACGATGTCTTCGCGATCCTCGCCATCGGCGAAATCACCCGCGCTGAACAGGTCACAGCCGGTGACCTTCAGCTTGGTGGCGGTTTCGCGGTTTACGAAGGTGGCCTCGTCCCCGGCAAGCGTTGCTGCCGCCACCTTGGCTTGGTCGTAGAGCGGAGCGACCAATCCGAAGAGCGCCCCGTCGAACTCGATGCATTCGCCAATGGCGAGGACATCTTCGTCCGACGTGATCATTTGTCCATCCACATGGATGCCTTTGCCGGTTGCCAGCCCCGCTTCTTGCGCCAGCTTCACGCTGGGCCGGATGCCAACCGCCATGACCAGCAGGTCACAGGGCAGCTCGGTGCCGTTGTCCAGCATCAGCGCTTTGACCTTGCCGTTCTCGCCGAGAATTTCCTTGGAGTTCGACGAGCAGAGCACTTTCATGCCCCGGCCAACCAGTTCTTTGCGCAGCAGATAGCCCGCCGCCTCGTCCAGTTGGCGTTCCATCAGGTGGCCCATCAGGTGGACGACCGTCACATCGACGCCGCGGGCGTGCATCCCGGCCGCCGCTTCGAGACCAAGAAGACCGCCGCCGATGACCACCGCTTTGTGACCCTCACCCAGCCCCATCATGGTCTCGGTGTCTTCAAGGTCGCGATAGGCGATCACGCCGTCCAGGTCGTGGCCGGGCAGCGGGATCATGAACGGGTCGGACCCGGTTGCGATGACCAGCTTGTCGTAAGGCACGGTGCCGTTTTCGCCGGTCACCGTCTTGGCGGTGCGGTCAATGCTGATGACACGCTCGCCAAAGCGGCAGGTCACGCCGTGCTCTTCATAAAATGCATCGTCGTGGGTGACGATTTCTTCATAGGTCTTTTCGCCCGAGAGCACGGGCGACAACATGATGCGGTTGTAAGTGCCGCGTGGCTCGGCGTTGAAAAGCGTGATCGACCAGCCGCCTGCCTCCGAGACATGCTCGACCAGTCGGCCAGCGGCCATGCCCGCGCCAATGATGACGAGGTTCTTCATTGTTGCCCCTCCTGCAAGTTCGGGAGCGTCAGTTCAGTTTGGTGATGTTCGCGTGTCCGAACCCGGCGCAACGCCGCGTCGGCCAACATGGCCGAGGCAATCAGCGCGCTGAGGTCGTCTTCGTTTTCGGGGAGCGCGGAGACACCGCGATCGCTTAGGCCGCTTGCGTCGGCAGTTCAGCAATCATCATGTCCGAGACCAGCGAATAGGCGTTCAGCCATGCATCCGCCGAATGTTCGTCCAGCCCGCCCGGCATATGGGTCTGCAACGCGTGGACCAAGGCCATACCCACTGCCGCGAAGTGATCCGGTTTCGCCCCGTACTTCACGTGACGCCGTGCGAGACCCACTACGGTTTCCTCGATCACCTCCGGCCGATCCAGATTGCGGATCACATAGGATAGGGTGTCCGAGAGTTTGAGCCGCTGCATTGTCATATCCTCCGCAAAGAGGGGACGAACGGCGGGCGCGACCCGAAACAGTTCGGCATAGAAGGTGGCGCTCAGGTCGTCTTTGACCGGAAACACTCGGTCGAAGCTCTCTTGCACAAGTTTGATCTGTTCTGGCGTCATCGGCAGAGTTCCTTCCGCCGACGCTTGTCACATGAATGTCTTTACAATTCATGACTTCACTCCGCCGCGATCGTCTTGCCCTTGGGGGGCGTATCTTCGTTCGACACCTTTGGCTTGGGTTTCGCGCCGTGTTCGTATTCCTCAAGAAAATCAAGCACCTCTTGGCGATACGCATAGTAGTCCGGATGTTCCAGAAGCGCCTTGCGGGTGCGCGGGCGTGGCAGATCGACTTTGGTGATCTTGCCGATCGTCGCTTGCGGTCCGTTGGTCATC
This sequence comes from Silicimonas sp., assembly GCA_022826385.1. Taxonomy (GTDB): domain Bacteria; phylum Pseudomonadota; class Alphaproteobacteria; order Rhodobacterales; family Rhodobacteraceae; genus JAJDOD01. The sequence goes on from JAJDUZ010000072.1 coordinate 45,130, forward strand.
ATGACCACGCGGTCGGCCAGAAGGATGGCTTCGTCCACGTCATGCGTCACGCAGATGGCCGTGACCTTGGTCCGCGACCACACCTCCATCAGAACTTCCTGAAGTTCCCAGCGGGTCAGGCTGTCGAGCATCCCGAACGGTTCATCCAGAAGCAGCAGCTTCGGAGACAGGGCGAAGGCCCGCGCAATGCCGACCCGTTGCTTCATCCCGTTCGACAGTTCCGAAGCGGGCTTGTCCATGGCATCGGCCAGACCGACACGTTCGAGGTAATATTCAACCACGTCCTGACGCTCGGCCTGAGACGCCTTCGGGTAAACCCGGTCGGCGCCCACGGCGACGTTCTGCTTGGCGGTCAGCCAAGGGAACAGACTGGGCGCCTGAAACACCACGGCGCGCTCGGGGTCGGCGCCCTCGACATGGCGACCATCCAGCTTGATTGCCCCTTTCGAGATCTCGTTCAGACCGGCGGCCATGGTCAGCACAGTCGACTTGCCACAGCCCGAGTGGCCAATCAGCGAGATGAACTCGCCACGGTCGATCTTCAGGTCGAAATCCTCGACCACGGTCAACGGGCCTTTCGGCGTCGGATAGACCTTGTGCAACTGGCTGAAGTCCAGGAAGCGGTTGTCGATCATGCCTTCCTGCGCCTTGGCGACGGCGGCAGGCAGTCCGTGGATCGGCGTCACATCCGGCAGGATGCGGGTGCCTTCGACCTTGGCTTCGATGCCCACGTCCATCAGGTACTTGGTGACGTCGGCGCGGAGGGTTTTGAAATCCTCGTTGTGGTTCATGGCGGTCCGGTCACGTGGACGCGGGATGTCGACCTTGAACTCTTCGCCCAGCGTTCCGTCCGGGTTCAGCGCAATGATCCGGTCGGCCAGAACGATCGCTTCGTCCACATCGTTGGTGATGAGAACGCAGGTCTTCTTGTCAGCCTGCCAGATGCGCTCGATCTCGTCGGCAAGATTGGCCCGCGTCAGGGCGTCCAGCGCCGAGAGCGGTTCGTCCAGCAAAAGCACCTCGGGGTCCATCGCTAGGGCACGGGCGACGTTCACCCGCTGGCGCATCCCGCCCGACAGCTCGGCCGGGCGCCGCGTCGTGGCGTGACCAAGCCCCACCATCTTGACATAGTGATCGACCTTCTCGGTCTTTTCCTTGGCAGCCATGCCGGGGAAAAGACTGTCGACCGCCAGCCGCACATTGCCGTTCACCGTCAGCCACGGCATCAGCGAATAGCTCTGGAAGATCACGCCGCGCTCGGGGCTTGGCTCGGTGATCGGCTGGCCCTTATAGGTCGCGGTGCCCTTCGAGGGCGTATCGAGACCGGCCAGCATGTTGATCAGCGTCGTCTTGCCGGTGCCCGAGAACCCGAGGAGGACGAGGAACTCGCCCTCCTCTACGTCCAGCGTGATGTCCTTCAGCACGTCGGTCCGGTTCAGACCCTCGCCAAAGCTCTTGGACACGTTGTCGAGTTTGAGAATACCCATCTGTCCAGCCTCAGCGGTGGTTGGTGAAGGTGAAGAGCGACTGGATGGCGTACATCAGGCGGTCCAGCAGGAAGCCGATGATGCCGATGGTCAGAACCGCCACCATGATCTTGGCCAGCGACTGCGACGAGCCGTTCTGGAATTCGTCCCAGACGAATTTGCCAAGACCGGGGTTCTGGGCCAGCATTTCGGCCGCGATCAGAACCATCCAGCCCACACCAAGGCTCAGGCGCAGACCGGTGAAGATCAGCGGCAGGGCTGACGGCAGGACCAGCTTGGTGATCTTGGTCCAAGTGTTCATCTTCAGAACCTTCGAGACGTTCACCAGGTCTTTGTCGATGCTGCTGACGCCAAGCGCCGTGTTGATCAGCGTCGGCCAAAGCGAACAGAGCGTCACGGTGATGGCCGAGTTCAGGAACGACTTGGCAAACCAGCCGTCACCGCTTGTGGCGTAGGTGGCCGAGACGACCATGGTCACGATCGGCAACCATGCCAGGGGCGAGACCGGCTTGAAGATTTGGATGATCGGGTTCAGCGCCGCGTTCGCGATCGGCGAGAGGCCCGCGGCGATCCCCAGCGGGATGGCAACGACCGAAGCAATCAGGAAGCCGAAGAACACCGTTTTGATCGAGGTCCAGATCTGGCTGTAATAGCTTGGCGCGCCTGTATATTCGCGCTGCACCGGCTCTTTGCCTTGGGCGGCGCGGCGTTCGTTCAGCGTGGCGACCTGCGCCTCGAACTTGGCGCGGCTTTCGCCCTTGGCGACCGCGTCTTCGTGCAGATTCACGGCTTCGGTCCAGACCTGCGATGGTCCGGGAATGGCGCCAAGCGAGGTTTGAACCGTGGGCGCGAGTGTGGCCCAGAGCATCAGGAAACCGGCAATCGCCAGAAGCGGCACGCCAAGCAGGCGCCAGATTTCCGAAACTTGTGCTTTCGGGTTGTCACCGGCGGCGGCCTTGAGGACCGGGGTGACCCATGAAAGGCCCAACACCTGGAACCAGCGGTCGGCCTTGTTGATGCGGGTGAAGAGCTTTTCCTTCCGCGCTTCGCGGGCAGCGTCTTCAGAGAAATTCGGATCGACGGCGGTCATATCTGCTCGGTCCTTCGATTGGGAATGAATGAGAAGTGAGCAGGACGGCGCGCTTCAGGATACGCGCCGCCCCACCCGTCGGGCGTTAGCCTTGGACTTCGTTGCCAACCACGATCTGCGAGCCTTTCAGGCCGATCGGCAGGCTTTCGAGGTAAGCGTTGGGCTCGCGTCCGTCATACGGGATACCGTCGATGATATCCGCAGCCGGGGTTGCGGCCTTGTAGCCATCGCTGTCCCAAGGGAAGTCAGCTTCGTTGGCGTTGCCGTCGTCGACGACCAGGCGTGCGGCTTCCAGATAGATGTCAGGACGGTACACCTTCTTGGCGACGTCGTGATACCACTGGTCATCCTTGGCTTCCGGGATCTGGCCCCAGCGGCGCATCTGGGTCAGGTACCAGATGGCGTCGGAATAGAACGGGTACGTCGCGTTATAACGGAAGAACACGTTGAAGTCCGGGATGTCGCGCTTGTCGCCCTTCTCGAATTCGAAGAAGCCGGTCATCGAGTTTGCGATGACGTCATAGTCGGCGCCCACGTATTCCGGACGGCTCAGGATTTCCACGGCTTCCGGACGGTTGGCGTTGTCGTTCTCGTCCAGCCAGATGGCGGCGCGGATCAGCGCCTTGGTCACGGCCAGTGTGGTGTTCGGATACTTCTCGGCAAATTCTGCCGTGATGCCGAAGACCTTTTCCGGGTTGTTCTTCCAGAGCTGGTAGTCGGTGATGACCGGCACGCCGATGCCTTTGAACACGGCCTGCTGGTTCCACGGTTCACCCACGCAGTAGCCATAGATGGTGCCCGCTTCCAGCGTGGCCGGCATCTGCGGCGGAGGCGTAACGCTCAGGAACACGTCAGCGCCAATCTGACCGGTGACGTTCTCGGGGCTGTAATAGCCGGGCTCGAGACCGCCAGCGGCAAGCCAGTAGCGCAGTTCATAGTTGTGGGTCGAGACCGGGAAGACCATGCCCATGTTGAACGGCTTGCCTTCCGATTTGAACTGCTCGACCACCGGAACCAGAGCCTCGGCGCTGATCGGGTGCTGCGGGCGACCGTCATCCATCGACGGGATATGCGGGCGCATCAGGTCCCAAACCTCGTTCGACACGGTGATGCCGTTGCCGTTCAGGTCCATCGAAAACGGTGTGATGATATGCGCTTCGGTACCGAAACCGATCGTCGCGGCCAGAGGCTGGCCGGCCAGCATATGTGCACCGTCAAGCTGACCGTCGATCACGCCGTCGAGCAGAACCTTCCAGTTCGCCTGGGCTTCCAGCGTGACGAAGAGACCTTCGTCCAGGAAATACCCTTGTTCATAGGCCACGGCGAGCGGCGCCATGTCCGTCAGTTTGATAAAGCCGAACGTCAGTTCGTCTTTCTCAAGGTCCAGAAGTTCCGCATTCGCGCTTGTTGCCGCAGTAGCGACAAACGCGATGCTGGTCAGGAGTTTCTTCATTTCTATCTTCCTCATGCTTGCTGCCGGGGAGGAGTTGGCAGCGCGAAAACAAAAAAGCCGCAGGACCACGCGCGGACGCTTTTGCGTCGCGGGGTCGAGCGGCTTTGCTCGGATCGCCCTCTTGGGAGAATGTGAGAGAGCGCCTTTGCTCTCGTGGGGGCAAACTGGGGCAGAGGACGGGGAGGTGCAAGAAAACCGGGCAGATTCCCGGGTGTATTCTGTTGCATGCCGCGATGCGGCGAAGATTTGATTAAAAATTAATCAGGAAAATTCGGATGGGTCGAAAACTTGGCCGTCGAAGAATTGGTTCGCCGACAGAATCAATCGCCCCTGCCCGGCCGCAACGGCCGTGTCTTCGGCGATTCCGCCCTCGATCTTCTCGGACGCGCCGGGCATGACCGCGCCCACATCCGCCAGATGCTTGCGATAGAGGTCCGACCGGAAGACGCCACGCGCCCGCTCCATCGCGGTCGCCCGTTCCAGACCAAGCCGTCCGGCCATCTGGCCAGCAATCCAGGCCGCCTGGCTCTTCCACGGGAAGTTGGCCGCACTGCCGAAGAATTCGAGAAACTGCGGCGCTGTTCGGATGTCGCCCGACGGGCTGACCGTCAGCTTTCCTGTCAGGGCCCGGTCGATCATCTCGGGCGGCAGGTCGAGATACTCGCGATGACCGAGGAACTCGGCCGTCGAGGTATGCACCCCGCCCTGCCCCAGCCAGCGGCAGGCTTTCCAGACGGCCCGCATCAGGCGCGCGGTCAGGTTCGGCTCGGCGTCGGCCCAGTCCGTGCGGACGGCCAGCACCTTTTCGGGCGCAAAGCTCCAGATGGACGACCCCGGCAGGATCAAGGTGCCAAGACCGCGTTCGACCGTCTGGCTGCCCCATGGCTCGCCCACGCAGAACGCGTCGATTTCGCCAGCCTCCAGCGCGTCGGCCATCATCGGCGGCGGCACGGTGCGAATGTCGACGGCTTGCGGCGCTGGCAAGCCCGAGGCGGACAGCCAGTAATAGAGAAGCTCGGCATGCATCGAGAACGGGAAAGGCACGCCGATCCGCAATGTCGTGTCGGCGGCGTCGACCAGCGCCGCGCCGACCGCGCGGGCATCCGCAAAGTCGAGCCCCGGCGGCATGCGCTGTGCGAGACTGTTGCTGACGCCGATGACGTTGCCATTGACCGACAGCACCATCAGCGCCGAGATTGACGAGGCCACGCCCCCCAGTCCAAGCGCCATGGCCACCGGGATGGGGGCCAACATGTGTGCTGCGTCGACGCGACCAAACGCCACCATGTCGCGGACCGAAGACCACGACGAGGCGCGCACGAGGTCGAGATGGATGCCCTCTTCGTGATCGAAGCCAAGTTCGGACGCAATAATCAGCGGCGCCGCGTCCACCAGCGGCAGAAACGCGACCGAGACCGTGGAGCCGCTCATGACAACAGGTCCGACGCGGTGACCAGCGCGGTTGCGATCTCGGTGATCTTGCGGCCCTTGTCCATCGCGGTCTTGCGGAGAAGGCTATATGCTTCATCCTCGCTGATGCCGCGGGATTTCATCAGCAGCCCCTTGGCGCGGTCCAGCACCTTGCGTTCTTCCAAAGCCCGCTTGGTCTCGGCCAGTTCTTCACGCATCCGGCGGAACATGTGGAACCGCGCAACGGCCGCTTCGACCACCGGGCGGATGCGTTCTGGGCGAATGTCGTCGACCACATAGGCGGACACCCCGGCCTCGATCGCTGCTTTGGTCAGCGAGGCTTCGCTGGCGTCCGCGAATATGGCGACAGGGCGTTCCATGGGACCGGTCGCCAGCGTCAGTTCCTCGATCACGTCGCGGGACGGGTGCGTCAGGTCGATGATGACCACGTCCGGGTTATAGTCCGAGACCCGGCGCGCGAGGCCCGAGAGATCGCCGATCACGTGGACTTCATTGTCACCGGTTTCCTTGAGGCTGTCGACGATCGACAGGGCCCGGTCGCGATCAGGTTCGACAATAAGAATGCGCAGCGGATCACTCATAGGCGCGAGAGACCTGATTTCTCATGAGATTTTAATGTCCTTTTTCGTCGCACGCGGATGTTTTTTGCAAGCTGCATCTATTTGAGGCAAAGCGCGTGGGGTCCGCCGATTGGAGCAGCGATTGGCGAACGCGCGGGCGTTGTTGGTTCGATCGGTGGAGATGTTGGGAAGACGAACCCGAAAGACGGCCGCGGTGCGCGGGCCAAGCGAACACCTCAACTCTCTCCCACACCCTCTCTCGGGCGCCCCCTCACCCCCGCACCCCCTCTCCCCCAATAGAAGCCCAATGGTTGAGGGGTCATTAAAGTGTGACGCGTGCGGGGCGCGTTTCGGGTTTTTCTTTAGGTCACTATGGTATCGATCGGGGCGCGATCCGTGGCGGACCGGGGAACAAGGACCATCACGGGCCAGATAAACCGGCGTCAGGCCGCCCAGTCTTCAAAGAAAGTTGTTCGGCCAGATCACCGTGCGCCACATATGGGCGACCGGACTGCCGTCGAAGCCAAGCCCCGCCTCGGGTTGCCGAAACGCGCGCGCGATGACGCCTTCGAAATCATCTATGCTGACTGTGACCTTCGGATCGAAGGCGTAAAGGTCGTTCACCACCACCTGCATCGCACTGTCGAACCACGCGTGCGACTGGCAATAGGCCCATTCCGCCTTAATATAGTCCGGCGGATCGTAATCCTCGCCAAACACCTCGGTGTAGAACGCGGGGTATTCATAGCCATAATCCGGATCGGCGCGAAACCTGAGTGCCTGATGGTGTTTGATCGCCCACGCCACCTCGGCGTCGACGTAAGGCGCCACCATCTGTGCGGCCCAGTGCCCGTGATCGTTGCGCATCAGGCCCACGACCGAAATGTCGTGCAACAGGCAAGCCAGAACGATGTTGTCCGAAAGCCCCTTGTCCTGCGCCAGTTTCGCGCTTTGCAGCAGGTGATTGCCGCCCACTTTGTCTTTCAGGAAGCGATGCCGGAAGAAATCGGCCAGTGTCGGTTTCTCGGGCATCGGTTCCAGCCGCGGATCATCGCCCATCAGCCAGCGACCGGTTGCACGCTCCATCGTGCCGGTCACCGTTGCGCCAACCCGTCCGGCAAAGGGCTTCATCACCTGGATGTCCAGAACCTCGGCCATCGCATGTTCCAGAAGATCGACCTTCTCGTTCAGGTCCATCCCCTCGGTCACGCGCGACCGGGCCAGCGCTTTCGCCTCTTCGAACAGGGTCTCCCGATCCACCTTGCGGCCTTTCCTGCATGGACAGTGTTTCGATACCTCGACTACGGTATCGGGGGAAATCGGGGCGCGCGTCAACGGGCTGGGCCCCAGCAAGGGAGGAGCAACCATGCTCAAAGGTCTGGACCCGCGGCTGAACGCGGATGTGCTTCACGTGTTGCGCGCGATGGGGCATGGCGACACGCTGATCTTGTCCGACACCAACTTTCCGGCCTCCAGCATCGCCAAGGAAACCACGCACGGGGCGCTTCTGCGGATGGAAAACCTGACAGCGGCCGAAGCAGCTGAAGCCATCCTGTCGGTCCTGCCGCTGGACACCTTCGTCGATGACTTCGCAGCCCGGATGGAGGTGGTCGGAGACCCCGGTCGGATCGAGCCGACGCAGGTCGAAGTGCAAGCCGCCATCGATGCCGCCGAAGGCACACCGCGCCCGATGCTGAGCGTCGAGCGTTTCGCTTTCTATGATCTGGCCAAGACCAGCTATGCCGTCATCCAGACCGGCGAACGGCGCTTCTATGGGTGTTTCATGTTCCGCAAGGGCGTGATCGGGCCGGAGGACTGAGATCATGGGCCATATTGCGATCCTCGGCGTTTTCGTTGCCGACACCACCTATCGCGCCGACCGGGCGCCGAAACTGGGTGAAACCATCCTGGGCAACAGCTTCGCCCTTGGGCCCGGCGGCAAAGGGTCGAACCAGGCCGTGGCCGCGGCCCGCGCAGGCGGGGATGTGCATTTCGTCTCGAAACTCGGCAAGGATGTCTTCGCGGATATGGCGTTCTCGATCTGGGCAGACGCCGGGGTTACTCCGGCGGTTGCGCAGCCCGACGGCGCATCGACGGGCGCGGCGTATATTTTTGTCGAGGAAGCGAGCGGCGACAACGCCATCATCATCTGTCCGGGCGCGGCGGCCACCATTGCGCCTGCGGATGTCGAGGCCGAAGCCGCCTTAATCGGCAGCGCCAACGTCTTCATCACGCAACTCGAACAACCGATCGACGCGGCGTTTCGCGCGCTTGAGATCGCCAAGGCGGGGGGCGCGACGACGATCCTCAACCCGGCACCCGCAGCTGACCTGCCCGACGCGATCTTTCCGCTCTGCGATTATGTCACCCCCAACGAAAGCGAGACCGAGGCGCTGACCGGCCTGCCGGTGACCGATGTCGCCAGCGCCGAAGCCGCCGCCCGCGTCTTGATAGACAAAGGGGTTGGTACAGCGCTGATCACGCTGGGCGAGAACGGCGCGCTGCTCTGTACGGCAGAGGGTTCGGTCCATGTCCCTGCCCTTTCCGCTGGTCCGGTCGTTGAAACCACCGGTGCCGGGGATGCGTTCAACGGTGGGTTCGCCGTCGCTCTGTCCGAAGGAATGACGCCGCTTGACGCTGTGCGTTTCGGTGCCGCGACCGCCGCAATATCGGTCACCCGTCCGGGTACCGCGCCGTCGATGCCGACACGGGACGAGATCGACGCCCTGCTGAAGGCTCAGCGTCCGACGTAGCGATCCTTCCGGTGGTTCACGCCGATAATCAGGTTGACCACGACCGCCCCCAAAAGCGACCACGCGACCAGCGCAAGGTCCGGAAGCACGAACAGCGCGACAGCGAAAAGGACGACATCGAAGCCGAGTTGCACCCATCCGGCCTGAATGCCAACCTTGTCCTGCAGCCAGAGCCCGATGACACCGACACCGCCCAGCGAGGCCCCGTGCCGAAACAGCACGATCAACCCCATGCCTGCGGTCGCCCCGGCCAGCAAGGCGCCAAGCGTCATATCGAAGCTTTCGAAGACGATCAGGCGCGACATGATTTCGGTCATGGCCGAGACCAGCGCCACGGCAACGAAACTCTTGATCGTGAAGCGCGGTCCCATCCGCAGCCATGCGAAGATATAGAACGGCAGGTTCACGACGAAGAAGACCACGCCAAAGCTCAGCCCGGTGACATAGGACAAAAGCACGCCCAAACCGGCGGTCTGCCCGGTGATCAGGCCCAGATGCGTCAGGACCACCACAGAAAACGCGCAAAGCGCCGTTCCCAGAAGGAACGCCTGCACATCTTCCGACAGCGAATGCTCCAGCCGTTTGTGAGGTTCGTTCATGTCCGCTCTCTGCCTGATCCATCCGGGTTTGTCACCTCGGACAAACTGGCCTAGCCTCGCGCCCAAGGGAGGATGGTTCATGCGGCTTCAGGGAAAGACGGCGCTGGTCACCGGAGCGGCTTCGGGGTTCGGGCGCGGCATTGCCGAGCGGTTCGCGGCGGAAGGCGCGCGCGTGGCCGTTCTGGATATCGATAGCGACGGCGCAGACACCGTGGCCAAAGCCATCGGAGGCCTCGCCGTGCAGGCGGATGTGCGGGACGGTGCAGCGGTGCAAACTGCCGTGGATCAGGTGGCCGAGACGCTGGGCCAGATCGACATCCTTGTGAACAACGCAGGCTGGAGCCACAGCAACCAACCGATGACGCAGGTCGATTACGACACCTTCAGAAAGGTGTTCGAGATCAATGTCGATTCCATCTATCACTTCACCCAGTCCATCGTGCCCCATTGGCGGGCGACCGGCACCGGCACCATGATCAATATCGGCTCGACCGCCGGGATCAGCCCGCGCCCCGGCCTGACGTGGTACAACGCGTCGAAAGGGGCTGTGAACACGTTGACGCGTTCATTGGCGGCCGAGCTTGCGCCCGAGGGCATACGTGTCAACGCCGTGGCCCCCGTTATGGGCGAGACGGCGCTCTTGGAAACCTTCATGGGCCAGCCCGACACGCCCGAGAACCGGAAGCGGTTTCTTGCAACCATCCCGATGGGGCGGCTCTCGACCCCAGCCGACATCGCGTGTGCGGCGCTTTATCTGGCGTCGGACGATGCGGCGCTGGTGACGGGCGTCATCCTCGAAGTCGATGGCGGGCGGACGATCTGAATGGGGCCACTGGACGGCATCCGGGTTCTTGACCTGACCAACGTGCTGGCGGGCCCGTTCTGCTGTCATCAACTGGCGCATCTGGGGGCTGATGTCATCAAGGTCGAGATGCCGGGTACCGGGGATCTTGCACGGCAATTGGGCGGCGACCACGACCTGAATGCGGCAGGTATGGGCGTGTCGTTTCTGGCTCAGAACAGCGGCAAACGGTCGATGACGGTGAACCTGAAACACCCTCAAGGCAAGGCGCTGCTTCTGAAGCTTGTCGCAACCGCCGATGTGTTGGTCGAGAACTTCCGCCCCGGCGTGATGGATCGGCTCGGGCTTGGGGCCGAGAGGGTGCAACAGGAAAACCCCGAACTGGTCTATTGCGCCATCTCGGGGTTCGGCGCGGATGGCCCGATGGCGGGATTCCCGGCCTATGACCAGATCGTCCAGGGCGTCTCGGGCGTGATGAGCGTGACGGGCGAGCCAGAGGGCGACCCGATGCGGGTTGGTTACCCGGTGGCGGACACGGTCGGCGGGTTGACCGCCGCTTTCGCGATCACCGCCGCGCTTGCCCGATCAAAGCCCGGACGCGGCACCGTGATTGATGTCTCGATGCTGGAATCGATGTTGTCGACCATGGGCTGGGTCGTCTCGAACCACCTGATCGCAGGATGGAAACCGCACCGCGCCGGCAATGACAATATCGCGGCAAGCCCCTCGGGCGTGTTCCGCGCCCGCGACACCAGTTTCAACGTTGCCGCCAACCAGCAGGAACAGTTCGAGGCCCTGGCCCGGATCATCGGCCGACCCGACCTCGCGGATGATCCTCGCTTTTCCGCCCGCAAGGGCCGGATCGAGAACCGCGTGGCCCTAAAGGCCGAGATTGAAGCCGCGCTTGCCACCCGCGACGCCGCAGACTGGGTGCGCGACTTCATGGAGGCCGGTGTGCCAGCCGGTGAAATCCTGACCTTGCCACAGGCTCTGGCGCAGGAGCAGATCAAGGGCCGTGACCTGATCGCCCCGTTCGACACGCCGGGCGTCGACCGCGATGTGCGCGTGGTTCGCCCGGGGTTCCGGTTGGATGGTGTGCGCCCGAAAACTAACGCAGCGCCTCCGGTTCTGGGGGCGGACACCGAGACCTTGCTGGGCGAACTTGGAATCAGCCCGGACGAGATCGCAGCACTTCGAAAAGACGGGGCGATATGAGCGACGAACACACAGCAGCGGGCGATTGGTGGTCCACGTCGATCATCGACATGAAACCGGGCGAGATCCGGTATCGCGGCTATGCCATCGAAGACCTGATCGGAAACATTGGCTTCGCCGAGATGGTCTGGCTGATGCTGCGGGGCGAATTGCCGTCGAAGCCCGAGGCGGCCCTTCTCGAAACGGCGCTGATGGCGGCGGTTGATCACGGGCCGCAAGCGCCATCGATTGCCATTGCGCGCATGGCCGCGACCTGTGGCGTTGGATTGCAAAGCGCCATGGCCTCGGGGTTGAACGTGCTGGGCGACGTGCATGGCGGCGCCGGTGAGGCGGCAGTGGCGTTCTATCAGGCGGTCGCTCAGCATGACGACGCGGAAACCGGGGCGAAAGCCGAACTGGATCGCTTCTTTGCCGAAGGCGGTGGGTTCCTGCCCGGCTTCGGTCACCGGTTTCATCCCGTCGATCCTCGCGCGCCCCGGCTGATGGAGGTCGTGGCAAAGGCGAAGGAAAGCGGAGTGGTCGAGGGACGCTTCCACGCGGCCGCGCTGGCGGTTGAAGCCGAGTTGGCTGCCCGCAAGGGCAAGCTCATTCCGATGAACATCGATGGCGCAACGGCGGTGATCTTCGCCGAACTTGGCTTTGCGGCCCCCCTCGCCCGCGGCCTTTTCTGCCTGTCACGCTCGGTCGGTCTGCTGGCCCATGCGTGGGAGCAGACCGAACAAGGCGGGCGCAACAAGGGGCCGATCCCGCGCGACCAGTTGTGGACCTATACGGGACCGGCGCCGCGCGACCTGCCGGATTAACCCGCGCGCTTGATCGGGATCCAGATCGAAACACCACCGGGTTTCTCGACGTCGAAGTCGATCTCGTAGCGTTCGAATTCCGGCCCCTCGCCCGGCACAACACCCGAAGACGGCATCCACGCATCGAATATGGCGCGCCATGTATCTGCAATGGTCGAGATATGGCCCTCGTGCTTGAACACGGCATATTCGCCGGCCGGCAGGATCACGTGGTCCAACCGTTCGCCGTCGACGCGACCGTCATCGGTCAGGCCGACCATATAGGTGAAGGCCTCGTCCTCGAAATCGTAGCACGCGCCATAGGTCACCGTGCCAAACATGGCCTGCCCGATTTCGTCGATGGCTTCTTGCCAGAGTTGCGGGATCTTGGCGCGGTTGGCCATCGTATAGCGGCGGGCAAGCCCGACAAGGCGTTCCTCTTTCCGGGTGACAAACTCGGGCGTCAGGTCAGGTGCGGTGTTGTTGGGCATCGTCAGGGCCTCCTGTAGGGCGAGTGAAAGGGATGGGTCGGTGCGGACGGCCCGCGGCGCATGGCCGAAATACGAACGGAACGCGCGGCTGAACCCTTCGTGGCTGTCGTAGCAGGCATCAAAAGCAATCTCGACGATCTGGCGATCGGTTTCGCAGAGCGCAATCGCCGCTTCGCTGAGGCGGCGCGCTTTGACATAGGCCATCGGGCTTTGCCCGAACGCGACCGCGAAACCGCGCGACAGGTGAAACGGACTGACCCCTTCCAACGCCGCAAGGGTGCCAAGCGTCAAGGGCCCGGTCAGACCGGTCTCGATCCGCCAAAGCGTTCTGGCCAACATCGAGCGTCTGGTCTCGGCAAGGGGTGTCATCTCTGTCATGGGCCCGACCCTAGCGAAGTCCGTCGCAGGCTGCTTGACCGATCTTGCAGGTGCGCTCTGCCGAAAAATGCAGCAACACGGTCGCGCATTGCCAATCCCATACGCAATGCTAAGGTCTTCCCCAACCACCGGGGGGCATGGTTTGACGTCTCGTGTCAGAGGCCAATGATCTCCCGTTGATAAAAACAAGATCAACAGAGGAGTGACACTCTTGTTTACGCGTACGCTACTTGCGGCTGCCGGCATTCTTGCCGCGGGGATGGCCGCAGCCCAGACCAAGGTGCCTTTCGCACTGGACTGGAAATTCGAAGGCCCGTCTGCCGCCTATTTTGCCGCCATCGACAATGGTCATTTCGAGGCAGAAGGCCTTGAGGTGACCATCGAAGCGGGCTCGGGCTCGGTTCAGACGATCCCGAAGATTGCCACGGGCGCTTTCCCGATCGGCTTCGGTGACATCAACTCGGTCATCAAGTTCCTCGATCAGAACCCGGGTGCCCCGGTGACCGCCGTGATGATGGTCTATGACAAGGCCCCGTTCGCCATCGTGGGCCGCAAATCGCTTGGCGTCTCGGCGCCCTCCGATCTCGAAGGCAAGATCCTTGGCGCGCCGCCGCCGGATGGCGCTTGGGCGCAATGGCCGGTTTTCGTCGCCGAAACCGGGATCGACGCCAGCAGCGTCACGGTCGAGCCGGTCGGTTTCCCGACCCGCGAGCCGATGCTGGCCGAGGGCAATGTGGCCGCCATCACCGGGTTCTCGTTCTCGTCAGTGGTAAACCTCAAGCGCCTAGGCGTGCCAGCCGATGACGTGACCAACATTCTGATGGCCGATCACGGGCTGGAGCTTTATTCGAACGCGATCCTCGTCAATACCGACTGGGCCGCGGAAAACGGTGACACCGTGAAAGCCTTCCTGCGCGCTGTTGCGAAAGGCTGGCAGGATGTCGTCAGTGATCCGGCAGCTGGCATCGAAAGCCTGATCAAGCGCAACCCTGCAGCCGATCCGGCGCTGGAGCAGGAGCGCCTGCAGATGGCGATCGATCAGAACGTGATGACCGATTACGTCATGGCCAATGGCATGGGCGGCATCGATGCGGCCCGCATGGACGCAGCACTCGCGCAACTGGCTCAGACCTATGAGTTCCAGGGCGAGCCCGACGCTGCGCTCTATTTCACCGACGCGTACCTGCCGGACGGTGGCTTCGCGCTGAAGTAAAGGTTGCGCCGCCAGCCGGCGCCGCCACACCGGGGGAGGCGTTGCCTCCCCCGGACCCCCTCCAAAGTATTTTCAAACAGAAGAAGACCATGAGCAGCTCCCTCATCGATATCAGGGGCGTCCGCCACGCCTATCAGACCGCCACCGGGCCATTGCCGGTTCTGGACGGCTTGGATGTCGCGGTGCCCGAAGGTGGCTTCGTGGCCGTTGTCGGACCCTCGGGATGCGGGAAGTCGACGCTGACGCGGCTGGTCGCCGGCCTGATGAAACCGGATGAAGGCGAGGTCTGGCTGCATGGCTCGCGCGTGACCTCGCCGCGCTCGACCGTGGGCATGGCGTTCCAGAACCCGGTTTTGCTGGAGTGGCGCTCGATCCTGAAGAACGTGCTTTTGCCGCTTGAGATCGTGCCGTCGAAACTGTCGAAAGCCGACGGGGAAGCGCGGGCGCGGCATCTTCTGAAGCTTGTCGGGCTTGAAGGGTTCGAGGACAAGCGGCCTTCGGAACTGTCGGGCGGCATGCGCCAGCGGGCTTCGCTCTGCCGGGCGCTGATCCACCAGCCCGAGGTGCTGATCCTTGATGAGCCTTTCGGTGCGCTTGATGCGTTCACCCGCGAAGACCTTTGGCAGATCATGCACGCGCTGAAGGCCGAGGAGCCATTCACCGGCGTTCTGATCACGCATGACTTGCGCGAGAGTATCTTTCTGGCCGACCAGGTGATCGTCCTTTCGGGGCGTCCGGCGCGGACCCAGTTCGTGCTGGATGTGGGCTTCGACGGGCCGCGCAAGATCGACCATCTCTATACGCCCGAGGCGGCCGAGATGCTGAACACGCTGCGCCACCAGATCGAGATCGCGCAAGGCCGCGCCCCGGAGGCTGACGATGCTGCGTAAGATCGTCGTTCCCATCATTGCCTGCATCGTGTTCCTTGGTTTCTGGGAACTGCTGGTCTGGGCGAATGACTGGCCGAATTACGTGATGGCCTCGCCCTCGGACCTGCCGGCGTCCTATATCCGGTTCTGGGACCTGTTCCTTGTCATGGGGTGGCAGACCTTGTGGCGCACGGTGCTGGGGTTGATGCTGGCGATCGTGGTCGGTGTGGCGATCGGGATGATCATGGGGTTCTCGCGCACCATGCGTGATGCGCTTTATCCGTTGCTGGTCGGGTTCAACGCGATCCCGAAAGCGACCGTGGTGCCGATCGTGGCGCTGATGTTCGTCGGCGCACATGATTTCAACACGGTGCTGATTGCCTTCATGATCAGCTTCTTCCCTATTGCGGTCTCCGTCTCTATCGGGCTTTCGACGCTTGAGCCTGAATATCGCGACATCCTGCGGTCGCTTGGCGCAAGCCAGGCCACGATCTTCTGGAAGATTGCCCTTCCGAAGACACTGCCCGAGTTCTTTGGCGCGCTGAAGGTTGCCGTGACGCTGGCCTTCATCGGGACCAACCTGATGGAGATCGTCAGCCCGCATGGCCGTGGCCTTGGGGCGCTGTTCGATAGCGGGAAGACCAACTCGGATTATCCGCTGATGTTCGCCGTTCTCATCGCTTTGGCGTTTCTCGGGATCGTTCTTTACTATGTGGTGGTCGTGCTGGAGAAGATCTTTGCCGGTTGGGCCGAACGGCAGCCGACATGAAGTCTGTCATCCATCGCGCCCGTGCGCCTCGCGGTTATGGGCCGCGAGCGCGGTTAGGGCGCCATAGGTCGCGACCAGAAACGGCACCGAATAGGTCAGCGCGACTTTCCAGAGCACCAGTTGTTCTTCTCCGAAGATCGCTTCGGGCTGGTTGATCAGGTTCAGGATCGTGCCGACCACGGCGCTGACTTTCAGCGAGCGGATCAGGACCGATTTCGGCAAACGCGGGCTTGGGGCGGACACGGGCGTTTCCTTATGTGTCAGGGCAAAGGGTAGCGGCGCGGGGCAAGCCCCGACTGGAACCAGGTGACAAAGCTCTCGATCGAGAAGACCGGCAGGCCGGTCGCTTTGCGGATATCGGCAGCATAGGGAACCATGTTGGTGCATTCGAGAACCAGCGCCCCGATTTCGGGATGCGCGGCCACCAGGTCTTGTGCAGCCGCCACGTTGTCGAGACGGGCCTGTTCCACGTTAAGGTTCGCTTCGTTTCCAAGGATGGCGCGGGTGAACTCGGCGCCGCCCTCGGTCGTTCCAATGGGCGTGTCACCCGGCACGTTGGCCGCCGCAAGATGGGCTGGCGTCAATGTGCTGCCGCTGATCGTGAGGATGCCCGCGCGTTTGCCCGTCGGCAAAATGGCGTTCACCAAGGGCACCTGCATCAGCGAGGACGTTGCGACCGGCACAGGCACGGCGGCTTGCAACTCGGCCTGAAGCAGCGACAGGAAACCGCAATTCGTCGTAATCCCGTCCACCCCATCAGCCACCAGCGCGTTTGCCGCGTCAATGAAATGCGCCAGCATGGCCTTCGGGTCTTGCCGGACGATCAGGTCTGGCGTTGCGCCCCGGACGATCCGGTAATGCACCGGAAACGGCCAGGTCAGGGCATTGCCCATGTCGCCTGGGATGCGGGGAAAGCGCGCCTCCAGCATCAGGATGCCGACACTGGCCCCATAGATCGACTTGCCGCCTTCAACCTGCATGATCTTGTCCTTCTGTTCCCGCGGGATATTGACGGAGAGCGCGCGGCTTTCCAAGATGCCACGACGGGGGACGAATTGAGCGCGCTCACACAGACAATCACCGGGTTCGAGACGTGGCACCTTGCCCTGCCCGTCACTTCGACGCGCGACCATGGGATCGGCCGGGTGTCTGGCGCGTGCGAGATCATCGTGCTGGCGCTTACCGCCGAGGATGGCACGACCGGATGGGGCGAAGCCTCGCCCTGGGTCGTGTTCACGGGATCGCCGGAAGCGTCACTGGCGGCGCTTCAACGCTATCTCAAGCCGTTGGTGCTGGGACGTCGCGTGTCCGACCGCGCGGCGATCATGGCGGATGCCGCCCGCGCCGTGGCACATTGTACCGAGGCGAAGGCGGCTCTGGAAACGGCCCTGCTGGATTTGACGGGACAGCTTCTGGGCGTACCGGTCCACGACCTGCTGGGCGGCGCGACGACCAAACGCCTCCCTTTGTCCGTGTCGCTGGCCAACCCGGTCTGGGACGAAGACCGGGCGCTTCTGGAGCGGCTGGGAGAAGACGGTGTATGTCTGGTGAAGCTCAAGACCGGGTTCAAGGATCACGCGTTTGACGTGATGCGGCTTGAAGCCCTGTCGGCGGACTTCCCCGATTTCAACGTCCGCGTCGACTACAATCAGGGCCTTGAGATCGACGAGGCCTTGCCGCGTGTCCGTGACGTCGCCGCCTTCAAACCGGACTTCATCGAACAGCCGGTGCGGTTCCACCATTTCGATCTGATGGCCCGGCTACGGTCTGCCATCGACGTGCCGCTTCTGGCCGATGAAAGCGTCTTCGGTCCCGAAGACATGGCGCGTGCCATCCGCGAGGGCATCTGCGACGGTGTGTCGGTCAAGATCATGAAATCGGGCGGCCTCACCCGTGGACAGGACGTCGCCCGAATGGCGGCGCGCGCGGGTCTGGTGGCCTATGGTGGCGACATGTTCGAAGCGGGCCTCGCGCATCTTGCGGGCGCCCATATGATCTCGGCGACGCCCGAGATCACGCTGGGCTGCGAGTTCTATCAGGCCAAGTATTATCTGGCCGAAGACATTCTCGAAGAGCCGATCACTTACGAAGACGGGCACATCATCCTGTCGGATCGCCCCGGCCTTGGTCACGCCCCTGACCGCGAGAAACTCCGCCATTACGAGGTGCGTTCATGAGCCATATCGCCATTGTCGGGGCCGGGATCGTCGGGGTGTCGACCGCCATCTGGCTGCAGCGCGACGGGCACACGGTCACGTTGATCGACCGCTTGGCCCCCGGCGAAGGTGCCAGCTATGGCAATGGCGGCGTTCTGGCCACCTGCGCCATGGTGCCGGTCACCGGCCCCGGTCTGTTGAAGAAGGTGCCGGGGATGTTGTTCGACCGGAACCAGCCCTTGTTCCTCAAATGGGGCTATCTGCCGAAGTTGCTGCCGTGGCTGCGCAAGTACCTCTCTTACGCGAACGAGCCCGACACGCGCCGCATTGCCTCGGCCATTCAGGGCGTTGTGAGCGACAGCGTGGACGAGCATCGGGCGCTGTCCAAAGGCACCGGCGCCGAACGCTGGGTGGTGTCGTCGGATTACCTCTATCTCTACAAGAACCGCGCGGCCTTCGAGGGCGACGCGCTGGCTTGGGACATCAGGCGGGGGCACGGCATCACGTGGGAGGAGCTTGAAGGCGAAGCCCTTCGCGCCTTCGACCCCTGCTATGCGCCGGAACAGGAGTTTGGCGTCCGCATGGGCGATCATGGCCGGATCTCGGACCCTGGCCGCTATGTCAAAGCTCTGGCGGCTCATGTCGAGGCCGAAGGCGGCACGCTCGTCACCGGCGAGGTCACGGGGTTCCGGCGCGACGGCGACCAAATAACCGGCATCGAAATCGGTTCGGATGTCGTGGATTGCGATGCCGCCGTGCTGGCCACCGGCGCATGGTCTGGCCCCTTGGCGAAAGCGTTCGGCCTCAACGTCCCGCTGGAAAGCGAGCGCGGCTACCATATAGAGCTTTGGGAGCCGTCCTTCATGCCAAAAACCCCGGTGATGATCGCCTCGGGCAAGTTTGTGGCTACACCGATGGACGGCCGCCTGCGCCTTGCCGGTGTTGTCGAGTTGGGCGGGCTGACCGCCCCGCCCTCGCGCGCGCCGTTCGAGTTACTGAAAACGGCGGCATTGGCCGCCATGCCCGGCCTCACTTGGGCGCGCGAGACGGAATGGATGGGCCATCGCCCTGCACCCGCCGACAGCATCCCCGTCATCGGGGCCGCCCCCGGTCTCAAAGGTGCCTATACGGCGTTCGGACACCACCATATCGGCCTGACATCCGGCCCAAAAACCGGGCGTTTGCTGGCGCAGATGATCTCGGGACGACAACCAAACCTTGACCTAGGGGCATATTCCCCCGCACGCTTCGCACCATAACAAACGACCAACCGGGAGAAGACCATGAAAACCATTGCAACCTTGATGGCCACCGCCGCCGTCGCGGTCACAGCAGCCGCGCCTGCGCTGGCCGAAACCTGGGATATGCCGCTGGCCTATTCGGCCACCAACTTCCATTCCGAGAACGCCGCCAAGTTCGGGGAATGCGTGACCTCGGGCACCGGTGGCGCGATCGAGATCGTGACCCATCCGTCGGGTTCGCTTTTCAAAGGCGCCGACATCAAGCGCGCCGTGCAGACCGGTCAGGTGAATATCGGCGAGCGCCTGCTTTCGGGTCACCAGAACGAGAACGCGCTTTTCGGCTTTGACAGCGTGCCGTTCCTGGCCACCTCGTTCGAGGCGTCCGGCAAGCTTTACGAAGCCGCCAAGCCGAAGATCGAGGAAGTGCTGGCCGAACAGAACCTGACATTGCTCTATGCCGTGCCATGGCCACCGCAGGGTCTCTACTTCCGCGATGAAGTGAAGACCGTGGACGACATGAAAGGCATCAAGTTCCGCTCGTACAACAACGCGACCTCGCGGCTTGCCGAATTGACGGGCATGCTGCCGGTCACCATTGAAGCGGCTGAAATCAGCCAGGCTTTCGCCACCGGCGTGGCCGATTCCATGATCTCTTCCGGTGCCACCGGGTACGACCGGAAGGTATGGGAATCGCTCAACTATTTCTATGAAGTCGACGCCTGGCTGCCGCGCAACTACGTGATGGTTAACACCGACAGCTGGAACGGTCTCGACGAAGCGACGCAAACCGTGTTCCGCGACTGCGCGGCTACAGCGGAAGCCGAGGGTCTCGAAGCCTCGATCGCGTACACGAACTTCACGCTCGACGGCCTCCGCGAAGGTGGCATGACGGTCGAGAAGGCCTCCGACGCGATGGTCAACGGGCTGAAAGCCGTGGGCGAGACGATGACGGCCGAATGGCTGGAAGCCTCGGGCGATGATGGCGCGGCCATTGTCGATGCCTTCAAGGGAATGCAGTAAGACACGTCTCGGGGGCGGTGCCTGCCGCCCCCATTTCCCGACAATCTAACTCAAATTTGCTTTCTTCCTGGTCCAAATACGGCGGGGGGCGTCACCGCAGGTGACGGGGGGGCAGAGCCCCCATAAAAAGGGTGGACCCATGCACGCGCTTCGACGCTTTCTCGACACGCTTTACACGGTATCCGGCGTCGCGGCGGCGCTCTGCCTGATCGCGATCCTGACACTGATCGTTCTTCAAATGCTGGCCCGCTGGACCGGCGAGGTGTTTCCGGGTGCTCCCGATTATGCGGGCTATGCGATGGCGGCCGCCAGCTTCCTTGCCTTCGCGAGTGCTTTGAACAAGGGCGCCCATATCCGGGTTTCGATCCTGATCAATGCCCTCGGCCCCAAGGCGCAGCGCATCGTGAATATCTGGTGCTTCGGTATCGGGGCGCTGACCGCGTGGTACGTGACCTATTACGCGTGGCGGTTCGTCAGCTTCAGCTACAAGTTCAATGACATCAGTCAGGGGCAGGACAAGACCGCCCTCTGGATCCCGCAATCGGTGATGCTCTTTGGCACGGTGGTCTTCGCCATCGCGCTGACCGACCACCTCCTTCGCCTGATCTTCAAAGGAGATCACGGCATCGAACGCAGCGCGGTTGGGGAGTGAGAACATGGAAGACCTGAACGTCATCCTCCTCTTTCTCTTCGTCCTGTTCCTGCTGCTTGGCACCGGCGTCTGGGTCGGCCTTGCCCTGATCGGCGTCGCCTGGGTCGGCATGGAACTCTTCACCAACCGCCCGGTTGGCGACGTGATGCTGACGACCATCTGGTCGGCCTCGTCCAGCTGGACCCTGACGGCCCTGCCCCTGTTCATATGGATGGGCGAAATCTTATACAGAACAAGACTTTCCGAGGACATGTTCAAAGGGCTTGCGCCGTGGATGTCGGGTCTGCCGGGTGGTCTTGTCCACACCAATATCGTCGGCTGCACCGTCTTCGCGGCCGTCAGTGGCTCAAGTGCCGCGACGCTGACCACGGTCGGCAAAATGTCGATTCCCGAGCTTCGGAAGCGCAACTACCCCGAATCGATGGTGATCGGCACATTGGCGGGTGCGGCGACGCTTGGCCTGATGATCCCGCCGTCGCTGACATTGATCGTCTATGGCGTCACCATCAACGAAAGCATCTCGAAACTGTTCTTTGCCGGCATCCTGCCCGGCCTCGTGCTGGCGGGCATGTTCATGGCCTATGTCGCGGTGATGAGCCGCCTCTCGCGCAAATGGAACCCGGATGCGGAACCACCCCTGACCTTTGGCCAACGCATCGCCAACTCGCGCTTCCTGCTGCCGGTGATCTGCCTGATCCTTGTGGTCATCGGCTCGATGTATCTGGGCTATGCCACCGCGACCGAGGCGGCAGCCTTCGGTGTCATCGGTGGCCTTGTCCTGGCGGCAACCCAAGGCTCGCTGACATGGAAGAGCTTCACCGAAAGCCTGATGGGCGCGACCCGCACCAGCGCCATGATCGCGCTGATCCTTGCAGGGGCCGCGTTCCTGTCGCTGTCGATGGGGTTCACCGGCCTGCCGCGCGGCTTGGCCGAACTGGTGGCCTCGATGGAGCTCACCCGGTTCGAGCTTCTGATGGTGCTTCTCGTGTTCTACATCATCCTTGGCATGTTCCTCGACGGGATCTCGTCGGTCGTCCTCACCATGGCGGTGGTCGAGCCGATGATCCGCGACGCCGGAATAGACCTGATCTGGTTCGGAATCTTCATCGTGGTCGTCGTCGAGATGGCGCAGATCACGCCCCCGATCGGGTTCAACCTCTTCGTGCTGCAAGGCATGACCAACCACGAGATGGGCTTCATCGCCAAAGCCGCCTTCCCGATGTTCCTGATCATGGTGCTGATGGTCTTCGTGCTGATCGCCTTCCCGGAACTCGCGACATGGCTGCCGGATAACATTCGCCAAGGCCCCGGATGATCGCGGGGCTTGGCTTCATCGGCTATCACGGCCGATGGTGCCTGATCGCAGGTCTGATCGCCGGGTTCGCCTTTCCGGAGCTGGCCCAGATCATCAAGGCGTGGCTGCCCGCCCTGATCTTCCTGCTGCTGATGGTCAGCGCCTGCCGGATCGGCCCCATGGCCGTGGTCCGGGGACACGGCGCGATTGGCGGCAGCATCGGGCGTGTGCTGGCCTACCAACTGGCGGCACCGCTTCTGGCGCTGGCCGTTCTCTATGCCGCCGGTTGGACCGAAAGCCTCTTCGGCATCGCGCTGGTTCTGGCGCTGGCGGCCCCGTCAATCTCGGGCGCGCCCAACTTTTCGATCATGATCGGCAAGGATCCGACCCGCGCGATGCGGCTTCTGCTTATTGGAACGGCGCTGTTTCCCTTGACGGTCATCCCGGTTTATCTCGCACTGCCGGCCATTCCGACCTTGGCGGATGTCGTCGCAAGCGCGGTGACGCTTTTCGCCGTCATTGCCGTCGCGGTCGGATGCGGGTTCATCCTGCGCCGCGACACCGAGTTATCTGCCGAAAACCAGTTCGCCCTCGACGGGATCGCCGCGCTGCTTCTTGGCGTTCTGGTGATCGGGTTGATGGCCGCCGTGGGGCCCGCGTTGCGAGAGACTCCGCTTGAGCTTCTGACATGGGTGCTCTTCGCCTGTGCCGTCAATTTCGGCAGCCAGATCATCGCCTATCGCGCCGACCCGTCGCGCGACGCCGGATCGTCGATCGTCGCGGGGAACCGCAATATCGCGCTGTTCCTAGTGGCGCTCCCGGCCGAGTTGACGGACAGCCTGCTTCTGTTCATCGGCTGCTATCAGGTGCCGATGTACCTGACACCACTGGTGATGGCGCGTCTCTATCGCTCAGGACGTTAGCCAGTCCGGCGTTTTCAGGCGCCGACGCCGCCCGAACAGGACCGTGAACACGAAATGCACCGGCTTGATTTCAGCCATGGTGAGTACCCCCCATTTCCCGAACCGGTTACCCGATTCCGGAAACAAGTATGTGACACAAGATCGTTCCGTGTCACCCAGAAAGGTGTCACCCGGCGGGAGAGCACGAAAAACGTCCTCAATCCCCGAAAATCGACCGGAATGTCTCGATACAGGCCCGAAATCCGGCTTCGAAATCGCCATTGCCGGGGTGGTACACGCTCTCGAATGAGATCACGCCGTCATAGTCATCCGCCCGTAGGGCATCGGCCATCGGCTGGAACTGGTCCGCCAGTTGACCCTCGCCCATCCGCTCGACCGTAAGCGTGGCGCGGGGCGTGTCGACCGTGACGTCCTTGATGTGGACGTGCCCCAGATGGCCGCCGCGCATCTCTTCGTAGCCGTCCGGATAGGCGCGCTCGTGACACCAGCAATTGTTGGCCGGATCCCAAAGCACCTTCAGAACATCCTTCGCGCCAAGATCATCGATCAGCTTCCGCGCGGTATAGGCCGAGTTGACCATCGTCCCGTTCCCGGTTTCGACGACCAGCGTCACACCTTCGGCGCGGGCCAGATCGACGGCGGGTGCGATCAGGGGCAAAGTCTTGTCCCAGGCGCCATGCGCGACGTTCCATTTCTCGGCGCCCCCGTGTCCCCAAAGGATCTGTTCCTTCTTGTTGGTCATGATCCGCACCAGTGGCGCGCCGACGATATGCGCCATCTCGATCACGCGCTTGAGCGCATCCATATGCGCCGCGTGCGCGGCGTCGCCCGGCACATTGGCAACCGTTAGCCCGGCAAAGACGTGCCGGCTGAGACAGGAGACCGGCTTTCCCCGGTCCCGCAGAAGCGCGTCGATCTCGGCGATCTCGGCGGGGGAATGATCCCCGACCTCGGTTTCGCCCACGAATTGAAGCTCGGCATACTCCAACCCAAATTCGTCCATCACATCGACCGCATGCGCAAGGTCACGGCTGATGCCATCACAGATCACGCCCAGTTTCATGTGCGCGCCCTCCCCTTCATCTCTTCAAAAATACGCAAATCCCTAGCGGCGTTTCGCCGCCGCCCGGTGGAGTTCCGCGCCCACGATGTCTTCGATCACGCGGGTGCAGACCCAGTTGTCACCGTTCGGATAGCGCGTGCGCCCGGCGTGAAAGATCTGCATCGCGGCGGCAGCCGTGTGCAGCGGCACGCCCAATTCCTCGCCCAGTCCCAACGAGATGGTGAGATCCTTGTGCATGGTGTTGATGTGGCTGCCGGTCCCCTCGAACTGTCGGTCGATGATCTTCTCGAGCGCATTGTTGACCACCCCACATCCGGCGGACGAGGTCGAAAAAACGTCCAGAATGACCTGCCCCGGCACGCCCGCCTTGGCTGCAAGGGCCGCCGCCTCGAACGTGGCCGAGAATTGGGCGCCGATCAGGGATTGCAGGCAAGCTTTCACCGTCTGACCATCCCCCGGTTCCGTCCCGACCCGATGGATATTGGCCGAGACCGCCTCCATCACCGGGCGAAACCGATCGAGCACCGCGTCTGGCGCGGCCGCCATCATGGTAAGCGTGCCGGATTGCGCGCCGGGGTAGCCACCCGATACGGGGGTGTCGATCAGGTGCAAACCGCTGTCGTCCAGCGCCGCGCCAATCTCGCGCGCCTCGCGGGGTTTGACCGTCGCCGACAGAAGGATCGCGCCGCCGGGGGCCATCGTCTTGGCCAAGCCACCCTCGCCCAGAATGACCTCTTTCGCCTCGTCCCCCTTCATCACCATGACGAAGACCGCATCTGCATTTGCGCCAACCTCGGCCGTGGTCTCGGCAACCGTTCCTCCCATCGCCTGGAATGCCGCCACGCGCTCGGGGATCAGATCCCGACCCGTCACGCTGAACCCGTTCGCCAGTAAGTTCTTCGCAAGGCCCGAGCCCATATCGCCCAGACCGATGACACCTGTTTTGAAAGTCATGAGTAAGACCCCCTGTTTTTGCCGCAACCGGCATTTGAAAAGGATGCGTGCCGCATCGGTTTTCGCGGGGGTTTCACGCGTGCCAGCGCCATGCGGCGCCGTGACGTCGGGCGGGTCCGATAGACACCCCGCTGCCCGTTTAGGTGGGACCAGCGTGGCAAATGCGGCGAGGTCTGTCCAGTCTAACGGCAGATGCGCTCTGTGCCGTGGTCACGACCGCCTGCGCGCCTTCGGTGGGATAATGTGTTCGAAGCGAACGGAACCGCAACCGAATACCCCACCCAATAGGGGTGGGAGGACGGTGGCACTCCGATATTCCAAACTTAACGAAGGTTAACCGGCCGCGTCCCGCAGATCGGCGCGCCGGCGCAGGACCAGTTCGCGGGCTTCCCACGCATAGCGGGTGTCTTCGGAAACGGGTGCAAAGAACAACTCGCCGCCGTTCCGCCAGGGGTCCAATACGACACCGGCCGCATATCCGGTGCCAAAGGCACTGATGATCGCCGTCGAATGGTCGATCCGGATTCCACGCCCTTCGGCAATGGCCCGGTTCATCTCCAGCGTTTCAAAGCCCTCGGCATCCAGACGCTTTTCCAGGTCTTCGGCCCAGTGCCAGCAAAGACCACGCGGTTTCAGACCCATATTGACCTTGGTGTTGTGGATCAGCGGGGGATCGGTGATCTGATACTGGATGGCCAGCGCCCGTGTATGGGCAAAGGCGATCTCGGCCGCGCGGCGGGCTTCGTCCGGGTCGACATCGGCGCTCATGGCAAGGATTTGCGCTTCAAGCCGAGTGATCTCACTTGGCGCCGCCA
The DNA here is from genome assembly GCA_022826385.1 of Silicimonas sp. GTDB lineage: Bacteria > Pseudomonadota > Alphaproteobacteria > Rhodobacterales > Rhodobacteraceae > JAJDOD01. Next base: position 71,140 of record JAJDUZ010000072.1, read on the forward strand.
AAGCCCGTTTCTCGGGCGCGGTTCCACAGGCGGCCAGCGGCAAAGCCAGCCCGCCCATCAGGACTTGTCTGCGAGAAATCACGTCACTTGCCTCATCTGCTCGGATTGCGGTCACCGCCGCTGCCGTTAACTTATGATGCTTTTCGGCAGGAGGTAACCCGAATCTTCAGCGCTCACAGGCGTGTGACGACACAGAAAAAAGCGCCCGTCCAAAGGAACGGGCGCCGAGTTTCGGAACGAGGGACAGTGATTGAAGCCGGGTGTTCCGAACCCGACCCATAAGATGAATGTGGGTACTTCAAGGTCACTGGAAAAGAGGCTGTCGCAAAGTTGTGAACAAACCCCTAACGATCAGGCCAGAACACCCGGCCAATTGGCATCGGCGCGCGCAATATTGCCCGGAATATCCTGTTGCCAGATGCCACGCACATCGACCGAGAAATTGAGATAGAGCCGGTCTTCATGCACCGTCCAGGCGTCCGGATCCGTCGGCGCTGTCGCGCCTTTTGACACCGCATAAGCGCAGTACCCGCCGTATCGGGGCGAAAAACGTTCAGGATCAGCATCATAGGCGGCCTTGTTCTCGGCCGAGCATAGTACACGACTCAAAACATAATGCGCCCCATTTTGGGATTTGAAAGCGACCGTTTTGGGCATGTTCGTCGCCAGGCATCAAGAGCTTTCTCCGGGTCATGCAAAATCCAACGTCGTAGAGCGTCGAGCCCGACTCT
>JAJDUZ010000010.1 GCA_022826385.1 Silicimonas sp.
GTCAGGTTCGAGAGATCCATTGCGGCCTCTGATCCGATTTCGGTTAGAAATCGTCATAGACGGTTGACAGAAGAATGTCCAGCCGGTTCAGAAAACCCAATGTAGAAACAGACGATCATGCACAGAAAAAATTCGCCGTGGCGGACCATTGGTCCGCTCTTTTCTTTTGCAGGCACCGGCTTAGAACACAAAGCATGAGCCTGACCGATATCAAAACCCGCCTGACAGAGACCGCGACGCTGCACGGACGCGATCCGGATGACATCCACCTGATCGCCGTCAGCAAGGTCCAACTCCTCGAGCGCGTCGAAGCCGTCCTGCAACAAGGCCACCGCGTTTTCGGAGAAAACCGTGTGCAGGAAGCGCAGGGCAAGTGGCCCGACTTCAAGTCACGCTTCGACGGGATAGAGCTTCACCTGATCGGCCCCTTGCAAACCAACAAGGCGCGGGCCGCGATGGAGCTCTTCGACGTCATCCACACGGTCGACCGCCCGAAGCTGACACGCACCATCGCGCGCATCGCCGAGGAAACCGGCACCTGCCCCGACATCTTCGTTCAGGTGAACACGGGGGACGAGGATCAGAAGGCCGGCGTCTCGCCGGACGAGGTCGACGCCCTGGTTGCCGAATGCCGAAGCCTGAACCTGCCCCTGAAGGGTCTGATGTGCATTCCGCCGGTGAACGAGGCCCCAAGCCTTCACTTCGCGCTGCTGGCCAAGATCGCCGCGCGCAACGACCTGACCGGCCTCAGCATGGGCATGAGCAGCGATTTCGACGAGGCCATCGCACAAGGCGCAACCCATGTCCGGGTCGGTTCGGCGATCTTTGGCGCGCGCAGCTACGCCTGAACGATCAGCCGCGTTTCATAGCGGATGCGGGCCGCAATCCAGCGCAAGTGGTCGGGTCTCAACCCAACACAGCCCTCGGTTGGCGCACCAGGGCGACGCCAACGGTGAATGAAAATCGCCGACCCACGACCACGCGCGGCAAAGGGCCAGTTCCAGTCGGTCAGGATCACCAGATCATAAAGCGGATCGGCACGGCGCAGCGTTTCATGGGACGCCTCGAAAGGCGCCCGCACCATAAGGTTGTAATCCTCGTGACCCGGATCATCGCACCAAAGATCGCCGGGCCGTATGGGCAGGGCCCAATCCGCAGGACGCGCCATACGCTCGGGACGATAGAGCATACCAACCAACCGGTGCTCGCCCACCGGCGTACCACCATCGCCTTCGCGCTTGTGCTGAACGACCCCGCAGCGCCCGATTGTGCAGGGAAAGGTGCGGCCCATAAAGCGCAGCCCGATGCGCGAAAGCACAAGGTCGAAGCGGGTCTTCATAGCCCCCAAGAAACCCCGACAACTGCTGACCCGCGAACGCCTGCCATAAGAGAGAAGGAACCGATCACAACAGATGCCCCGACTTGCGGGCCTTCACGTCAAGATAACCGGCGTTCTCGGCCCGACGCCCGACTTGCAGGGGTACGCGCTCGACCACCTCGATGCCCTGGGCTTCCATCATGGCCACCTTGGCCGGGTTGTTCGTCATCAACCGGATGCGCGAAAAGCCCAACCGTTTCAGCAAATCGGCACCCGTGCGGAAATCACGCTCGTCATCCTCGAAACCCAGACGGTGATTGGCCTCGACCGTGTCGAACCCCTGATCCTGCAGCGCATAGGCGCGCAGCTTGTTCGCCAGCCCGATCCCACGCCCTTCCTGGCTGAGATAAAGCAACACGCCCGCCCCTTCGGACCCCATCTGATCCAGCGCCGTGTGAAGCTGGGGGCCGCAATCGCATTTGAGTGACCCCAGAACGTCACCGGTGAAACAGGCCGAATGCAGACGCACCAGCACCGGCTCGGAACGCGGCGGCTGCCCGATCTCGCAGACAACGTGATCCTCGCCGCCGTCGTTCGGGCGAAACACATGCACCCGACCAGCCGACGAAACTTCGATCGGCACCCGGCCCGAGACGATGTTCGCGTGGGTGACGGGGGCCGCAAGCCACTCGGCCGTCAGCGAGACATCCAGCACTGTCCATTCGTCCAATGCCACGTCAGCCGCATCGACCACCAGAACCGCAGGCAGGAGCCGCGCGGTCTTGGCCAGTTGCAATCCCACCCGTTCCAGCGCCGCATCTCCTCCTCGCAGCGCCTCGAACGGCCCCTTCATCGGGGACGAAAGGTCATCCTTTGGGTCCGCAACCGAGCGCACCCAGTCCGGTGTCGCGTCTGCCGGCAGCTTGAGCCGTGCCAGATCACCATCATAGGCGCGTGCCTTCAACGTCTCGGCCCGCCACGACGACACCACTAGGATCGGCGCGCCCATGCCCGCGAGCGACGCAAACCGATCTTCGGCCAGACCATCCGCCGCCAGAACCAGCGCCACGCGGTCATCCGCCCGCAACGCGACGGGCAAGCCAAGGCGCAGGTCGGTCCGGGCACGTGCAATACGCTCGGTCAGGGTCGGGATCAGGCTCATGGGACACATCTACTGGGTTTCTTGGGGCGATGGAAATTCGAAACATCGCTCAACGGCCCGTGAAGACACGGCGAAATCCTGAAATGAAGCTGAAACAATCCCCGCTTGGCTCTAACGAGCGCGTGAGAAGCTGCAGGAAAACTTGCAAGCCCCGATCCAGAGACGCATGTCCTGTGACAAGACACGAAACACCGGAGACCGACATGGCGCAGACCCTGAAGAAAATCCTCCTCGTCGATGACGACGACGATCTGCGTGAAGCACTTGGCGAGCAGCTTGTGATGACCGAAGACTTCGACGTCTTCGAAGCCGGTGACGGCGCCGAGGCGATGGAAAAGGCCAAGCAAGGCATCTATGACCTTGTGATCCTTGACGTCGGCCTGCCTGACACGGACGGTCGCGAGCTGTGCCGCGTGCTGCGCAAGCATGGCGTCAAGTGCCCGGTTCTGATGCTGACGGGTCACGATTCCGACGCCGACACGATCCTTGGCCTCGATGCGGGCGCAAATGACTATGTGACGAAGCCATTCAAGTTCCCGGTTCTTCTGGCCCGCATTCGCGCCCAGTTGCGCCAGCACGAGCAGTCGGAAGATGCCGTGTTCCAGCTTGGGCCCTATACGTTCCAGCCTGCCCAGAAGATGTTGATAACAGAGGACGAAAAGAAGATTCGCCTGACCGAGAAAGAGACGAATATTCTGAAGTTCCTCTATCGCGCCAGCGAAGGTGTGGTGGCTCGCGACGTGCTTTTGCACGAAGTGTGGGGCTATAACGCGGGTGTCACAACGCACACACTCGAGACACATATTTACAGATTACGCCAAAAAATTGAGCCAGACCCCTCAAATGCGCGTTTACTGGTCACTGAGTCGGGCGGCTATCGCTTGGTTGCCTGACCGCTACGGATCCCGTTTCCATGTCCGGGTTAATCGACATGGTACCTCCCTGTTGGACTGACCGGGCCTTGTGCCCGGTCTTTTTTTGTCAAATCAGGCGGGGCTCGCGATCGTCCAGCCCCAACTCCCGCAACACGCGGGGAATGGCCTTCTTGACCTTGAAGAACCCGGCCGTCGCATGCGGCCAGATTGCGCTGTCCCAATCCCGGCGATGTTCGGCCATGACGATGTCGTGCTGCGCCAAGGCGGCCTCGGCCTCGCGCATCCAGTCACGCAGCGGCCCTTCCGGGATATAGCCGGTGACAATCTGCGTCGCCCCCGCTTCTGCCACAGCCTTCGCCAAGGCGCGCGGATCACGGGCCTCCAACATTTCGCCTTGAACACCCAACCGGCCCAGCGTGTCCGTCAACGCCTGATGCTCGCACCGCGCCACAAGGTCACTCACCGACCGCTCGGATCTCAAATGACTGGACCTAAGTGCCATAACGGACACCGCGCCCGCCGGATCAAAGGGCCAGCTTTCCGGGTGGCAATCCTCCTCGGTCACCAGCAGAACCGACGGGGCCGCCGGATCGACGGGCCGCGGCACGCGCAGGGGCGTGACCTCGGGCAACCCCTCCGGCTCGGTGCCCTGCAACCCTTCGATCCCATCCGCCAGATCGCGATCGCGCGGATGAAACCGCTGATCGGTGAACTTGGAAATGTTCCACGCCTGCGCCTGATAGAACTTGCCCCGCGTATGCAGCCCCGCCACCCAGCGCCAGCTCAGCGTGTTCGAGGCCGGATCCCCATCCAGCAAATGCCGATAGAAGAAGTCCGCCCCGATACGCCAAGGCAGTTCCAGCGTGAAAATCCAGATCGAGGCGAACCACATCCGTGCATGATTGTGCAGATACCCAGTTTCGACTAGCTCTTCGACCCACGCGTCAATGCAGTCGAGCCCGGTGCGCCCCTCCTCGGCCTCGGCCACGCGCTTGGCAAGCTTGCGGTCTGTCTCCAAGGTCATCAGGTCGTTTGACAGCCCGTCGCGATAGCTTGTCCAAACCGAGGGCCGCCGTTCCAGCCAGCCCTTGAAATAGCCCCGCCAGAAGACCTCCTGAATGAACTTCTCGGCTTTCTCCAACCCATGGCTCGCCAGCGCCGCGTCGACCAGTTCTTCCTCCAGAAGCAACCGACGCCGCACAAAGGGTGACAGGCATGACACCGCCGAATGCCGCCCCGGCCCCCGATCGTAATTGCGCCCCGACGCATAGCGCCCGCCCATCCGGGGGCGGAAGCGTTCCATCTCGGCCAGCGCGGCATCGCGGCTGATCGTGTTCCAGTTTGAAGAGTGGTCGTTCATCTCGCGAGAGATGGGGCAACGCCCCCCAAAAGTCGAGCCGCCTATTCGACGTCTCCGTGCACCGCGAAGACATCCAGCGACGCCCCTTGTGGCGGGATCAGCCGGAACTTGTCATTGACCCCCGCCTCGCCCAGCGACCGTTCGACCACGATCAGCGTGTTCTCGGGCTGGCCGCTGCACATGTCGACCATATGGGCGATTTCTTCCTCGGCCACGGGGCGGGCCGCTTCGACACTGGGCGCACCCCAGCTTTCGGTAAAGTGAAAGGCCAGCATATCCGCCAGCCCGTCCCGCTCGGCCTCGGTAATGGCACTGACGGCGACAACCGAGGCGCGTCCGAAACTTGTCAGTCCCAGCCAGCCATGCTGGAACTCCTGCGCGGGCTTGCCTTCCAACTCGACCTCGGTCCAGTTCGAGAACGCAAACGTGCCGGGTATGGCCCATTCGCCGGGCTCGGCCGCTTCGCGGAACACTTCCAGATCGCTCTCGTCCAGACGAATGACACGGGCAAAGTTCATGCGCGCTCCAACAACATGGTCAGGGGCAGGATGCGCGCGCCGCCTGTTTCTTGCAAGATCAGGCCGCCATGCTCGTCAAGGCCAACGAAGGTGCCGAGCGCCGGTGCCTCGATCGTCTCGCCCAAGCGATAGGCGCGCGCGCGCCAGTCTTCGTGCAATGGCGCGAACCCATCGGTCAGATAGATATGGAGCCAGTTCATCATGTGGCGGGCCCATGTCTCGATCAAGTCGGGCACGGTGATCTCGCCGCACCCTTCAGCATGCAACGACGTCCGGTCCGGCGTCGCCCCCGGTTCCTCGACCAGCGATCCCATGACCGGCAGTTCAACCCCGACCACCAGCCAATCCGGCTCGGCGCGCGGGTCATCGGTCGAGGCCCGCGCCGTCAGCCCACCGCAGGACGCGCAGTTCACACGAAACCCGCCCGGCCATTCGAAGTGGAACGCCACTTCGGGCGGCGCCAGCGCACCTATGGCATCGTTCAAGCCCAGTGCGACCGCGAAACTGACTGACACCGCCTCGCCCAACGGAACTTCGGGCGCCAGCAGGACCGCGGCCCGCATGGTCTCTTCGTCCGGCCCATAGAACACGCTGCCGGGCTCGGCCTCGGGCGCCGCTTCGCAAGCCGCGACAAACGGATCGCCCGCAACCGCGAGACCCGTCAGCAGGGGCGGAAACTCAATCGCCACGGGCCGCCAGTGTCTCGATCAAGCCGTCGGCAATGGCCCAGAACGGCTTCGCTTCCGGCCCTTCGGGCTTCGCGGCCACGATGGGGGCACCGCCGTCGCCCGCCGTGCGGATCGACAGGTATAGCGGCACCTCGCCCAGAAACGGCACGCCCTGCTTTTCCGCCTCGGCCTTGGCGCCCCCTTGGCCAAACGGGTGGTGCGTCTTGCCGCAGCCATCGCAGACAAAGGCCGCCATGTTCTCGATCATGCCAAGGATCGGCGTTTCCATCCGCTTGAACATGTCGATGCCCTTCTTGGCATCGATCAGGGCAATGTCCTGCGGTGTCGACACGACAACGGCGCCCGCAACAGCCGTCTTCTGGCACAGCGTCATCTGCACGTCGCCGGTTCCGGGTGGCAGATCGACCAGCAGAACATCCAGTGCGCCCCACTGCACTTGCCCCAGCATCTGCTGCAAAGCCCCCATCAACATCGGGCCACGCCAGACAATGGCTTCTTCCTCTTCCACCATGAACCCCAGCGACATCACGGTGACCCCGTGATTGCGCAAGGGCAGGATGATCCCGTTCACACTGGAGGGCCGCCCCGAGACGCCCAGCATACGCGGCTGCGACGGCCCGTACACATCGGCATCAAGCAATCCCACCCGCATGCCGCGCGCGGCAAGCGCGACGGCCAGATTGGCGGAAACGGTCGACTTGCCGACACCGCCCTTGCCACTGGCCACGGCCACCACGTGCTTGACGCCCGGCAAGGGCGCAGGCCCTTCGGGCGCTTTCGGCTTCGGTGTAAAATCCTTCAAACCAAGGTCAGGCACAGGCGCCTTCGGAGGCGCCGCTTTCCCCTGCTCGGCATGGGCCGTCATCACAGCCGCCACATTCGCCACGCCTGGCAACGCCTTGACGACAGCCTCGGCCGCCTGCCGCAACGGCTCCATCGCACCGGCGCGCGCCGGATCGACCTCCAGCACGAACCGCACATCTTCGCTCGAGACCACCAGCGAGGTCACCTGCCCGGCCGAGACGATATCAACGCCCTTCGCCGGATCAACGACCCGTGCAAGTGCCTCGCGCACCTCTGCTTCGGTCGCCACTCAGCCCGCCCCCGGCATCTCGATCTCGCCGGTCACCTCGTGCTCCAGCCCGACCGCATCGATCTTCAGAACCATGCGCGCCGTGACCGTCCCCGAGGGCAGATCACCAGCCTCGCGGGCGGCCCGAACCGCCTCTTCGATCTCGCGCTGCGAGGTCACACCAACCGTTTTCAGGAACTTCCTGAGCGACATGTTGAACGCGTCATCGGTCATGGTCTCCTCCCCGAAACCTTGCTTTGTTGACGAAGCTGGATAATCTCAGATCGAAAGGGAGGTGCAAGCATCTACTTTCTGCGCCGCATTGTCGTTCTCGCCCTGCTTGCCGCCAGCCCGGCGGCGAGTGCCGACCTGACGATTGCCATGTCAGAGGACATGCTGGCCGAAGGGCTCGACAAACAACTGCTGCCCCGCTTCAAATTCAAGCACCGCATCACGATCACGCCTGTTACCGAGGGCGACGCTGACATGGCCTTCGGCGCGGAAGGAAACCGCGTCTTCCAACGGATCGGTGGCGACGTCATCCGGCTCGATATCCGCACCGAAAGCGCTGAGGCCCGGACGTTCCTCGACTGGCTGAAATCCGGGCCCGGGAAAGCCGCGATCGAAAGCTTCAAACCCGACGGAACGCAGGTCTACACCACTGAACAGGCCGCCGTCGTGGTCGAACGCACCGAAACCTTCGAGGGCGACAAGGTCGATGGCGCCCGCCTTGCGCTGGTCCATTGTGGCCGCTGTCACGTTGTCGACAAACGCAATCGCATGGGCGGGATCGGCTCGACCCCGTCCTTTGCCGCGCTTCGCGGGCGCGAGAACTGGTCAGACCTGTTCCGGGCATTCTGGGCGCACAACCCGCACCCGTCCTTCACGCAGGTCGAAGGCGTGACGGAACCGTTCGACCCCAACAAGGCGCTTCACATCGCGCCCGTGGAAATCACGATGGACGAAATCGAGGCTATCACCGCCTTCGTCGCCACGATCAAACCGAAAGAGCTCGGACGGCCCGTGCAGGCCAACTAGGCCTTTCGCCTGTTTTCAAAAATCCCGGAGGGGTCCGGGGAGGCAGAGCCTCCCCGGCGGGTCGGCGGGGCACCCCCCCCCAAACCAAACAAAAAACCGGTAAAAAAAAGAGTTAAAATATTTTTAAAAAATAGGTATTTCCCGCCCGACCCGGCGC
>JAJDUZ010000058.1 GCA_022826385.1 Silicimonas sp.
CTTTCATATCGGTCCGAACTACGCTTATACTTCGCGCGGGTGGTCTCGTTCCAAGCCATGTGGCCCTCCCTGTCTGTGGTCAAATTCAGTAGGGAAATACCACATCAGATGAGACCATCCACATTCTAGGTCAGGCTCTAAGACTGCTTTGCAAGAGGCACCTTTTTCGATTTTTGCTATGCCTTTGCAAATAGCGCCTTGCCCAATCGCGGCACCCGCGCGCGCTTCAGCACGGCACGCGGGGATGAAACGTCAATCCCATGCGCGCCGGCTGCTGCCAACACAGTATCAACCACCTGACGCACCGCGGTTTCGTCACCGTGAAACACCTCCAGCAATACCCCGTCCGGGTCGCGGCGCAGAATGCCTTCGGCTGCTAGCGCATTGGTCGGGAAGTCCTTCAGGTTCAGCGTCATCAACGCACCAGCCCCGCCGTCGATGGCGGCGGCCAGCACGTGGTTGTCATCCGGGTCGGGCAGGCTCAACCGGTTCGTCGTGGCTTCACTGACCGACACCATGGCATTCGGGAAACGGACTTTCAGAAGCGCAATCTCGCCCTCGGCAATCAGCCCATCATGCTCTGATCGGCGGAGCGCGGCGCGGCGCCATTCCTCCAAGATACGCTCGGACAAGATCGGTTCGAAAGCGCCGGTCTCGGCAACGCCCAGAACCAGTTCGCGCAGGACCGTCGGGAACAGAACGCAAGCGTCGATAACGGTTTTCATGCCAACCGGAACGTCAGGGCTTTCAGGTACCCGCTTTCGTCCAGCGCGGGCAGGCGCGGGTGGTCGGGCCCGGCATAGCCGATCCGAAGCAGTTGCGCCGAACGCCCCGCGCGCCCGATCCCGCGCACCGAGGCTGCTTGGAAAGCCGCAAGGTCCGCCGCCTGGCTGCACGAGCACAGTGTCAGGAACCCGTCCGCCTTGACCAAAGGCGCGGCTAGTCGGGCCACGCGTTCATAGGCCCGAAGCCCCGCATCGCGGGCGTTCTTCGAAGGCGCAAAGGCAGGGGGGTCGCAAATGACCGAGCCGAAGCTGCGGCCTTCTTCGCCCAAGGCTGTCAGCACATCGAACGCATCGCCCTTCTGCGTGGTGAACCTGTCGGCCAGGTCCGAGGCTTTCGCTCCGGCCTCGGCCAAGCTCAGCGCCGGGGCAGACCCATCGACCGCCAGCGCCGAAGTTGCCCCCTGCGCCAGGGCGGCCAGTCCGAAACCGCCGACATGGCTGAACACGTCCAGCACGTCACGGCCCTTTGACAGCTTTGCGACAAAGGCATGGTTCGGACGTTGGTCATAGAAGAGCCCGGTCTTCTGCCCGCCTTCCAGATCGGCCATGTATGTCGCGCCGTTCATCGGCACGGGAACCGGGCCGTCGAGCGACCCGCTTAGAATGTCCGAGACATCGTCCAGCCCTTCAAGGCTGCGCGCCCGGCCTTGGGCATTCTTCACCAGAACGCTCGCCCCGGTTACTTTCGTCAGGATATCGGCAAAGGTCGGCAGAAGCGCATCAATCCAAGCCGCGTTGGGCTGGATCACCAGTGCCGCGCCAAAGCGATCCACAACCGTGCCGGGCAGGCCATCGGCCTCGGCATGAATCAGGCGGTAATGTGGGGTGTCGAAACATGCGTTGCGCAGCGCCAAAGCACGCGCGACCTTCGCACGAAGCCAATCGGCATCGATCTCGGCCCCGGGGGCGCGGTCAAGGATACGGGCAATGATCTTGGAATTCGGGTTGATCGTGGCCGTCGCCAGCGGTTGGCGTTCGGCGTCTTCCAGCGTGACGATGGTTCCGGGCTCAAGCGCCTTGGTCCGGCGATCGGTGACAAGCTGGTTGGCATAGACCCACGGGAACCCGCGCTTCAGCGGGCGTGGATCATTTTTCGGCCGCAGCCGGATGACGGGACGGGAGCTCATGGCTCCCTTTATCCCGTCAGGGCGCGGGGCGAAAGCCGCTTAGCGGGCTTTCCGCTTGAAGAAGCCGGCGATGTATTCGGCGCGCAGTTTGCGGGCGCGAAGGTCGATGGCGTCGAGGTCGAAACGGTCAAGATCGTGTTTGGACATGGGTGGTCTCCTTTGAGCCGTAAGATAAGTGCTGCGCCGCAGCATGGTAGGGGCGATTTCCGCAAAACCGCCATGCAAGGGCCGCATATCTCGGCTCAAATTGTACTTGAAACTTCAGCAATAAGCCGGTTCCAAGCAGACTATGGGTATTGTCACGGACACCTACGAGGCGCGCGTCGCCGCAGGCGCGCTGGAGCCGGACCCGGCACAGCGTGCCGTGCTGCCCGAGTTCGACCGTATTGCCGAGGGTTTGGCGGGCGAGGCGCCCAAGGGGTTGAAGGGCTTCTTTGCCAAGAAACCCGTCGCGGTCCCCGGGCTCTATCTCTGGGGTGGGGTCGGACGCGGCAAGTCGATGTTGATGGACCTCTTCCACGAACTTGTCGGCGGGCGGCGGGTGCATTTCCACGCTTTCATGCAGGAGGTGCAGGCCAAGCTGCATGCTGCGCGACAAACCGGTGTGGATGACGCGCTTTTGCCGGTGGGTAAGGAGATCGGCGAGGGGCTGAGGCTGCTTTGTCTCGACGAGATGCAGATCACTGATATCACCGATGCGATGATCGTCGGGCGGCTCTTCGGGATGCTGATGGAAGATGGCGTGACGGTGGTGACGACCTCGAACCGGGTGCCGGATGATCTTTACAAGGACGGGCTGAACCGAGCGCTCTTCCTGCCTTTCATCGAACTGATGAAAACCCGGTTGGTCGTGCATGAACTGACCTCGCCCCGCGACTATCGGCAGGACCGCTTGCAAGGGGCACAGGTCTATTTCCATCCGGCAAACGCGGAAGCGCGCGCCGAGATCGACGCGATCTGGTCCGATCTTTCGGGTGGGAAGTCCGAGGAACTGGTCCTCAAGGTGAAAACCCGCGAGGTGCATATCTCGGCCTTTGCCAACGGGGTTGCGCGGGCGCGGTTTTATGACCTTTGTGGTCAGCCCTTGGGCCCGGCGGATTACCTTGCCCTGGCCGAAGCGGTGCGGGTTCTGATCCTTGAAGACATCCCCCGTCTGTCGTCTGAGAATTATAACCAAGCCCGACGTTTCGTGACCCTTGTCGATGCCCTTTACGAGGCCCGCGTGCGCTTGATCGCCTCGGCGGCAGATGAGCCCGAAAAGCTCTATCTGGAAGGGGCCGGAAGTTTCGAGTTCGAACGCACCGCAAGCCGCCTGCGCGAGATGCAGGCGGCCGACTGGGGCGCCGAGGCCTAGCTGGTGGCCGGGGCTTCGTCTTCGGCCAAGCGGCTGAGCAGCAAAAGCGCGACCGCGACCAGTGCCAAGCCGCCCAGCGACAAGGGCAGAACCGTACCGTTGAACGCAAGACCGATCGGCACCGACAGCAGCGCGGCCCCGATCGTGGCAAAGGCGGTGACGATCGACGCGCCAAGCCCGGCCATATGGCCCAGCGGTTCCAAGGCCAGGGCGTTCATGTTCCCCAGCCCGAACCCGGCCAGATAAAACACCGATGTCAGCCAAAGGAACGTGACCGGGAACGCCCAGTTGTCGGGGAGGCTGCCCGTTGCCTGCAGCAGAACGAAGACCAGCGTGAAGCCGCCCTGCACGATCAGTGCGCGGCGGACGACCTCTTTCATGCCAAGCCGCACCACGACGCGCGCGTTTATCAGGTTCGCGGTCGAGGCGATGATCGCCATCAGGCCGAACCAGAGCGGGAAGCTTTCGGTCTTGTCGAACACCTCGCCGAAGATTTGCTGGCTGGAGGCGAGCGCCGAGAACAGCAAACCGAAGATAAGGGTCTGAACCATACCCGCCAGCACCACTCGCCGGTTCGACAAGATCTCGCGCGTGCCTTCGATCAATTTGCCCAGTTTGAACGGGCGCCGGTTTTCAGGCGCCAGCGTTTCGGGCAAGCGGATCAGCAGCCACGCAATCGAGATGAACGAAAATACCGCGAACGAGGCGAAAATGCCGCGCCAGCCCACGACCAACGCGATGGCATAACCCAGCGTCGGGGCAAAGATCGGGGTCAGGGTGAAGACGAAAATCACATAGCTCAGCACCTGCGCCATGCGCCGCCCCGAGAACAGGTCGCGTGCAATGGCCATGGCCGTGACGCGGGGCCTGCCGCGCCAAGGCCTTGCACGAAGCGCGCGACCAGCAAAGTTTCCAGCGAGTTTGAAAACGCCGCGATCAGCGCGGCGATGCAATAGACGAGCGCGCCCCAAACAGCGATCGTCCGGCGGCCATAGGCATCGCTGAGCGGACCGGTGAAGAAGGTGCCAACCCCCATGCCCAAGACGAACGAGCCGATCACCAGTTGTGCGCGGTTCGGGGTCTCGGGCGACAACGCCGCGCCGATCTGGGGCAGGGCGGGCAGCATGGCGTCCAGCGAAAACGCAATCGTGGCCGTCAGCATCGCCAGAAGCGAGACCAGTTCAACCTGGGAGATAGGCAGTTTCTTTTCGGTCACGCGCGTCTCCATGACGGTCCTCGCGCCGGGCGCGAGACGATCGTCAGTCGATTGAACGGATGAGTGCGGGGTGGCGGTGGCTGCCCCGGGGGGTCGTCCTAATTTTCTACGTCAGTTTGACCCAACTCGTCCAGCACTTGCGTCCAAAGCTCGGGCGGTTGCGCGCCGGGGACAACATGGGTGTTGGCGATCACGAAGGTCGGAACCCCGGTCACGCCGCGTTCGCGGGCATGGGCGTCGCGCGCGTGGATGTCGTCGCGGTCGCCGTCACCGGCCAGAAGTCGCGCGGTCATGTTGCGATCCATGCCAACACCGTCGGCAATGTCGACCAGAACGTCCGTGTCCCCGATGTCCTGTCCGGCTTCAAAATACGCCTTGAACAGCCGCGTGACGACCGCGGTCTGGCGGCCCTCCAGCCCGGCCCAATGGATCAGCCGGTGGGCGTCAAGCGTGTTCGGCGTCCGCTGGATAGCGTCAAAATCGATGGCAAGACCGGCGGCCTTCGCCGTGTCCTCGATCCGGCCATAGACCTGTTTTGCGCCCTCGGGGCCCCCGAACTTGGCTTCCAGATAGGCGCGTCGATCCATGCCTTCGGCGGGCATGTCCGGGTTCAATTGGAACGGGTGCCATTCGATCGTGAACGGGTGATCCGGATGCGCTTCCAGGGCGCGGTCCAGATACGACTTCCCGATATAGCACCATGGGCAGATCGGGTCCGAGAGGATGTCCAGCTTGATCATTGCCCACCTTGGTTGGCAGGTCGGCACGCGATCCGCAAGCAGAAGTTCAGGCCGAAAGGCGCTGAGGCTCGACGAACTGGGCGAGGCGGAATGTCACCATTTCGGCCGCTTCGGCAAAGGTCAGATCATGTGCCTCGGCCAGAATGCGTGTCAGGGCTGCCATGTCGCCCTCGTGGCAGTGCAGATCGTTGCGGTTCACTTCCGGGAATTTCGCTGCAACCTCGTCCACGAGGTTGCGCCAGCTTGTGACAATGGGCATTGGGCAACGGCTCCTTCTACACTCACGTCCCGTCAGCCTAGAAGCAGAGGTCCTAAGCTTTGGTTAACGGCTTTCGGGCACCACCGGCTGCGGGTGCCGTGCGGCAAGTCGGTGGGCCGCCACCCAGCTAAGCGCCGAGAAGAGGGCCGCGGTCGCAAGGCAGCCCGCAACACCGGCCACCTGGTACGACATCCCGCTGAAGAGGGTGCCCAGAAGGCGCCCGGCAGCGTTCGCCATGTAATAGAACCCGACATCCAGCGTGACCCGTTCGGCGGTCGAGAAGGCAAGGATCAGATAAGAATGAAGCGCCGAGTTGAAGGCGAAGACAACCGCGAAGACCAAGAGGCCACACACGACAATTGCGACAAGGCCCGGAACCTGGAACAGCGCCGCAAGCGCGAGTAAGGCGGGGATACAGGTGAGCACCGCAACCCAAAGCCGTGCCGCCCGGACGGTTGCGGCGACATCTTGCGTTTGGCGGGCAAGGAACTTGGGCGCAAAGGCTTGCACGAACCCATAGAAAATCACCCAAGCGGCCATGAAGCTGCCGATCAGGAAGAAGGCGTTCCGGTTGCCCTCGGTCGTGCCGTCCGAGAGAACCGCGTAAAAGAACACGGGAATGCCGACCACGAACCACGTGTCGCGGGCGCCAAAAAGGAAAACGCGCGCCAAGGACAGGGCGCGAATGTCCGGGTCTTTCGGCCAGACAGCGGACATCTTGGTGCCTTTCTTGCCGCCGGGAAGATCAGCCGGCATGAAAAGCAGCGTGCCCACAAGGATTGCGGTCAGGACAACGGCCATGAACAGGACCGCGGTCTGGAACCCGGCCGTGCCCAGCATGACGGCTCCAATGAAGAAACCGCAGCCTTTCACCGCGTTCTTCGAGCCAGTCAGCGCGGCAACCCAGCGGAAGAGGCCCCGATCCTCGCTTGGTGCCAGAAGCTTGACGGCGCTTTTCGAAGACATCTTGGCCAGATCCTTGGCCACGCCCGAGGCCCCCTGAACCGCCATGACATAGATCACCGAGGCCGCAACGCCCCAGGCAGGGTCAAGGGCGGCTAGCGCCATAAGCGCGCCAATCTGAATGGCCAGACCGGCATAGAGCGTGGACGTCAGCCCAAAGCGGCTGGCGAGCCAACCCGCCGACAGGTTGGTGACGATGCCCATCACTTCATAAAGCAGGAACAGATAGGCCAGTTGGACCGGCGAGAAGCCCAGCGTGTGGAAGTGCAAAAGCACCAACATGCGCAAGGCACCGTCGGTCAGCATGAAGGCCCAATAGGCCGCCGTCACGGTCAGATATGCCTTGAGGCCGCTTGTGTCGCTCATGTCCCCGCGCCTCGTTCAAGGTTAACGAATCGTTAATGCTGACAATCCGTTATGCCACCGTCCTCC
This sequence comes from Silicimonas sp., assembly GCA_022826385.1. Lineage (GTDB taxonomy): Bacteria > Pseudomonadota > Alphaproteobacteria > Rhodobacterales > Rhodobacteraceae > JAJDOD01. Next base: position 6,877 of record JAJDUZ010000058.1, read on the forward strand.
CACCCCTATGATCCGGGGGTGGGACTTAAGAAACCGTTCTCTACAGGCTGTCCGACACCATCTTCGCGATATCGGCCATCCGGCAGGTATAGCCCCATTCGTTGTCGTACCACGCATAGACCTTCACCTGCGTGCCATTGATCACCATCGTCGACAGCGCATCGACAATGCCCGACCGTGCGTCGTTCAGATAGTCGCACGAGACCAGCGGGCGCTCTTCATAGCCCAGAATGCCGTTCAACGGTCCGTCCGCCCATGCCTTGAAAAAACCGTTCACTTCTTCGACGGTCGTCTCGCGCTCCATCTCGAACACGCAATCGGTCAGCGAGGCGTTCAACAACGGCACACGCACGGCCAGTCCGTTCAACCGCCCCTTCAATTCCGGATAGATCAGCGTGATCGCCGTGGCGGACCCGGTGGACGTCGGGATCAGCGAATTCAGCGCCGAGCGCGCGCGGCGCGGATCCTTTTGCGCCTTGTCGACAATGGTCTGGGTGTTGGTCACGTCATGGATCGTGGTGATCGAGCCGTGCTTGATGCCGATCTCCTCGTGCAGAACCTTTACCACCGGAGCGAGACAGTTCGTGGTGCAGGACGCCGCAGTGATCAGGTCGTGCGTTTCCGGATCATAAAGATCGTGGTTGACGCCATAGACCAGATTGAGCGCGCCGGTGTCTTTGACCGGGGCGGACACAACGACTTTCCTGACCCCGGCGGCATAATACGGCGCGACCTTCTCTTCCGTCTTGAAGACGCCGGTGCAATCCAGCACGAGGTCAATGCCCATCTCGGCCAACGGCAGGTCTTCGATCCGCTTTTCCTGACGGAACGGCATGAGATGGCCCGCCACCCGCAAGGCGCCGCCTTCAACCTTGATATCACGCGACCATTGACCGTGGACGGTGTCGAATTCCAGAAGCAAGGCGTGCTGGTCGATATCGGCGCCGGGCTCGTTGATGAGAGCGATCTGATCGCCCATCCCTTCGTCGATCAGGCGGCGCAACAGAAGTTTTCCGATCCGGCCAAGGCCGTTCAGGGCGATGCGTGGCATGGAACCCCCACTTTTCTTTCGGGCCCGTGTTTACGCACCCGCGCGACATGCTCAAGTAAAGGTTTTATGACGGTTTGGAAGGAAGCGTGCTACACCCCGTCAATGGCTGGGCCACGCCCCGTTGCCAGCGAAAGGATTTGACCCATGCGCATCGCCCTGATTGGCGACAGTTCCGAGGATGTCGTGGCCCACCGGGCGATCCCGCTTGCCTTGGCGCTGGAGGCGGACGCGCGGGACGCGCCGGTTCTGTTCGAGTGGCTCCACACCGCTGATTTGCATGATGCGACCCAGTTGGCGCAGTTCGACGGTGGTTGGGTTGTGCCCGCAAGCCCTTATGCGGATTTCGAGAACGCCTTGTCGGCCATCCGGTACTTGCGGGAGGCGGGACTGCCATTCCTGGGAACCTGCGGGGGATACCAGCATGCGTTGGTGGAGTTTGCTCGAAATGCTCTCGGCCACGAAGAGGCCGGGATCACGGAAGTGGACCCCGATTGCGCCATGCCGGTTGTCTCGGCGCTGGTCTGTGCTCTGATCGACGAGACGGAACCGGTTCTGCCGGAACCGGGCGGTCTGGTCGCGCAGCTTGCGGGGGTGTCGGCAATGCCGGAAACCTACCGGTGCAGTTTCGGGCTGAACCCGGCTTTTGAAAGCATCTTTGCGGACAGCGCGTTCAAGGTCGCCGCGCGGGATAACGACGGGGCCGTGCGGGCGATGGCGCTTGAAGGGCATCCGTTTTATCTTGGATGCGCGTTCCAGCCGGAACGGGCCGCGCTGGAAGGACGGCGGCACCCGATTGTAACAGGGTTTGTCCGTGCTGCGGGTGGGCCGCGCTGATCGGCCTCAGATCGCGCGGTCGACAGCGCGCGCGCCGGCCGAGACGTCTTCTCCGAACCCTTCGAGCGTGTTGCACCCTGCAAGGGCCAGCATCAAAGCGGTAAAAATGGCAAGTTTCTTCATGTTTTTTACTCCTCGAACCACCAGACGTCGGGCTGGAAGCCAATCCAGTCGCCGTACATCGGCAGGCTTTCGGGATACTTCAGTTCTTTCGCATGGGCAATCCGCGACACGGGATTGAACCAGATGGGAATGACATAACGGCCCGAGGTCAGGATGCGGTCCAGCGCCTTGGTGGCGGCCAGGAAATCATCCTGACTTTCCGAGGTCAGAAGCGCTTCGATCATGGCTTCGGCGGCCGGGCTTTTCACGCCCATCAGGTTGCGGCTGCCTTCGGTGTCGGCCGATTCCGATCCCCAATAGAGGTTCTGTTCGTTCCCCGGCGACAGCGACAGGCCGCGTCCGTAATTGGTCATCTCGAAGTCGAACGCATTGGTGCGTTCTTTGTACTCGGCGCTGTCGACCACGCTGACCGAGACATCGATGCCCATACGCTCCAAAGCGGCGACATAGATGTCGGTGATCTGGCCCCATTCGTTCGATCCGGCGGCGAGCAGGATGTTGAAACCGAACGTTTCACCATCCGCGTTCTTCAAGGCGCCGTCCTGCAGCGTCCAGCCCGCCTCGGCCATCAGGGCAAGCGCGTTGCGTATACTGCGGCGGTTGCGTTCGGTGCCGTCACCGGCGGGCAGGGCATACCCCTCGATCGCACCCGGCAGCAGAGTGTCGGCAAAGGGTGCCAGAAGCTCGGCCACCTTGCCCGTCGCAGGCCCCGCATCCATGCCAAGCACCGAGTTCGAGAAATAGGACGCTGCCCGCGGCAGGCCTTCGCCGTTGATCGTCTGGTTGATGAACTCATAGTTGAAGGCGGTGATCAGGGCTTCGCGCACGCGCCAGTCCTGAAACTTCTCCAGCCGCGTGTTCATCACAAGACCCCACATGCCCGAGGGGCGCTCGTGGGGGATGATCGACTTCACGACATCGCCGGATTGCACAGCGGGGAAGTCATAGGACGTGTCCCATTTCTGCGCGTTGGTCTCGCGCATGGTGTTCAGGATGCCGGCCTTGAACGCCTCGAACATCGCCGTGCCGTCAGTGAAGAATTCCATCCGGATTTCATCGAGGTTCGCGCGACCCTTCATGTAAGGCACCACGCCGTCGCCCCAATAGTCGGGGTTGCGGGTCAGCGTCACGAATCGGCCCGCCTCGAAGTCCGAGATCACGTAAGGTGCGGACGAGATCGGGATCACGTCAACGCCCGACTCGGCAAAGTCGAGCCCGTCCCACTGGGCTTTCTTCAGGATCGGTCGCAGGCCAAGGATCAGCGGCAGTTCGTCATCGCGCGTGTTGAAGGTGAAGCGCACGGTCCGTTCGCCCGTGATGGTCGCCGTGTCGATCTTGCCCCAAGACCCCTGATAGCGCGGGTGGCCGACCGTTCCCAAGGTTGAATAGCTCCATAGCACATCTTCAACCGTGACCGGGCTGCCATCCGAGAAGCGCGCTTCGGGGCGCAGGGTAAACTCGACCCAGGATCTGTCCTCGGGCACTTCAATAGATTCGGCCAACACCCCGTAAAGGGTGAAAGGTTCGTCATAAGACCGGCCCATCAGGCTTTCATGTGCAAGGAAGCGCAACTGCCACGGCACGCGGCCCTTCAGGATGTGAGGATTGAGCGAATCGAAACTGCCAACCTCGCCCTGAACGATTCGCCCGCCTTTCGGCGCCTCGGGATCCGCGTAAGGCAGTGCCTCGAACCCGTCAGGCAGCGCCGGTTCGCCATACATCGCAATTCCGTGTTGCGGTTCTGCCATTGTGAGTGAAGCAGCGCAAAGCCCTGCAAAAGTTAACGCGGCAAGCTTCCATGGTCGCATAGTCGGCAACAATCCCCTGCTCAATCTCTGTTTGTTCGGAGCCTAGGCGCCACTCCTAAGCAAATCAAACTTTTAGCTTGGCCAACAGCGAAACCTTGCGTATAAACAACGTACTGCTCGATAGGTTTCTTGCCTGTATGAAACCTGCCTCAATAACTTAACGCCCGCTTCGTGCGGGCGTTTTTTTTTGGCATGGGTCTCAGGACGGCGCGCCGGCCTTGGTCTTGCCGAACATCAGCCAGAGCAGGGCGAAGCCCGCCAGCAGCAGGAAGGGCACCATGGCGATGTTGACCGCGGTCCAGCCTTGAACCGGGTCGCCACCCGAACAGTTCATCAGACCGCCCGACGAGACCGACGCGACCGTCACGCAACCGAAGACGATCATGTCGTTCATGCCCTGCACGCGCCCGCGCTCTTCGACCGTGTGCGCGGTCGATAGCATCGAGGTCGCGCCGATGAAGCCGAAGTTCCAGCCAAGTCCCAAAAGGACAAGCGCACCGAAGAAGTTGAAAAGATCGGTCCCGGCCAAGGCCACAGCCCCGGCGCCGGCCAGAATGACCAATCCGGTTGCCACGATCTTCTCGGCACCGAAGCGGACGATAAGATGCCCTGTAAAGAAGGACGGCACAAACATTGCGAGGACATGCGCGGTCACGACATCCGCCGCATTGTTCTGCGTGAACCCGCAGCCGACCACCGCCAGCGGTGTCGAGGTCATGACAAGGTTCATCAGGGCATAAGCGACCATCGCGCAGATGATCGAAACAAGGATACGCGGGTCCGCCAGCAATTCGCGCCGGGTCCGCCCGCCTGCGCTGTCCTTTGCGGCAACGGGCTTCGGAATGTCGAGCCCGAAGAACAAAAGCGCGCCGATAAGGTTGATCGCAACGACCGCAAGATAGGCGCCAAGGAACGGCACAACCATCTCGTTCGCGGTCAGTTTCACCAGCGTCGGGCCAATCACCGCGCTGACCAGCCCGGCGGCCATGACATAGCTGATGGCCTTGGGCTTGAAGGCTTCACTGGCCGTATCCGTCGCGGCAAACCGGAAGAAGCCCTGTGAAGACATATATATGCCGGTCAAAAGTGATCCAAAGAGGAAGAGCGGAAAGCTGTTTTCGACCAATCCCCAAGCCGCCATCGCCCCGCCGGCCGCGCCGCCCAGTGCCCCAAGAAAGAACCCGGCTTGTCGTCCATAGCGTTGCATGAACGCTGACAAGGGCGTTGCCGTCAGCATCGATCCCAGAACGATCAGCGCGATGGGCAAGGTGGCAAAGCACGGGTGCGGGGCCAATTGCTGCCCGGCCAACCCGCCGATCGTGAAGATCAGCGGCATTTGCGCACCCAGAAACGCTTGCGCGGCGATCAGCACGGCAAGGTTGCGTTTCTGGACGTTTGGCGATGCTTCCATGGGATTGGCGTTACGCCTAACTCGGATGCAGGACAAGGGCACGCCTCGCCGCAGTGACGTGCCCTGAGGCCGCGCTGCGGGCGCTCTTTCGAAGCTTCCACTGACAGGAAGCATTTGGCAAAACTCGCCACTTCTGCGATGTGTGAGCGCATGAGTGTGGGGCGCATCATAAAAACGCCGGCTTGCGTGGCCGAGGGTGCAACCTATTTGGCCGAGATCGAGCCGAGGTTTCGGCAAGCATTGGAACTCACCGGGCCTTTGCCGCTCCGCCTTCGCAAGGACGGGTTTGCCGCACTTCTGGATGCCATTGTCTCGCAACAGGTTTCGGTCGCGGCGGCGGATGCCATCTGGGGGCGTCTGAAAGCGGCCGGGCTGACGGGACCGCGCAAGATCATGTGGGCCACGGATGACGACTTGCGCGCCTGTGGCCTGTCGCGCCAGAAAATCCGCTATGCCCGTGAATTGGCCGCGTCGGGCATTCGCTATCCGCAACTTCGAGACGCGACCACGGACGAGGTTATCGAACAACTGATTGAGGTCCCGGGCATCGGCCGCTGGACCGCCGAGATTTACGCCATGTTCTCGCTTGGGCGCGCCGATGTTTTCGCGCCGGGCGATCTGGCATTGCAGGAAGCGGCACGCATCCTGTTTGAATTGGAAGACCGCCCCTCGGAAAGGGCGCTCCGCATCCAGTCCGAAGCGTGGGCGCCGTGGCGCGGCGTTGCGGCACGGTTGCTGTGGGCCTACTACCGGGTGGCAAAGGAGCGAGAGGGAATCCGTTGACACAAGAGCCTTTTGCAAAACTCGCTGAGGCGCTGGAATTTCCCGCCGATTTCGACGGTTTTAGCTTGGTAGTTCTGGAAATCGGGGCCGCCACAAGCTATGGTGTGATTAGCAATAAACCCATAAACAGAGGCAACCCCGATGTCCTTGCGCTCAAGCCTATCGAATATCTGGAA
>JAJDUZ010000011.1 GCA_022826385.1 Silicimonas sp.
CCGAGACCGTGGGTTCCAGCATCAGGCTGCGGGCCGAGTTGTTCACCCGCGTGCAATGCGCCAGCAGATCGGGCGCGACACCGTCGAAATAGCGGGCGCCGTCAAAGACGCTTGAGCCCAGCCATGCGCCATGGTCGGCAGCCATCATCACCGGCACGTCGCCGTCATGCCATGTGCCGTTGAAGTATGTGCGAATTTTGTTTCCGAAAGCCATGGCGCGAGCCTAGGCGTGGGACACCAATTCTTCAATATCCAAAGGCGCGTTGACCATGGCCAGTTCTCCGCTTTGGTCGCGCGGCCAGTCCTCGGGCGCGCGGTCGCGGTAAAGCTCGATCCCGTTGCCGTCCGGGTCTTGGAAATAGATCGCTTCAGACACCCCGTGATCGGCGGCACCGTCCAGCGGAACGCCTTTTGCCAGCACGTTCGCCACAGCCTTCGCCAAGGCCGCCCGCGTCGGATAGAGGAACGCGACGTGATACAAGCCCGTCGCATTTCCGGCCGGGCGCGGGCCGTTCTTGCTGTGCCACGTGTTCAGGCCAAGGTGATGGTGATAGCCGCCCGCGCTGAGGAAAGCGGCCGAGCTGCCATAGCGCTGCATCAGTTCAAGCCCCAGAACGTCGCGATACCAGGTGATCGAGCGTTCAAGGTCGGACACTTTCAGATGCGTGTGGCCGATCCGGGTTTCGGGGTCTGCGAGATAAGACATGAGGTGTTCTCCTTCACACCCAATCTAGGCAAACATGAAAACGCACAAAGGGGCGAATTGCGCACCGAATATGTGCAAAAAAGAAAAGCCCCCGACGAGGGTGGTCGCCGGGGGCATGGTGCAAGGCTGGGGCGTCGCACCATCAATGGCGAGAGGCCGGCCCATTCAATGCGCTGTGCAGCAGCGACCGGGTGGGACGAGGAAGGCCGGCACTCTCAACGGGTCGGGGAACCCGTGGCGCTTGAATAACGTCAGGTTGAATCGATTCTGTGACATCAGGCTCAGTAATGCGGAGGTTTCTCGTCACCGACGATGACACCGCCGGTGCCCTCGGCCTCGCGCATGGCTTCGCGCTCCATCAGCATGGCGACGCGCGCGGTCAGACGGTCGATTTCGGCCGCTTGCCGCGAGACGACCTCATTCAGGTCTTCGGCCAAGCGTTCCAGATGCGCCAGCCGCTCTTCGATTTCCGTGCTCATCTTGCCCCCTTTCGCCTCGCGGGATAAAGCCACACGCGCAACTGACCAAGGTACATGCCTCATGGCCAAGACCAAGAAGACACCTCGCCCCAAGGCCGACACGCCCAAGGGATTTCGCGACTATTTCGGCGCTGACGTCGAAAGCCGCAAGGCCATGCTGGATCGCATTGCCAAGGTGTATCATCTTTACGGCTTCGAGGCGCTGGAAAGTTCGGCCGTCGAAACGGTCGAGGCGCTGGGCTCGTTCCTGCCCGATGTCGACCGCCCGAATGCCGGGGTCTTCGCATGGCAGGAGGATGCCGAGGGCGAAAAGCCGGGCGACTGGCTGGCGCTGCGCTATGACCTGACGGCCCCTCTGGCACGGGTCTTTGCCCAGCACCGGAACGATCTGCCGACGCCCTATCGCCGCTATGCAATGGGGCCCGTCTGGCGGAACGAGAAACCGGGGCCGGGGCGGTTCCGGCAGTTCTATCAATGCGACGCCGATACGGTCGGCACGGCGTCTGTCGCGGCGGATGCCGAGATCTGCATGATGCTGGCGGATGCGCTGGAAGCCGTGGGGATCGAGCGTGGTGACTATGTGATCCGGGTGAACAACCGGAAAGTGCTGAACGGCGTGCTTGAGGTTGCCGGACTGCCGGAAGATGCGCAGCACGAACGTGGCATCGTCTTGCGCGCTATCGACAAGCTTGACCGGCTTGGCCCGGAAGGCGTGCGCGCCCTTCTGGGCGAAGGCCGCAAGGATGACAGCGGGGACTTCACCGAAGGCGCGGGGCTGCCCGAGGCGCAAGCGAGCGTCATCATGGGGTTTGTTGAAGCTGGTTCGGCCGGTGACCATGCAATGGGCATTCTAATGAACCTAATTGGTGATAATGCGACGGGGAACGAGGGCATCACCGAACTCCGCCAGATCGCCGACCTCTGCGTGGCCCAAGGCTATGGCCCCGACCGTATCGTCATCGACCCCTCGGTCGTCCGCGGCCTTGGCTATTACACCGGCCCGGTTTTCGAGGCCGAACTCACCTTCGAGATCGAGGATGAAAAAGGCCGTCCGCGCCAGTTCGGCAGCGTCGCCGGGGGCGGGCGCTATGACGATTTGGTCAAGCGCTTCACCGGGCAGGCTGTGCCCGCGGTTGGCGTCTCGATCGGCGTCGACCGGTTGCTGGCCGCACTTGATGCCAAGGGCCGTCTCGACAAGGCCGCGACCGGCCCCGTCGTCGTCACCGTCATGGATCGTGATCGTATGGGCGATTACCAGCAAATGGCCAACAAGCTCCGCGCTGCGGGCATCCGGGCCGAAGTCTATCTGGGCAACCCCAAGAACTTCGGCAACCAACTCAAATACGCCGACAAGCGGCAAAGCCCGGTGGCGATCATTCAGGGCAGCGACGAGGCCGAGCGCGGCGTCGTTCAGATCAAGGACCTGATCCTTGGTGCCGAGATCGCGGAAACCGCCAGCGTTGAAGAGTGGAAGGAACAGAAACAGCAGTTCGAGTGCCCGCTGGACGAGTTGGTCGAAAAGGTGCGCGAGGTTCTGAACCGGTGACGCTGAAGGCCAACATTCGGGCCGAGGCCGAGCGGTTGCGCGCGGGGTTCGAAGCCCGCGGTGCCGAGGTGTTCGAGGCAGATATCCTGCAACCGGCAGGCGCGCTTCTCGACCTCTATGGCGAGGATATCCGGGCCCGCGCCTTCGTCACGCATGACCCGCTGCGTGGCGAGATGATGCTGCGTCCGGACTTTACCGTGCCCTTGGTGCAAAGCCACGGATCGGGCAGGGATGGGGTGCGGTACACCTATGCCGGCCCCGTGTTTCGCCGTCAGGAAGACGACGACACGCGACCCCGCGAATACATTCAGGTCGGGTTCGAGGTTTTCGGCGGCGGCGTCGATGCCGATGCCGAGGTGTTCGCCGCGATGGCCGAGGCCGTTGCCGGATTGCCCGTGAACCCCACGATTGGCGATTTCGGCGTTCTGACATCCGCGATCGAGACCCTCGATACGACCGAGCGCCGGAAACGCGCGCTGCTTCGTCATATCTGGCGCCCGAAGCGCTTCGACGCGTTGCTGGATCGCTATGCGCGCCCAGCCCCTCCACCGCCCGAAGCGCCGCCCGCCGACATGGTGCATGTGGGGCTGCGAAGCCGCGAGGATATTGCAGAACGCATCGCCGTGCTGACCGAGGAGGCGGCGACTGCGCCGCTCTCGTCAGGTGATCTTGCCCGCCTGAAAGCGCTTGAAGCGATCCGCGAGGATGCGCCCAAGGCTGTCGAGACCCTGCGCGGGCTGGGCGAGGACGCATCGGCCGACCGCTTGTCGGCCACGCTGGATGCCATTGCCGCGCACGGGATTGATCCGGCGGGCCTGACATTCCGAACAAGTTTCGGCCTGACCTCGCTTGAGTATTACTCGGGCTTCGTCTTCGGCTTCGAGGCCGAAGGTCACGCGCCGGTCGCGACGGGGGGGCGGTATGATCTGCTGACGGCCGCGATGAACAGCGGCACGCCGGTGCCTGCCGTGGGTGGTGTCGTGCGCCCCGAGGTTGTGCTGGCGCTGAAGGGGGCAGGCGCATGAGCGTGAAGCTTGGGATCCCGTCCAAAGGACGCTTGATGCAGGACACATTCGACTGGTTCGCCGAACGGGGCATCCGGATCGAGCGGACCGGCCTCGACCGTGAATATGCGGGCCGGGTCGACGGGATCGACGGGATCGAACTGGTTCTGTTGTCGGCAGGCGAAATCCCCAAGGACCTGGCCGAGGGCCGGATCACCCTTGGTGTCACCGGAACCGATGTTGTCTGCGAAAAGGTCGCGGGCTGGCCCGACAAGGTGCAGCCTCTGGCTCCGATGGGTTTCGGGCATGCCGACCTGATCCTTGCCGTGCCGCAGACATGGACCGATGTCAGCGACGTCTCGGATCTGGACGCCGTGGCTGACGCCTTCTGGCGTAAGACCGGAACGCGGCTGCGGATCGCGACGAAGTATCACCGGCTGGTGCGGGCGCATCTGCGCGACGCCGGTGTAGCAGGGTATCAACTGGTCGACAGCCAAGGCGCGACCGAAGGCACGGTCGCCAATGGCACCGCCGAGGCGATTGCCGACATCACCTCGACCGGGGCAACGCTCGAGGCCAATCACCTGAAGATCATCGGTGAGGTGATCCATGCCAGCCAGGCGACGCTCTTCCTGTCGAAACGGGCAGAACGCGCACCGGGCGATGAGGTCATCTTGCGGAACCTGTTTGCCAAGTTGCAGATTTCCGCGCCGTCTTTGGGCTGATTTAGGCACCGACGCGAAACCGACACGTTACCGACCTGCGTTTTCGGCCCTAGCGGACGCCCACTTCCGACAGTGCCGCAATCAGTTTGGGTGGCAGATCTTCGTTGGCGATGCCGCCGGTGGTCAGGTCGCGCGGTGCCTGTTCGGCGGTCAGGTAGCGCCAACCTTGAAACGGGCGTTTCGGCACCGGTTCGACGCGCACGGCTTCACTATCAAGGACAATGCCGCAACGCCGGATCCCGTCGCCACGGTCAACCTCGTCCAGCCGCAGAATGCGCTGTCGACACAGGACCACACCCTTGAACACCCAAAACAGCGACCCGCCGTCCAGCAGTTCCGCTTCGCGCTTGGGCCACATCCGCGTCACATGCCGCGGCAGCCCGTCAGGGCCCTTGGCGCGCGGGTTTTTCTGCCAGTCGGTCAGGTCTTTGACCTTTTCGGCACCGACGCAAAGCTTGATCAGGTTGAGTGTTCCGCTCATGCCACAGAGACTAGTGCATTCCGGGCTGGGCGCAATGCGATGACGTCTTATCTGGTACCATATGTGGAGATGTGTTAGTGTCGAACGCCCACAAGTTGTGGGTAACTCTGGGGAAAACGTAAGATGAGCCGATTCGCGGCACCGATCGCCGAGCAGATCTGGGACATGAAGTATCGCCTGAAAGAGGCGGATGGCAGCGTGATCGACACCAGTGTCGAGGACACGTGGCGGCGGATCGCGCGTGCCTTGGCCGAACCCGAGGATGATCCCTCGGCTTGGGAAGACACGTTCTATGCGGCGCTGGAAGACTTCAAATTCCTGCCCGCCGGCCGGATCGTTGCAGGCGCGGGGACCGAGCGTTCGGTGACGCTGTTCAACTGCTTTGTCATGGGCACCATTCCCGACAGCATGGGCGGCATATTCGATATGCTCAAAGAGGCTGCGCTGACCATGCAGCAGGGCGGCGGCATCGGGTACGACTTTTCGACCATTCGCCCGAAAGGTGCCGATGTGCGCGGTGTGGCGGCAGATGCGTCGGGCCCCTTGAGCTTCATGGATGTCTGGGACGCGATTTGCCGCACCATCATGTCGGCCGGCTCACGCCGCGGCGCAATGATGGCGACGATGCGCTGCGATCATCCGGATATCGAGGATTTCATCACCGCCAAATCCGACCCCGCCCGCTTGCGCAATTTCAACGTCAGCGTTTTGGTCACTGACCCTTTCATGGAAGCGGTCAAGCCGGATGCTTCGTGGGACCTGATCTTTGACGGCAAGGTCTACAAGACGGTTCAGGCCAAGGATCTGTGGAACCGGATCATGCAGGCCACCTATGACTATGCCGAGCCGGGTGTGATCTTCATCGACCGGATCAACGCGATGAACAACCTCGCCTATTGCGAGACCATCGCGGCGACGAACCCGTGCGGCGAGCAGCCTTTGCCGCCTTATGGGGCCTGTCTTCTGGGCTCGATTAACCTGGCGCGACTGGTCTGGTATCCGTTCGAGGACGAGAAAGCGCATCTTTGCGAAACCTCGCTGGACGAATTGGTCGCGACGGCCATCCGCATGATGGACAACGTGGTCGACGCCTCGCGCTTCCCGCTGGACGCGCAGGCACAGGAAGCCGCCGCCAAGCGTCGGATCGGGCTGGGCGTCACCGGCCTGGCCGATGCCTTGGCCATGGTCGGCGTGCGCTATGGCTCGGAGGAAGCGGCGCGACTGACCTCGCGCTGGTTGGAGCGGATCGCCCGCGCCGCCTACAGCGCTTCGGCGCATCTGGCGGCCGAGAAAGGCGCGTTTCCGCTTTACGAAGCGGACCCGTTCCTTGCCAGTGGTGCGCTGGCCAATATGGACGACGAGGTGCGCGATCTGATCCGCGAGAAGGGCATTCGGAATGCGCTGCTGACGTCGATTGCGCCGACGGGTACGATCTCGCTTTTTGCGGGCAACGTGTCGTCGGGGATCGAACCGATCTTTGCCCACGCCTATACCCGCAAGGTTCTGCAGAAAGACGGGTCGCGGACCGAGGAGGAGGTCGTGGATTATGCCGTGCAGATGTGGCGTGACCTGAAGGGTGACGAACCGCTGCCCGACTATTTCGTCAACGCGCAGACGCTGGCACCCGGGGATCATGTGCGCATGCAGGCCGCAGCGCAGGAATGGGTGGATTCGTCGATCTCGAAAACGATCAACGTGCCGGAAGGCATCTCGTTCGAGGCCTTCAAGGATGTCTACATGCAGGCCTATGAAACGGGCTGCAAAGGCTGCACGACCTATCGGCCGAACGCGGTGACCGGATCGGTCCTGAGCGTGTCCGAAGGCGAGGCGCCGGTGCAAGCGGCCGAAACCGGGGGCGAGGTCGTCTATATTGCCGAACCGCTGGACCGGCCGGCGGCGCTGGAAGGTCAGACCTATAAGCTCAAATGGCCCGACAGCCAGCACGCGCTTTACATCACCATCAACGACATCATCATCGGTGGCCGTCGCCAGCCCTTCGAGGTGTTTATCAACTCGAAGAACATGGAGCATTTCGCCTGGACTGTGGCGCTGACGCGAATGATCTCGGCTGTGTTCCGGCGAGGTGGCGACGTGTCCTTTGTGGTCGAGGAACTGAAGGCGGTGTTCGACCCGCGGGGCGGCGCGTGGATGAACGGCAAATACGTGCCGTCGATCCTTGCCGCGATTGGCGGTGTCATTGAACGGCACCTGATCGCCATCGGTTTCATCGAAGGCGAAGGCATGGGCCTGAAGACCGATCCGCAGGCGCAGGTCGTGAACCTGAACGAAACGCCCGGCCCGGCTTGCCCGAATTGCGGTCAGTTCGGGATGCAGATGATCGAAGGCTGCATGACCTGTCCGAATTGCGGGCACTCCAAGTGCGGCTAGCGGTCAGATCCTGAACTCGGCCACAATTGGACAGTGATCCGAAGCCTTGGGCCGGTCCCAGCCGATCCTTGGGAAACGCGCGTCCGGATCAAGGTTCGGGACCCGCTGCGGCATGCCAAGGCGGATGATTTCGGGCGTGCCGACCAGTTTGTCGGCCAAAGCCGGTGACACGATGATGTAATCAAGCTGCGTTTTGTGCTGCTCGGTTGCATAAAAATGCGTCCATCGATCTTTGTCGGGCAGTGCCTCGACAAGGTTCACGCCGAAGCCATCGAAGAGCAGGGGGTCGACGCCTGACTCGTCGGGGACCTCGATGTCTTCCTGCCTGTTGCCGTTGTCATCGAGCGCCTTTCGCACCTTGATGACCTGCCGGTAGTCGTTCAGGTCACCGACCACGGCCCAAATGGCAGTGGCGGGGTCGTCGAATTTGCGCGTGATGATCTCGCGCACGGCGATTGCCTCCATCTGGCGCACGCCCATGCTTTTCGAGCGGCCCCCACCCATGGATTTGAAATGGCAGTTGAAGATGCTGACCGGCGCCTTGGTCAGCACGGTCTCGACGCAGTCGCGCCGGAAAATCCGTTTGCTCTTGTGTTTGTTGGCTTCCGTTTTCGCCTTCGGGAACGCGTCCAGCAAGGCCACGCCCGAAGGTTCGTTGTCGATCCAGCTGCCCGAGAGATCGGCGTGGCTGCGGGTGTAAAGCGGCCAGTCCGCCTGGGCCAGCATGGCGACGTCAATGCCGCGCGGGTCGTTGCCTTCGTGCAGAACGATATGGCGGTAATTGGTCTCGCCGGTCTTCACGTAATAGGCCGCAAGGAACCGACGCAGGGCATCGAAACTGTCGACCTCCTGCAGGGCGACCACGTCAGCATCAAGCGCCGCAAGGGCCAAGGCCGTGTGCTGGCGCTTGTCGTCGTCCTGCGCGATCGAGGCCACCTGCACAAGTTGTCGGAATTCCTCAAACTCGGTCAGGTCAGCGTTGCCGTAGTTGGCCATGAACTTGACGATCGGGGCGAGGTACCGGGCCTCGCGGCTTCTTGGGCCTTTCAGAAAGGCGTTGAAGTCGTGACGTGTGAACAGGTTCTCGATGTTGAACGTGGCGAGACGAAGCTTCACGGGCATGGGTGCGGTCCTTGAAAATGGATTGACTTGAATACCTGCAGGCTAGTCAGCGGGTGCGCTTGGCGAAAGGCTGGATACCGGACCTTTCACGGAACTTTGGCAGAAGCGGCGTTGCAGGAAGGACTCAATGGACCATTCGGTCAAGAAACCCGATTCGCAGGGACTTGTGCTGTGGATAACTTTGGTTAACCTTCGTTAACAAAGAACTAACAATAATACCGAGGCAGGTAGATGAACATGATGGCGAGCCCCGAGGGCACGTTCGTCATTTCCTGGGCGCAGACCGAGATCGACGGCATCGTCGGCGCGCCCGTGTCGTCCTTGAGCGAGGACGCGATTTGGATTTGGCGTGGCGACGCTGTTCGTATCGACGGCGCATCCGGGTATTTCGGTGGACATGGGCGGATCGGTGGGGCGGATCACCGTCGGCGAGCGGCGGCAAGTGCACGGCGGATCGTGGCCCGAGCGCTGGTGCTGGAAGGGGTGCGGACGCCCTATGTTGTCGATGTGGTTGAGTTCGAGCGTTCTTTTACGGTGACAGACGGTCTGAGAAGCTGGACCGCCACCTTGATCGAAATGCCCGAAATCGCACGCCCACTGCTGATGTTTGCAGGGCGCATGCCTCCAAATGACACGCCCCTGTTTATTTCGGAAGGCGTTGCCGATCCGGTCTTGCCGTCGCGGATCGCGGAAGCCGTGGAAGGTGTCGTTTGCTTTACGCCCGGGACGATGCTGGAAACGCCGAGCGGCTTGACGCCGGTCGAGCAACTGGTGGCTGGCGACGAGGTCGTCACGAAAGACGGTGGTGCGCAACCCATCCTGTGGGCGGGCAGCCGCAATGTCTCGGGCGCGCGGCTTTACGCAATGCCCGACCTGAGGCCCGTGCGCATTCGTGAGGGTGCCTTGGGTGGCAACCGGCCAAACGGGGACCTGATTGTTTCGCCTGATCACCGCATGTTGGTGTCCGGGCCCGAGGCCGAGGCGCTTTGGGGCGAAAAGGAAGTGCTTGTGGCTGCGCGGGACCTGATTGACGGGTCCGGTATCGCCCGCGATCTGGCGGCAAAATCGGTGACTTACTACCACTTGATGCTGGAGCAGCATCACGTCGTGGTGGCCAATGGGGTCGAGACGGAAAGCTTCCATCCCGCCGCGACCAGCCTTGAGGCAATCGAGGAAGACCAGCGCGAACGGCTCTTCGATGTGATGCCGGATCTTGCGGACAACACCACGCGATACGGGCCAATGTCCCGTCGTCCCTTGTCGCAAGCGGAAGCGGCCCTGTTGAAAGTCTCGGCCGCCTGACGTCACCGACTGTGCACAATTTCTAGGCATCGCTGCTCGAACGGCAGGGAATTTCCGCGTTTTGACGTGCATGGCCTTCCCGCCCCCCTCCAAGTTTGGCTATTCCTTGGAGCATGGCCGACCTGGGGGACGTGTGACCGACTTGCCGAACGATCTGGCGATTGCGCAGCCACGCGCCCGTGGAGAGGTGCGTGTGCGCTTTGCCCATACCCGCGATCGGACTCAACTTGCGGATTTGCGGCAGGCGGGATCGTCCTGCGCGCTGTTCCCGCGCACGCATGGCGCATCCCCTCAACTGGTTCTGACGAACACGTCCGGCGGCGTCACCGGGGGCGACCGATTCCGAACCTCGATCGGTTTGGATGCAGGTGCCGAGGTCACCGTAACAACGCAGGCCGCCGAGCGTGCGTATCGGGCGCAACCATCGCAGATCGGCCGCGTCGAGACCAAGTTGCAGGTTGGCACAGGGGCGCGGCTTGGCTGGTTGCCGCAAGAGACGATCCTGTTCGACGGATGCGCCTTTGCCCGCCGCCTGAGCGTCGAGCTTGCAGCCGACAGTTCGGTGCTGCTGGTCGAGCCTGTTGTCTTCGGACGGTCTGCCATGGGCGAGACCGTGACCACGGGTCAGTTCGACGACCGGGTGGAGGTCCGGATCGATGGCCGCCTTGAGTTCGTCGACCGGACCCGCATGTCCGGTGATATCGCAGCCGCGCTGGGCCGTCCCGCTGTCGGCAGCGGCGCGCGCGCCTCGGCCCTGATTGTCTTCGCCCACCCTGCCGCCGAGACCCGGCTTGACGCGGTGCGGGCGCTTTTGCCCCAAACCGCCGGTGCAAGTCTGGTTCAGCCGGGCTTGCTGGTGGCACGTTTGCTGGCCGAGGACGCCTTTGTCCTGCGCCAGTCGCTGGTGCCGCTGATCGAGCATTTGCACCAAGACGTAATTCCCAGACCATGGATGATCTGACATGAACCTGACCCCGAGAGAACGCGACAAACTGCTGGTCGCAATGGCCGCCGAAGTGGCGCGCAAGCGCTTGTCGCGCGGTGTGAAGCTGAACCACCCGGAAGCGATAGCGCTGATCACCGATGCGGTGGTCGAAGGCGCGCGCGACGGGCGGTCGGTCGCTGACCTGATGGAGGCGGGCGCGCACGTGGTGACGCGCGATCAATGCATGGACGGCATCGCCGAGATGATCCACGAGGTGCAGGTCGAAGCGACGTTTCCGGACGGCACCAAACTGGTGACCGTGCACCATCCGATCCGTTGAAATGCGTATTTTTGAAGAGATGGAGCCTTTTGCAAAACTCGCCGAGGCGCTGGAATTTCCCGCCGATTTCGACGGTTTTAGCTTGGTAGTTCTGGAAATCGGGGCCGCCACAAGCTATGGTATGATTAGCAATAAACCCATAAACAGAGGCAACCCCGATGTCCTTGCGCTCAAGCCTATCGAATATCTGGAACCGATTTCAAGGGGAACTTTTCCCGGCGCTTGCCGAGGAGGTCGGTCCGCTG
>JAJDUZ010000017.1 GCA_022826385.1 Silicimonas sp.
ATGAGTACCGCGGCCGGGGCATGCAGATCGGTTCCGGCGTCGTGGAAAGCGGATGTCGGATGTTCGGACTGCGCCTGAAGCGTCCTGGCACCCGCTGGTCGAAGAGAGGCGCCAACGCGATGCTCGCGCTCAAGAACTGCGTCATGAACCGCCGGGCGCCCGACTTCCTGAACTGGAAGGTCAGGCAAGCCGTCGCAGCGAGTCACTAACTTGGGCTACACCCTCCTGCACGCCACGTCCTACCGATGAGCGACGCGAGACTGGCAAGGGAAAGGGCGCTTGTCCATGGCCGAGGTGACGATCTGCGGTGCCGGAATCTTCGGGCTGAGCCTGGCTTGGCTGGGTTTGAAGCGCGGCGCGCGCGTCACGGTGATCGACCCGTATGGGCCCGGCGCGGGTGCATCGGGTGGGATCGTCGGCGCGTTGCAACCCCACACGCCCGATCCGTGGAACGAAAAGAAACAGTTCCAGTTCGAAAGCCTCCGCATGGCGCCGGACTTCTGGCGCGAGGTCGAGGCAAGCTCTGGCAAAGGCTCGGGCTACGACATCGCCGGCCGCCTGCAGCCCTTGAAAGATGACCGAGACATTGACCTTGCTCGCAGCCGCGCCGAAGCGGCAGAGCGAAACTGGCAAGGCACCGCCACTTGGGAGGTGATCGACCAACCCGACACCGTTTGGTGTCCGCCCTCGCCCACCGGGCTGTACCTGCACGACACCTTGTCGGCGATCCTGAACCCGCGCCGCGCCACCCAAAGCCTTGCGGCAGCGATCACGGCGGCAGGCGGCACGCTCACGACCGATGCGCCGCTGGGCGACACGGTCATCTGGGCCACCGGCTGGCAAGGTCTGCTCGACCTCAGCGACAATCTCGGCCTCAATGCCGGGAACGGCGTCAAAGGGCAGGCGATCCTGCTTGACCACAACGCGGCCGGCCAGCCGCAAATCTATGCCGATGGCCTGCATATCATTCCGCATCTTGATGGCACCGTCGCCATTGGCTCGACCTCCGAGCGAGACTTCGAAGATCCCACCAGCACGGACAACCAACTCGACGACCTGCTTGCGCGCGCCATTGCCGCCGTCCCGGCCCTCGCCGATGCCCCGGTTCTGACCCGGTGGGCCGGGGTCCGCCCCCGCGCCAAAAGCCGCGCACCGCTTCTTGGACCCTGGCCCGGGCGCCCCGGTCACTTCATTGCCAATGGCGGGTTCAAGATCGGCTTCGGCATGGCGCCGAAATGCGCCGACGTGCTGCTCGACCTTGTGCTCGACGATCACGATGCCATCCCCGAAAGCTTCCACACCAACGCGCTGACCTGATCTTCATCTCTTCAAAAATACGCATATTCGACGCCTCCGCCCCACAATATGTTGTGGATAACTCGCCCAAACCCCCTGCAAATTGGGCTTCTCCGTTGACAGCCGCGCCCTGCCGCCAGACACTGGGCCACCGGATTCGAGAGAGCGAGACCCCGCCTTGCGCTTCAACAAACTGCGTCTCAACGGCTTCAAGAGCTTCGTCGATGCGACCGATCTAATCATCGCGGATGGTCTGACGGGCGTTGTCGGCCCCAATGGATGCGGCAAGTCAAACCTGTTGGAAGCGCTCCGCTGGGTGATGGGCGAGAACCGCCCCACGGCGATGCGCGGCGGCGGCATGGAAGACGTGATCTTCGCTGGTGCCTCGACACGGCCAGCAAGAAACTTTGCCGAAGTGTCGCTGATCCTCGACAATTCCGACCGATTGGCGCCCAGCGGTTTCAACGACAGCGACACGTTGGAAATCATCCGGCGCATCACCCGCGATGCGGGCAGCGCCTACAAGCTCAACTCCAAGGATGTGCGCGCGCGCGACGTCCAGATGTTGTTCGCTGATGCCTCGACCGGTGCGCATTCGCCCGCGCTGGTACGGCAGGGCCAGATCTCGGAACTGATCAACGCCAAGCCGCAGAACCGCCGCCGCATTCTGGAAGAAGCGGCGGGCATCTCGGGCCTGTACCAGCGCCGTCACGAAGCCGAGTTGAAGCTGAAAGGTGCGGAAACCAACCTGACCCGCGTCGATGACGTGATCGAACAGTTGGGCCAGCAACTGGCCACGCTGGCGCGGCAAGCCCGGCAGGCCAAGCGCTATCGCGAGATCGGCAAGGAATTGCGCCATGCCGAAGGTCTGTTGCTATACCTGCGCTGGCGCGAGGCGGAAAGCGGACGCACTGCGGCCGAGGCCGCTCTGGCCGAACTGGTCCGGGCCGCAGCCGAAGCCGAACGCCTGGCCCGCCAAGCCACCGGAGACCGCGCAAAGGCCGAAGAAGCCCTGCCGCCCTTGCGCGAAGAAGCCGCCATCGCCACCGCATTGATGAACCGGTTACAGGTCAAGGCCAGTGGCCTCGACGACGAGGAAGCGCGCGCCGCGCGCGCCATCGAAACCTTGGAAGCCCGGATCGCGCAGCTGACCCGTGACGCCGAACGGGAAACCGACCTGAACGCGGATGCGGGCAAGACACTGGAAACGCTCGACGCCGAAGCGGCCGAACTGAGCGCCGCCAGCGAGGGTCACGACGCGGCCGTCGAAGCCGCCAGCGCCGAAGCGCAGGAATCCGCGCGTGTTCTGCAGGATCGCGAAACCGCCTTTGCCCAACTGACCGAGGACGTGGCCCGGCTGGCCGCGCGTCACCAATCGGCCGAGCGTTTGTTGCAGGATGCCGAAACCACGCTGAAGCGCAGCGAAGACGCCGAAGCGAAGGCGGCCGAAGATGCCGAGGCAGCCCGCAAGGACCTTGCCGCAACGGACGGGGCCGAGGCATCGGCGAAAGAGGCGCTGACACTGGCCACCGAAGCCGCAAATGCGGCAGAAGCCACATTGGCCAGCGCAGACGACGCCCGCGAGGCCGCGCAAGGCAAGGAAGCCGATGCGCGGGCCGAGCGTTCATCGGCGGATGGCGAAGTAAAGGCGCTGCAGGCCGAGGTGGCCGCGCTGGAAAAGCTGGTGGATCGCGACACGGCAGAGGGCGGTCAGGTCATGGACCTTCTGACCGTGAAGTCCGGGTTCGAAAAGGCGCTTGGCGCGGCTTTGGCCGACGACCTGCGCGCCCCGGTGATCGAGGGCAACGGCGTCTCGGGCTGGGCCTCGCTGCCGGCCTATGCCAGTGCACCCGACCTGCCCAAAGGCGCAGTCCCCTTGTCCGATGTCGTCTCGGTCCCCCCGGTCCTTGCGCGACGGCTTGCGCAAGTCGGGCTGGTTGACCGGGCCGACGGCGCACGCTTGCAGGCCGATCTGATGCCGGGGCAAAGGTTGGTCAGCAAAGACGGCGATCTCTGGCGGTGGGACGGGTTCCGCGCCGGCGCGGGCGATGCGCCTTCTGCGGCAGCCCTGCGGCTGGAGCAACTGAACCGGCTGCAAGAGCTGAAGCAGGACCTTGTCGAAGCCACGGCGCGTGCCGATGGGGCCGCCAAGGCGCATGATCTGTTGCGCGACGAATTGCAGACGCTCGCCGATCGCGTGTCGGACGCGCGCAACGCCCGCAAGGCTGCAGATCATGCGCTGACCGAAGCCAATCGCGCCATGAGCCGGGCCGAAGCGGATCGCAACATTGCCGCGGGCAAGCTGGAGGCCGCCGAACTGGCCGTCAGTCGCCATGGCGACGAAGCCACCGCCGCGCGGACAAGGCGCACCGACGCCGACCGTTCCTTGTCGGAGCTGGACGATCTCGACACGCTGCGTGCCACGGCCGAGGACGTGAAGGTCACCGTCGAAGCCGCGCGGATGACGATGATGGCCCGCCGTTCCGCCCATGACGAATTGAAGCGCGAAGGCGAAGCCCGCGCCAAGCGGCTGGCCGAGATCGAGCGCGAGCGCAGCACTTGGTCGGGCCGCCTTGCCAATGCCGACAAACGGTTGACGGAACTCGCCGAGCGGCGCGACGCGTCGGAAGCCGAGTTGGAAGAGGCCCGCGAGGCGCCGGGTCGCGTCGCCGCTGAACGGGCGTCGCTGCAGGACGATCTGGACGCTGCTGCCGCCCGGCAGCGCGACGCGAATGACGCGCTGGTCCTTGCGGAAACCGCCGAGCGCGATGCCAAGGACGCCGAGCGCGAGACCGAGCGCAGGGCCTCGGAAGCGCGCGAGAAACGCGCGGCTGCCGAAGCCCGTGCCGAAGCCGCACGGGAAAGCGTCGCGCAGGCCGCCGAGCGCATCGCCGAAGAACAGGACACCACGCCCGAAGCCCTTCTGGAAAGTCTTGACGCGGACCCCGACGCCTTGCCGGGCGCCGAGCGGATCGAGGCGGATGTGGCGCGCCTGCGGCGCTCGCGCGATGCCTTGGGGGCGGTGAACCTGCGGGCCGAGGAAGACGCCAAGGAGGTCGAGGACGAGCATGCAACACTCGTGGCCGAGAAGACCGATCTGGAAGAGGCGATCCGGACCCTGCGGAACGGCATTCAGGGGCTGAACAAGGAAGGCCGCGAGCGGCTGCTGCAGGCGTTTGACGAGGTGAACAAAAATTTCTCGATGCTCTTCAAGCACTTGTTCGGCGGCGGTGAGGCCAAACTGGTGCTGGTCGAATCCGATGATCCGCTGGAAGCCGGGCTTGAGATCATGTGCCAGCCGCCCGGCAAGAAGCTCTCGACCCTGTCCTTGCTGTCAGGCGGCGAGCAGACGCTGACCGCACTTGCACTGATCTTCGCGGTGTTCCTTGCCAACCCGGCGCCGATCTGTGTGCTGGACGAGGTCGATGCGCCGTTGGACGACGCCAACGTGACCCGGTTCTGCGACCTGTTGGACGAGATGTGCCGCCGCACCGAGACCCGCTTCCTGATCATCACGCACCACGCCGTGACCATGGCCCGGATGGATCGCCTGTTCGGCGTCACTATGGGCGAGCAAGGCGTGAGCCAATTGGTGTCGGTCGATCTCAAGAACGCCGAGGCGCTGGTCGCCTAGAACACGCTGCATCTGCCTAGTGGCAGACAGTGTTCAAAGTTGCGTTCGAGCAAAAGGCAAAAGGCAGTGACTTTGAACGCAACTGGACGCAGGTTGCCAGACCTGCGCCATGCGTATTTTCAAAGAGATGAAGCGCAATTTGACTTAAATTTGAACGGCTTCGCGTATGGCGCGGATATTCTCGCCATAGGGGGCCGGGTTGCTGACCGACCCGCCCCGGAAGACCGCCGAACCGGCGACGAGGACATCGGCGCCCGCTTCGACAACCAGCGGGGCGGTCTTGGGGTCAACGCCGCCGTCGATCTCGATATGGATGGGACGGTCGCCGATCATCGCGCGCAGGCGGCGGACCTGATCGACCTGTGTTTCAATGAAGCTTTGCCCGCCGAAGCCCGGGTTCACCGTCATGATGCAGACGAGATCGCAGAGGTCCAGCAGGGGGGCCGCCGCCTCGACCGGGGTACCAGGGTTGAGGGCCAGCCCCGCCTTCACACCTGCTGCCCGGATCGCCTGAAGGGTGCGGTGCGTGTGCGCCCCGGCTTCGAGATGCGCGGTCAGCACATCGGCACCGGCATCGACGAAAGCGTCAATGTAAGGATCGACCGGCGCAATCATCAGGTGCACGTCCATTACCGTTTTGATGTGCTTCCGGATCGCCTTCACCAGCGGCGGACCGAAGGTCAGGTTCGGTACGAAATGCCCGTCCATCACGTCGACATGGATCCAATCGGCGCCTTCGGCCTCGACCGCTTCGATCTCGCGCCCGAAATCCGCGAAATCAGCCGACAGGATGGACGGGGCAATCTTGATGGAACGATCGAAGGACATGTTGGCTCACCTGAGTTCATCTGTGCGCGGTGTAGCCAGTCCGGCAGAGAGCCACAAGGCAATGCCCGCTTTCGACGCCAGCGTCCATTTTCTTTCGGCGTTTCAACGAAACCTTAAGAGCCTGACCTAGAATGTGGATGGTCTCATCTGATATGGTATTTCCCTACTGAATTTGACCACAGACAGGGAGGGCCACATGGCTTGGAACGAGACCACCCGCGCGAAGTATAAGCGTAGTTCGGACCGATATGAAAGCG
>JAJDUZ010000040.1 GCA_022826385.1 Silicimonas sp.
GCCCCGCCTGAGTCGAAACGGCGGCTGGAAGCCTCCGCAATGCGCCAACGACAACCAGCCGGTGATGAAAATCGCGCTTGCGGCATGATTCGCGAAGAACATCAAAAATACAAAAAGTGAACCATACAAGAATCACGCCCCGACACGCTCAGAACCTTGCCCTGTTTCGACATGCTCGGCAGTCACGACGTGACGGTCTGGACCGACCACGAGCCGGACCCGGAGAAGCTGGCAGCACGCGTGGCCGATGCGGACGCGCTGGTGCTGTTCCGTGAACGCACGAAGATCGGGGCCGACCTGCTGGACCGTTTGCCGAACCTGAAGCTTGTTTCGCAGCGCTCGGTCTATCCGCATGTGGATGTCGAAGCCTGCACCCGAAATGGCGTGATGCTGTGTTCAAACATGCATGGCGGCACGCCGTCTTATGCCGCCGCCGAGCTGACGCTGGCGCTGATCCTGGCGAGCTATCGGCAAATTCCGCAACAGGTGGCGTCGATCCGTTCGGGCAACTGGATGATGGGCGTCGGGCGGACTTTGCGTGGCCGGACGCTGGGGCTATATGGCTATGGTCGGATTGCGGGGGCGGTGGCCGAATACGCGGCGGCGCTGGGCATGGATGTGCAGTGGTGGGCCTCGGACGAAGGCCGGGCGCGGGCCGCGTCCGATGGCGCGCGCGTCGCCGAAAGCCGCGAGGCGTTCTTTGCGACCTCGGATGTGGTCAGCTTGCATGTGCGGCTGAAGCCCGAGACACGGGGCATCATCACGGCGGATGATCTTGCTGCGATGGCGCCGCGGGCGCTTCTGGTCAACACCTCGCGTTCGGGCCTGATCGCGCCCGGCGTGCTGGAGGCCGAGATTGCCAAGGGGCGCATTCATGCGGCGGTCGATGTGTATGACACCGAGCCCTTGAGCGATGCATCGCACCCGCTGCTCACCCATCCGAACGTGCTGCCGACACCGCATATCGGATACGTGACCGAGGACGAGTTCGATCTGCAATTCACCGATATCTTCGAGCAGGTGAACGCTTTCGCAGACGGCGCACCGATCCATGTGATCAACCCCGAGGTTGCCTGAGGGACGCCGCCGCTTGGATATGCGTATTTTTGAAGAGATGAAGAGGGTGGCTGCGACCTTGCCTTGAGGGCGTCGTGGTTTGGAGCGCGTCAGGCGAGAAAGTACTTCGCGTGGATCGGCAGCATCGCGGCCCCCATCGATCGGGCGTGGCGGCCGACCGCAGCCGCTTCGATGGCCGGAGACTTGATCCCGGTCGGTGTGTAGAGCGCGACCTGTTGGCGGATGGAGGAGACGAGCTCGTTTCTCACACGCTCGGGCATGGCGCCGTCGACGAGAACCGCTTCGATCTCGACCACGGAGGTTGCCGTGATGGCGGCAATGGCGAGGTTCTCGGCGGTTTTCTCGATCCATGGACCGACCCAGCGGTCGTAGTCGCTCCAGTCCAGGGTCGGGTCGCGCAACTGGTCGGGGTCGATCCCGGCGCGCTGCAGGTCGTGTTCCAGCACATGCAGGGACGCGACGTTCAAAAGCTGGGTGGTGCCGCCATCGGGGCGCGGCACCCTGAGGGCGCCGAACGCCCCCGCGTTGCCGGTCGGCCCCGAGATCACCTTGCCGTCCAGTACGAGGCCGCCGCCGATGAACGCGCCGACGAAGAAATAGGCGAAGTTCGAGAACTCGTTGCCGCGCCCCAGCAGGTGTTCCCCGATACAGGCTGCGGTCGCGTCGTTGTGGCGGATCACTTCGAGGCCGGTCGTCTCGCTGACATGGGCGGGGAGGTCCAGATCCATCCACGCGCGCATCGCTTCTTCCGGAGCGTCGACGACTTCGAGCCAGCTCCAGATTTCGAACGGGCGCCCGACGCCGATCCCGGCGAGCCGGCTTGCGGCGCGGGGGTGGTTCTGTCGGATGTCGGCCAGACCCCGGGCAAGGAAATCGAAGACCGTTTCGATGACGGGGTAGGGGTAGGCGATGGCGTGGCGGTCAATCGGTTTGCCGTTGAAATCGACCAGCACCAGTTCGGCCGAGCGGCGGCCGATGTTCAGGCCAAGCGAATACACCCCCCGCGGATTGAGCGAGATCGGGATCGAGGGTTTGCCGACCTTGCCCTTGATCGCATCCTCGCGTTGGACAATCTCGTCGGTTTCGAGGGCGCGCAGGATGTTCGACACGGTTTGCGCGGTGAGCCCGCATTTGCGCGCGATTTCGGCCCCCGAGAGGGCGCCGTGCCGCCGCAGGACCGACAGCACAAGCCGGGCGTTCCGGTCGCGCAACCCGGACTGGCTTCCGCCTGCGCTGGCCTCGCGTGTCAGGATATCCTGTGTTTCCAAAGTGTTGTGTCCTCGCTGGCTTCCCAGATTGGCGTGGTCCTTGGCGCGTGTCAATTTATAAATCAAATTGATTTATTTATTGACCCCACGTCAGGAATCAGGAAAGGTTGGGTCCTGTTGGCTGAAGAGCCAGAGACATTTTGGGAGGAATTCAATGAAAAAACTGCTTCTCGGAACCGTGCTTGCGGGCTTCGCGATGTCGGGTGCCGCTGTGGCCGGAAGCCATTCGGTCAGTGCGTGCCTGATCACCAAGACCGACACCAACCCGTTCTTCGTCAAGATGCGCGAAGGCGCATTGGCCAAGGCAGAAGAACTGGGCGTCGAGCTGAACACCTATGCTGGTAAGGTTGACGGTGACCACGAAACCCAGGTCGCTGCGATCGAAACCTGCATCGCCAATGGGGCGAAAGGCATCCTGCTGACCGCTTCGGACACGGCCTCGATCGTGCCGGTCGTGCAGCAGGCGCGGGACGCTGGCCTGCTGGTCATCGCACTGGATACGCCGCTTGAACCGCTGGACGCGGCAGACATGACCTTTGCCACCGACAACTTCCTTGCCGGCAAGCTGATCGGCCAGTGGGCGCGGGCCGCTTTGGGGGACGACGCAGCAAATGCCAAGATCGCCACGCTTGACCTGAACGTGAGCCAGCCGACCGTGGACGTACTGCGGAACCAGGGCTTCCTGGAAGGCTTTGGCATTGATCTGGCTGACCCGAACGTGATCGGCGATGAAAGCGATCCGCGGATCGTGGGCAGCGACGTCACCGACGGCAATGAAGAGGGCGGACGCCGCGCGATGGAGAACCTTCTGGCGAAGGACCCGACCATCAACGTCGTGCACACCATCAACGAGCCGGCGGCTGCGGGCGCTTATGAAGCGCTGAAGGCCATTGGACGCGAGAATGACGTGTTGATCGTCTCGGTCGATGGCGGCTGCCCGGGCATCATGAATGTCAAGGACGGCGTGATCGGGGCAACCTCGCAGCAGTATCCGCTGCTGATGGCCTCGCTTGGCATCGAAGCGATTGCTGCTTGGGCCAAGGACGGCACCAAGCCGCAGGCGTCGGAAGGCAAGGACTTCTTTGACACTGGCGTGTCGCTGGTGACGGACAAGCCGGTTGATGGCGTCGAGTCGATCGACACCGCCAAGGGCACCGACCTCTGCTGGGGTTGATCTGACCGAATGGTCAACGCAGACTGATTGAGGGGGCGGGCCTCGGCCCGCCCTTTTCACGACCCGGGGCGGCACTGCCGCGAGGGAGGCCAGGGGAAGGAAGCCATGTCCAGCGACTATGAAGCCGCGGCAAGCGGTGCGGATGCGTCTGTTGCGCAGTTCGACGATCACGACAAAGGGCTGATCGGAAAGTTTCATCACGCCTTGCACACGACACCGGCGCTGGTGCCGCTGATCGTGCTGGTCGCCTCGATTGCGGCCTTCGGCATTCTCTTGGGGTCGAAATTCTTTTCGCCCTTTGCCCTGACGCTGATCCTGCAACAGGTGCAGATTGTCGGTGTCCTTGCAGCGGCGCAGAGCCTGATCATCCTGACCGCAGGCATTGACCTGAGCGTTGGCGCGATTGCGGTTCTCTGCTCGGTCATCATGGGGCAGATGACGTTTCGCTATGGCTTGCCGGTCGAGGTCTCGATCGTCATCGGCCTGACCTTCGGGACGTTGATCGGCGCCATCAATGGCTGGCTTGTGGCGCGGGTGAAGCTGCCGCCGTTCATTGTGACGCTGGGCATGTGGCAGATCGTGCTGGCGGCGAACTATATCTTTGCCGCGAACGAGACGATCCGCAGTCAGGATATCGCGGCCGAGGCGCCGGCCTTGCAGTTCTTCGGAACGCAGCTGAAATTTGCAGGCGCCACGTTTACTTACGGCGTGATCTTCATGATCGTTCTGATGTTTGCGCTGGCTTATGTGCTGCGACACACGGCGTGGGGGCGCCATGTCTATGCCATCGGCGATGACCCGGAGGCGGCGGAGCTGGCGGGCGTGAACGTCAATCGGACGCTGATCCAGGTCTATGCCGTGGTCGGGCTGATCTGTGCCTTCGCGGCCTGGGTGATGATCGGGCGGTTCGGCTCGGTGTCGCCATCGGCCACGACCGGGGTGATCGGGAATATTCAGGCGATCACTGCTGTGGTGATCGGGGGCATATCCTTGTTCGGCGGGCGCGGCTCGATCCTTGGGGCGCTTTGCGGTGCGCTGATTGTCGGCGTGTTCGAACTTGGGCTGCGCATGTACGGCGCCGACCCGCAATGGACCTTCATGTTCATCGGTGTGCTGATCATTGCAGCGACCACGGTGGACCAGTGGATCAGAAAGGTGGCAGCATGAGCGAGCCTATTCTCAAAGCCCGCGGTCTGACCAAGCGGTATGGCAAGGTGACGGCGCTGGACAATTGCGACTTCGAGCTGATGCCGGGCGAGATCCTTGGGGTGATCGGCGACAACGGTGCAGGCAAATCGACCTTGATCAAGGCGGTGTCAGGCGCGGTGGTGCCGGATGCCGGAACGGTCACGCTGGAAGGGCAGGAGGTGAACTTTTCCTCGCCCATCGAAGCCCGCGAGGCGGGGATCGAAACGGTCTATCAGACCTTGGCGATGAGCCCGGCGCTGTCGATCACCGACAACATGTTCATGGGCCGCGAGTTGCGGGCTCCGGGGCTGATGGGCAAGCTCTTCCGCAAGCTGGATCGCCCGGCGATGGAAAAATTCGCCCGCGAAAAGCTGAGCGAGCTTGGCCTGATGACCATCCAGAACATCAATCAGGCGGTTGAAACGCTGTCGGGCGGTCAGCGTCAGGGTGTGGCGGTGGCGCGGGCGGCGGCGTTCGGGTCGAAGGTCATTATCCTGGACGAGCCGACGGCCGCGCTGGGTGTCAAAGAGAGCCGGCGTGTGCTGGAGTTGATCCAGGACGTGAAGTCGCGCGGCATTCCGATCATTCTGATCAGCCACAACATGCCGCATGTGTTTGAACTATCAGACAGAATTCACGTGCACCGGTTGGGCAAAAGGCTGACGGTGATTGATCCGAAGGAACATTCGATGTCAGATGCCGTGGCTTACATGACCGGAGCGAAAGTGCCGGATGCGGTGGCTGCCTGAGACGCCGAGACTCCGAGGCCTTTAACGACTTGTTAACTTTTGCGCGCCCCCGACCTCCCACCCCTTCATTCTGGTCGGGGTGGTTAAGGGCCGGTGAATGCGGGGCCGTGTTTCACCCATTGTGAATTTGGTTGATCCTCACACGGTCCCGTTAAGGAACTGTTGACGCTGACCGGCTCAAGGACGGCACGCGCATCGCTCAAACTGCTCTAAAGTCCATCTGAACCTGGACACGCGCGCGTCAGGCGGACACTTCACCGACCCGCGCCAGCCAATCCGCCCCCAGACCCACCGTTCTTTCGGCAAAGTCAGGCGCCAGCGCCTGTGGCTCGGGGGCTTCGATGTGGCTGCCGATCCACGCCAGCAACGCCATCCGGCGCAGCATGACAAACGTGTCGATCTCGGCTTCCTCTTCCGCCGAAAGCGCCCGGACCGACCGGTATCCGTCCAGCCACGCGGCTTTCATGTCGGGGATTCTCGGATCGTCCTCGATAAAGCTGATCGCGGCGGCGAAGTCATAGAGAAACCAGCCGAACCCGCAATCGTCGAAATCGATCAAGCGTATATCCGACCCGTCCACCAAAAGGTTCGCAAGCCGCATGTCCGCGTGGATCAGGTTGAAGCGCTCGGGCGCTTTGCCGAACCGCGCAAGGCGGGCGCGCACCACGGCTTCGACGCGGGTGAGAACCTCGGCCCGCTCTGGCGTCACACCGGGGGCGTCGCGCCAGTGTCCCCAGGTCGGCGCCGGGCCGAAGACGGTGTCCACATCCCATGTCATCCGTTCGAAGCCTTCGGGGCGGGGC
This sequence comes from Silicimonas sp., assembly GCA_022826385.1. Lineage (GTDB taxonomy): Bacteria > Pseudomonadota > Alphaproteobacteria > Rhodobacterales > Rhodobacteraceae > JAJDOD01. The sequence continues at coordinate 6,260 of JAJDUZ010000040.1, forward strand.
CAGCGCAGGACGTGATCGTGGCACCGGGCTGCGATCTGGCCGAGGTCGCGGAAGCCCGGGGTCAAATCCCCGGTTTCGTCAGGGGCCGCCCCTTCGACAAACTCGAAAAGGACCATATGCCTTGGGTCAGACAGCGCGGGAAGGGTTCCGATCTGGATGACCTCGCCGTTCCGCCCTGTAACATAGCCCGGCGTCCGGACCTTGCCGTCATGCGCAAGCGCATCGATCCAAGCCAATTCGGATTCAATGGCGCGGTGGCTGTGATACCCGGCGCGGTGGATCCGCAGCACCCATTTCTGGCTGGCGGCTTCCACCAGATATGTCGCGTTCTCGGACACATTGATCAGCCGCGGGCGGGCGTCGGGCGGCAGGTCCCAAAGCGGGAGGCTGGTTTCCGCCAGGATTTGCAGGTGTTCCAGCAGTGTCTCGAGGGGCATCGCGTCTGTCATGATCGGTCGTTTAGCGACTTCGAAACGGCGGGCAAAGGGCGAAGTGACGCGGGCTCTTGAGCTTCCAGTGACTGGAACCTTTATATAATGGACGGACAGATCAAAACGGGTGCCGCGTGGCGACGAAAACCTACACTTTTGCGCTTGAAGGGTTGAGTTGCGCGTCCTGCGTCGGGCGGGCGGAAGCGGCTTTGGCGGCCGTGCCGGGCGTCGACGCGGTCAGCGTGAACCTTGCCACTGAAACCGCGCATGTCGTCGCCAGCGACGCGGCCGCGTCGCAAGCGCGCCTGATCGAGGCGGTGACGGCGGCGGGATATCCGGCGCATGTGGCGGGCGCCTCCGAGAGTGAAGCGCGCTCCGAACGGCGGCAGGACGAGGCTGAGGCCTTGCGGCGCTGCGTCGGTCTGGCCGCGATGCTTGCCGTGCCGGTCTTCGTGCTTGAAATGGCGGGGCATCTTGTCCCGGCCTTTCATCACCTGGTGGCCCAAACGATCGGGATGCAGACCAGTTGGGTCTTGCAGTTTCTGCTGACGACGATCGTGCTGTTCGGGCCGGGATGGGGGTTCTTCGCCAAGGGCGTGCCGGCGTTGCTGGCGCGCGCGCCTGATATGAACAGTCTGGTGGCGCTGGGCACCGGCGCGGCCTGGGGCTTCTCCACGATCGCGACGTTCCTGCCGGGGCTTTTGCCGCAGGCGACGCGGGCGGTCTATTTCGAAAGCGCGGCTGTGATCGTGGTGCTCATCCTTGTCGGGCGCTGGCTGGAAGCGCGGGCCAAGGGGCGCACGGGCGCGGCTATCCAATCGCTTCTGGGGTTGCAGGCCAAGACCGCGCGGGTTCTGCGGAATGGTCAGCCTCAAGATATCGCGGTCGAGGCGTTGAAGGTGGGCGACATGGTTCTGATCCGCCCGGGCGAGCGGATTCCGATGGACGGGGTCGTCACCGAAGGGTCCAGCAATATCGACGAGGCAATGATCACGGGCGAGCCCTTGGCCGTGGCCAAAGTCGCGGGCGATCCGGTGACGGGTGGCACGGTCAATGGGTCCGGCAGCCTGACGGTCCGCGCCACGCGGGTCGGGGCCGACACGGTGCTGGCCGAGATCATTCGCATGGTGGAGGAGGCGCAGGGTGCCAAGCTGCCGATCCAGGGGCTGGTTGACCGCGTGACACTCTGGTTCGTGCCGGCGGTTTTGCTGGTGGCGGCGGTGACCGTGGCCGTCTGGCTGCTACTTGGCCCCGAGCCGGGGCTGGCGCTTGTGGCCGGTGTCTCGGTTCTGATTATCGCGTGCCCCTGTGCCATGGGGCTGGCAACGCCGACCTCGATCATGGTGGGCACGGGGCGCGCGGCGGAAATGGGGGTTCTCTTCCGGAAGGGCGAGGCGTTGCAGGCCTTGTCCGAGGTGCAGGTGGTCGCTCTGGACAAGACCGGGACGGTGACCGAAGGCACGCCTGTTCTGACCGATGTCGTTCTGGCGCCGGGGCAGGCACGGGCCGAAGTCTTGCGCCTTGTGGCCAGTGTCGAAGCGATGTCCGAGCATCCGATTGCCGAAGCGGTTGTTAAAGGCGCGCGGACCGAAGGCATTGCGCCGGTGCCAGTCGATGCCTTCGAAGCACGCGCCGGGTTCGGCGTCGTGGCCGAGGTCGAGGGGCGTCGCGTGCTGGTCGGGGCCGCCCGCCTGATGGCGGCCGAAGGCGTCGACCTGTCAGCCTTGGCCAAAGAGGAAGAACGGCTGTCCGGACTTGGCCGCTCGGCGCTTTATGCGGCGATTGATGGCGTGGCGGTGGCCGTGATTGCCGTTGCGGACATGGTCAAGCCGTCAAGCCGGGCCGCGATTGCGGCGCTCAAGGCGCGGGGGATCAAGGTCGCGATGCTGACGGGCGACACGCGCGCGGCGGCTGAGGCTGTCGCAGCCGAGGTCGGCGTCGAAACGGTGCTGGCGGGGCTTCTGCCCAAAGACAAAGTGGCCGCCTTCGAGACATTACGTGCAGGTGGCAAGTCGGTGGCCTTCGTCGGAGACGGGATAAACGATGCGCCGGCGCTGGCCGAGGCCGATGTCGGCATCGCCATCGGGACCGGGACGGATGTTGCGATCGAAAGTGCCGATGTCGTGCTGATGTCGGGCGATCTGCGGGGCGTTGCAAATGCGGTCGAGGTCTCGCACCGGACGATCACGAATATCCGCCAGAACCTTGGCTGGGCGTTCGGATACAACATTTTGCTGATCCCGGTTGCCGCGGGCGTGCTTTACCCTGCGTTCGGGATTTTGCTGGCCCCGGTGTTTGCGGCGGGTGCCATGGCGCTGTCGTCGGTGTCGGTGCTGACAAATGCGCTGCGCTTGCGACGGGTGCGCCCGGTGATGGCGGAACAAGCGGCGCCGCGCGCGACCAACCGGCCCACAACTCAGGCGGCGGCGTCATGAGCACCATCGGAGACGTGGCCGAGCGGACCGGGCTGCCGCAAAAGACCATCCGGTATTATGAAGAGATCGGGCTGATCCGACCGGCCCGCAGCGCCAATGGCTATCGCCATTTCCGCGAGAGCGACCTGCACAAACTTGCCTTTCTGGGGCGGGCAAGGGCGCTTGGCTTCTCCATTGAAGATTGCCGGACGCTGCTGGGACTTTACGAGGACAACACGCGCGAAAGCGCCTCGGTCAAGGCGCTGGCGGAGGGTCATCTGGCCGAGATCGATCGCAAGATCGATCAGCTTCAGTCGATGCGCGCGACGCTGGCCGATCTGGTGACGGCGTGTCATGGCGATGACCGGCCGGATTGTCCGATATTGGCGGATTTGTCAGGCGACGAAGACGCGCCGTGAACGGGTCTCACGGGCAAGTGACTGTCAGGGAAGGCGGACCGGGCTAAATCAGCCGAACGGATCGCTGAAGGAGCTTGCGCCAATGTCCATTCGTCACGCCCTTGCGGGGTTCTGTCTGTTTCTGGTCACGGGCGTCGCGCAAGCCGCACCTGTGCCTTTTGATGCGTCGTGGCGCGAGCAGGGGTTCCTGCGGTTTTTCACCAACGACTATACCTTTCGCGGTAGCCAGCTTGATGTCGTCTCGGACGGGACCGTTTCTCTGGTCTGGAAACCGCTGGACGCGGCGCAGCGCACCGCGACCGCGGCCAGTTGGCAATGGCGCGTCCGCGAAAGCGTGCCGCCGACCGACCTGACGCGGAAGGGGGGCGATGACCGGAACCTTGCGCTTTACTTCGTGTTCGTCGACGAGGCGACGGCGGCGCGGCTCAATCCCTCGAACGCGCGCCGGTTGCTGCGGAACGCCAGCACTCGGGCGCTGATCTATGTCTGGGGCGGGGCGCATTCGGTCGGGGACATCCTGCCAAGCCCTTATCACCCCGGATTGCGGACCAAGGTTCTGCAGACCGGCGCCGCGGGCACGTTCCGCGAGCGGGTCGACCTCGAGGCGGATTATCGCCGCGCGTTCGGGGAAGCGCCCGGCGTGCTGGTGGGGTTGGGCGTTTCGGCGGACAGCGACGACACGGATGCCCGTGTGCGGGCCTCGATTGCGGATCTGCGGCTGGAGTGACGGCTCAGGCCGAGAGCAGGGCGCGGGCTTCGGTCGCTTTCACGCAGACGCGGCTGGCGGGCCCGAACGCGCCAAGGTTGCTGCGCAATTCGGGGAAGAGGCGGAACACCTCGTCGCGTGCCGGGTCGCCCAGCGTGTCCAACCCGAAGCCACCGGGATAGAAGCTTTCGGAGGGCGCGCCATTGGCGATGACGATCTCGTGCGCGTCAAAAAGCATGTGATAATAGGTCACGACGCCGCCATAGGCGATGGTGACGCCAAGATCGTCGACAAGGCTTTTGGCCGGGGCCAGAACTTCGCTTTCTCCGAAATGCAATTGCGTCAGGTAGCCGCCGCAAAGCATGCGGTGCTGCGGGCTGACCAACAGATCGCGGTGGTTGCCGACAGTGCCCCGCGTGAAGCGCACGGGCGCAAGCGCTCCGGTCGCGCGGACGGTTTTCTTGCCGATCCAGCGTACCCGCTGCGGTCCGTTGTCCAGCGTCAGAACGAAATCGCCCGCCTTGATCGTTTCGATCCGACGCTCGCCGCTGGGCGTCTCGATGGCTGTGCCTTCGGTGAAACAGATGATCGTCTCGATTTCCGAGAAGCTGACGATCGTGCCATCGGTCAGGGTCGCCGTGCCGGAAAGGCCGTCATTGTCGTCGTCGGTATTCGTATAGACGATCGACCCGGTGTCGAGCAGGCCGCCGAAGTCCAGCGTGTCGCCCGTGGTTTCGTCGTCTTCGCCGCCGACCACGGTGATTGTGCCGCCGCCCGTCAAGGCGCCTGCATCAATCAGGAACGTGTCATCGCCCGCCCCGCCAAGACCGATATCGTCCGCGCCCAGCGTCAACTGGTCATCACCAGCGCCACCGATCAGGCTATCGCCGCCGTCGATATCGGGAATGGTCGTGAAGTGCAGGTCGGTCACATAGATGACCTGCGTGTTGGTGTTCAGGTTCGAATATTCGACGAACACCTGCGTCACAGGCCCGGCAATTTCGATCAGCACCGATCCGGCGGCTTCGTCGGAATCGTCGTTGCCCGGACCGCCGGTGATCGTGTCGTTGTTGATCGTGTCGTTGCCCGCCGCCGTAAGCGTGACGGCCACCGGGTTGCCGTCTGCATCGAAGGCAGTCACCACGATCTGGTCCTGCCAGCTGCCGGTGTCGATGTCATTGATGCGGAACGAGAGGTCTTCGACCGCGTCGGTCATGCCGCTATTGTCGGCGGCGGCAAAGTCGAACCGAATGGTCGAGGTGGCGCCAAGCCCGGTGCCGGTCAGTTGCAGCGCCGAGCCCGAGGCAAAGGGTTCGCCCGTTTCGGTATATTGCGTTGCCGAGCTTTCGACCGAGGCGTCGGTTCCGCCGCCGTCATCGGCATAGGTGAAGGTGACCTCCATCGTGCCGGTGTTCTGGATGAACCCGGCTTCAAGGTTGGTCTCGTCACCGCCCTGGTCGGTCCAGTTGAACGCCTCGCTTGTGGCCGCGACCGAGGTCTGGCCGCCGCCATCCAGCACGTCGTCGCCCGCGCCGCCGTCCAGTGTGTCGGTGCCGGTGCCGCCGGTGATCGTGTCGCCCCCGTCGCCGCCCGAGAGGGAATCGTCGCCGCGCCCGCCGCTGATGCTGTCGGCGCCGTCGCCCCCGAACACCGTGTCGTCGCCCGCACCCGCGGTGATCGTGTCGGCGCCGGTGCCAGCCGGGTCGCGGTCTGCGCCGCCATAGATAAGGTCTTCGTCCTCGCTTCCGTCCAGCGCGGTATCGGTGCCCGAGGTACCATAGATCGCGGCATCGAATGTCGGCGCGGTGCGGACCTCGATCGAGGAATAGGATGTCAGAAGATCAGGGTCGAAACCGGGATCGAAATAGAGGAAACCGTCGGTCCCGATGATGAAGGTACCGGAGCCGATCCCCTCGGCACCTGAATTCGTGCCATAGACGAAATCGAACACCGTGACACTGCCGGTGCCGACGGTTGTGGCGGTGTCGAAATAGACCTGAGGACCGGCGACGGCATCGCCAATGTCCAGCACTCCATCGATAAGAGTTACGCGGTACCCAACGGGCATGGCAGACTACTCAAGAACGGCGGATCACCGTTCTCCCCAAGGTTTATTCGTTGTGCTGAAACTTGGCAGCATCAGCATTCTTCCCTGCGGGGGTAAGTTTGCATTAAGGTTCGTTAACGCGCAAGCGATATGGTTAACTTGGAGGGCATCCGCAAGATATTGCGCATGTGATTGAATCTGTACAAAAAAGACGGCTTGCCGAAAATGTCTTTGATCGAGTGGATCGATCTGCCCCCGTTCTGGCTTCTGGGGGCCCTTGTTTTGACATGGTTGGTGCCGGTTTCCTTGCCTTGGGGTAAGGCGATTCTTCCCGGTGTCCTGTGCCTTGGTGTGGCGGCTTTTCTGGTTCTTGCCGCGCTTGTCTCGTTCCGGCAGGCGCGCACCTCCGTCATCCCGCGGCAGGCGCCTGCCGCGTTGATCTCGGGCGGCATCTTTCGCCTGACGCGCAACCCGATCTATCTGGCCGACCTGCTGATCCTTCTCGGGTTCACACTGATCTGGGGGCACGCGCTGGGTCTTCTCCTGGTGCCCGCGCTGGCGGTTTTGCTGGACCGCCGCTTCATCTGTGGGGAAGAGGCACGGCTGCGCGCGGCGTTCGGCGAAGACTACGACCGGTACGCCGCCGGAACCCGTCGCTGGCTGTGACCCGGCGTCCCTTCAGTATACACAAGAATACATAGCAAAGCTGGCTTGTGTTACTTTCCACTGGTCGCTAACAGAGATCGTCTTAGATCAAGGCCAAACTTGAAGACGGGGGACAGCACCCATGAAAATCGGAGCGCCGAAGGAATCTGCGGCGGACGAAGCACGAGTGGCGATGACGCCGCAAAGTGCAAAAGACCTGGCGAAGCTGGGATATGAATGTCTGATTCAGAAGGGCGCCGGCGAAGCCGCCGGGTTCGACGACAAGGCCTATGAAGAGGCCGGCGTCAAAGTGGTGTCTGGTGCCGCGCTCTGGAAAGAGGCGGATGTGGTCGCCAAGGTGCGCCCGCCCACCGATGCAGAAGCCAAGAAGCTGTCCGATGGGCAGACGCTGATTTCGTTCTTCTACCCAGCGGCCAACGAAAAGCTGATGGAAACCGCCAAGGGCCAGGGCGCCAACGTGATCGCGATGGACATGGTGCCTCGGATCAGCCGGGCGCAGAAGATGGATGCGCTGTCTTCGATGGCCAATATCGCGGGCTATCGCGCGGTTATCGAGGCGGGCAACAATTTTGGCCGGTTCTTCACCGGTCAGGTCACCGCCGCCGGCAAGGTGCCGCCCGCCAAGGTTCTGGTCGTCGGTGCAGGCGTCGCCGGTCTGGCCGCTGTCGGCACGGCCACGTCGCTGGGCGCGATCACCTATGCCTTCGACGTGCGTCCCGAAGTGGCCGAACAGATTGAATCGATGGGCGCCGAGTTCGTCTTCCTCGATTTCGAGGAAGACCAGCAGGACGGCTCGGCCACGGGCGGCTACGCGGCGGTCTCCTCGCCCGAGTTCGCGGCGGCACAGTTGGCCAAGTTCCGCGAGATCGCGCCCGAGATGGACATCGTCATCACCACGGCGCTGATCCCGAACCGCGACGCGCCGGTGCTCTGGACCAAGGACATGGTCGAGATGATGAAGCCGGGCTCGGTGATCGTCGACCTCGCCGCCGAGCGTGGCGGCAACTGCGAACTGACCGTGAAGGACGAGAAAATCGTGACACCGAATGGGGTTACGATCGTCGGTTACACCGACTTCCCGTCGCGCATGGCCACGCAATCCTCGCTGCTCTATTCGACCAATATCCGTCACATGATGACCGACCTGACGCCCGAGAAAGACGGGCAGGTCGTGCACAACATGGAAGACGACGTGATCCGTGGCGCCACCGTGACCTATCAGGGCGAGATCACCTATCCGCCCCCGCCGCCCAAGGTGCAGGCGATCGCGGCGCAGCCGAAGAAAGAGCCGCCGAAAGAACTGACGCCGGAAGAAAAGCGGGCCGCGGAAGCGGCAGCCTTCCGCAAGGAAACCATGACGCAGGTCGGGCTTCTGGGCATCGGTGGGGCATTGATCCTGGCCGTTGGTCTGATTGCGCCCGCCAGCTTCATGCAGCACTTCATCGTGTTCGTCCTGTCGGTCTTCGTCGGCTTCCAGGTGATCTGGAACGTCTCGCATTCGTTGCACACGCCACTAATGGCGGTGACGAACGCGATCTCGTCGATCATCATTCTGGGCGCGCTCATGCAGATCGGGTCCAACAGCGCCTTGATCACGGTGCTTGCGGCCTTGGGTATCCTGATGGCCGCGGTGAACATCTTCGGGGGCTTCCTGGTCACCCGGCGCATGCTCGCCATGTTCCAGAAGTCGTAAGAAGGGGCAGGGGAAATGGATTTCGGATTTACCACTGCCGCCTATGTTGTTGCGGCTGTTCTCTTCATCTTCTCGCTGGGTGGCCTTTCGGGGCAGGAAAGCGCGAAACGGGCTGTCTGGTATGGCATCGTCGGCATGGCCATCGCCGTGCTGGCGACCCTGATCGGACCGGGCGCCGGCCTCTGGCTGATGTCACTGATCCTGATCGCGATGGGCGCGGGCGTCGGCTATCAACTGGCCACCAAGGTCGAGATGACCCAGATGCCCGAGCTTGTGGCGATCATGCACTCGCTCGTTGGTCTCGCGGCTGTCTTCGTGGGCTTCAACGCCGACATCATGATCAACGCGGTTTCGGCGCTTTACGCGGACAATGGCGGGGTGCTGGGCGCGGTGATGGACGACGGCTATACCGCCATCGGCCTGCCGAAAGAGGTGCACGAGACGCTCTCGACCTTCGGTCAGCTGGTCGCCAAGAAGTCGGGCGTTGAAATCGGCATCCTCCGTGTCGAGTTGGCCCTGGGCATCTGGATCGGTGCGGTGACCTTCACCGGGTCGGTCGTGGCCTATGGCAAGCTTTCGGGCAGTTCCTCGAAGCTGCCGTTCCAGATCGACACCGGCGCCAAGCAATTGCCGGGCGGTCACCTGCTGAACGCAGGCGCGGCGGCGTTCTCGGTGCTGATGCTGATCATGTATCTCTCGGGCTCGGGGTCGTGGACGCTGATCCTGCTGACGCTGGCCGCGCTCTTCATCGGCTATCACCTGATCATGGGCATCGGCGGCGCCGATATGCCGGTCGTGGTGTCGATGCTGAACAGCTATTCCGGCTGGGCGGCAGCGGCCATCGGCTTCAGCCTTGGCAATGATCTTCTGATCGTCGTCGGTGCGCTGGTCGGCTCGTCGGGTGCGATCCTGTCCTATATCATGTGCAAGGCGATGAACCGCTCGTTCATCAGCGTGATCCTGGGCGGCTTCGGCGGCGCCTCGGGCGAGCAGATGGCCGTCGAGGGCGAGCAGGTGGCGATTGACGCCGACGGCGTCGCAGCCGCGCTGCAAGAGGCTGACAGCATCGTCATCGTGCCGGGCTATGGCATGGCGGTGGCGCAGGCGCAGACCGCGGTCGCCGAACTGACGCGCAAGATGCGTGCGGCCGGCAAGACCGTGCGCTTCGCGATCCACCCGGTTGCGGGCCGTCTGCCGGGGCACATGAACGTGCTTCTGGCAGAAGCCAAGGTGCCGTATGACATCGTGCTTGAGATGGACGAGATCAATGACGACTTCCCGGACACGGATGTCGTGATCGTCATCGGCTCGAATGATATCGTGAACCCGGCGGCGCAGGACGATCCGAACTCGCCCATCGCCGGGATGCCGGTGTTGGAGGTCTGGAAAGCCAAGCAGGTCTTCGTCTCGAAGCGGGGGCAGGGCACGGGCTATTCCGGCATCGAGAACCCGCTCTTCTACAAGGAAAACACGCGGATGTTCTATGGCGATGCCAAGGCCTCGGTCGACAGCCTGTTGCCGAAGCTCGACTGAGCCTGATCTGAACGATTTGAAAAGGCCCGCCGCGTGCGGGCCTTTTTCGTTTCACCACCCCGCATCGAAACCGACAGCCGCAAACGCGTGTCCCAACGCAACCAACCATTAAGGTTAACGCGCCCCGCTCCCCTTCATCTCTTCAAAAATACGCACGATCCCGCCGCAACCAGATGGAGAGACGGTTAACAAGGGCTCACCCTTGAAATGCAGCCAAACCGGACGATGTTCACCCGAACCGCCGGAAAGGACCGCGCCCATGAAATCACTTGTCTTCCTCTCAGCGCTTGTCGTCGCAACGACCGCCAAGGCCGAGATCACCGCCACCTTCATCGAAGGCGCGCCCAAGGATCGCTTCGTTCTGTCCAGCGACAGCGGGATTTGCGCCGATACGCCGATTTCGGTCACGGTCGACCTGACAGGCTCGGCTGGCAAGCTGATCTTCGATGTCAGCGAAACGGGCGCCGGGGTCGAGGTCTTCCAGCCGTTCGAACTGGTGGCTGGCGGTGATCGCGTGACCGGCGCTTCCCGCGTCTCGGACGGCGACAAACGTTTGACGCTGGCGCTGAACGGGTTGCCGAAAGGGGCCGACGTGGCCTTTACCATCGATGTCGATGACACGATCGGCGCGCGCGAGATCACCGTGACCGATGCCGAGATCGAGGGCGCCGTCCTGCGCGTGCGCTCGGGCGACCGGATGGCCGAAGCCCGGTTCGAGAGCGATGCCGTCGCCACGCTTGACTGGAGCGATTGCGCCTCCTGACGCGCAGTCTGCGCAAAACGACAACGGCCCGCCTGATCAGGCGGGCCGTTTCATTTTAGAAGGGCAGTTGCTTAGAAGACGCTCTTGATCTCGAAGCCGACGCTGTCGCGGGCGCTGCCGCCGATGGTTTCGTGGCTGAGCCGCAAGGACAGGTCATGCAGACCGTTCCCGGCGCTTGCCGACCACTCCAGCGCAAGACCCCCGCCACACTCTTCGCGGGTCTCCATGGCGTCCTGATACTCGCAGGTCATGCTTGGCGTGACCCAAAACTCGTTCGTGTCAAAACGCGTGCCCGATGTGCCAAGCGCGAAGACGAAGTCAGGCTCGAAGCTCATCCGGCCAAGGGTCACGCCACCGGCGTCAACGATGTCGGATGTTCCGCCCGACAGGTCGACATTGCCAATCGCGGTATGACCGACCGACAGGTTGACCTCGGGGCGCAGTTCGAAGGTCTCAAACTCGCGCGACCCCGACAGGGCGACGCCAAGCAGGACGGATGTCGTGTTGTAGTCGCCCGAGATCTCGTCGCTGCCATCCCGAATATCCAGGTTGTTGCGTCCGGCACCGACGGACACGAAGCCGTCCCAGGTCAGCGTGTCAGTCAGTTTGTCGACGACATAGGCCCCAGCCGAGACGCCAAAGCCGCTGCGGTCGCCGCCCACCACGTCTTCGATGTGGCTGTGGTTGAGGTTAAAGCCCAGGAACAGGCCGACCAGACGATCGTCGATCATCTTCTCGCGGGCATAGCGGGCGCTGAATACGGCCGCGACATCGCCACCTTCATAGCGGGTGACGTCGAAATCGCCGAAGTAGAGGGTGCGGGTGTTACCGGCATCCCAACTGCCGAAGAAGTCGCCAGCAACCTTCGACGAAGCCGAGTTGGCGCTCACAGTGCTGTTGAACTGCAGCGGGGCAGACTTCCGGCCAGCGTCGTCGGCGCAGGTGGCCAACGTGTCTTCGGCAACGCCATCCTCGCGCAGTTCACGGCAGCGCAGGGCCGTCGCGTGGCGGGCGCGGGCGTCGCGGTTGGCGCGCTGGTTGACACCCATCTCGGTCCGCAAGGCGCGTGCGGCTTCTTCGGTCACGATATGGGCGATACGGCCTTCTTGCGTGGCGAGCATCGGAATCGTCGCGGACACGGGCAGGCTGCGGGACAGTACGGTCGTGGCCGGAAATGCCATCGATCCGGCACCGGGAGGTTGATACCGCAGGCGCAGCCGCTGACGACCGCCCCACTCATAGTGTTCCAGCAGGATCGGGTACCAGGTGCCGGCCACAAGATCGATCGTGCCGGTTCGGTTCCGTGCCCCGTGCAATCCATAGTCGTTCACCACCAGCGAGCCGTCGACATAAAGACGTACGCCATCGTCACCACGGGTTTCGAACGTGTACGTGCCCGAGGTTTCCGCGAAGATGTAACCCTCGACCCGAACGCTGAAATAGTTGCCACGCCCACCGGGGTTGAGGTTGGTCTGGTCGATGATGGTGACGGGCCCCGAGGTGATGGGAGTGCCCGTAAAATCCGTGCTGGGATAGGTGGTCATCAAGAGGTCGCCTGTCCCCTGCGCTTTCACCTGTTCGGCGGCGACAAGCACCAGAAAGGCGGAAAAGACTGCGGCAAGGACCGACAGCAAAGAACGATTACGAACGACGAGAGATTTAAGATTCTGCATGACTTCACTCGTTACAAAAACACTGCTTCGAGTGTCGTTTACCTAAACGTTATGTTAACAATCGGGCAGGAAACGGGCGATTTGTGTCGTGCAATACATGTGACTGTACGGCCACGGTGCGCCGCATACGGGCCGTTTGGCTCAGGCGTCGCGCCATGCGCCCGGAGCGAGCCCGTCTAGCGACCACTGGCCCACCCGCCAGCGCACCAGACGCAGACAGGGAAAGCCGATGGCCGCGCACATGCGGCGCACTTGCCGGTTGCGGCCTTCGGTCAGAGTGAGTTCCAGCCACGCATCGGGGACGGTCTTCCGCACCCGCACCGGCGGATCGCGCGGCCAGAGGTCGGGCGGCGCGATCAGGCGCGCTTTCGCGGGCCGGGTCGGGCCATCTTTTAACACCAGACCTTCTTCCAGCGGCATCAGGTCTACAGGCGTCGGCGCGCCCTCGACCTGCACCAGATAGGTTTTCTCGGTCCGCGCCTTGGGCGAGGCGATCCGGGCTTGCACCTTGCCATTGTTTGTCAACACCAGCAGCCCTTCACTGTCCCGATCCAGCCGTCCGGCGGCGTAAACCCCTTTCGGCAGTCCGAAGCCCGAGAGCGTCGGGCGGGGCGAGGGGCTTTTGGCGTCGGTGAATTGCGGCAGCACGCCCATCGGCTTGTTGAAGAGGATCACGCGGGTCATGGCAGAATATGACGCATATTCTGCACCGATTTTCGATCCGAAAATCGTTTCCCGACAGAAACCCGGTGCGTCTGCGTTCTAAGTCCGAGATGTGCACCAACAGAAGGACTTGACCCATGATGAAGACCCATATCCTTGCCGTTGCCGTGCTGACGACACTTCCGGTGGCGGGAACCGCACAGGCTTTGATGCCGCTGGAGCGGCTCGACCGGATCGAAGATCGGATCGACCGTCGGGAAAGCCGCATTGACCGGGCCGTCGATCTTGGTCCGCGCGATGTGATCGAAGACCGGATCGATGCCGTCGAATCCCGGCGCGACCGACTTGGCATTGACGGGCCGAGCCGCATCGACCGGCACGAGCGCCGCAGTTGGCGTCGCCTTTGGGGCCAGAATAACCAGTAACCTCTGTTCAGAAAGGCCGGGGCGCTGGATCAGTCGCGCCTCGGCCTGACCTCGGCCCCTGTTGCCGGAGGCTCGTAATCGACCATCTCGGCGGGGAAACCAGGCGCACAAATGTCGAGGCCGGTGGGGTCTTCATAGCGGCGGATGATGTTGGGCGAGAACTCGCGGGGGCCATAGGTGTCGATGGCCTCTTCGAAGAGGCCGACCAACATCGGCGACAGCGCCAGCGGCACGTCGTGATCCTGGGCAATCGACTGGAAGAGCCCGATATCCTTCAAAACAAGGTCCATCGTGAAGTTGATGTCGCGCGAGCCGTTGAGGATGACCTGGCTTTCCGTCTCGTGCACGAAGCTGTTGCCCGACGAAATGCGGATAGCTTCATAGGTGGTCGCAAGATCAAGCCCGGCCGCTTTCATTGTGGTCAGCGCTTCGGCGAGGGCCACAAGATGGGTGGTGGCCAGATAGTTGGTCATAACCTTCAGCTTCGAGGCGCTGCCAATCGGGCCGGTGTGCAGGACACGCCGCCCGAGGATCGTCAGAACCGGCAACATGGCGTCGAAAGTTTCGCGCGCGCCGCCCGCGAAGATCGAGATATTGCCGGTGGCCGCCCGGTGGCAGCCGCCCGAAACAGGGCATTCGATGGCCGCCGCACCGGTTGCTTCGACAAGGGCGGCAAGCCGGGTCATCTCGGCGGCGTCGGTCGTCGACATCTCGGCCCATGTCTTGCCGGGGCCAAGGGCGCTCAGCAAACCATCCGGGCCTTCCATCACCGCGGCCGAAGCGGCGGGCGAGGGCAGGCAGGTGATGACAATATCGCACGCCTCGACCATCGCCGCCGGGCTGTCGGCCCACTGGGCGCCTTGGGCCAAAAACGGCTCGGCCGCGCCCCGGTCCAGATCGCGGACCGTCAAGTCGACGCCGTTCGCCAGCAGGTTGCCCGCCAGCTTGCCGCCGACATTCCCAAGGCCGATGAAACCGATTTTCATGGAAGACACCTTTCGTTTTGCCTTGCATCCTGACCGTGCAGAGATGCAACAGGCTGGCCCGTTTGCGGCAAAATCTGCCGTTATTTCCACTGCTTGGCCACATTGCGTTCCTAAGTGCAACGGCAGATGGAAGCCTTACTCATTATTTTTGCGGAACTTCTGTTCGCCTGCCTTGCCCCGCTCTTGGCCGCGATCGGCGCGCTGATTGCGCTGGTGTTCGAGCTTTTTGCTTTGCTCATCACCATGCTTTTCGGGGGGTCTTCACGGAAGACGCCGCCCGCAAAGAGGCGGGATGCGCAAGGGACGCGTGGTCATCCAGCGACAGGATCAACATCAGGTTCGTCACAAAAGCCGTTGTTTTCAAAGAAAACCATCCACTGGATTGCCGGGGGCTTTGGCGGCGTTGCGGTTCTTGCGGTCATCGCCAGTTTCGTGCTGTTCGATCCGCTCTTGCGCATGATCCTGACCACCGCGGGCGACCGGGCCGAGATGTCGATTTCCTATGAGGAAAGCTCGGGCTCGCTTTTGAGTGGTCGCGTCGCCCTTTCGGGGTTGGCGTTGCAGCGGCAAAGTGAAGACGGTCTGGCCTTCGATCTGCGCGTGAAGCGGATCGAGGCGGATGTGGACTTGTTCAGCCTCTTTGGCAGTGAACCCCGCATTCAATTCGCCGCCGTGGACGGGGTTTCGGGCGTCGTGACACCACCCGAAGCGCGGGACGCACATGTCGAAGCGCCTGCGCGTCCCAAACCGGCGCGCCGTCCCTTCCGGGCGGATCGGGTTGAAGTGGCGGATGTTCTTGTGTCTGTCCAGCCGCGCAATTCCGAGCCCTATGATCTGGAGATCCGGGCTGGTGATGTCGCGCCGTTCCGCAGCCAGTTGGCGATGTTCGATCTGCTGTTCCGCTCGAACCTTGAGGCCAGTGTCGCGGGCCAGCCGCTTTATGTGGCGACGCGCGACATCTCGGAACAGGGGCGCGAGACGATCTGGAGTTTCGAGGAGGTCGAGGTCGACCGTCTCAAACTGATCCTGCCGAAAGCGCCGCTGACATGGCTCAGCGACGGCACCGTCACTGCCCGGGTCGAGGATCGCTGGGACCTGACCGACGACGAAATCGACATGGATTGGCGGATTACGCTGGACGGGATTGAGGTTGCCACGCCTGAGGCAGCCGGGCAGACAGAAGCTTTTCTTGCCAATGGGTTGGCGCGCATCGTGAATGCAAAAGGCGGAGATGCCGATTTCCAGTATCGGCTCGAACTTGGCCCCGAGGAGGTCGCTGCCTTGCGTCGCGGAGACCTCTCGACCTTCTGGGACACGGTTCTGAAGGGCTTCCTGCGCCCCAAATTCATCGAAACGTCCGACGAGCCCGCGACCGAGGGGCCGGGCCGTGTGCAGACGGCAATCGACGCGCTCAGGGAGCGGTTCCGGCGGTCAGACGCCGACTGACGGGTCTTGCCCCTTTGGCGCGTCCGTGGTGATCTCGCGCCCATGACGCGCCCCAAGGAAACTCCGCTCGCCCAAAGCCTGCCCGCCACGGTGCCATTTGTTGGTCCGGAAGCCATCGAGCGCGCCACGGGACGGGTGTTCAAGGCGCGATTGGGGGCCAATGAAAGCGTGTTCGGACCTTCGCCCAAGGTGCTGGACGCGATCCGGTCGTCGGCGCCCGAGGCGTGGATGTATGGCGACCCCGAAAGTCATGACCTGCGCCATGCCTTGGCCGCGTCGCTGGGCATTGCGCCGGGCGAGGTCGTCGTGGGCGAGGGGATCGACGGGCTTCTAGGCTATGTCGTGCGGCTTTATGTGGGGCCGGGGGATGTGGTGGTGACGTCGGACGGGGCGTATCCCACGTTCAACTATCACGTGGCCGGGTTCGGCGGGCAGTTGGTCAAGGTGCCTTATGTCGACGATCGCGAAGACCCCGACAGCCTGATTGCGGCGGCGCATCAGCATGGCGCCAAGCTTGTCTATTTTGCCAATCCCGACAATCCGATGGGGTCGTGGCATGACGCAGGCGCGGTGACGGCCTTGCTTGATGGCCTGCCCGAGGGCTGTCTTCTGGTGCTGGACGAGGCCTATGTCGAGTTTGCGCCCGAGGGCGCTGTGCCCGTGATTGATGTATCAGATCCGCGCGTGATCCGAATGCGCACGTTTTCAAAGGCTTATGGTCTGGCGGGCATGCGGGTCGGTTATGCGTTCGGCGAGGCCGAGGTCATCCGGGGGTTCGAGAAGATCCGGAACCATTTCGGGCTTTCGCGGGTCAGTCAGGCCGCCGCGCTCGCGGCGCTGGAGGATGCCGGCTGGGTGGACGTGGTGCGGGCCAAAGTCGAAACCGCCCGGTCCCGCATCGCCGAGATCGCAACCGGGCAGGGTCTGACGCCGCTGCCCTCGGCCACCAATTTCGTGACCATCGATTGCGGGCAGGACGCGACCTTTGCCAAGGCGGTGCTGGAGGGTCTGGTTGCGCGCGGCGTCTTCGTGCGCATGCCGTTTGCCGCCCCCGGCAATCGATGCATCCGCATCAGTGCCGGGCCCTCGCAAGACCTTGATTTGCTGGCCGAGATGTTGCCGCTCGCGCTTGCCGAAGCACAGGGTGGCTGAAAATTGCTTGCGCGCAATTTTATTACTCGCGCGTGAAGAGAAACTCGGTAAACTTTTTTCTATGCGTGAAGTTGAAAACTATACAGATGCTTTCCTGGTCGCCGCGGGCGTCCTTGTTTTCATGGTGCTTTTCGCGATCTGGGCCATTTGGGGCCTGATCGTCGCCGGTCTGGTTTCATGGGGCGCAGACCGATTGATGACCGTGGAGTTCAAGCCCAAATCCTGAGATCACGCTGCCGGGTTGCAGCATGTTTTGCCCGAGTGATCGGAGCGTCGGCGTTCAAACGGGCGACAGACAGCCGTGGTGCGGTTCAATGACAGCTCTGCGCGGCCATCCTTGAAAACCGGTTCAGACGGCGTCAGCAGCATCAAGCCTTCGTTCTTGGGCGCAAACTCGACCATGAACGGTGCGTCGGCAAGTGCGGGCAGTCGTGCAAGGCTTTGCTTGAGGATGGTCCGGAACGTGCCGACCGTCATGTGAGCGCCGCCGTATCCATCGAGCAATTGCAGGCGGGTTTCCGTGAACCGGGTAACCGTCCCGCTGCAATCGATGCTGGTCGTGTCCGACAGGCGCAACTCGGTGACGTGATAGCCGCCCTGAATAGATGTGCCATTGTACTGGAAGACCAGTGAAGCTTCGTCGGGAAGGCGGGTGAGGGCGTCAAACAGGGCGGCAAAGGTCATTCGAGCATCTTTCATTTCAATTAGTCTTGAAATAGCTTGGCATGGAAGATCATTTATTTCAAGGGTAGTTGAAATATGACTGAAGAGGATGCCGCAGACCTCTTTCACGCCCTGTCCAATCCGGACCGGCTTCGGGTCATTCGCGTGTTGGTGGTTGCTGGGCCGGGTGGGCTGAGCGCGGGTGAGATCGCCGAGGCCCTTGGGGCCAGCCCATCGCGCGCGTCCTTTCATCTGGCCAGTCTGACCGAGGCTGGGTTGCTGACACGTGAGCGGCAGTCAAGAACGCAGCGCTATGCTGTTGATATCACTCGGGTTGGCGCGCTTCTGAACTTCATGCTCGAGGATTGCTGCAAAGGCAGCCCGGCTTTGAAAGACTGCTGCGTGATGTGAACAATCGGGCGTCCTAACGGGTGGCCGGTTCAGGGTCTGGTGGCCTCTGCGATCACTGCCGCTGCCTTTTCAATCCCGCCCGGCGCATGCTCCATGTCGACGGCTTTCAGCCCGGCCTCGATCGTGGCCAAGGCGCCCAGCACCATTTGCGCGTTGACATGGCCCATATGGCCAAGACGGAAGAAATGATCCCATTCGTCCGAGTCGTCGTCGGCCATGCCAAGCCCGATGCCCAAGGTCAGCCCGGCTTGCGTTTCGCACCATTGCCGCAGCGCGGTGCCCTTGGGCGACCCCGCCCGCAGCGCGGTCACCGAATGCGAGCGCAGGGCCGGGTTTGTCATGTTCACTTCCAGCGGTCCGACCGAGCCCCAGTGATCGAACGCGGCCCAGACGGCGCGGGCCAGCGTGGCGTGGCGGGCCCAGACGTTTTCCAGCCCTTCCTCGCCGATCATTTTCAGCGCCTCGTCCAGGCCATAGAGATGATGCGTCGGTGCCGTGCCGTCGAAATAGCGATAGAACATCGGCGGATCGACGCGCGGGCGCCAATCCCAGTAATGCGTCACGCATTTTGCCGTGTCCCGCGCCCGGTCGGCCTTGTCCGAAAAGAAGACGAAGCCCAGCCCGGGCGGTGTCATCAGCCCTTTCTGCGAGCCGGTGATCATCACATCGACGCCCCACGCGTCCATCTCGAACCGGTCACATCCCAGCGACGCCATGCAATCGATCATCAGCAGGGCATCATGGCCAACTTCATCCATTGTGTCCCGCAAAGCCTTGATATCATTGCGAACGCCGGTAGACGTGTCGGTCTGAACGGCCAGCACAGCCTTGATCCGCCCGTCGTCTTCGGCCAGTCGTTCGCGCACGGCGTCCAGATCGATCGTGTCGCGCTTGCCGAAGTCGAGGATCTCGCAATTGACGCCCATCATCCGGGCAATATCGGCCCACCCATGGGCAAAGCGGCCCGTTGCTGGCACCAGCACCACATCGCCGGGCGACAGCACATTGGCGATGGCGGCTTCCCAGGCGCCGTGCCCGTTGGCGATATATATAGCCACATGTGCCTCGGTCCGCGCCACTTTGCGCAGCCGCGCGGTGAGGGTGGGCACAAGCTCGGGCAGTTCGCCGTAATAAATGTTGGGTGCGGCACGATGCATGGCGCGCAGCACCCGTTCGGGCATCACCGAAGGGCCGGGAATTGCAAGATACGTCAAACCGCCGGAAAGGGTCATTTCGCGTTGTCCTGAAACTGTCTGGACAGAGACGTAGAAGCCACCATGGGCGGGGTCAACAGCGCGCATGGCTTGTGAAGGCCCTTGGCAAGGTTTAGACCCCCGACACACGCAAGAAACGGAGCCGAAAAGGGCCCCCTTGGAGCAGAACAGTCTCTTTGCCTCGCCGGCCGACCGGCGCGCCGCCTATCGCCAGCTTATGCTGACCGATCACGGGTTCCTGCGCTCGGTCTGGACGCATGAATACGAGATTGCGCCGGGGGTTTGGCGCTCGAACCAGCCTAGCCCGCGCCGGATTGCCCGCTGGGCCGCACGTGGTATCAAATCGGTGTTGTTGTTGCGGGGCAAGACGCTGAATGAACCCATTCCGATGTTGGAGCAAGACGCCTGCGCGCGTCATGGGCTGACGTTGCGACAGGCTCCGGTTCACGGAGTGAAGTTGATGAAGTCGAAGAGGCTGTTGGGGCTTCTCGACGCGTTCGGCACAATCGAGCGACCCTTTGTCATGCATTGCAAATCCGGCATTGATCGCACTGGTCTTGCCGCTTTTCTCTATCTGGTCGATCAGACGGAAGTGGCACCCGAGATTGCGCGGCGCCAGCTTTCGTTCAAGTATCTGCACCTGAAAACGTCGCGGCACGGGATACTCGACTTCATGGCAGACGCTTATCTGGCAGCGCATCGCGACCGCGGTTTGAGCCTGAGGGACTGGGCTGTCGCCGAATACGATCCGGCTGCGCTGACGGCGCGCTATAAGTCGGCGGAGGCGCTGACATGAGCCAAGACGTGAACCGCCCGGTCTTTGGCTGGGTCTGGGGCAATTATCTGAGACGCTATCGCGGGCTGATCCTTGTCGCTTTCCTTCTGATGGCGATCGAAGGGGCGACGCTTGGCGGGTTGAGCTACCTGATGAAGCCGATGTTTGACGATGTCTTCATCGCCGGTGACCAATCGGCTGTGGGGTGGGTCGCGCTGGCGATTGCCGGGATTTTCCTTTTGCGGGCTGTCACCGCGTTTTCGCATCGGGTGATCATGGAGGGCGTTGGCCTGCAGGTCTCGACCGCGATGCAGCGCGACATGGTGGGGCATTTCCTGACGCTCGACAGTGCCTATTTCCAAACCAACCCCCCCGGCACGCTGATCGAGCGGGTGCGGGGCGACACGACACAAGCCAATTCGATCTGGGCCACGGTTCTGGGGGCTGCGGGGCGCGATCTTGTCGCCCTGATCGCCCTTTTGGCAGTGGCGATCTCGGTTGACCCGGTCTGGACGCTGATCGCGGTGGCGGGCGTACCGCTGCTGATCGGACCGGTCGGTGGGCTTCTGCGATTTGTCCGAGGCGTCAGTTTTGCCGCGCGCGAGCGGGCGGCACGGCTCTCGACCCGGTTGGACGAGATCTTTCACGGCATGAACACGATCAAGCTGAATACCGCCGAGGATCACGAGCATGGCCGCTTCGGCGACATGGTGCGCGACTTCCGCCGGTTCGAACGCAGGTCGCTGATCGGACGCGCGGCAGTGCCCGGCCTGATCGACGTGGTGGCGGCCCTCGGCTTTGCCGGTGTGATTTACTATGGCGGCGGTCAGATTGTCTCGGGCGACAAGACGGTGGGCGAGTTCATGTCGTTCTTCACCGCCATGGGCCTGATCTTCGATCCGCTCCGGCGGCTGGCCAATGTGACGG
This sequence comes from Silicimonas sp., assembly GCA_022826385.1. GTDB lineage: Bacteria > Pseudomonadota > Alphaproteobacteria > Rhodobacterales > Rhodobacteraceae > JAJDOD01. The sequence continues at coordinate 27,267 of JAJDUZ010000040.1, forward strand.
GTGCGTGGGCCTCGGCCCGGTCGAGCCTTGCGCGCATCCGGCAGGTGTTCGAGGCGGTGCCCGGGATCACGTCACCGGCTGCGCCCACACCTGCACCTGCCGATCCGGCGGCGGCGGATATCGTACTGAGCGACGTGGTGCTACGCTATAAAGGCCAGCCGGCGTTGAACGGGGCCAGTTTCACGGCGCGGGCTGGTGAGACGACGGCGCTGGTCGGCGCTTCGGGGGCGGGGAAATCCAGCGTGTTCAACGTGCTGACCCGGCTTGTCGATGTGGAAAGCGGTTCGGTGTCTGTCGGCGGTGCCCCGATTGACGCGGTGACGCTTACCGATCTGCGCCGGCTTTACGCCGTGGTCAGTCAGGATGCTCCGATGTTCGACGAAAGCCTTCGGTCCAACATCCTTCTGGCCGAGAAAGACGTGTCTGACGCCCGGATGGCCGAGGTGCTGGAGGCGGCGCATCTGACCGATTTCGTGCGCTCTCTGCCGGATGGGTTGGACACGCAGGTGGGGCCGCGGGGCGGCCAGCTGTCGGGCGGGCAACGCCAACGGGTTGCAATAGCGCGGGCGCTGCTGCGCGAGGCGCCGATCCTGCTTCTGGACGAGGCGACAAGCGCGCTGGACGCCGAAAGCGAGGTTCGGGTGCAGGCGGCGCTGGATGCGTTGTCCAAGGACCGGACAACGCTGGTGATCGCGCACCGGCTGGCAACGGTGCGGGCGGCGGACAAGATTGTCGTTATGGATGCGGGCCGCGTCGTTGACGAGGGTCGGCATGACGACCTTCTGGCGCGTGGCGGGATATATGCCCGTCTTCATGCGCTTCAGTTCGACGACTGAGCTGTGCCATTTTCCGAGACGGAAAATGGGTCGGAAAATTTCATTTTCCGGACCCCGCACGCTCGTAGCGCCGCTTGAGGTCTGACGGGTCGGCCCCAAGCGCATAGCGCGCCAGCGTCGACAAGTTGCCAACCACGCGCCGCGCCCAGCCATCGCGCGCATAACGGGCAGCCGAGGTCCATGCGGCGCAAGGCAGTTCGCGTAACCGTCCTTTCAAGGCGCGGGCCAGGGCGACATCCTCCATCAGTGGCAGGTCCGGCACACCGCCGACTTCACCCAGCACCCGGCGCGATACCAGCAGTCCCTGATCGCCATAAGGCAGGCCCAGCCAGCGCGACCGCAGCACCGCGCCGCCTGCGACCAGCCTTGGCGGCAAGCCCTCGGCGCGGAAGCGCAGGCGGAACCATCCGGCGGCCTCGGGCGCGGTGTTCATATGATCGCGGGCGACGTCGCTCCACCCCGGCGCCAGATGCGTGTCGGCATGAAGCAGCAGCACCCAATCCCCGCTTGCGGCGGCCACACCACGGGCCAGTTGCGCCCCGCGGCCGGCGGGGCCGTTGACCCAGACCGCGCCCAGCTCGCGCGCGGCCGCCTCGGTGCCGTCGGTCGAGCCGCCATCCGAGATCACCAGTTCGCGCACCAGCCCTGACGTCGCCCCCTCGAGCAGCGCGTCGGTGGTGGCGGGCAACGCCTCGGCCGCGTTCAATGTCGGGATCACGACTGAAAGAGGGGCGGGCATGGCGGTTCCGTTCCGAAAGAAGCGCCCTATATTGGCGCAGGACAGACGGAGAGGCCAGAGATGGACACGCGCAAGATCATTTCCGTGACCGGGTCGGATCGCGAGGATTTCCTGCAGAACCTTGTGACCAATGATGTTGGCCGCTTGGCCGATGGCTTGGTCTGGACGGCGCTTCTGACGCCGCAGGGCAAGTATCTGGCCGATTTCTTTCTGGTGCCGGCGGAGGACGCGATTCTGATCGATGTCTCGGACGGGCAGGCAGCGTCGCTGTTGCAGCGGTTGACGATGTACAAGCTGCGGGCAGACGTCACTCTGACACCTCTGGACCTTGAGGTGGCACATGGGGCCGGGCCGGTGCCGGACGGGGCCTTTGCCGACCCGCGTCATCCGGCCCTTGGCTGGCGGGCGTATGATGGTCGGGCCGATGACGGCGCGCCGTCCGAGGCCCTGAGGATCGAGCATCTTGTGCCGGAAAGCGGGATCGAGCTGGTGGCCAATGAAAGCTATCCGCTCGAGATGAATTTCGAGGCCCTGAACGGCGTGGATTTCCGGAAAGGCTGTTATGTCGGGCAGGAAGTCACGGCGCGGATGAAGCACAAGACCGAATTGAAGAAGGGCTTGGCGCGGGTGCAGATCGAGGGTGCCGCCCCCGCAGGCACCGAAATTGTCACCGAGGACGGAAAGCCTGCCGGGGTCCTCTATTCGCAAGCGGGGGGCAAGGCTCTGGCCTATCTGAGGTTTGATCGTGCGCGTGGGCCCATGCGGGCTGGCGACGCGGTAGTCACACAGGTCGAAACGTGATGTTTCCGCGCGTTGGGGCGTCTGGCGCCTCGGCCTTCTAAACACCCAGAAATTGGTTCAGGCACGCCACATTTCAGACACACCGATTCGATTTTAAAGGCTCATGGATCACGAGTTGGTCCATGACGCACACACACACACACACACGCGTAATGGCGGTTCCCAGGGGTGGGAGCCGCCATTTGCGTTTTGGCGATGCTCCGGGGTTTTCAGGGCCGGCAATCTATGTGAACATACGTTCACCTAAGCTGGAGGTATCAGCCATGAAAGACGTCACCGACCCGACTGATCCGATCGTGATCTGCAGCGCCGTCCGAACACCGCTTGGGGCCTTTCAGGGCGCTTTCTCGGGCGTGCCCGCCACCGAGTTGGGCGCCACCGCTATTCGCGCGGCGGTCGAGCGGGCCGGGCTCGCGCCCGAGGATGTGGACGAGGTGCTGATGGGCAACGTCTTGCCCGCAGGTCTGGGGCAGGCGCCGGCCCGGCAGGCGGCGCTCGGGGCCGGGTTGCCGGTGGGCGTGCCGTGCACAACGGTGTCGAAAGTCTGCGGCTCGGGCATGAAATCGGTGATGCAGGGGCATGACGCCATTCGGTGCGGATCGGCCTCGGTCGTGGTTGCGGGTGGCATGGAGAGCATGACCGGCGCGCCCTATCTGTTGCCGCAAGGCCGGGCCGGGGCGCGGATCGGGCACAGCCGGATGCTGGACCACATGATGCTGGACGGGTTGGAGGACGCCTATGAAGTGGCGCCTGATGGCACGCGGCGGTCGATGGGCACGTTCGGCGAGGATTGCGCCGAGAAATACCAGTTCACCCGCGAGGATCAGGACGCGTTCGCGATGGAAAGCGTCCGGCGTGCGCAAGTGGCGGCCGACGGGGCCTTTGCCGACGAGATCGCCCCGGTCACCGTGAAAAGCCGCAAGGGCGAGGTGGTGGTCTCGCGGGACGAGGGGCCGGACCGGATCGATCCCGAGAAGATCCCCAGCCTGCGCCCGGCCTTCAAACGCGATGGCACGATCACGGCGGCGTCTTCCTCGTCGATCAATGATGGCGCTGCGACGCTGGTCTTGGCGCGCGAAAGCCGGGCCGAGGCTTTGGGCCTGACGGTGCTCGCGCGGATCGTGGGGCATGCGGCCTATGCCGGTGAGCCCGGCTGGTTCACGACGGCGCCGGTCTATGCGAAAGAGCGGCTCTTTCAGGTGACGGGGTGGAGTGTCGAGGACGTGGACCTTTTCGAGATCAACGAGGCGTTTGCCTGTGTGCCGATGGCCTCGATGCGCGAGCTTGGCATCCAGCACGAGCGGTTGAACGTGCACGGGGGCGCGGTGGCGGTCGGTCATCCCATCGGCGCGTCTGGGGCGCGGATCCTTGTGACGCTGCTGGGGGCAATGCGCGCGCGGAACGCGCGGCGCGGCGTGGCGTCGATCTGTATCGGTGGCGGCGAGGCGACGGCGATCGCGGTTGAGCGGGTGGCGGAAATTTAGGAAATTTCCGGTCCGATGTCTTTTCGAAGACATCGGAAGGGGCGTTGCCCCTCGGCCTGCGCCTAAGTGCCCGCCCGACGCACGGCGTCGGCAATCTGGTTGAGTTGCGCGTCAAGCGGTGTCGATTTGCGCCAGACCATGCCAATGGTGCGGCGTGGGCGCGGCGCGGGGAAGCGGTGGACCGAGACATCGGCGGACCGGGTTTCGACGCCAAGCGCCATGTCTGGCAAGAGCGTGACACCGATCCCAGCGTTGACCATTTGCACCAAGGTTGAAAGCGACGAACCGTCCAGCATCTCGCGCGGTCGGGTCGACGGCATGTCGCAGAATGAAAGCGCCTGATCGCGGAAGCAGTGCCCTTCTTCCAGAAGGAGGAGCCGCATTTCGCGAAGGCCTTCCTTGCTGGGCAGCGGCGCATCCTTGTCGGCGGCCGGGCGGACCAGCACGAAATCTTCGTCGAAGAGGGCAATCTCGGTCAGGGTCGGTTCCGAAACCGGCAAGGCGACGATGGCCGCGTCGAGCCGTCCTTCGGCAAGTTCCTGCAAGAGCTTCGGGGTCACGGTTTCACGGATATAGAGGTCAAGCTCGGGATGGTCGCGGGCGACGCCCTGCATCACCCGCGGCAGCAGGTAGGGCGCGATCGTGGGAATCACGCCAAGCCGCAGACGCCCGACCAACCGGTCGCTGTTGGCACGGGCCAGGTCTCCGATCTCGTCGACGGCGCGCAGGATCTCGCGGACCCGTGCGCCCAGTTCCTCGCCGAGCGGCGTCAGCCGCACCTCGCGTGCGCCCCGTTCGAAGAGCCGGGCGCCAAGTGTGTCTTCCAGTTCCTTGATCTGCATGGACAAAGCCGGTTGCGAGATGGCGCAGCTTTCCGCGGCCCGGCCGAAATGGCCTTCGCGGGCCAGCGCGTCGAAATAGCGGAACTGTTTGAGCGAGACGTTTATCATCAGATTATCTTATGGGGATAATCAGATAAATCAACTTCAACTGATGAATGAGACTTGTTAGAACAATTCCAGATCGCGGGGTCTGCGCCCGCGTGGATATCCCAGAACACATCCCCAAGGAGGAACAAGATGGACGGCGCTTTCGAAGGAAAATGCCCGGTCATGCACACCGGCACGGTCAAGAACCAGGCTTGGTGGCCGGAACAGGTGAACCTGAAGATGCTGCACCAGGGTGGCGTGTCGCCTGACCCGATGGGCGACGATTTCAACTATGCCGAGGCTTTCAAGGCGCTCGACCTTGATCAGGTGATGGACGAGTTGAAGGCCCTGATGACGGACAGCCAGGACTGGTGGCCGGCAGACTATGGTCACTATGGCCCCTTCATGATCCGGATGGCTTGGCACTCGGCCGGGACGTACCGGGTACAGGATGGCCGGGGCGGCGCTGGTGCTGGCCAGCAGCGGTTCGCGCCGCTGAACTCGTGGCCTGACAACGGCAACCTCGACAAGGCGCGTCGCCTGCTTTGGCCGATCAAGCAGAAATACGGGCGCTCGCTTTCCTGGGCTGACCTGATGATCCTCGCAGGCAATGCCGCGTTGGAATCGATGGGCTTCAAGACCTTTGGTTTCGCCGGTGGCCGCGCCGATGTGTGGGAGCCCGAAGAGGACGTCTATTGGGGCTCGGAAACCGAGTGGCTTGCCACCTCGGACAATCCGAACAGCCGCTATTCCGGCGACCGCGAGATGGACAACCCGCTGGCCGCCGTTCAGATGGGTCTGATCTATGTGAACCCGGAAGGCCCGGACGGCAATCCTGACCCGCTGGGCTCGGCCTATGACATCCGCGACACCTTTGCCCGGATGGCGATGAACGACGAGGAAACCGTCGCGCTTGTCGCCGGTGGTCACACGTTCGGCAAGGCGCATGGTGCGGGCGACGCGGCCCTTGTGGGCGTCGAGCCCGAAGGCGCGCCGGTCGAGGCAATGGGGCTTGGCTGGCACTCGGGCCACAAGTCGGGCAAAGGGGTCGACACGATCACCTCGGGCATCGAAGGCGCGTGGACACCGACGCCGACACAATGGGACATGTCCTATTTCGATGTGCTCTTCGGGTATGAGTGGGAACTGACCAAAAGCCCGGCGGGTGCCAACCAGTGGCAGCCGAAAGACCTGAAGGACGAGGATATGGCGCCGACCGCCGATGGTGCAGGCAAGACCCATATCATGATGACCACCGCAGACATGGCGATGCGCATGGACCCGGCTTACGAAAAGATCAGCCGCGATTTCCACGCCAATCCCGAGAAGTTCGCCGACGCCTTTGCCCGCGCATGGTACAAGCTGACCCATCGCGACATGGGGCCGCGTGACCTTTATCTGGGCTCGATGGTGCCGTCGGAAGAGTTGATCTGGCAGGACCCGATCCCGGCTGGCAGCATGCCATCCGACGCCGATGTTGCGGCGCTGAAGGACAAGATCGCGGCCAGCGGTCTGACGGTGCAGGAAATGGTCTCGACCGCCTGGGCGAGTGCCTCGACCTTCCGTGGCTCGGACAAGCGGGGCGGGGCCAATGGCGCGCATATCCGTCTGGCGCCGATGAACGGTTGGGAGGCCAACCAGCCAGCGCAACTGGCGAAGGTGCTGGAAACGCTTGAGGCGATCCGGGGCGATATCTCGATGGCGGATGCGATCGTGTTGGCCGGGTCCGTTGGCATTGAAACGGCGGCGAAAGCGGCAGGTCATGACCTGACGGTGCCGTTCACCGGCGGGCGCGGCGATGCCACGGCCGAGCAGTGCGACGTCGAGAGCCTCGGCTGGCTCGAGCCGCAAGCCGATGGCTTCCGGAACTATGTCAAAGCCGACAGCAAGGACGAGCGGTCGCCGGCCGAGCTCCTGATCGACAAGGCACAGCTTCTGGGTCTGAACGGTCCGGAGCTGACAGTGCTGGTTGGTGGCCTTCGGTCGCTGGAATGCGGTGCGCCGAAGCACGGTGTTCTGACCGACCGTCCGGGCACGCTCAGCCGCGACTTCTTCGCGACGCTCCTTGATATGGGGCTCAGCTGGAAGCCGGCGGGCGAGGGTGTCTATGAAGGCAGCGACCGGGCGACCGGTGCCGTCAAGTGGACGGCGACCGCCGCTGATCTGGTCTTCGGGTCAAACTCGCAGCTGCGCGCCTTTGTCGAGGTCTATGGCTCGGACGACGCCGAAGCCAAATTCTATGCCGACTTCGTGGCAGCATGGGTCAAGGTCATGAACGCGGACCGCTTCGACCTGATGTAACAGCATCGCCCGGGCCGTCGCGTGCGGCCCGGGCGACACCACTGCAAAATTGAGCGCGCCATGCGCGCGCAATCAGGTCACGGCTTTACGGGTCAGGTATTCGGGCCGGTCCCAGAGCCGGTTGACCAGCACGTCTTCCAGAACATCCACGGCGGCCACGATGTCATCCGCATCGAGGTAGAGCGGCGTAATGCCGAACCGCATGATATCCGGCGCCCGGAAATCACCGATGACGCGACGGTCTATCAGCGCCTGCATCGCGGCATAGCCTTCAGCAAAACGGAACGCGACCTGGCTGCCTCGAGCGGCAGGGTCGCGCGGACTGGCAAGCGTCAGGTCCGGGCAGCGGGCTTCGACCTCGGCAATGAACTGTTCGGACAAGGCCACGCGGGCGGCATCGAGCTCGGCCATGTCGACCCGGTCCCAGATATCAAGCGCGGCCTCCAGCGCTGCAATTTGCAGGATGGGGGGCGTGCCGACCCGCATCCGTTCGATGCCGAAGCCGGGGCGATAGTCCGGGTCGAAGGCAAACGGGGCTTCGTGGCCCAGCCAGCCTGACAGCGCGGGGTCAATCCGGCCGACGACATCCGGGCGCACGCTGATGAATGCCGGCGCACCGGGGCCGGCGTTCAGGTACTTATAGGTGCATCCCACCGCGAATTCCGCGTGGCTCGCCGCGAAATCGACCGGGATGGCACCGGCACTGTGGGCCAGATCCCAGATCATGACCGCGCCGGCGGCATGGGCCGCTTGTGTCAGGCGTGCTATGTCGTGGCGTCGGCCGGTACGATAGTCGACATGGGTCAGCAGAACGGCGGCCACTTCGGGGGTGATGGCGTCTTCGACGCGCTCCGGCGCAACCGTCCGCAAGTCGTGGCCCCGGTTCAGGGTTTGGATCAGACCTTGCGCCATATAGAGGTCGGACGGAAAGTTGCCGGTATCCGACAGGATCACCCGCCGATCCGGGCGAAGCGTCAGCGCTGCCGACAAGGCTTGGTGCACCTTGATCGAGAGCGTGTCCCCAAGCACGGTTGTGCCCGGCTCGGCGCCAATAAGGCGACCGACGCGGTCTCCGACTTTCGTCGGTGCCGCCATCCAGCCATCCACGTTCCAGCCGGTGATCAGATGCGCGCCCCATTCGCTCCGCAGCGTTTTCTCGATGCGGGTAGGCGTCGCGCTGGGCAGCGGCCCCAGCGAGTTGCCGTCGAGATAGATCATCCCATCGGGCAGATCGAAGAGGTGTTTCAATGGCAATCCCATGTGGCGGGCATACTGGACATTTCCAAAGGCGAAAAGGTGTGGCGTTCCTTCGGGTGGCGTCTTCTGGACAAATTGTATCCGCTTGGATACAAAGCGGCATGGGCTTGGTTCCTTATCCCTGAGAGCCCCGGTCATTCATGGAACATGGACATCTGATGGAGCGGCAATCCAGCGGGACGACGGCGTATGATGCGGTTCTCGAGGCGATCCGGCGGGGCGATTACACGCCCGGTGCGCGCCTCCGCGAGGAGGAGGTTGGCGCCCGGCTGAGCCTGTCGCGCACGCCGGTGCGCGAAGCGTTTCGCCGGCTGGAAGCTGAGGGCATTGTCGAGCATCGCCCCCGCGCCGGGGCGGTCGTGCGGCAATTGTCGCAGACGGAAGTCGTCGAGCTCTACGAAATGCGGGTCGTGTTGGAACGAACGGCGGCCGAAATGGCGGCAAAGCACGGCACCGAAGCCGAGTTCGATACGCTTGCCGAACTCAACCGACAGATCGCCGGGGAACGAGACAGCCCGTCGCGCGCCGCAGCGATCAACCAGGCGTTTCATCGCGGTCTGTACCTTGCCAGTCGCAATCGGTTCCTGCTGGATGCCGCCCGCGGGCTGAACAATGCGCTTTTGCTTCTGGGGCCGACAACGTTTACCGACAGCGCCCGGATCGATGTTGTCGTCCGCCAGCACGCCGCGATCATCGAGGCGCTGGACGCGGGCGACGCCGAAGCGGCGGGGGCGGCGGCGGAAGCCCATTTGCAGACCTCGCTGCGTCACCGGTTGCAGGTGCTCTCGGAATGAAGATCGTCTTCGCTTTTCTGACAGCCGGTCTCGGTGTTGCGGTGTTCCATGGGTTGAACTTGCCGCTGCCGTGGCTTTTGGGGCCGATTTTTGCGTGCCTGTTCGCGGCTTTGCTGGGGATGCCGATGTCGGGGTTCAAGCCGTTGAACGATGCGATGCGGACGGTGTTGGGGGTCGCGGTTGGCGCGACGCTGACGCCTGCTGTCATCGCGACCTTTCCGGGCATGTGGCCGACGCTTTTACTGGTGCCCGTCATGGTTCTTGCGATCGGGGTTGCGGGGGTGCCGTATTTTCGGCGGGTCTGGGGGTATGATTTTCCGACGGCATACTACTCCACGATGCCCGGCGGCTTGCAGGACATGCTGGTCTTCGGTGAGGAAGCTGGCGGGAAAGTGCGTACGTTGTCGTTGATCCATGCCACGCGGGTCATGGTGATCGTGGTCGCGCTGCCGTTCATTCTGAAGGGGATCTGGGAGGCCGATCTCTCCAACCCGCCAGGTGTGCCTTTGACGACGGTGCCTTGGCGCGAATTGGCTCTGATGGTTCTTTGTGCCGCGCTGGGGTGGTGGGGCGCGAAACGACTGGGGATGTTCGGGGCGTCGATCCTCGGCCCGCTGATCGTGGCGGGTGCGGCGGCCATGGCCGGCCTTCTCGAGAACCGCCCCCCGGCAGAAGCGATCTGGGCGGCACAGTTTTTCATCGGCATGGCGATCGGGTCGAAATACGCGGGCATCACGCTGGCCGAGGTCCGGCGAGACGTGGTTGCGGCGCTGGGGTTCTGCCTGATCCTTATCCTGCTGACGGTTCTCTTTGTCGAGGCGATCTATGCTCTGGAACTGGCGCCGGGGCAGGAGGCTTTGCTTGCCTTTGCGCCGGGTGGGCAGGCTGAGTTAACGGTGTTGGCGCTGATCGTCGGGGCGGATGTTGCCTTTGTCGTTGCACACCATGTCTTGCGCATCTTCGTCGTGATTCTTGGTGCGCCAATTGCGGCGCGGCTGTTCGACCGCGGCTAGCAGCTTTACGACGGAATCGCGGGCCTTAGCTGGCCTCTTGCCACGTCCCGTCCATTTCCGATGTGGAAAGTCCTGAAGCGGGTTCGGTCAGGAAACGCGAAGTCGTGGTCGACAGGAGGTCCGCCTGACTTTGCAGATTCTGGCTCGTCGCCGTGCTTTCTTCGACCATCGCGGTGTTATGTTGCGTTGCCCGGTCGAGTTCCGCGATGGCTTCGTTGATTTCGCTGAGACCCGTCGACTGTTCGTTGGCCGAGTTTGCGATGGCGCTGACATGGGTGGCAATGTCTGACACTGAAGCGACGATCTCGTTCAAGGCGGTGCCGGCCTGATTGACCAGCGTGGCCCCGCGCTGGACCTGCTCGCCAGAGGAGGTGATGAGTTCGTTGATTTCGCGCGCGGCGTCCGACGAACGCTGGGCAAGTCCGCGGACCTCCGAGGCGACGACTGCGAAACCACGCCCGGCATCCCCGGCGCGCGCGGCCTCTACCCCGGCATTAAGGGCCAGCAGGTTCGTTTGGAAGGCGATATCGTCAATGACGCTGATGATGTTCGAGATCGCCTTCGAGGAGTTCTCAATCTCGGCCATGGCGTCGACCGCATCACGCACGACAGAGCCACTGTTTTCGGCGTTCTTGCGGGCTTCTTCGACAACATTTGACGCCTGCGATGCCCCGTCCGAAGCCGATTTGACCGAGACGGTCAGTTGGTTCAGAGCGGCCGAGGTTTCTTCAAGTGTCGCGGCTTGCCGCTCGGTCCGTTTGGAGAGGTCGTCGCTGGCCGAGCGGACTTCGGCGGAATGTTCCTGGATCGACGCGGTGGCGTCCAGAACATCTGCCAATGCGTTGCGCAGACTGGAGACGGCGTCGTTGTAGTTGGAGCGCAGTTGTTCGTAATCCTCGGCGAATTCGAAATCGATCGTGGCGGTCAGGTCCCCATCCGACAAGCGCAGCAGACTGGTTTCGAAGGCGGAAACGACGCTTGTTTGTGCTTCTGACATCTTCTGTTGCCGTTCTTCGGCGGCCAACTTCGCACGCCGCTCGTCCGTGACGTCCGTGCCCAGTAGCAGGAATCCCGTTGTCTCACCCTTGTGGTTCGGGATCGGGCCAAGTGATCCGTCGATGATGACGTCCCGCTCCGTTCCGCGGAGGTGGAAACGGGCAAATGTGCTGTTGCCGTTCTCGACATCCTGCCAGAAGTCAGAGCCGGATGTGTCCCCGGTTTCAAGCGACAGGCATGCTTTCATGTCCATGCCCTGCAGGTCCTCGGGCGCCGCGCCAAGCATTTCGGCAAATGTTGCATTCGCGTTCTGAAGGCTGCCGTCGATCGCGATTTCGACCCTTCCCTGACCACTGTCGATCGCCTCCATCAGAACCTGATTGTGCATCTGGTCAGTCTGATCCTTCCAGTCGACGACATACCCGATTTTTTCGCCCTCGTGGTCGTGGATGGCGTCCACCAGCAGGCCGATATAGGCATTGCCAACGGACAGCTTGGTCTTGATGGGAAGGTTCTTCGGGTCGCTCAAGCGCGCGCGCGCTTTTTCGGGGATGGCGTGGAAATTGTCCATGTTTTTGCCCATGAGGGCATCGGGATCGAAATCGGGAATGCTGGCCCGGAAGTCGTCGGCGCGGGTTCGGGCCATGCGGACGAAGGCCGAGTTCATCATGCGAATGTTGAAGTCCAGATCCGTCATGATCAGTGGCGCGCCCGCCACCTCGAAGGCCGCGCTTTTATAGGCGATCTCAAGTTGCGCATTTTCGGCGTTCTTGAGCTGTGACCGCATTTTGTCCAAGGACCGAGAGAGATCGCCAATCTCGGACTTTTCAGCGAGATGACTGATCTTGGTGTCGAAATCCTTGGTCGCAATTTGCGCCATCGACGCCGACAGCCCGTCGATCCTGCGACCGAAACGTTGGGTTAAGACCAGCCCACCCAGCATCGAGGCGAGAAGCGCAAAGACGGCCAATCCGGCATAGACCCAGACGTCGCGCGAGGCCGCGACGGTGAGGTTGTGGGCCTCGCGTTTCACAGCTTCGCCAAACCGCAACTCGACCTGGCGCAGGTATTCGACCCATGCGGTCGAGGTCTGGAACCATTCGGGCGCAGTGATGCCCTTCAAGTCCTGTCCTTCCGACGCAAAGACAACGCCACGCAGCCTTTGAATGGCATCGTATTCAGGTCCGGCTTCGAACTGCTGAGCGCTTTCCAGAAGTTCGGAATATAGTTGCGCCTGTTTCAACTCGGAGCTTTGCAGCCGCCCGAACTCGCCAAAGCGGCGCAGGATGATCGGCGAAAAGGCCCCGGCGCCAAACCCGGTGGCCCCCATCGCACGCTCAAGCCCCGCCGCTTCCTTGGCTTCCGAGACCTGAACCATGCCGGCGCCGGCGCGCAAAAGCTCGACCTTCGAAAAATTCGCATAGATCTGCGCGTTCAGTTCGATCGCCGTTCTGACGGATGCCGTGAAGAAGCGCGCCATTTCGGGGACGGTCAGGGTCAACCCCGAGACCCCTTGCCGGTTGCGGTCAAGCTGGCCCAGAAGATCGTCCAGTTCCGAAACGGCAGACGGGTTGCTGGTGGCGATTTCGCTTTCTGTCTGCCGATAGACGGCAATCGCGGCATCCACCACTTTTCGTTGGGTCGGCAGTTCAAGCTGGAAGTTCTGGCCGCCAGACGCGATGTGACCGGCGGACAGCCCGCGTTCGACCTGCAACTGGTGGATCAGGTCCGTCAGTGGCAGGGCCAGATCGACAGAACGTTCTGCCTTTTCGGTCTGTTCCAGCGTCTCAAGGGATGTCTGGACGCCAAGTGCCGATACGATGCCAAGTCCGATGATGGGGACCAGGACGACCGAAATGATTTGTGCGCGCAGTTTCATGCAGACCTCGCATAGGGTTTCGTCGACCCCTAGCGGCGAGAGTTTTAGAACGCGTTAATTGCCACCGGGCGCAGTCAGTGCCCCGACTGGTCGTAATCCCACGCCACCTTTTCGGAGGAAACCGGGTAACTTTGGCAGGTCAGGATGAAGCCCGCGTCGACTTCGTCATCTTCCAGCGCGTGGTTTGCGATCATCTCGACCCGGCCTTCGACAAGTCGGGCCCGGCAGGTCGAGCAAACACCGCCCTTGCAGGCAAATGGCGCATCGATGTTCCGGGCCAGCGCAGCCTCCAGCAGGCTTGTGCCGGGCTGAATGGTCAGCTTGCGGGTTTCCCCGCTCAGCGTGACCTGGCCTTCAATGCCGACTTCGCTCGTCGTCGCGGTCCGGGGGCGTTGCGGGGCGCGCCCGGGCTGGGCGCCGGTAAAGAGTTCATAGCGAATGCGGTCGCGGTCCAGCCCGTGCTGCGTCAGGCTGTCGGTTACCGTTGTCATCATCGCTTCGGGGCCGCAGATATAGACCTGCGTGACGCCTGCAAGATCGATCCAGCGGGCAAAGAGATCGCGGCATTTCTCGGCATCGATCCGACCGCGGAACAGCTCGATTTCCTGACTGTCGTCGGAGAGAACATGGATGACGTTCAGCCGCCCCATATAGAGGTTTTTCAGGTCTTCGAGTTCATCCCTGAACATGACGGTCGTTGCGTTCCGGTTGCCATAGACAAGGGTGACCCGGGTGTCGTCCTGGTTTGCCAGCGCGGTTTTCACGATGGACAGAACCGGCGTGATGCCGGACCCCGCGGCAAAGGCGAGGATGTGTGGCGCCTCGGCCGTGTCGCGCGTGTGGAACTTGCCCATGGGCGGCATCGCCTCGATCACATCGCCCGGAGCAAGATCGGTGTTGGCCCAGGTGGAAAACGTCCCGCCCTCGACTCGCTTGATCCCAACTTGCAGCACACCGTCGCAGGTGCCCGCGCAGATCGAATAGGACCGGCGCAGCTCGGTGCCGTCGAAATCGCGCCGGAAGGTCAGGTATTGGCCTTGGGTAAAGCTGAAATCGGCACCGTTCTCGGGCCTCAGCGTCACCACGACCGCGTCGCGGGTGGTATGGCGGATATCCGTAACGGTCAGGGGATGGAACTGGGCCATGTGGCTTGCCTCAGATGCACTTGAAATAATCGAAGGGTTCAAGACAGGCTGTGCAGCGCCATTGCGCCTTGCAGGGGGTCGAGCCAAAGGCGCTGATCTTCTCGACCTCGGTGGATTTGCAATGCGGGCAGCGTTCGGGGCCGCCTGCGACCTGCGGTGGCGCGATGCCATAGGTTTCCAGCCTGGCGCGGCCCTTGTCAGACAGCCAGTCTGTCGTCCATGGTGGTGCGATGCGCGTGTCGAGTTCAAGCTGGTGGACGCCGTGTTTGGCCAGAGCCGTTTCAATATCCATCGCGATCACGGCCATCGCCGGGCAGCCTGAATAGGTGGGCGTTATGGTGACTTTGACCCTGCCATCCGTCACGGTGACATCGCGGATCACGCCCAGATCCACGACCGAGATCACCGGGATCTCGGGGTCGGGCACGGTGTCGAGCCATGCCCAGATCTGGGCTGTCGTGATATCGGTGGCAACGGACATGGCGGTTACCACGCCGCGCCCGGATGCGAGCGTTGCAGGACCTGCATGGTGGCCAGCATATGGCCCAGATGCTCGGTATGGCGGGTGCCGGTGCGGCCGCCCTTGTGGCTGAAGGTGCTGTCGGGCGTGGTCAGTGTGGCCGAAGTCATCACCTCTGCGACCTTGCCCCGCCAGCCCGTGTGCAGAGTCGAGGGCAAGGGCGCGATCCCGGCCCCCGACATCGCGGCATCGGTGGCGTCATCTGCGAACATCTCGCCCGTATAAGGCCAGAGATAGTCGAGCGCCGCCTGCATGCGCGAGTTGCTGACCTCGGTTCCGTCGCCAAGGGCGATCACCGTTTCTGACGAGCGATCAAGGTGATAGAGCGCTTCCTTCAACGACTTGGCCGCAATCCCTGCGACGCGTTCATCGGTCGAGCCTTGCAGCGCATCGAGCCACGGCACCTGGAACGCATCGAAGAAGAACTGGCGCAGGATGGTGCGCCCGAAATCCTCGTTCGGGACTTCCAGCATCAGGAGGTTCTTGAAGTCATAGGCGTCGCGCCGGAAGGCCAGATCATTGGCGGTGCGACCCGTGCCTTCAACCTCGGCGGCATAGCCCAGCCAAAGCTGGGTCTGGCCGATCAGGTCAAGCGCGGTGTTGGCCAGGGCGATGTCTTCTTCCAGCGCGGGCGCGGTGCCGCACCATTCCGAGGTGCGATGACCAAGGACCAGCGTGTTGTCGCCCTGCCGCAGAAGGAACGCGACCAGATGATCTTTAAGCGTTTGATCCATCACATGTTTCCCGCATCATCGGGGACGTCGTAGAAGGTCGGGTGACGATAGACCTTGTCGCGGGCCGGGTCATAGAGCGGGCCTTTTTCGGACGGGTTGGAGGCGGCGATATGCGCGGCCTCGACCACCCAGATGCTGACGCCCTCGTTCCGGCGTGTATAGACGTCGCGCGCGTTGCGAATGGCGTGTTCGGCGTTGGCGGCATGCAGCGAGCCGACATGGCGATGGCTCATGCCGTGGGCGCCACGAATGAAGACTTCCCAGAGGGGCCATTCCTTGCTCATGCGATCACTCCGCAGCTTGGGGCAGGCAGCGTTCATCCTGCCAGCGGGTTGCACCGGGGGCCTCGGCCCAGCCAAAGGCGGTGGCACTTGGGCCTTGGGTATCGAGATGGGTCAGGCGGCGCATGGCGTCGCCCGGCGTGAAGGTCTCGCCCGGGGGCAGCCACCACATCGCGAAATGCATGGAGCCCAAGGCGTCGAACCATTCGGCACGGCGGTGGTAGAACTGCTTGTGGACCGTGCCCCAGACGAAGGTTTCCAGAGCCGCCGCATCGCGCCAGATCGAGGCGTTGAAGATCACCATCGGGTCGTCGACCACTTGCGTGTCCGTCGCGTTCCCGGTGCCATCGATGAAGCGCCAGACAAACCCGTCCATTCGCTCGGCCAGGGTGTTGATCTGCTCCAGTGCGTTGGCGAAATCGGCGGTGCGCGGGTCATCGAGCGGCGCCTTCAGGCGGGCGATATTGACCTCGGCCAGGTGCCAGTCGGGGGCAGGGGGCTGGACGATCATTCCGCAGCCACCTTTCTTGCGCGCTTCTTCTCGGCATGGGCGACCATCGCGTCGCGCACCCACGCGCCGTCGTCCCACGCCTTCTGTCGCGCGGACATTCGCTCGACATTGCACGGGCCGTTGTCGGCCAGCACGTCGTGGAACTCGGACCAGTCGGGCTGGGTGAAATCGTAATGGCCCGTGTCTTCGTTAAGCGTCAGTGCCTCGTCCGGGATCGTCAGGCCGAGATACGCAGCTTGCGGGGCGGTCTCGTCGACGAATTTCTGGCGGAGCTCGTCATTGGTGTTCATCTTGATCCGCCATTTCATCGACTGCGCCGAATGCACACTGTCCTTGTCGGACGGGCCGAACATCATCAGGGCCGGGTACCAGAACCGGTTGAGCGCATCCTGCGCCATGCGTTTCTGTTCGGGCGTGCCGTTCACCATCGCCATCATGATGTGGAAGCCCTGCCGCTGGTGGAAGCTTTCTTCCTTGCAGATGCGCACCATGGCGCGGGCATATGGGCCGTAGGAGGTGCGCTGCAGTGGCACCTGGTTCATGATCGCGGCCCCGTCGACCAGCCAGCCGACTGCGCCCATATCGGCCCATGTCAGCGTCGGATAGTTGAAGATCGAGCTGTATTTCATCCGGCCGGACAGCAGCTGCTCGGTCAGGTCGTCGCGACTGACGCCCAGTGTCTCGGCGGCGCAATAGAGATAGAGACCGTGCCCCGCCTCGTCCTGCACCTTGGCCAGCAGGTTGGCCTTGCGTTCCAGCGTTGGGGCGCGGGTGATCCAGTTGCCCTCGGGGAGCTGGCCGACGATCTCGGAATGGGCGTGCTGGCCGATCTGGCGGATCAGCGTCTTGCGATAGCCTTCGGGCATCCAGTCCTTGGGTTCGATCTTCTCGCCCGCGTCGATCCGTGCCTGAAAGGCAGCGAGCTTTTCGGGATCGTCTTCGGTGGCTTCGGACTTAATCATCTGTGCGTACATTGACTTACCATCCTATCGCTTTGCTACTTGAGGACATGACTTGCTGTCCTATCGCTTTGCTACTTGAGGACATGGAGCTATCGTCCTATCGCTATGATTGTTCGAGACATTTTCAGACCCTCTCCAGGATCAGCGCCACGCCTTGGCCGACGCCGACGCACATGGTGCAAAGCGCATAGCGCCCGCCGCTGCGTCGCAACTGATAGGCGGCTGTCATCACCAGCCGCGCGCCTGACATGCCCAGCGGGTGACCAAGCGCGATCGCCCCGCCATTCGGGTTCACATGGGCCGCGTCGTCGGGCAGGCCCAATTGGCGCAGCACGGCCAGGCCTTGCGCGGCAAAGGCTTCGTTCAGTTCGATCACGTCCATCTGATCGAGGTTGAGGCCGGTGCGGTCCAGCACTTTGCGAACGGCAGGCACCGGGCCAATGCCCATGATCCGGGGTGCGACGCCGGCCGCTGCCATGCCCACCACGCGCGCCAGCGGGTCGTGCGCCTTGGCCGCAGCTTCATCCCCCAACAGAAGCGCGGCCGCGCCGTCATTGACGCCCGAGGCGTTCCCGGCGGTGACGGTCAGGTTGGGGCCGTTGACGCCCCTGAGTTTGGCAAGCTTTGCCGCATCGGTGCCGGGGCGCGGGTGTTCGTCGATGTCGAATACAATGGGCGCGCCCTTGCGTTGGGGAATGCTGACCGCCATCACCTCGTCCGCGAAATGGCCAGCGTCGGCGGCTGCCGCATAGCGCGCCTGGCTGCGGGCGGCGAAGGCATCCTGATCCTCACGGCTGATCCCGAATTCCTCGGCCACGTTGTCGGCGGTCTCGGGCATTGAATCCGTGCCGTAAGCCGCTTTCATCGCCGGGTTCACGAAGCGCCAGCCGATGGTGGTGTCGTAAACGGCATTGGCGCGGCTGAACCCGGCCTCGGCCTTGGGCATGACGAAGGGCGCGCGGCTCATGCTTTCGACGCCGCCCGCGATGGCCAGCCGATAGTCGCCCGCCTTGATCCCGCGCGCGGCCATTCCGACCGCATCCATCCCCGAGCCACAAAGCCGGTTGATTGTGGTACCGGGCACCGTGTCAGGCAGACCGGCCAGCAACGCGGCCATGCGCGCGACGTTACGGTTGTCCTCGCCCGCCTGGTTGGCGTCGCCCAGGATCACATCATCGATGTCACCGAAGTTCAGACCCGGATTGCGCCGCACCAGTTCGGCAAGCGGCAAGGCGGCCAGATCGTCGGTCCGAACCGAGGACAACGCCCCGCCATAGCGGCCGATCGGGGTGCGCACGGCGTCGATCAGAAATGCGTCCATTGGGCGTGATCCTCCTTGGGGCAAAGTTTACATGTTACGAAAATATCAATCAAGAAATATATGGTAACATTTTAGGGCGAGCGATCAGCCTTCGGACGGCCCCACGATGGTTCTGGAGGTCTCGGCAAAGACCCTCACCATGCTTTGGTGGCAATCCGCCATAGTGCCCTCCGGGAAGAGCCCGATATGCGCCCATGTTTCGGCCCTGAGCGCCATCTTGCGCCAGTAATGCAGGAACATCAGTCGCAGCGCGCGATCTGCGGTTGCGTTGCGGGGGCGGGCGAGAAACCCGGTGGCCAAAACGCTCAGTTCTTTGGCTTGGTCAAGGATGTGTGGCGGCACAAGCGTCCCTTCGACCCAGCGGGGTAGGGCTGTCTCCGGGGTCAGTTCCACGCAGTCTTTGGGCACGGGGTCAGACCCTCTGGGCGCAACGATGACTTGAGGCGCAATGGCAAGTGCCAGTCCCACGGGTGTCGTATCCGTTGAACAGAGATACAGGCTCCAACCTTCGGCGGGCTTCGGCGTCGTTCGATACACATCCTCTTGCGCGGCCAGCGTTTCCATCCGCGCCTTTGGCGAAAGCCCATAGATCACTTCGCGCCCCGACTTCTGGGTCTCAATCCAGCCGTCCTTCTTCAGGCGGTGCAACGCGACGCGCGCGGTTTCGGGCTTGATCCGCAGGTCGGCCAGAAGACCGCCAAGCGCTTTGCCTGACAGGTGCTCGCCGTCCAGATCGCCAAAGACTGTGGCGATCAGCGACCACGTCTTGGTCGGCTCAAGCGCCAGCAAGCGGTCAAGGATGGGATCGGGGTCGGTCATGGCGGTGACCCTAGCCAGCCCGCAGGCAATCGCAAGTCAGGGTTTGGAATAGGCGTTCATGGTCAGAAGCTCGTATTCCGCCACCAGATCGTCGTCCTGATTGGTCAGCGTGACGTGCCAGCGGACTTCGCCATACGCCTCGTTCCGTGGTGTCTTCTGTTTCACGGTCAGCCGGACCTTCAGGCTGTCGCCCGGAACCACCGGCTTCATGAAGCGCAAGGCGTCAAGGCCGGTATTGGCCAGAACCGGCCCTTCGTCGGGTTGCACGAAAAGCCCGGCGGCGAAGCTCAGCAGCAGGTAGCCATGCGCGACACGTCCGGGGAAGAACGGGTTCCGGGCGGCGGCTGCGTCGTCCATATGGGCATAGAACGTGTCGCCGGTGAACTCGGCAAAATGGGCGACATCTTCGCTGGCAATCTGGCGGGGGGGCGTGTGGAAGGTCTCGCCGATCTCGACCTCGTGGAAGGTGCGGGTGAAGGGGTGGTCGGCATGGGTGATCTCGGAAGCCCCCGGCACTCATTTCCGGCCAATCGCCGTCAGCAGGTCCGGGCTGCCCTGAATGGCCGTGCGCTGCATGTAGTGCATCACGCCCCGCACGCCGCCCATCTCCTCGCCACCGCCCGCGCGACCGGGGCCGCCATGCACCATGTGGGGCAGGGGCGAGCCGTGGCCGGTGCTTTCGCCCATGCTGTTGCGATTGTTGAAATAGAGCCGCCCGTGATAGGCGCCGGCCCCCATCGCCACCGTGCGGGCCACGTCGCCATCGCGGGTGATGACCGAGGTCACCAGACTGCCGTGCCCCCGGTTGGCCAGCTGAATGGCGTGATCCAGATCGCGATAGGGCATGACGGTCGAGACCGGGCCGAAAGCTTCGACCTCGTGGACAGTGGTCGCGCGATCCGGGTCGGCGCAGTGAAAGAGCATCGGCGGCAGGAACGCGCCCGCCTCGGCGCTGGCGCCGTGAACCTCGAACCTGTCGGGGTTGCCGAAGACACGCTCGGCCTCGGCTCCGATCTGGTTGGCCTTGGCCAGCACATCGGCTTTCTGGCTGGCCGAGACGAGGGCGCCCATGCGGGTCGCGCTGTCCTTCGGGTTTCCGATGGTCGTTTTGGCAAGCGACGCCTGCAGCGCGTCGATGACGGCCGGGACATGGGGGTCCGGCGCGATGATCCGCCGGATCGCCGTGCATTTCTGACCCGCTTTCGTGGTCATTTCGCGGGTGACTTCCTTGATGAACAGGTCGAACTCGGGCGTGCCGGGCGCGGCGTCAGGGCCAAGGATCGAAGCATTCAGGCTGTCTTGTTCCGCAATGAAGCGGATCGAGTTCGCCAGGATATGCGGGGCGGATCGCAACTTCAGCGCGGTCTCGGCCGATCCGGTGAAGCTGACCACGTCCTGCACCGTCAGCCGGTCCAGCATGTCGCCCAAACCGCCCGAGACCAGTTGTAGGGCGCCGTCTGGCAGAAGGCCGCTCTCCAGCATGAACCGCACCGCTAGTTCGGTGACATAGCAGCTCGCGGTCGCCGGTTTGACGATTGCGGGAACGCCTGCCAGCAGGGTGGGCGCCAGCTTTTCAAGCATCCCCCAGACCGGGAAGTTGAAGGCGTTGATGTGAACCGCGACGCCTTGTAGGGGCGTGCAGATATGCTGGCCCAGAAAGGTGCCGTTCCGCGACAACTGCTCGACGCCGCCGTCGAGATAGACGTGATCGTCCGGCATTTCGCGCCGCCCTTTCGAGGCGAAGACGAACATCGTGCCGATGCCGCCATCGATATCGATCAGGTGGTCTTTCTGGGTGGCGCCGGTGGCGAATGATACGGCGTAAAGCTGGTCCTTGTGCTGGCCCAAATGCAGGGCAAGGGCTTTCACCAGCTTGGCGCGTTGGTGGAACGTCATTGCCCGCAACGCGGGGCCACCAACGTTGCGCGCGTGCCGCAGCATGGCCTCAGTATCCAGCGCACCATTGCCCGCCCGCGCGATCCGCTGGCCGGTAACGGCCGAATGGATGTCGCGGGCCGCGGCGTCGGGGCCGATCCATTCGCCTGCGGCAAAGCTCTGGACGTCGTGGACGTGATCGGGGTCGGTCTCGAAACGGGTCAGGTCAAGCATCGCGGAACACTCCTGCGCGGACCCATGAGCCCGGGCTGTTGGTTTCAAGTTGGGTCAGTCCGGCTTTCACCACGTCATGGCCTGCGGTCTCGGCCCAATGCATCGGCCCGCCGCGCCAGCGCGGGAAGCCGTAGCCTGCCACCTTGACCACATCGACGGTGGCCGGCGTTTCGGCGATGCCGTCCTCGACGATCCGGGCGCCTTCATTGGCCATGGCGGCCAGAAGCTGCGTTTGGATTTCGACTTGGGTGAAATCATGCTGTGCGGTGGCATGTGCGCGGATCAGGTCTTCGACCACCGGATCGCGCGCGGCGGTCTTCGCGTCTTCGGGATAGGCATACCAGCCCGCGCCCGACCGCCTGCCGAAGCGTTCCATCTCGCAGAGCGCGTCCGAGATCGTGACATAGCGCTCGCCCGGATCGCGCGTCGCAGCCTGCCGCTTGCGGTTGGCCCACGCGATTTGCAGCCCGGCGGCGTCCTGCGCTTCGAACGGGCCCATCGCCATGCCGAAGGCGCGCATGGCGGCATCGACCTGATGGGGCAGGGCGCCGTCGGCCAGAAGATACTCGGCGGCGCGCCGGTAGGCGGCAAGGATGCGGTTGCCGATGAACCCGTCGCAGACCCCGGCCAGCACCGGCGTCTTCCGAAGGCGGGTGGCGACGTGGAAGCCGGTCGACAGCGTTTCGGCTGACGTCTCGGCGGCCCGGATCACTTCGACCAGCTTCATGATATGCGCGGGCGAGAAGAAGTGCAGACCAAGGCAGCGCTCGGGGTGGGGCAGGCCCGCAAAGATGGCGTTCGGGTCGAGATAAGACGTGTTCGTGGCCAGAAGCGTGTCCGGGGACACGGCTGAGGCGACGGCCTGGAAGACCGCGCGCTTGGCGTCGAGATCCTCGAAGACGGCTTCGATCACCAGATCGGTGTCTGCCAGCGCCGCGACGGTGTCCGAGGTGGTCAGCGTCGCCAGTCGTTCGTCGCGGGCCTTGGCGCTGATTTTGCCGCGGTCAACGGCTCCGTCGAGCAGTTTGGTCACCGTTGTGCGTGCGGCGTCTGCCGCTTGCGTTGTCTGGTCGGTGAGTGACACGCGATACCCGGCGTTCAGGCAGGCCGCAGCAATGCCCGAGCCCATGAGGCCGCCACCGACGATGCCTATATGGGCGATGTCGCGGGGTGCCGCGCCCTCGAGGGCTGCTGGTTTGGCCGCAGCGCGTTCGGCAAAGAAGACATGCCGCAGCGCCCGGCTTTCGTCTGACTGGCGCAGCTCCAGATGAAGCGCGCGCTCGCGCGGCTGGGCGGTGGCATAGGGCTCGTCCGCCCAGAGAAGCGCTTGCAGGTTCATTCCTGGCGCTTTCCGGCCTTTGGCGGATCGGGCCACTTGCGCGTCGAAGCTTCGGCGCATCTCGGTGGGCAGCGCCGGTGCTGGGCGTTCGGATACATGGGACCATGGTGTGCCAAGGAACGTTTCCACTAAGCTCTCGGGATCGTCTGAAATCGCGTCAAGCCCGCCTGCGGCCCGCACCTCGTCCGCGGATTTCAGCTGGCCGAGGCAGGCCATCTCGACCGACATCTGCCAGCCCAGCAGGCGCGGGGCGCGCTGGGTGCCGCCCGCGCCGGGGATCAGGCCGACATTCACTTCCGGCAAACCAAAGCGCGTACCGGGGCGCGCGACACGAAAGGCCGAGGCCATGGCGATCTCGAACCCTCCGCCAAGGACCGTACCGTGCAGAAGTGCGAGGAATGGTGTCGCGCTGGCTTCGATGGCGTCGACGACCTCGGGCAGATGCGGCGGGGCCGGGGGCGCGTCGAACTCGGACATGTCACCGCCCGCAATGAAGGTGCGCCCGGCGCACACCAGCACCGCCAGATCGCAGCCTTGAACCGCGGCCACGGCTTCCAACAGACCGGCGCGGACGGCGGTCGAGGTGGCATTCACCGGCGGGTTGTCGATCGTCACCCGCGCGATGCCATTCGTGATCTCGGTGCGAACTGGTCCCGGCAAGGCGCCTCTTTCTTTAATTGACCAACCGGTCGGTTTATGTAAATTGACCTAAACCGCGACCAAGCGGAATGCAAGGGAGAGTTCCGGTGTCAGACACCATCATCCGCACCGATCACGGCACTTGGGTCGAAATCACGCTGAACCGCCCCGACAAGCTCAACAGCTTCAACGACGAGATGCACCGCGCTTTGCGCGAGGCTCTGGAGGCCGCGATGGCCGAGGGCAAGCGCGCGGTTCTGCTGACGGGCTCGGGGCGCGGATTTTGTGCCGGGCAGGACCTTGGCGACCGTGACCCGGCCAAGATGGACGGGCCGCCCGACCTTGGGCACACGTTGACTACGTTCTACAACCCCCTGGTCCGCTTGATCCGCGATGCCGCGTTCCCGGTGATCTGCGCGGTGAACGGCGTGGCCGCCGGGGCAGGGGCCAACGTGGCGCTGGCCTGCGATATCGTGCTGGCCGCCGACAACGCACGCTTCATACAGTCTTTCGCGCATGTCGGGCTGATCCCGGATGGTGGCGGCACGTGGCACCTGACCCAGACGCTGGGCGTCGCGCGGGCCAAGGCTCTGGCGCTGACGGGGGCACCGCTTTCGGCGGATGATGCCGTGGAGTCGGGCCTGATCTGGAAAGCGCTGCCTGCCGACGACCTGATGACCGAAGCGCGCGCCTTGGCCGAACAGATGGCCAACGGTCCGACCACCGGTTTTGCCCATACCAAGCGGGCGATCCATGCCGCCGTGACCAACACGCTGGACCAACACGCTGGACCAACAACTTGAGCTTGAGGCTGAGTACCAGCGAACCTGCGGCGCGACGGCGGATTACGCGGAAGGGGTCTCGGCCTTTCTGAACAAGCGCAAACCCATGTTTCAGGGGAGATGAGGCGATGACACCCAAGGAACGCGCCGAACTGTCTGCCAAGGCGATGTGGTCGGATGACCGCGCCAGTGGCTGGATGGGCCTCAAGCTGGACAACGTGGATGAAGGCACCGCGACCCTGTCGCTGATCGTCGAGAAGCACCACACCAACGGTCACGGCATCTGTCATGGCGGGATCATCTTCACGCTGGCGGATACCGCTTTTGCCTTTGCCTGCAACAGCCGCAACCAGCGGGCGGTCGCTCAGCACAACACGATCACCTATCTCGCGCCCGGCCAGCTGGAAGACCGTTTGGTCGCCACCGCGCGCGAGGTCTGCCTTGCCGGGCGGAACGGCATTTACGACGTCACCGTGCGCAATCAGGACGGCACGACGATTGCCGAGTTCCGGGGCAATGCGCGCACCGTGCACGGCACGTTTTTCGACGAATAAGCGGGAGGATGACATGAAGGACCTGACGCCGGACCCCAGCACGCTGGACCCGATTGAGACCGCCTCGATCGACGAGATTCGCGCGCTGCAACTGGACCGTATGCGCTGGTCGCTGGCGCATGCTTACGAGAACGTGCCGATGTATCGCCAACGCTTCGACGCGGCAGGCGTTCACCCCGACGACCTGCATGCGCTCAGCGATCTGGCCAAGTTCCCCTTCACCACCAAAAGCGATCTGCGCGACAATTATCCCTTTGGCCTCTTTGCTGTCCCGCGCGAGAAGATCGTGCGCCTGCACGCCTCGTCCGGGACCACCGGAAAACCGACTGTCGTGGGCTATACGCAGGGCGACATCGATATGTGGGCCGACATGGTGGCGCGCTCGATGCGTGCGTCCGGGACCAAAACCGGGGACATCGCGCATATCGCCTATGGCTATGGTCTGTTCACCGGGGGCTTGGGCGCGCATTACGGGGCCGAGCGGATGGGCTGCTCGGTTGTCCCGGTCTCGGGCGGCATGACCGAGAGGCAAGTGACCCTGATCGAGGACTTCAAGCCCACGACGATCATGGTGACGCCATCCTATATGCTGAACATCCTCGAGCAGTACGAGAAGGCGGGGCTCGACCCCCGGAAAAGCGCGCTGGAGGTCGGCATCTTCGGCGCCGAGCCTTGGACCAACGCCATGCGGGCCGAGGTCGAAGAGGCGTTCGACATGCATGCCGTCGACATTTATGGCTTGTCCGAGATCCTTGGCCCCGGCGTCGCCAATGAATGCGTCGAGACCAAGGACGGGCTGCATATCTGGGAGGACCATTTCTATCCCGAGGTCATCGACCCCGAGACCGGCGATGTGTTGCCGGACGGCGAAATGGGCGAACTGGTCTTCACCACGCTGACCAAGGAAGGGCTGCCGATGATCCGCTATCGGACGCGCGACCTGACCCGCCTGCTGCCGGGCACCGCGCGGACCATGCGACGGATGGAGAAGATCACCGGACGATCAGACGACATGATCATCTTGCGGGGCGTCAATGTCTTCCCGACACAGGTCGAAGAGCAGGTTCTGGCGACCCCGGATCTGGCACCGTATTTCCAGATCGAACTGACGCGCGACGGCCGGATGGACGCCATGCGCGTCCATGTCGAAGCGGTCGACGGCGCGGCGGGCGAGGCGCGCCGGGCCGCCTTGGCCGCCAGCCTGCGCGACAAGATCAAGTCGGTGATCGGTGTCTCGGCCGAGGTCGTCGTCGGCACGCCCGGCACCGTCGAACGCAGCCAGGGCAAAGCCCGGCGCGTTGTCGACAACCGGCCGGTGGAGTAGGGCGGTTGGTGCGAACGATTGCCAAGGATCACGACGCCAAGCGTCAGCACATCCTGCGCGTCGCGGCCGAAGTCTTTGCCCGCGAGGGCATCGAGCGTGCCTCGATGAATGAAGTGGCGCGGGCTTGCGGCATCTCGAAGGCGAACATCTATCACTACTATGCGGGTAAGGACGATCTGGTGTTCGACATCCTCGACAGCTACCTGTCCGAGTTGCGCGATG
Organism: Silicimonas sp.; assembly: GCA_022826385.1. Classification (GTDB taxonomy): domain Bacteria; phylum Pseudomonadota; class Alphaproteobacteria; order Rhodobacterales; family Rhodobacteraceae; genus JAJDOD01. The sequence goes on from JAJDUZ010000040.1 coordinate 53,558, forward strand.
TCGTCTGTGGTCTTGATCTGACGGGCCTTGCGCCGCCCGACCGGCTTCATGCGGTCACCGAGGCGATCCTCTTGGCCTATGACGGCATGGACAATGAACACAAGATCCAGAGCGAGGGCCTGCCGCGTCTGGCGCCCGACAAGCAGGCGGTGCTGAAGGGCTATCAGCGTGCGCTTGTCAGTCAGGTGGCCGGGATACTGGAAGCCTGCGCGCCGGCTGCTCTGGCCGGCGACAGGACACGCAGCCGGGCCGTGACGATGTCGGTCTTTGGCATGCTGAATTGGTTTTACATGTGGCACCCCGGAGCCACGCAGGAGGCAAGGGTCGACTATGCCGCGCAGGTGGCAGACCTGACGCTGAATGGTATTGCCGGTGACAGGACATCGGTGTCCTGACCTGACGCCCGGTCTGCTGTGACCCTGTCTTTCAGATCAAAATGCCGCGCAGGACGTGCGTGACTATCCGTTTGGCTAGCGGTCTATCCCGATGCTTGCTTAGGTTTCGGCCCGGTCAGATGTATCAACGTGAGGCACAGGGGCGAGCAGGACGGCGAGCCGGATCTCACGAGAACACACTCTCTGGCTTGTCGTCCATTTTAAGCCCCGCGCAGTTGACCAAGCCAAAAAGCCCAAGTCCGTCAGTTTCCCGGACGTTGTCCAGGTGATAGGTTCTTGCTTGGCGACATTTTCAGACAGGTGATTTCCCATGACCTCGCAAAACCCATTCGACGGCCCCGATTTGTCCGGTATGCGTTATGAGCGCGCGAATATGACAGAAGCGCGATTTGATGGGGTGAACCTTGCGAACGCCAGTTTCTATGCCGTTTTGACCAATGCCAGCTTCAAAGATACGAACCTTGGAGCGGCAAGCTTTGACGACGTAAATCTCGGACATGCGACATTCAACAATGTGAACCTTTCCGGGGCTAAAGTCAGCGACGCCAATCTATCGGGCGTACGCATCTCACAAGCCACGCTGACCGACCTCGAAATCAGTGATGCGGACCTGACCGGCATGAAGATCAACGGTGTGCTGGTCACAGACCTTTTCGCCGCCTACGAAAAGACAAACGGCTGAGTTCCGAAAACTCCGTGGCTTCGGACAAATGTGCAGTCTGCTTCTTCGGTCCATACGGACTTACCGCAGTCATCCGGCGCGTTCAGTCGGGTGTTTCCGGTCAACGACAGCGATCCGGCGGCATCCTTGCGAATAAACCCAACTGTGATCCCGGCGGCGGATTGGTCGCTGGCACGCTGGCGGCATCCTCACAGCCCGCGACTGAGCCATCATGCGAAGTCAAAGAACTTGCATATTTCTTTTGCAACATCGTCCGCTGAAAGGTTGGTGTTGTCGATCCGAAGATAGTTTTCGTAACCCAGTTCATCTGGCCATGAGTTGAAGCGATACTTCTCCTCAACGTCACGAATATGACCGTCCGACCATTCGAGGTCACGCTTGGTCGGCTTGTGCGCCAATCTGTTCTCACCTTGGTTGCGCTGCAACCGCGCTTCGAATGCGGCCTCAAGCTCTACCCAAAAAATCTCGTGTGCAGCTGATCGAAACTGCTCGGCGATCCCCTCGATGAATTCACGTTCTCCGGGCTCACCAAAGGCCCAAACGAAGGTGAAAATATATCCGTTCTTTGTGTCGGCGGCGAAGGCGTCGAAGAACGCACGCCTGATCTGACCCACCAGAGCGCGCCCTTGGGGCGTTCCATAGCTGAAATACGGAGCCACCACCTCGATCGCGACGTGATTGTGGAAGAGCTTGTAGCCCGTGCGGCGTTCAAGCTCTTGACCGACAGTCATCTTCCCGGCAGCGGGGGGACCAATTATGAAGACCAATGGCATGCGGTGAACTGCTGTAAATGAAAAAGATGGCACAGAGCGTCCACCATATCTCTGGTGGGGTCCACCTGATAGCAGACATCTGTGCCCGCCGAACTCACGGCCGATTTGCACGCGTAACAGGCATTCTCTGCGGCGGAGCGCGGCAGAACCGGATATCTGTCAGCCTGTTCCGAATGAGCGTCGAGGGCGCGGAAGTCTCAGGAATACTTCCAACCGTTTACTCTGAGAGAAAAATTGGAGGCGAGTACCGGAATCGAACCGGTGTACACGGATTTGCAATCCGCTGCGTAACCACTCCGCCAACTCGCCGAAGCCCGTGCGTGATAGAGTGCTTGTCGGCGAGGTGCAAGCAATTCAAGCAAGTTGCGAGGCATTCAGTCTCATCGCGCGTCTAGCGCTTGCCCGGGGGCGGGAGTTGTGGTTCAACACCAGCGAGGGGACTGAACGAAAGAGTTTAGTAATGACCGATTTTGCCCGCCGTCGCAGTACCATGGTCGATACGCAGGTGCGTCCATCGGACGTGACGAAATTTCCAATCATCGACGCGATGCTGTCGATCCCGCGCGAGCTGTTCGTGCCGGCCGACCGGCGCGAGATGGCCTATGTTGGCGAACATGTGCCTCTGGGCGATGGACGCGTTGTGCTGGACCCGCGCACGCTGGCGAAAATGCTGGAAGTGGCGAACATCCAGAACAGCGAACTGGTGCTCGATATCGGGTCGGGCCTTGGATATTCGGCGGCGCTGGCCGCTCATATCGCAGATGCAGTGATCGCGGTGGAAGACAGTGCCGAACGGGTGGCCGAGGCCGAGAATGCCTTGGCGGAAGCCGCCATTGACAATGTCGCTGTGATGGAAGGCGCCCTTGCTGAAGGTGCCGCGAAATCAGCGCCTTACGATGTGATCATGATCCAGGGCGCTGTTGAATCCGTGCCGGACGCCCTCACGGCGCAATTAAAGGACGGTGGCCGTATCGTTGCGATCTTCATGGACGGGGCGTTGGGCTCGGTCCGGGTCGGTCATTCGATCGATGGTGTGGTGAACTGGCGTTTTGCGTTCAATGCCACGGCGCCGATGTTGCCGGGCTTTGCGGCCGAGAAGGCGTTTGCCCTTTAAGAAAGAAGACGTCCAACCACGAGAGGTTCTGCTGCCATGAGACGAGGTTTGAAGACGCTAAGCGCCACAATGCTGGCGACCGCCCTGATGACGGTTCCGGTTGCGGCAGAAACGCTTTCGGATGCGATGGCCAAGGCCTATCGCAACAGCGGACTTATCGAACAGAATCGGGCGGTGCTGCGGGCCGCCGACGAGGATGTCGCGACCGCCGTGACCGCATTGCGGCCGGTGATCGATTATGCCGGGTCAGCGGTGTGGGCGGATACGGCAGCCGGGTCGAATACATCGGCGTCCATTGGTCTGGATGCCAGCATTCTGCTGTATGATTTCGGGCGCTCGCAACTGGGTATCGATGCCGCTAAGGAGACGGTTCTGGCCACGCGGGCCGCGCTTGTCGATATCGAGAACAGCGTGCTCTTCAATGCGGTGAACGCCTACCTGAATGTGCGTCGCTCGCAGGCTTTCGTCGAACTTCGCGAAAACAACGTCCGGCTGCTGACGCAACAGCTTCGCGCCACGCAAGACCGGTTCGAGGTCGGCGAGGTCACCCGCACCGACGTGTCGCTGGCCGAGGCACGGCTGGCCGCAGCGCGATCCGGTCTTGCGGCAGAGCAGGGCGGTCTCGCCCTGGCCGAAGAGCAATACAAGGTCGCCGTCGGGGCCTATCCGGGGGTGCTGGCTGCGCCGCCGCGGACACCAAACATTCCGAGCACGGAAGCCGGTGCCCGCAAGATTGCACGGTCCGAAAACCCGGCCGTGGCCCAGATCAAACACCAGGTTTCGGCCGCCGAGCTTCGGGTTGAAAGTGCCAAGCGTGGCAGCCAGCCCACCGTTCGTGGCACGGCCGGCATCGATCTTGATGACGATTTTGACACCACCAGCAGCATTGGCCTGAGCCTCAGCGGTCCGATCTATCGCGGCGGTGTCATTGCCTCGAGCCTGCGGCGGGCGCAGGCGCAGCGCGATCAGGTGCGAGCGCAGCTTTATACGGTCGGCCTGCAGGTCGATCAGGAAGTTGGCAACGCCTATGCCAATCTTGGGGTCGCCATCGCAAGCATCGACGCGTCGAACCGGCAGGTAAATGCCGCAAGTCTTGCGTTGGAAGGGGTCCGGGAAGAATTCCAGCTTGGCGCCCGAACTACGCTGGATGTGCTGGACCAGGAGCAGGAATTGCTCGACGCACAGACGAATCTGGTCTCGGCAACCGTTGATCGCCAAATCGCGGTCTATCAGGTGCTTGATGCGATGGGGCGCCTGACGGCCCAAAGCCTTGGGCTGAATGTGCCGATTTATGACCCGGCGGCTTACTACAATGCCGTGAAGGATGCTCCGAACGCCCGTGTCAGCCCGGAAGGCAAGCGGCTTGATCGCGTTCTCCGTGCCATTGGGAAAGAGTAACGCCTGACCTATCAAGAACTTGTGTGACGAGGCTCCTGCGGCTATTTTGGCCGTCGGGGGCAAGGACAGTCGAGGACACATGCCAGATTCCGCACCGGATCCCAAGGTGGAAGACGTTCTTTCGTCCGTCCGACGCCTTGTATCGCAGGAACTTCCGAAGCGTTCCGCGCCAAAACCGGCTGTGGATCCCGGTGCTTTGGTGTTGACCTCGCAGGACCGGATCGAAGCGGATCCGACCGTCCGCACCGCGGAACGCACACTTGAACAGCGAATCGCCGAGTTGGAAGCCGCCGTCGATAGTGGCTTGGACGAGTTCGAACCGGACGGCAGCGAGGATCAGGCGCAACACCGGCCCGACCGGATCGTCTATACCCGGCCTCGCCCTTCGGAAGAGGGCGTGCGGAACAGGAACTCGACCCTGCGCCTGAGCGAGATCGCCCTCATCGAGACTGGTCCGGCGAACGATGTCGAGCCGACAAGCGATGCGCCTTTGCAATTCCGCCATGGTGGCGCACCGGCTGCGAACGAAGCGCCGATGGCCGAAGACGTGCCGACGCTGCCGGCGCAACCCGCCGAGGTCCGCGCTTTCTCGGATCCGGACGACGTGGTGGCTCGGATCGAAGCCCGGATCGAACGCGGCGGCGAAGCCGAACCCGACGCGCCCGTCACGCCGCAAGGGGCATCTTCGGATGAAGACTTCGATGATGATCTGACCGCGGCCGTGCGCGAGTCGCTCGCTGCCGCAGAGCGCGAGGCGCAGGACGCATCGGACACCCTTGAAGATAAGGAACTGGGGCAGGCCAGTGAAGCTGCCGCAGTGGCGACCGGGCCGAGTTCCAAGGCAGACCGTCAGACGCCGGACGTGATCGAGGCCGAAACAACCGCACAAGCGACCGAGCCGAAGGCGAGTGTGGCAACCGAGACGCCGCGGCAGGTCGAGGCCAAGGTGCCGGAAGCGGCCCAACACGAAGACGAGGTCGTCGCAAGCGAAGAGCCAGTTGCCGAATCTTCGGCGCTGCCCGATGCGACCGTGACGCCGTCGTCAGAGGAACCGGCCGCGGACACACCGCAATCGGACACGCCGGTAGAAGGCGCTGCTGAGACCCCGGCCGAGGCGGCGGCAGTCGCTCTCGGCGCGTTGCCCGACGACGAGGCGATGCGGCTTCTGGTGGCGCGCCTGCTGCGAGAAGAGTTGAGCGGCGAACTTGGTGAGCGGATTACCCGAAATGTGCGCAAACTGGTGCGCCGCGAAGTGCACCGTCTGTTGGATTCGCGTGAACTCGATTGACACGCGCGCCGGGTGATAGATGAACACACCCGCGCATCTCCTTGTTGGAACTGCAATTTTTGGCCGCCCGGATCTGCGTGGCACCTATCTGGCTGCGCTGATGGGTGCGATGGCGCCGGACGTTTCGCTTTACGTCATGGTGGCCGTGTCGATCTGGGGCATGGGTGTCCCGGCGCAGACGGTGTTCCGGGAGTATTACTATTCCGACGCCTGGCAATCCGTCTTCGCGGTCGACAACAGTTTCATCCTTTGGGGGCTGCTTTTCGCCGTTGCCTTCTGGCGGGTCTGGCCGAAGCTGATCGCCTTCGCCGGGGCAGGGCTGATGCATCTGGCGTTGGATTTTCCGCTGCACACGCATGACGCGCGGATGCATTTCTGGCCGGTGACCGATTGGGTGTTCGAAAGCCCGATCAGCTATTGGGACCGTGCGGCCCATGCTGGCGTCGTCGGCCCAATGGAGTTCGGGTTGTCGCTGGGCTGCGCCTTCCTGCTCTGGTGGCGGTTCCGGGACCGGTTGGTCTGGATTGCGACCGGGGTTTTCCTGCTGCTTGAAGGGTTGAGTTCCGGCGTCTGGCAGTTCGTGTTCTGAGTGCCGGTGCCCGTGCCGGGCAGACCGCGTCAGGGCATCAGGAAGCGCTGCTTCTTGGCGGATTTTTCGTGAGACCGGGGGCGGTGAAGGCTGCGATTGACGGCACCCAGTGTTTGCAAGTCCAGCGCCTGTTCGAACGAGACGCCGGAATATCCTTCACGGGTCCAAATCACCCGGGCTGCATGGGATTTGCCCTGGATGTGAAGCGTAACCTCGGTGGCGGGCGTCAGATTGCCGACCTCCAACCGCAACTGCGCGCCTTTTTCTGTGACATTGACAATATCGGCGTGCTTCTTTCCCCATTCGGTGTCGAGGACGACCCGAAACACGGTCACACGGCGACGTTGGCGATACTTCATGCCGCCAACGTAGGCCCACAAATGTTAAAGTTGCCCTAATCTCAAAGTGTTTCGATCCGCAGTGCGACCGGGTCCGAGGCCAGCACGCCCGTCGCGGGCATCGCCGCAATGGCGGCGTCCAGCGCGTCTTTTGACGTTTTGTGCGTCACGATCAGCACCGGAGCGCGTTCCGAGCTGTGGCCGTATTGGCGCATACGGTCGATCGATATCCCCGACTCGCCCATGACCGACGCGATCCGCGCCAAGGCACCCGGTTTGTCGAACAGTTCCATCCGCAGGTAATAGGCGGACGGCGTGTCCTGCGTGCTGGCTTGAACCGTCTTCAGGCTGCTCGCCGGCACGCCGAAGACAGGCAGGTCCAATCCGCGCGCGATATCACAGACATCCGCCATCACGGCGCTTGCGGTCGGGCCTTCACCGGCGCCCGCACCTCGCAGAACGATCTGGCCGACGCTGTCGCCTTCCAGCACGACCATGTTGGTCGGCCCTTCCAGCTGTCCAAGCGGCGAGCTTTCCGGCACGAGGCAGGGGGTCATCCGCGCCTCGAACCCGCGGCCCGAGTTCTGCGCAACGCCCAGAAGCTTGATCCGATAGCCCATATCGGCGGCCTGCTCGATATCCTCGATGGTGATCCGCTCGATCCCCTCGATGGTCAGCGCGTCGTAATCGACCCGCGTGCCAAAGGCGATCGCGGCAAGGATGGCCAGCTTGTGCCCGGCGTCGATCCCGCCCACGTCAAGCGTCGGGTCGGCCTCCAGATAGCCCAGTTCCTCGCATTCCTTGAACACGGTGTCATAGTCCAGGCCGGCCGATTGCATCCGCGTCAGGATATAGTTGCAGGTGCCGTTCATCACGCCCATCACGCGGGTGATCTCGTTGCCCGCAAGCCCTTCGGTCAGGGCCTTGATGACCGGGATGCCACCGGCAACGGCGGCTTCATAGCGAAGTGCAACGCCAGCTGCTTCGGCGGCTTCCGCCAGTGCTTGTCCGTGCATTGCCAGAAGCGCCTTATTGGCCGTGACCACATGTTTGCCAGCGCCAATGGCGGCTTCGACCGCCGCCTTGGCCGGACCCTCGTCGCCGCCGATAAGCTCGACGAATACGTCCACATCGTCACGGGTGGCCAGTGCGACGGCGTCGTCTTCCCATGCATAGTCGCCCAGTCGCACACCGCGATCCTTGTCGCGCGACCGCGCCGAGACCGCGCTGATCGTGATATCGCGCCCGGTCCGTGCCGTCAGCAGCGCGGCCTGACGCTGAATGATGCGAACGGTTCCGACACCGACGGTGCCAAGACCCGCGATGCCAAGACGAAGAGGCGTGGACATGGGTGTTCTCCAGACTTTTCCGGGCTTTATCGTGTCCGGGGAGGGGGCGCAAATTTCTTTGGGGGTTTCGGTGGATTTTTTGGCGTTAGTCGCGCTTAGGGGTTCAGTCTTGCCCGCAGCGCGTCAAGATCGCTTGCGTCGCTGCGCAGGACAGTTGCGCGGTTCGAAAGCGTGGTGCTGCGGCTTGAGCTGACAGTGGCCGAGCGGGCGCGAAGTGCGGCGGCGCGGGCCCGAAGGGCGTCCGCACGCTCGGCCAGCGACGCGTTCTGGTCCGTCGGTGCCGTTGGGATCTGTCCGGTTTCCAGCAAGGCGTCCAGTGGCAGAAGCTCGGGCCAGTCTTGCGATCCGCGCGCCGCCGACGGCCCGCCCGCGTCCGGCCACGTGCCGCAGGCGGTCAGATAGAGGAAACACAGAAGAGTAAGGCCGCGCCGCATGGGGAGAGCATATCGCTCGTAACATGTCATTGCCAGATGGTTGGGGCTGGTCTCGGCGGAGCACTGCGTATAGGTCCGCATCAGCGAACAGGGAGACAGGCCATATGCCGCTCGACAAGGAAAGCGATGTCCTTTTGACACTTGCCCCCTCACTGGGGCGGCGCCTGTTGGGGGCTGTCAGCCTTGCCGTGCTGGGCCTTCTGATGGCGCCGCTGATCTTCGAGGCGACGGGCATCTGGGCGCTGATGTTCGTGGTGCTGACCGTGGCGGTTCTTGTGGCGGCGTGGCGGCTTTGGGAGGCAACTGGCGATCACCTCGAATTGACGCGAGACGAGTTGCGGACAGCCAGCGGTCGGGTTTTGACGCCCATTCAAAACGTCGAAAGCATCGATCGCGGTGTTTTTGCGTTCAAACCCTCGAACGGGTTTCTCATCAAGCTGACGGAGCCGGTCGGGCGTGGCTGGTGCCCGGGGCTCTGGTGGCAGCGTGGGCGGTTCATCGGCGTTGGCGGTGTGGTGCGCGGCGGCGAGGCGCGCGCGATGGCCGAGGTGATCATGGCGTTGAAAGACGGGACGCTGGACGAGTTGTTCTGAACCGGTGCTGCCCGGACGAAAAACGCCCCGAGCGTATGAGCCGGGGCGTTCTGAAAAGCTTCAACTGTAGGCTGGCTCAGGTGCCCGCGCCGCCCGCCGGTGTCAGGCAGCCAACCGTCGTCTGCCAGCAGATCTTGGGCGAGAAGCGCGGACGCGCCAGCGCGATTTCGCTGAACTGATAGGTGGCAAGGCCCACGGCAAAGGCCGGCGACCATTCCTTTACACTTTCGACCACGACAAGCTGTTCGCCGGCCGAGATGCCGGGAATGCGGTCTTCGATCGGGTCGATCTCGGTCAAGGCATCGTAGTTCACACCTTCGGACCAAACCAGTTCAAGCGCGTCAACGCCGGTGAGGGGATCGGTGACCATCTCCACGACCGAGATTCGCAACGCAGCCGGTCCGCCTCCGCCGCCGCTGGCGAGGTAGTAGTAAATCTCGTACATCGACTTGATGTAGTCATCATCAACGGCCGCTTCCTCGCGCGAGATCATGTCAGCGACGGTATAGGTCGCCTTCTGCGTGATGTTCAGCGTTTTGAACGCATCGAAGAAGACAAAGGTCGCCGTGATGGCCCAAGCCAGGATCGGCACGGCAAAGCAGGCTTCGACAGACAGGCTGCCGTTCTCGTTGCGGAGAAATCGAAGGGTGGGGGACTTGATCATCCTGTTTCTCCTCGCCTTACGTGTTGCTTGGGTCAGTGGTGCCGTCGCCGGACCCATCGCCCGAGCCATCGCCCGAGCCGTCGTCGCCGTCCGGATCCCACGGGGCCGCCTGCGCCCGCGTGCCCGGTTCGGTCACAAAGGCCGAGGTCGCCACGATCGCATAGTTGCCGCCAAGCTGGTCATCCTGCAGCCCAAGGCCGATGCCGGTGGTGGGGAAGAACGGCGACACCGCCGCGCAGACCTGCACCATCATCGTGTTGATCTGGCCGACATTGTAGTCGTCCGAGCCGAATTGCGGGCCGTCCTCGTCAAACCGGTTGAGACAGCGCGGTTCTCCGACCACGGCGGCAACCGCACCGGGCGTAATGTCGATCTCTTCCATATAGACGTGGATCGTGTCGCTGCAGTTCGGAATAATCACTGCGCTTTCGCAGATCTGGGCGATCACGCGGTCATAGCCGGGCACACGCCCGTTGCCGAGACGGATTTCCCGCACCGAGATGTCCACGGCCCGTTCAAGCAACACGGTGCGCACCATGTAATAGCCCGACTCGAAGCCCATCAGGAAAATCGACATGAAGAGCGGGAACAGGAACACGAACTCGATCGTCGCATTGCCATCCTCGCGCTTGCGGAACATCCGCAATCTCTTGAAACGGGAACTCATGAACAGGCGCCTCACTGGGTCAGTCTCAGCTTGGTGATCTCGGCTGCAATGGCCTCGAACGTTTTGGTCAGTTGATCACCGGTGGTCTGGAAGAAGTTGCCGGGCGTCCGCAGGACGCAATCCTGCAGGGCCTGTACACCACCATCCGGGGCTTCGAAGGCAACCGCATAGACCGTCATGTGGTCGATGGCTTTGTCGCAGATCCGCGCCAGACGACCGTCCGCCGTGCCGTTGCTGCCGGTGTCTTCGACCGCGTTGCGATGCGCGGTATAGGCGTCACTGTCCGAGTGCTGGAAGAAGAACTCGGCGGCATCCTTGACCGTGAACCGTTCGTAGAGCCGGTGATAGGTCCACTGCTTGACCTTGTCGGGGTCGATGGTCGACTCGAAATCCGTCTCCGAGAGATACTCGTCGTCATCGGTGCCGAACGGTGATTTCGGGCGATACCAGCGCTGACTGGCGGCATTTTCGGGCATTTCAACAAGAAAGCCGTCGTATTCGTCATCTTCGCCCAGCTCTTCCGAGTACCAGATCCGGGTCGGGCCCGACTTGAACTCGTCCTTCAGATCGTTGTGGCGCGTGTTGGCGCCGTCGGTCATCAGCACGACGTATTTGAACACGTTCGGTGTGCCGTAATCGACCGGGTGACCGGCCACGTTCTGTGGCACCAGGTCGACACTCAGGTCCGGGTCGTTGGTGTCAGCCAGCATGTCCTGCACGATCGGGCGGAATTCGGGATCAAGCACGCCGACGGCCCATTTCATGCCATAGTCGATCGCAGTCCAGCCCGAGGCCGTCAGGCTGTCGATGTATTCGTGCAACTTGAGCTCGTTGTTCTGATAGAGCAGCACTTCCGGATACCCTTCGCCGCACCAGAAGTTACGGGCGCTGGGTTGTGCATAGTCGCGGTCGCGGTCCGAAAACTTGGCCGAGGGGTTCAAGTCGCCGGTCGCGGAAAGCGTCCGATGATCGAAATCCGCATCGAGGAAGGTCGCACAGCGGGCGTTCGGGTTATGCGTATTGAAGGCCGCAACCGCGCCGGGATGCGCCGGCGCCGGGTCATACTCGGTGTAAGTATTGTCCCAGGTGAATGCACCTTCGAGGTCTTTGTCGATCCGCGCCACAAGGTCTTCGCTGATCTGCACCTGGCCGTTGTAAGGAATGATCGAGATCATGACGCGGTCTTCGCCATTGTTCTGGATCAGGGTCGTCACGAACGATTTGGCCGCCGACTTCATTTCTTCAAGCTTTGTGCCCCAGCCCATCGAGCCCGAGATGTCCAGCACCAGCGCAACCTCGGTCAGCTGCTGGCCCTCGCGGGCGCCGCCGCCGACGATACCGGGCAGGCTGTCGATGCCGAGCATGTTCATAAAGGCCGTATCCATGTCGAAATCGACAACAGCTGACACGGTCCGCAGGGTTTCCTCGTCGCCGCCGGCGGGAATTTCGATATTCGGAACGACCGTGACGATGTCGGGGTCGTACCCGGCCTTGGTGAAATAGTCTTTCACCAGTGCTTCGACCTTGGCGTTTGTATTCGCGTCCTGGTTCAGCCGCGTTGCCGCAACCACGGCCGTGTCCAATGTGTTCTGCACGCCCACGCGTTGATGCTCATACCGCATCATGTCCACGGCAAGGCCCGAGATCATCAGGATCATCAGGAAGATGAAAAGACCAAAGACGGTCAGCGATCCGGCATCGTCGGCCTTGAAGCCGCCTGCCGCTTTTGTAACCCCGTTCCCACTCAGTCGATACTTCGAATTCGAGCGCATCCTGCGACCTCTTCTAAATGACTCAAGTATCCGGAGAAAAAGACCGAACACACACATACACCCGACATTAATAAATTCGAAATATGGCCAAACTGGGGCAATTGTGACGAATTTGGTGTTTGATTTCAGTCGGTTGCAGGAACCAATCGACGTTTCAGCATAGTACACGACTCAAAACATAATGCGCCCCATTTTGGGATTTGAAAGCGACCGTTTTGGGCATGTTCGTCGCCAGGCATCAAGAGCTTTCTCCGGGTCATGCAAAATCCAACGTCGTAGAGCGTCGAGCCCGACTCT
>JAJDUZ010000038.1 GCA_022826385.1 Silicimonas sp.
GCTTGGCGAAGGACGTGGAGCGGACCTTGGCCAGTTCTCTGGCCTGCGTCCAACTGGCCGCGTGCCGGTTCCTGATGCGACGGGTAGCGCGGGCAATAACGTAATTATTACAATATGTTAACTAATTATGATTCAGGCTCTGAGAGCAGTTCCGAAGCAAAGAGCAACGAAGGCCTGTCTGAAGGAACCTGAGCTAGGGTAAATGTAAAGTTAATTGGCATTCAAACATCCAACTCCTCAACAAACCGCGCGTTCTCCTGAATATACTGGAACCGCAATTCCGGTTTCTTGCCCATCAATCTCTCGACCAGATCGCCGGTTTCGCCCGGGCTGTCCTCGTCAATGGTCACGCGGATCAATGTGCGTGACTTCGGGTCCATCGTGGTCTCTTTCAAATCCTTGGCGTCCATTTCGCCCAACCCCTTGAAGCGCTGGACGTCGATCTTGCCCTTGCCGCCCAGCCCCTCGCGCAGCACGCGCTCTTTCTCGGCGTCGTCGGGCACATAGATGCGCTTGGCGCCCTGCGTCAGCCGGTAGAGCGGCGGGCAGGCCAGATAGAGGTGCCCGTGGTCGATCAGCGGGCGCATCTGGGTGAAGAAGAAGGTCATCAGAAGCGAGGCGATATGCGCCCCGTCGACATCGGCGTCGGTCATGATGATGACCTTGTCATAGCGCAGGTCGTCGACGTTGAACTTGGTGCCCATGCCAACGCCCAGCGCTTCGCAGAGATCGCGGATCTCCTGGTTCTGCGAGAGTTTGGACGAGGCCGCGCCCAGAACGTTCAGGATCTTGCCCCGCAGCGGCAGAAGCGCCTGGTTTTCGCGGTTTCGGGCGGCCTTGGCACTGCCCCCGGCGCTGTCGCCCTCGACCAGGAAGATCTCGGTGCCGTCGCGGTTCTTGGCGGTGCAATCCGTCAGCTTGCCCGGCAGGCGCAGTTTCTTGGTGGCCGACTTGCGCGCCGTTTCCTTCTCCTGCCGGCGGCGCAAACGCTCTTCCGCACGCAGGACAAGGAAGTCGAGGATGGCGCCCGCCGACTTGGTGTCTGCCGCCAACCAGTTGTCGAAATGGTCGCGCACCGCGCCTTCGACCATCTTCTGCGCGCTCTCGTTCGAGAGACGGTCCTTGGTCTGGCCGACATATTGCGGGTCGCGGATGAAGACGCTGACCAAGGCCCCGGCCCCGCTGGTCAGGTCGTCGCGAGTGATCTGCTTGGCCTTCTTGTTGGCGACGCGCTCGCCATAGTCGCGGATGCCCTTCAGGATCGCGGCCCAGAAGCCGCTTTCATGTGTGCCGCCTTCGGGCGTGGGCACGGTGTTACAGTAAGACTGGATGAACCCGTCGCGCGACGGCGTCCAGTTGATGGCCCAGTCGACCTTGCCGGGCTCACCGAATTTCTCTTTGAAATCAATGCTTCCCGAGAAGGGCGCCTCGGCATAGGTGGACGCCCCTTCCAGCCGGTTGTTCAGGTAATCCGACAGGCCACCGGGGAAGTGGAAGGTCGCCTCGGTCGGCGTCTCGCCATCGTCCACCGCGGTTTTCCAGCGGATCTCGACGCCCGAGAACAGGTAGGCTTTCGAGCGCGCCATCGCGAAGAGCCGCGCGGGCTTCAGCTTGAGCGAGCCGAAGATTTCGGGGTCGGGATGGAAGGTGACACTGGTGCCGCGCCGGTTCGGGGCCGCGCCGACCTTTTCCAGCTTGGTTTGCGGCACGCCGCGGCAGAACTCCATCGCGACGAGCTCCTTGTTGCGGGCAACTTCCACGCGCAGGTGATCCGAGAGCGCATTGACGACCGACGAGCCGACGCCATTGAGACCGCCCGAGGTTTCATAGTTCTCGCCCGAGAACTTGCCGCCCGCGTTCAGGGTGCAGAATATGATTTCCAGCGCCGATTTCGACGGGTCTTTCGGGTGCGGATCGGTCGGAATGCCGCGCCCGTTGTCGCGAATGGTGACGCTGTGGTCCTCGTGCAGTTCAACCTCGATCCAGTTGGCGTGACCCGCAACGGCTTCGTCCATGGCATTGTCGACGATCTCGGCCACCATGTGATGCAGCGCGCGGTCATCCTTGCCGCCGATATACATGCCGGGGCGGAGGCGGACATGTTCCATATCCTCCAGCACCTGGATTGCTGAAGCATCATAGGCCTTGCCGGCCTTTTCGGTCAGAAGGTCATCCGCCATGGTGTCTGCTCTTTTCGTTCTTTGCCACAGGATACCCCGGCGCGGGGAGGCTCTGCAATGGGGCTGTCAGGCCAGTTTTAACGATATGTAAACCAACTGTTTCCAAGGCTGCAGTTGGTCGAACAGCGCCATCCATGTATTCCCCACAAGTGTGTTTGTTCCCAAAGTGTGTGAAATGATGAAATCCCTGACCCTTTCCGTTCTTGCGACCTGTGTCGCCGCCCCTGCCTTTGCCGCGACCGTCAATGTCTCCGGCTTCAGCGCAGCGTCGTATCAGGCCTCGGTCGGCTCGATGTCGACGGTGGTGAGCCAGTCCTTCGAGACCTACAGCGAAATGAACGTGAACGACGGTTTCGCGACCAATGTCGGCACCTTCGCGTCGGCTGGTGGCACCGGATCCGGCGGCACGGTAACCGAAGCGGACTTCGCCAATGACGGCACCAAGCTGGCCCTGCGCGACGGCAATGTCTATGGCCGCGTCAGCACGACGAAATCACTGACGGGCAACACCGCAGATGACATGTTCCTCGACAGCAATGACACCAAGGGCATCATCTGGAACGTCATGCTGGCGGGTCAGAAGATGTTCGACCGCATCGTCTTCACGGTGACCGACGCGGCCGAGTTCGGCAACAGCCTCAAGATTGAGACGGGTGGGGCCACCTACATGGTCAGCAGCGCTGGCAATGGCGTGAAGCGCCTGATCGAGATCGACTTCGGTCAGAACGTGTCTTCGGCCACGATCACGCTGGGCCATTTCAAGGACAACAAGCCGCGCACGAATGACGGCTTCTCGATCGACGATATCGCGGTAAGCGCCGTCCCGCTTCCGGCTTCGGCCCTGTTCCTGATCGGGGGACTGGGCGGTCTGGCCGCTTTGAGACGCCGCAAGGGCTGAGGCGTCTTTACCGCGCACTGCCGACCCGGTCCGTGACACGGCCGGGTCGTTTTTCGTTTGGCTGGGCTAGGTGAGCCTTGGCGATAGGCGAGCTAGACGATAAATGCCGCCCGGAATGCCTCCAAGGCATCCTCGGCATCACCACTGGCGAAAGCTTCCATACCGACTGGGCCGGTGTAGCCCATGCGGTCAAGCGCTTTCGCAACGCCTGCATAGCTAATCTCGCCAGTTCCGGGCTCGCAGCGCCCCGGCACATCGGCAACCTGGATCTCGCCAATCCACGGCAGGCAGGCCTCGCAAAGCTCGATCAGGTTCCCTTCGCCGATTTGCGCGTGATAGAGATCCAAGTTCAGGCGCAATCGCGGGCTGTCGATGGCAGAGACCAAGGCCAGTGTTTCCTCGGCCCGGGCAAATGGGACACCCGCGTGGTCGACTGGCAAGTTCAGGTTTTCCAGCGTGAAGACCACGTCCAGTTCTTCGGCCAGATCGCAAATGCGACGCAACGTGTCCAACGCCTTCACCCATTTCAGCGGAGTTGAGACTTCTGCCACGCGCGGACGCCCGCCATCTCCCAGACCGGTTCCGTGCAAGTTCAGGCGGGCGACGCCCAACCGTTTGCCGACCTCGGCGGTCTCGCGGGCTGAAGCAAGCAGGGCCGTCGCGCCTTCATCGTCCGCCAGACGCCCCTCAAGATACCCGTTCATGATCGAGAACGTAGCGCCCGAAGCCTTGAGCTTGGCAAGATCATGGTCGATCCAGTTCCACAAACCAACCTGAAACCCCATCTCGTTCAGCTTGGCGCAACGCCAGTCGATGGGTTTGTCTTGCCAAAGCATTTCCGCGCAGGCGGCGAGTGTGAACGACATGAACGGCTCCTGTCTGACGTCTAGACGTCAGGACACGACACCATTTTGCAACCGGTTGCAATACCCCAACCGTCCGCCGGATTTCACCGGTCTGCAAGCTTTGCGAGCCACGCGTTCAACGCTGGACCGCCCTTGTCCCCTACTTCCGACCGAAAAGCCGCCCCCAAAGCCCGCTGACCCGGTCGCGCGCCGCGTCGCCAGCCTCGTCGATATCGTCCAGCACGGGATCGATCCGCCGCATCCGGAAGTTCCGCCAAAGCCGCCAGATCGTGATGAAGACCACAGCCAGCACGGTCAGGAAAACAATGTTGAACCACGGGATCAGTTGCGCGTCCGGCCCGCTGACGGGCTTCATCGACAGCGCATTCGGGAAAATGCCGCCAAAGAGCCACGTGTTCCGCCAGCCATAATGGCGCATGGCCACCCATTCCGGCGCGGCTTCGGTCGATTGTGAATCCGCTGCTTCCGTTTGCAGGTTCGCCGTGTCGAACTTGAGATAGGGCGGCCAGCCAAGCCCGGTGTCCTGATTGCGATAAACCATCACCTCGCCATCGGCCTGAACTGTTTGAATAAACAGCACATCTCGCGTGGCTGGCGCGTCTGCCGTGGCCCCGCGCGTGTTCTTCCAAAACACATCCCCGAACCCGCCGAAGTCCTGACGCTCCTCATAGGTGCTGACCACGCGCACGATATCGCGCTGTGGCAGCGTATAGTGCAGAAACGCCCCAAGGATGACCAAGAGCAAGATACGAATGGTCCAGCGAATATAACCCATGGGCCCCTCTCTTTCCTGACGATCAAATAGGCGCTTGCCCCCATGCGGCGCAAGGGCTTCACAACGTCACCCGCTGCGTTAGAGTTGCAGCAGCGGAGTATGTGGCGGAGTGCCGTGATGCGAGAAAACGCCGTGCCAGTTCTGATTACCGTGCTTGCGGGGACGTTCACCAATCAGGCGGCGGCGTTTTATGCCTTGCGCTCGGAGGCCGAGAAAATCGGCATCGATCTTGCCCCGACGCAGACGGATGTCATCCGCGAATCAAGCGAAGTGCGTCTGGCCCATTACTTTCGCCCCGCGATCGTCGCCCGGATTGAAGAGGCTCGCGGCGAAGATGACACGATTGCCCTGCTCTTCCCGTCACCCCTGACGGCGCTTCCCGCCTTTCCCCCCGAAGACAGCGCCTTGCGACTGGTCGGACGGTTTGCGGGCCTTCTTGACCAGCCAACATGACACCCGGCCCGACGAACACGCTTCTGGACGTGGCCGGTCTTTCGGTCGGTCAGGCGCAGGACAGCCGGTTGAAAAGCGGCGTGACCGTGGTTGTGGGCGATGTCCCGATGGTGGCTGGCGTCCACGTCATGGGCGGCGCGCCCGGAAGCCGCGAGACCGACCTGCTGGCCCCTGACGCGACCGTGCCGGGTGTCGACGCACTTGTGCTGTCGGGCGGTTCGGCCTTCGGACTGGCGGCAGCGGATGGCGTGGCCGAGGTGCTGCGCGAAGAGGGGCGCGGCTTCGAAGCGGCCGGGCACCGCGTGCCGATTGTGCCCGCCGCCATCCTGTTCGACCTCGCCAACGGTGGCGAAAAGAGTTGGAGTGGGAGCCCCTATCCCGCGCTTGGACGCTCGGCCTGCCTTGCGCATGGCGGGCCGCTGGCCATGGGCAGCGTCGGCGCGGGCACGGGCGCGACGGTGGCCGGATTGAAAGGCGGGCTGGGGTCAGCCTCGGCCCGCTTGCCCTCCGGCGCGACCGTAGCCGCCTTGGCAGCCGTCAACGCGCTTGGTCAGGTGACGGTGGGCGACGGCCCCAGGTTCTGGGCCGCGCCCTTTGAACAGGCGGGCGAGTTCGGCGGCCTCGGGGTCGCCACCGGGCCAGCCCCGCCGCCGTTGACCAAACGGTCTTCGGGTGGGAACACGACCATCGCCGTTGTCGCGACCGACCTGACACTGGACAAGGCGAGCGCAACCCGCATGGCCATTGCCGCGCATGACGGGATGGCGCGGGCCATTGTGCCCGCGCACACACCGCTGGACGGTGATCTGGTGTTCGGATGCGCCACCGCGCAGCGCCCGACAGATGACGATGATTTGTTGTTGCTTGGCCATGTGGCCGCAACCTGCCTGGCGCGGGCGATTGCGCGTGGGGTCTTTCTGGCCGAACACATTGAGACCGATACGCTTCCGACCTGGGCCGAGCGTTTCGGGGACAATGAAGCCTAGCGCGACGCGCCCTAGAGCCCCGCGTCTCGCCCGTCGGATAACAAGCTCTCGACCATCGGACTGTCGGCGTGCTTCAACCCGTCGATGACGTCGAAATGGTGCCGTCCGGGGTCGACCCGCAATTCGGCATTCCAGACCTCGCTCAGCGCAATCGCCTGATCGAGAAAGACCGGACGTTCCTCGGCCCCCACCCAGACGGTGACCGGCACATCTGGGCGCTCGTGCAGAACCGGGCTTTCGGCCCGCGCTTCGTCCGCGTCAAGGCGCAGCCCCTCGTTCATCGAGATATCCACGAGCGGGCGCAGATCAGCCACCGGCGAAATCGGCACGATCTTCTCGATGCGCGCACGCACGCTCGGATCAAGCGCCACGTCGCGGCACCCCATCCGGGCAACCAGATGCCCGCCCGCCGAATGCCCGGCCAGTCGGATCGGTCCGGCAACAAGACCCGCTGCCACCTCCAGCGCCCGCGCGATTTCGAGCGTCATGGCCCGCACACGCGCCTCGGGCGCCAGCGTATAGGACGGCATCGCCACCGCCCAACCGCGATCGGTCAGGCCTTCCGCGAAATGCGACCAAAAGGCCCGGTCAAAGCGCAGCCAGTAGCCGCCGTGGACAAACATCACCAAACCCTCGGCCTTGCCCGCCGGGTGAAAGAGGTCCAGCTTCTGCCGCGCGCCGTCGCCATAGGCCACGTTCAACCGGGCCCGCCCGATTGACGCTTCACGCTCGCGATAGGCTTGGCCCTCGGCCTCCCACCGGTCGGGATAGGCGGCGCCATCGGGAATGAAATCCACGTTTACGAAGTCGATATCCGAATACATGGCGCGAACGTGCCGACAATCGAAAGCCGACGCAAGATCAGCGGGGGCGCACGCGGTAGATGCCGCCATTCGGATCATCGGTCAGAACCAGAAGCGAACCGTCCGGGTCCACGTCAACATCGCGGATGCGGCCCATCTGCCCGAGATAGCGCTTCTCGCCCGTGACCCGATCCCCGTCGAGCGTCAGGCGCACCAAACCACCCGGATTGAGCGAGGCCGCCAACACGTCACCGTTCCAGCCTTGAAAGAGCGTACCGTCGTAGAATGTGAAATCCCCCGGCGCGATCACCGGGTCCCAGTAGTACCGGGGCTGTTCCATACCGTCGGCCTGCGTTTGCCCCGCCTGCACGGGCGAGCCGTTATAGTTCTCACCATAGCTGATCACCGGCCAGCCGTAATTCGCGCCCTTCTCGATCCGGTTCAATTCGTCGCCGCCGCGTGGCCCATGTTCCAGCGTCCAGAGCTCGCCCGTGCGGGGATGCAGCGCCGCGCCCTGAGGGTTGCGATGCCCGTAACTCCAAATCTCGTCCCGCGCACCTGCTTGCCCCACAAACGGATTCGAGCGGGGGATGCCGCCCTCGAGCGTCACACGGACGACCTTGCCGATCGTGGCCGACAGGTCCTGCGAATTGGGCGGGTCGCCGCGATCCCCGATGGTGATATAGGCGTGCTCGCCATCCAGAACGATCCGCGAGCCGAAATGCGCGCCTGAATTGCCGCGCGGGGTTTGGCGGAAGATATCCTGAACATCCGTCAGGCGGCTGTTGTCGTCTGACAGAATGCCCGTCGCCGCACTTGTCGCCAGCCCGCCCCGCACGGACTTGGCATAGGTGAAGAATACCCGCCGTGACATGGCAAAATCCTCGGCCACCGCGACATCCAGCAAACCGCCCTGTCCGCGCACCGCAATGTCGGGCAGCCCTGCGATCTGGCGGATATCTCCGGACGCGCTGACATGGTTCAGGCGACCAATCCGTTCCGTCACGAGATAGCCGCCCTCCGGCAGGATCGCGAGACCCCAAGGGTGCACCAGCCCTTCGGCCACGGCTGAGACCTGAAGACGCTGATCGCCCGCAATCTCGGGCGCACGGGTTTGATTGGCGAAGGCCGGTTCAAATTCGGGAACGTTTTTCGGACCTTGTGGCACTTGCGCCGTGGCCGGGGTCGCGAAGAGAAGGGCGATGGACAGGATACGGATCATGATCGGGTCTCCTTTTGCCTGAACATAAACCGTTGCTGACCGATCCCAAGGGTCGATCCGTCACTGTTTCGTCAGCCCAAGCGAGATGCGAGGGGCTCTGCCCCTCGCGCTCCCCGAAGTATTTTTGAACAGAAGAAGCCAGAAACGGCTGCCTCAGGAGGTGAGACCATAGATCTGGGCAACCCGGTCGATGGCGGCCTCGGCGCTGAGTTCTTCGCTCTCGCCGGTGCGGCGCGAGGTCAGCTCGACGACGCCCTTCTCGAGACCGCGCGGCCCGACCGTGATCCGCCATGGCAGGCCGATCAGGTCCATCGTGGCAAACTTGGCCCCTGCCCGCTCGTCGCGGTCGTCATAAAGCGGTTCAAGCCCGCGTTTCTCCAGCGCCAGTTGAATGCCGTGGCACGCGGCGTCACAGGCGCTGTCGCCCTGCCGCATGTTCAGAATGCCGACATGGAACGGTGTGACGCCTTCGGGCCAGATGATGCCCTTGTCGTCATGGCTGGCCTCGATGATCGCGCCGAGCAGACGCGAAACACCGATCCCGTGCGAGCCCATATGCACCGGCACCTGGTTGCCGTCTGCATCCTGCACGGTGGCGCCCATGGCCTCGGAATACTTGGTGCCGAAATAGAAGATTTGTCCCACCTCGATCCCGCGCGCGACCCGCCGGCGGTCTTCCGGAACCTCGTTGAAGATCGCCTCGTCATGGGTCTCGTCGGTGCGGGCATAGCGCGAGGTAAATTCTTCCAGCACAGCCTGACATTGGTCGACATTGTCATAGTCGATGGCGCGGTCCCCGAATTTCAGGTCGGTGATCTGGCTGTCATAGAAGACCTCGGATTCGCCGGTTTCGGCCAAAACAAGGAACTCGTGCGTGTAGTCCCCCCCGATCGGCCCACCATCGGCGCGCATCGGGATCGCCTGCAGCCCCATGCGTTCATAGCTGCGCAGGTAGCTGACAAGGTGGCGGTTATAGGCGTGCAGCGCATCTTCCTTGGACAGGTCGAAGTTATAGCCGTCCTTCATCAGGAATTCGCGGCCCCGCATCACCCCGAAACGGGGGCGGACTTCGTCGCGGAATTTCCATTGGATGTGATAGAGGGTCAGCGGCAAGTCCCTGTAACTCTTGACATAAGAGCGGAAGATGTCGGTGATCAGTTCCTCGTTCGTCGGACCATAGAGCATGTCGCGGTCGTGGCGGTCGGTGATCCGGAGCATTTCCTGCCCATAATCGTCATAGCGCCCACTTTCCCGCCAGAGATCGGCCGATTGCAGGGTTGGCATCAGCATCGGGATATGGCCCGCGCGCACTTGTTCCTCGTGCACGATCTTTTCGATATTTTTCAACACCTTGTAGCCAAGCGGCAGCCAGGAATAGATGCCCGCACTGGCTTGCTTGATCATGCCGGCGCGCAGCATGTAGCGGTGGCTGACGATTTGTGCGTCGGCAGGCGTTTCCTTGAGGACGGGCAGGAAGTATCGGGACAGGCGCATGGGGGTCATTCGCTCTCAAATCAGGGTTCGCATTGGTCTAGGCGAAGTGCCGCGACCTCGCAAGCGGGCGCTTGCAGGCGCTTTGGTATTGCGTCGGCCTGGCGTCGGTGTCGCGTCGGTGCGCGAAGAGAGGCCGAGGCAGGCACGGAAGCCGCATGTCGGCCGGCATATCGGTTTGAACCCTTGCATCCACGCGCCTCCAAGGCGACATAGATCGCATGGCACTCCCGGTTGAAACGCAAGTGAAGTATTGGGGCATCGCGACGGCGGTGTTCCTTCTGGTGATGTGGGCGCTTGGCAACGTTATTCTGCCCTTCGTGCTGGGCGCAGCACTGGCCTATTGCCTTGATCCGGTTGCCGACTGGCTGGAGAACCACGGGTTTTCGCGCGGTTGGGCCACGGGCATCATCACCTTCTTCGCAACACTCATATTCATCCTTGCGGCGCTTCTGATCGTGCCGATGCTTCTGGGACAGGCGGCCGGTTTGATCGAAACGGCGCCCGAGATGGCCTCGAACCTGCAAACGGTGCTGGTCGAGCGCTTCCCCGAGCTTGGCGATGCGAACTCGACCATCCGGCGGTCGCTGGCCTCGCTGGGGACGACGATCCAGTCGCGCGGAGACGAGTTGCTGAACGCTGTGTTGGCCAGCTTCTCGGGCCTTGTGAACGTGATCGTGCTGTTCGTGATCGTGCCGGTCGTGGCGTTCTATCTGCTGTACGACTGGGACAACATGGTCGGCAAGATCGATGCGCTTTTGCCGCGCGATCATGCGCCTGTCATCCGCGACCTTGCGCGACAGATCGACAAGACCATGGCGGGTTTCGTGCGGGGTCAGGGCACCGTCTGCCTGATCCTGGGTATTTACTACGCCGTGGCTTTGATGGCGGTCGGGCTGAACTTCGGTCTGGTCGTGGGCTTCATCGCGGGCGCTCTGACCTTCATTCCTTATGTGGGTGCATTGGTCGGCGGCGTGCTGGCGATCGGGCTGGCCTTGTTCCAGTTCTGGGGCGACTGGCTTTGGATCGTGCTGGTCTGGGCCATCTTCCAATCCGGCCAGTTCGTCGAGGGCAACATCCTGACACCGCGGCTGGTCGGCTCGTCGGTCGGGCTTCACCCGGTCTGGCTGATCTTTGCGTTGTCGGCTTTCGGGGCGCTCTTCGGCTTTGTCGGCCTGCTGGTCGCCGTGCCGGTGGCCGCAATGATCGGTGTTCTGGTTCGCTTCGCCATCGAGCAATACAAGGACAGCCGACTGTATCAGGGGTTGTCCGGCAAGGACGCCGAGTGATGGCGGTCTCGGACGAACAGATCGCGCATGCGCTGGATGTCTTCGGCGGCGTTGGTCCGCTGACGACCCGCAAGATGTTCGGTGGTCTCGGGCTTTACTCCGAGGGCCGGATTTTCGCGGTTCTGATGTCGGATGGGACCTTGCGGCTGAAGGGGGCCGGCCCGATGGTCAAGGTGCTGGACAGCGAGGGCTGGGAACGCTGGACCTATACGCGCGAGGGGTCGGACAAGGTGACGGCGATGCCTTATTGGCGGTTGCCGGACGCGCTTCTGGACGACCCTGAAACGGCGGCAGATTGGGCGCATCGCGCGCTGGCCGAGCTTTAGCCATGGCGGAACAGCTGACGTTCAACCTGCCGGTGCGCGAAAGCCGGTCTCGCGGGGATTTCTTCGTGTCGGATGCCAATGCGCTGGCGCTGGCGCGGTTGGACGCGCCCGAGACATGGCCCAACAACAAACTGGTGCTGGTGGGGCCGGACGGCGCGGGCAAGACCCATCTGGCGCATGTTTGGGCCGATGAGGTCGGTGCGCGCATGTTGATCCCTTCCGATTTGGTGTCGCTCGACGTGCCGGGGGTGGACCAGCCGGTTGTCTGCGACGATGTTCAGCGGTTAAGCGCGCCGCAGGAAGAGGCGCTGTTCCACCTGCACAACCATCTTGGCGCCTCCGGCCTGCCGTTCCTTTTGACATCCCGCGAGGCGCCCGCCCGGTGGGAGGTGTCGCTGCCGGACCTGCGCAGCCGGATGGCTGCTACTGACAGCGTGCGGATCGACACGCCGGACGACGCTTTGCTGTCTGCCGTTCTGGTCAAGCAATTCGCGGATCGGCAACTGGCGGTCAGCCCTACGGTGGTCGCGTGGTTGGTCGGGCATATGGAGCGGTCCTTTGCCGAAGGCCAGCGGATCGTCGAGGCGCTGGACGCCGCGTCGCTGTCAGAGGGGCGTGCGATCACGCGTCCTTTGGCGCAACGTGTCTTGGAACAGAGCGGACGCGAGACGCCTTAGCGTGCATACATCCCATAGTTGTGGAAAATTTCCGCCTTTCCCGCGTGGGCCCGGCAATCGTTAACTTCGCATTTACCAAATTTCGGCACCCAGTACGCATGGTTAACTATGGAAGAACGATGCGACTGCTCCTTGTTGAAGATGATTTGTGTACCGCCCATAACATTGCCACGGCTGCTGAGAACCATGGGTATCTCTGCGATGTTGCGACAACCACCAGTGAAGCGATGGAGCTGTTGCGTCACGCCGACTATCAGGTGGCCATTCTCGACCACTATCTGCAGGGCGAAACGTCGCTTTTTCTGGCCTCGCATCTGCGGCTGAGGCACCCCGAAACCAAGATCATTACGATCACCGGCGCGGCCCTGTTTGCCAATGGATATGGCATGGAGCGGCTGGGGACCTATTTCCTGATGCGCAAACCGTTCCAAAGCTCGGACCTTGTGGCCATCGTCAACTACTTGCGCGAGACGTCGGACCTTTGCCTGCCGCAAGGCGATGACACCGGCGGTTCGGTGGCACTCGGGGGCTAACTGGGCGGCAATTTGCGCGCCCCGGCGCTGCGGCGCAGCAGCACTGGACAATCCGGCCGTTTCCACGTCATACGTGTCATTCTCACGTCACAATTGATTGCGAAACGGACGAAATGACCGTTGTTACCGATTTCCTGAAGGCCGAGCGCGCGCCCGCCACGACGCTTGCGGAAAAGGACTTTGCCGGTCCCGACAGGTTCATCAACCGCGAAATGTCGTGGCTGGCCTTCAACTGGCGCGTGCTGGAAGAGGCACAGAACCACAAGGTGCCGCTGCTGGAGCGGCTGCGGTTTCTCTCGATCTCGGCCACCAACCTCGATGAATTCTTCACCGTGCGCGTGGCCGGTTTGCGGGAACTGGCAGATGCCGGCAACACGACACCGGCGGCGGACGGGCTGAGCCCGGCAGAACAGCTGGTGTTGATCAACGCGGATGCTCGCAAACTGATGTCGCAGCAGCAGGACGTGTGGATCGATCTCAAGTCCGAAATGGCGTCGGTCGGGATCGTGCTGGAAACCCGCGAGACCCTGAGCAAGGCGGACCGGAAGCATCTTGAAGAGGTGTTCCTGACGCAGGTCTTCCCGATCCTCTCGCCCCTGGCGATCGACCCGGCGCACCCGTTCCCCTTCATCGCCAATGAGGGCGACTCGCTGGCGCTGGAACTGGCCCGAAAGTCTGACAAGCGCCCGCTGCGTGCCCTGCTGCCGATCCCGCATCAAATCGACCGTTTCGTGCCCTTGCCCGCCACTTCGGGCCATCGCTTCCTGCCGCTGGAAGAAGTGCTGCTGATGCATCTCGACCGGCTGTTCCCGGGCTATGAAATGCTGGGGCAATGTTCCTTCCGGGTCCTGCGCGACAGCGATCTGGAACTGGAAGAAGAGGCCGAAGACCTGGTTCGCGAGTTCGAGGTTGCCCTGAAGCGACGTCGCCGTGGCGAGGTCATCCGGCTGACCATTTCGGCGGGCGCGCCCAAGGGATTGCGCGCGCTTGTGATGGAAGAACTTGATGTCGACGAGACCGAAGTCGTCGAAGTGCGCGGCATGATCGGCCTATCGGACCTGTCGGAACTGGTGCTGGAAGACCGGCCCGACCTGATGTGGCCGCCCTTCCAGCCCCGCGTGCCCGAGCGCGTGCAGGACCACGACGGCGACATGTTCGCGGCGATCCGCCAAAAGGACATGCTACTGCACCACCCCTATGAAACCTTCGACATGGTGGTGCGCTTCCTGCGGCAGGCCGCAAGCGATCCGAATGTTCTGGCGATCAAGCAAACGCTCTATCGCACCTCGCGCAACAGCCCGATCGTTTCCGCGTTGTGCGAGGCAGCCGAGGACGGCAAGTCGGTCACCGCACTGGTCGAACTCAAGGCTCGCTTCGACGAGGCCGCAAACATTCGCCAGTCACGCCGGCTGGAACGGTCCGGCGCGCATGTGGTCTATGGGTTCCTGAACTATAAGACCCACGCCAAGATCAGCACGGTTGTCCGCCGCGAGGGCGACAAGCTGGTCACCTATACGCATTTCGGCACCGGCAACTATCACCCGATCACGGCGCGGTTCTATACCGACCTGAGCCTCTTCACCTGTGACGAAGCCTTGGGGCGCGACGCAACTAAGGTTTTCAACTATCTGTCGGGATATGCCGAACCGCAGGACATGGAAAACCTTGCGATCTCGCCCCTGTCGCTGAAAAACACGCTGCTCGAGCGGATTGCCGAAGAGGCCGAGAACGCGCTTAACGGCAAACCGGCGGCGATCTGGGCGAAGATGAATTCGCTGATTGAACCGGACGTGATCGACGCGCTTTATCTGGCAAGCCAGGCCGGGGTGAAGATCGATCTGGTCATCCGCGGCATTTGTGGCCTGCGCCCCGGTGTCAAAGGTCTGAGCGACAATATCCGGGTGAAATCGATCGTCGGTCGTTTCCTCGAACATTCGCGAATTGTCTGCTTTGGCAACGGCGCGGCGCTGCCCAGCAAGAAGGCCCGGGTTTACATCTCGTCCGCCGACTGGATGGGGCGCAACCTGAACCGCCGCGTCGAAACACTGGTTGAATGCCGGAACCCCACGGTGAAAGCCCAGATCACCAGCCAGATCATGGCAGCCAATATGGCCGACGCCGCGCAAAGCTGGATCCTGAAGCCGGATGGCAGTTATACCCGCATGTCCGTCCCGGAGGGCGAAATGGCCTTCAACTGCCACAAGTTCTTCATGGAGAACCCCAGCCTCTCGGGCCGTGGATCGGCGGGCGCCAAGGACGTGCCGGAACTGACCCATAGCGAGGAATAAGGCGCGCGTTCCGCGCACGCTTTTGATTTTTGGATTGAGGGGCGCTGCCCCTCAAGCTCCCCGACGTATTTTCGAAGAGATGAAGGCACTATGCGCGCCAGTGATTGATCATTTGCGCCCCCTCAGAGCCCTTTGCGCAGCGCCCGGAGCAGAATGCGTTCCAGCTTGGCCGCGCCTATGGGTGCGCTCGCCTTGGTGTGTTCGTGGCTGATATGCTCGTTCCCGAGCCCCGCAGCCATGTTGGTGACAACAGAGATGGCCGCGCATTTGAGACCGAGGAAGCGGGCCAGAATGACCTCGGGCACGGTCGACATGCCGACGGCATCTGCACCCAGCGCCTTCAGCGCCCGGATCTCGGCCGGGGTTTCGAACATCGGACCCGGCCACCAGGAATAAACGCCTTCGGTCAGGGGGATGTCTTCGGCGTCTGCCGCATTTTTCAAGTCTGCCCGAAGCGCGGCGTCATAGGCTTCGGTCATGTTGACGAACCGCTGGTCGGTGACTTCCCCGATCAGGGGTGACAGGCCTGCATAATTGATGTGATCCGAAATCAGCATCAGGTCGCCCGGCGGAATGTCGGGGCGAAACGAGCCACAGGCATTGGTGAGGACCAGCGTTTCGACGCCCAGTGCCTGCAGGACTTCCAGAGGTACACGCATCGCATCCGCGCGCCCGTGCTCGTAATAATGCTCGCGGCCGCCGAGAACCGCGACCTCGACGCCTTCAAGCTGACCGATCGTCAGTTGCGGCGCGTGGCCCGAGACACCGGCGCGGGGAAACCCCGGTAGGTCCGAGTAATCGATCGCCGCACCCGCCACGCTGTCGGCCAAGGCGCTGAGGCCCGAGCCGAGGATCAGCCCCACCTTCGCTGACGCGTCGGGGATGCGGGTTCGGACTGTGTTCAGCGCTTTTTCGGTGCTCATGACGCTCTCTCTGGCACAAGCGTGCCGCGCGCCACAAGCACAGCTTTCGATTGCGTTGTGCCGCGCGCTTATGCAATCTCGCACCCGGGGATGTTCGGGGAAACCAGATGGACGGCAATTCGTCACCCGACACTGAGGATTGGGGCCCTTTCGGGCGCCCCTTGTTCGACGATCCGTCGGCGCGGGCGCTGTCACGCGTCGGGGTGGTCGATGTCGGGTCGAACTCGGTCCGGATGGTGGTTTTTGACGGCGCGGCGCGGTCGCCCGCCTATTTCTTTAATGAAAAAGTGATGGCCGGCCTCGGCGCGGGCCTTGCCGAGACGGGGCGGCTCAACCCGGAGGGCCGTGTGCGGGCGTTGCAGGCGATCAAGCGGTTCCAGCTTCTGGCCGATGCCATGGGGATATCGCCGCTGACGGCCGTTGCCACGGCGGCGGTGCGGGAAGCCGAGGATGGGCCTGCGTTTCGCGACGACGTGCTGCGCGAGACCGGGCTGACGCTTTGGGTGATCGAAGGCGAGGAAGAGGCGCGGCTCTCGGCGCAGGGCGTTCTGTTGGGTTGGCCCGGCGCCAGTGGATTGGTTTGCGATATCGGCGGGTCCTCCATGGAGTTGGCTGAACTGGTGGATGGCGAGGTTGGCACTTGCCTGTCGTCGAAACTGGGGCCGCAGCGCCTGAAGACCGTCAAAGGCGGCAAGAAGGGCCGCAAAGCGGCGATCCAGTCCGGTGTCCGTGACCTGGTCGCCGAGATGGGCCGGTATGGCGAGCGTCTGTACCTGGTGGGCGGGTCCTGGCGGGCGATTGCGCGCATCGACATGGATCGCCGCGGCTATCCGCTGACGGTGCTGCACGAGTACCGGATGACCCGGAAGGCGCTTTACGCCACGATCGAGCATATCGAGGCGACCCCGCCCGAAGAGCTGCGCGCGCGGACCGGGATCGGGGAAAGCCGGATGGCGCTGGTGCCGCTGGCCGCGCAGGTTCTGAAAGAGCTTCTGCGGGCGTTGAAGCCCAAGGACATCGCGGTGTCGAGCTATGGCATTCGCGAAGGCATGCTCTATGAGCAGATGCCGCAACGTCTGCGCGACCGGGATCCGCTGATCGAAGCGTGCCGGTTCAGCGAGAAGAAGGACGCGCGGATGCCGGGCTTTGGCCGGCGCCTGTTCGAGTTCGTGAGCCCGTTGTTCAAGGCGCGAAACGCGCCGGACAAACGACTGATCAAGGCCGCCTGCCTGCTGCATGATGTCAGTTGGCGGGCGCATCCCGACTATCGTCACGAGGTCTGTTTCGACGAAGTAACGCGCGCCAACCTGGGTGGGATGACCCATCGGGAACGCATCTTCCTGGGCGTTGCGCTGCTGCACCGGTACAAGAACTCGCGGGACGGGTCGCCGTTTGCCGAGCTGTTCGACATGCTGAGCGCAGACGACATCCGGCAGGCCGAGATCCTGGGCAAGGCCATGCGCTTTGGCGCCATGCTGACGGCGTCGAAAGACCAGGACATGGGCGCGCTCAAATACTATCCGAAGCGGGCACGGCTGGAATTGCGGTTGGCCCCGGGCACACGCGATCTCTTTGGAGAAGTGGCTGAAGCGCGGCTTGCGGCTTTGGGCGCGGCTTTGGGAGGCGTCGAGGTGGTGGTGAAGGGCCGTTGAACCCCGGCCCGCTGGCCCTTGGGGCGGGTTGGCGTCGCGCCGCAGGCGCGTTTTCTAGAGTTCAACCTCGCCTTCGGGTTCGCCCATCTCCTCGGGTGTTTTTCGACGAATGATGATGTCACCATTCGGCAGGATTTCAGGCGGGTGATAGGCGTTCAGGTCTTCGACAAACCCCTGCAGATCCTCCAGCGCCGGTTCCATCTCGGCCATGAAGCCTTGCATGAAGAGCCGGAGCGCCTCGGCCATCAGGTCGCGACCGCGGTCTTCCTCGGCCAAGGCGGGCGGGGATGCGAGGAGGGCAATGAGAATGGCAAGCTTCTGCATGGTGGAAGTCTATCA
Source organism: Silicimonas sp. (assembly GCA_022826385.1). GTDB lineage: Bacteria > Pseudomonadota > Alphaproteobacteria > Rhodobacterales > Rhodobacteraceae > JAJDOD01. The sequence continues at coordinate 17,702 of JAJDUZ010000038.1, forward strand.
CGCAGCGCAATTTGCTTCAAATTGTACCATGGTTTCTCCCGCACCCTCTTCCAGAAGGCCCCCTCAACCCCCTTCCCCCTTCTCCCCCTCTTATCCCTGCAAGCATTGAGGAAGTGTTGAGCCGCAAGGCAAAGCGGGCTGATCTGTCGCGCGTGGGGGCTTCGGATCAGACGCCCAGACACCAGCGCATGATCGCCTTCTGCGCATGCAACCGGTTCTCGGCCTCGTCGAAGATGACCGAGTTCGGGCCGTCCATCACCGCATTCGTCGCCTCTTCCCCGCGATGCGCGGGCAGGCAATGCATGAACAGCGCGTGCGGATGCGCGTGGGCCATCAACTCGGCGTTCACCTGATAGGGGCGCAATTGGTTGTGGCGACGTTCCTTGGCGGTCTGGCTGTCATGCATCGAGACCCACGTGTCCGTCACCACAAGATCCGCGCCCAGAACGGCCTTGGCCGGATCGCGCTCGATCGCAATCGGATGCCCCTTGGCGGCGGCGAATTCCATGACGGCCTTTTCGGGGTCCAGTGTTTCCGGCCCCGAGAAGACAAGATCGAAGCCCATCTGTCCGGCGGCATGGCCGAAGCTGGCGAACACGTTGTTGCCATCCCCGCACCAGACGACTTTCTTGCCCGCAATCGGGCCGCGATGTTCTTCGAACGTCATCAGGTCGGCCATGATCTGGCAGGGATGGGTGCGGTTCGTCAGCCCGTTGATCACCGGCACGCTGGCATGCTCGGCCAGTTCCAGCAGGGCTTCTTCCTCGAAGGTACGGATCATGATCAGGTCGACATAGCGCGACAGCACGCGGGCGGTGTCGGCAATGGTCTCGCCATGGCCCAGTTGCATCTCCGAGCCGGTGAGCACCAGTGTCTCGCCGCCCATCTGCCGGACGCCGACGTCAAACGAGACCCGGGTGCGCGTCGATGGCTTCTCGAAGATCAGCGCGACCATGTGGCCCGCCAGTGGCTGCAGGTCATCCTTGGCGCCCTTGGGGCGCGCGCCGCGGGCGGTCTTCATCTCAAGCGCCTGGTCAAGGATCGCCCGCAGGTCCGCAGGTTCGGTTTTGTGGATGTCGAGGAAATGGGTCATGTCACGCGCCCTTGTCGGCGTTGGAATTTGCGTATTTTTGAAGAGATGAAGATCAGTCGGTTTTCAGACTTGCGGCCGTTCGGTCCAGCCGGACCAGGGCTTCGTCGATGTCCGCGTCCGAAATATTGAGCGGCGGCAGCAGGCGCACCACGTTGTCGGCCGCGGGCACGACGATCACTTCGTTGGCGAAGCCGGCCTGAACCACCTCGGCGTTGGGCCGCTTGCATTTGAGACCGATCATCAACCCGCTGCCCCGCACACTCTCGAAGACATCCGGATGGGCGGCCACCAGCCCTTCAAGTTTCTGGCGGAGCGCGCCCGCCTTGCGGTTCACCTCGTCGAGGAAGGCGGGTTCAGCGACGATCCGCATCACTGCGTTGCCCACGGCACAGGCCAACGGGTTGCCGCCATAGGTCGACCCGTGGGTGCCGAGCGTCATGCCGGCCGCGGCCTCTTCGGTGGCCAGCACGGCGCCCAATGGGAAGCCGCCGCCGATCCCCTTGGCCACCATCATGATGTCCGGGGCGACGCCCGCCCATTCATGCGCGAAGAGCTTGCCGGTCCGGCCGACCCCGCATTGAACCTCGTCGAAGATCAGAAGCGTGCCGGTTTCGTCACAGAGGTCGCGCAGCCCCTTCAGGCACTGGTCCGGCACCGGCAGGATGCCGCCCTCGCCTTGGACGGGTTCCAGCATCACGGCACAAGTCGTGTCGGTGATCGCGGCCCGCAGCGCGTCGTGGTCGCCGAATGCAACCTGTTTGAAGCCGGGCAGCAGCGGGCCGAAGCCTTTGACCATCTTCTCGGCCCCCGATGCCGCGATCGCGGCGGTCGAGCGGCCGTGGAAGGCCCCGGTGAAGGCAATGATCTCGGTCCGGTCCTCGCCTTTGTCCGACCAGTATTTCCGGGCCATCTTCACCGCCAGTTCGCAGGCTTCGGTGCCGGAATTGGTGAAGAATACCGTGTCGGCAAAGCTCGCCTCGGTCAACCGGTCGGCCAGTTCCTGTTGCTGGTCGATGTTATAAAGGTTCGAAACATGCCATAGCGTTTCGGCCTGTCTTGTCAGTGCCGCCGTCAACTCGGGATGGGCATGGCCCAGCACGTTGACCGCGATGCCGGCCCCAAGGTCGAGAAAGCGTCGACCGTCTGCCTCGATCAGCCAGCAGCCTTCGCCTTTGACGAAATTCATCGGCGCGCGGGAATAGGTGGGCAGAATGGACGGGATCATCGGGTCATCCTTTCAAGAGAGCCAAGGGGTGCCAGCCGGGGCCAGACAAGTCAACAAGTGTTGGAGAAGAGACGTGCAGTGACGGGCGCTGAAATCAGCGTCGGCGTCGGAGCATGTGCTGTGTTTTGCACGTCATGAGGGCGCATTAGGCGAGCGCGTCAGCAAACTCAAGCTTTTTGTGCGGCCTGCCGAACCGTCTCGGGATCAAGGAAGGCTTCGACCGCGGCCGTCGCGACGACCGTTATCTCGCCGGTGTCCGGGTTGGTGATGTCAAGCCCGCCTTGGGTTGCCGTGACACTGACCTTGCCGCGCGGCAGGCCTTGTTTCAGCGCCTCGGTGTCCAGTTGGTCGGGCTGTTGCACGCCGATGGTGACGCGGACATCCATCAGGCCATGATCCAGACCAAGCGCCGGGAAGAGCGGGATCGAGCTGTGGCGGATCGCGTCTTCGATCGCGCGTGCGGCGGCCTTGGTATAATCCTGCCCGTGCAGATCGTTGCCCATGCCCATTTCGATGATGAAACGCTGGCTCATGCCACACCCTCCAGCGCGACCGAGATCGCGGCGTTGGCGATGACCGTCGGTTTGCCGCCATCGGCGCGCGGCACGTCGAGCCCGCCCTTGACGACGTGAATGCTTGGCTGGCCGTAAGGGAAGACGGCTTCCAGCGCGCTGGTATCGACCGCGTCCGGGTCCTGCACGCCGATCTCGACCGTCAGCAGCATCGCCGTCTTGTCGACGCCGAAAAGCTCGGCCAAATTGATCGAGTTGTGCCAGAGCGCATCTTTCAGCGCCCGCACGGCGGCTTCGGTGTAATCCTGCCGGCGAAGCGAGGCGCCCATGCCGAACTCGGTGAGAAGTCGTTTGCCCATGAAGGCGTCTATTGTCCATTCCACCGGGCTTGTCGAGCCGGTGGCAAGGTTTCCTTAACTTCGCGCGCGCAGAAAATTTTGTGCTGTTTGGGCGACAGCGGGCACGGACCGGGTTGTATCGGCGGGTTGGGTGACTAAAATAAGGACCTCAGCGCAGAGGCAGGTGAATGTATGTCGTGGACGGACGAACGGGTCGAAACCCTTAAGAAGATGTGGTCGGAAGGCCAATCCGCAAGCCAGATCGCCAAGGAGCTTGGCGGGGTCACGCGAAATGCGGTGATCGGCAAGGTGCATCGTCTGGGCCTGTCAAACCGGGCGGGGTCCGCTGCCCCGGCGCCGGAAAAGAAGCCCGCTAAAGCCGCGCCGAAGAAAGCCGCGACGAAACCGGCTGAAAAGGTGGTCGAGGTGACCGTGGCGCCGCGCAAGCCGATTGTGCCTGCGGGCCAGCCTTTGCCGCCGCAGCCCTCGGCCAACGAGATCAGCCCGGAAGCGCTGGCCAATGTGCGCGAGGTCGAAAAGGGCGCCAAGAAGATCAGCCTGATGGAACTGACCGAACGGACCTGCAAATGGCCGATCGGCGATCCGGCGACGGAAGAGTTCTGGTTCTGCGGCCTTGCTGTGCAGCAGGGCAAGCCCTATTGCGAAGCGCATGTGGGTGTGGCGTTCCAGCCGATGTCGAACCGGCGCGACCGCAGGCGTTGAGCTGATTGCGCGTGCTTTGCACGCACGTGATGTTTCAGGGGGCTCTGCCCCCGATTGGCTTCGCCAACCCCCCCGGGATATTTTTGGGCCGATGGAAACCGCAAGGCGGCTCTTTTCGTGCATGTCTAAAGGCGGTATGGGCGCAGGATGAGCCAGAACCCTCCTGATCTTCGCCCCGACCTGGCGCGCGCCGCCGTGCCCGACGACCGTCGTGACGGCCAGCCGACGATTGGCATGGTGTCGCTGGGCTGTCCGAAAGCGCTGGTCGACAGCGAGCGTATTCTGACCCGGTTGCGGGCCGAGGGCTATGCGATCAGCCCCGACTATGGCGGGGCGGACGCGGTGATCGTGAACACCTGCGGGTTTCTTGACAGCGCCAAGGCCGAGAGCCTGGAGGCGATCGGGGAAGCGGTGCGCGAGAACGGCAAGGTGATCGTCACCGGCTGTCTGGGCGCCGAGCCCGCATATATCACCGGGGCGCATCCCAAGGTTCTGGCGGTGACCGGACCGCATCAATACGAGCAGGTTCTAGATGCCGTGCACGGCGCGGTGCCCCCGGCCCCCGATCCGTTCATCGACCTGTTGCCAGAAGCGGGCGTGAAGCTGACGCCAAGGCATTACAGTTACTTGAAAATTTCCGAAGGCTGCAATCACAGCTGCAAGTTCTGCATCATCCCGGATATGCGCGGCAAGCTGGTGTCGCGGCCCGAACGCGCAGTGGTGCGCGAGGCCGAGAAGCTGGTCGAGGCCGGTGTGGGCGAGCTTCTGGTGATCAGCCAGGACACCTCGGCCTATGGGACGGATATACGGGGGCGCGACGAGAAGTTCCCCATCCTGCCGCTGGCGCGCGCCTTGGGCGAGACGGGTGCATGGGTGCGGATGCATTATGTTTACCCCTATCCGCATGTGCGCGAACTGGTGCCGCTGATGGCCGACGGGCTGATCCTGCCCTATCTTGATGTGCCGTTTCAGCATGCGCATCCGGACACGCTGAGGCGGATGGCCCGCCCGGCCGCCGCCGAGCGCACGCTGGAGGAGATTGCGGCGTGGCGCGCGGTGTGCCCTGACATCGCCATTCGGTCGACCTTCATCGTCGGTTATCCGGGTGAAACGGACGCGGAATTCGAAGTTCTGCTGGATTGGCTGGACGAGGCGCAGCTCGACCGGGTTGGGTGCTTTCAGTATGAAAACGTGGCCGGTGCGCGGTCGAACGCCTTGCCGGACCATGTGCCGGAGACCGTCAAGGAAGAGCGTTGGCACCGGTTCATGGAGAAGGCGCAGGCGATCTCGGCGGCGAAGCTGGCGGCAAAGGTTGGCCGCACCTGCGAGGTGATCGTCGACGAGGTGGATGACGAGGCGGCCACCTGCCGGACAATGGCGGATGCGCCCGAGATTGACGGAAATCTCTTTATTGATGAAGGGTTTGAGGGCCTTCAACCGGGGCAAAAGCTTACTGTAGTCGTGGACGAGGCAAGCGAGTATGATCTTTGGGGAAAGCCTGTCTGAAGCCCTGAACTGATGCCATTCGAAAAGATCCAGTCCGAGAAACTCAGCGACGCGGTTGTGCGTCAGATCGAGTTGTTGATCCTGCGTGGCATTCTGCGCCCCGGCGAGCGTTTGCCGTCGGAACGGGAATTGTCCGAGCGGATGGGTGTCTCGCGCCCGTCGCTGCGCGAGGCGGTTGCCTCGCTGCAGGAGGCCGGATTGCTGGTGGCGCGGGCGAATGCAGGGATATTCGTGGCAGACGTCCTGGGCTCGGCATTTTCGCCCGGGCTTCTGCGGCTCTTTTCGGCGCATGATGAAGCCGTCTTCGACTACCTCGACTTCCGGCGCGACATGGAGGGGCTGGCGGCCGAAAGGGCGGCACGCCTTGGGTCGGACACCGATCTGCAGGTGGTGAACGAGGCCTATCGGCGGATGGAGGCCGAGCACGAGAAGCGGAACCCGGCGAAGGGCGCGGAACTGGATGCAGCGTTTCATCTGGCCATCATCGAGGCGAGCCACAACGTGGTGATGCTGCACATGATGCGGTCGATGTTCGAGTTGTTGCAGGAAGGCGTGTTCTATAACCGCAAGATCATGTTCCAGCAGCCAAACCGCCAACTGGCTTTGTTGGAGCAGCACGGCACGATCAACATGGCGTTGCAAAAGCGCGATGCGCCGGCTGCGCGAAAGGCGGTCGAGGATCACATTGATTTTGTCCGGAACGCCTTGTCAGATCATCTGAAATCCGAACGGAACGAAGCCATCGCCCTGCAGCGACTGGCCCACGAGAAGCGCCGCTAACCTGCTGTTTTGGAAAGCTTTTCCATCAGAGCCTCCAGCGACGCGCGATAGCGGTCGCTGGTCAGATGCCCGTTTTCGTCGAACTCTTTGGCTGCCCCTGCAATCATCACCTCGGGCCCGGTCAGCAAGCGTGGTTGAAACGAGTTCATCGCCAGTCGCAGCGCGTATTGCGCGCGGGCGCCGCCGGTGCGACCTGCTGCGGCGGACATGATCGCGACCGGCTTGTCGGCCCAGGGTTTGCCCGCCGTGCGGCTGACCCAGTCGAGCGCGTTTTTCAACCCGCCGGGAAAGGACTGGTTGTATTCCGGTGTCGCGATGGCCACGGCGTCGGCCTCGGCGATCTGAGCGGCCAGATCTTGCGCCTCGTCCGGCACGCCGGTCGCATCCTCGTCATCGCCGTTATAAAGCGGCATCAGGATCGAGGCGCGGGTTGCCGTACCGGGCCAAAGGCGCCCGGCTTCCTCGACAAGCTTGGTGTTGACCGAGTTGGCCCGAAGCGAGCCCGAGATCATCAGAAGATGCATGTTGGTTCCTTACCGTGGTCCGCCCTGACCTAGGCGCAGAGGGGCCAACGGCAAGTTCAGCGTTTGATCGCCGCCGGATAGGTGCCGAGAATGCGAAGCTCGGTTGTGAAGTATTCAAGCTCTTCCAGCGCCAGTTGCACGTCGCGGTCATCCGGGTGGCCGTCGATATCGGCATAGAACTGGGTCGCGGTGAACGAACCATCGACCATGTAGCTTTCGAGCTTCGTCATGTTGACGCTGTTTGTCGCGAACCCGCCCATCGCCTTGTAGAGCGCGGCGGGGATGTTGCGGACACGGAAGACGAAGGTCGTCATCATCGTGTTGCCGCGGCGGCTGTGATCGGCTTCGCGCGACATGACAAGGAAGCGGGTCGTGTTGTGGTCGGCATCTTCGATGTGATGGGCCAGCACCTCGAGGCCATAGACCTCGGCCGCCAGTTCCGACGCCAACGCCGCTTGCGACGGGTCACCAGCTTCGGCCACCTCGCGGGCGGCACGGGCGTTGTCCGAGCTGACGCGTCCGGTGATGCCATGCTCGCGCAGGAAAGTGCCGCATTGGGGCAGCAAAACAAGGTGGCTATAGGCCTCTTTCACGTCGGAAACCTTTGCCCCCGGCACACCAAGCAGGTTGATATGCACCCGCACGAAGGCTTCGTCGATGATGTGAAGCCCACTTTCCGGCAACAGGCGGTGAATATCGGCCACCCGCCCATAGGTCGTGTTTTCGACCGGCAGCATCGCCAGATCCGCTTTGCCTGAGCGCACGGCCTCGATCACGTCTTCGAAGGTTCGGCAGGCCAAAACCTCCATTTCCGGGCGTGTTTCACGGCACGCCTGGTGCGAATACGCACCCAGTTCCCCCTGGAAGGCGATGGTTCCTGACATGTTACCCCTCCGATACTGCGGCAAAATGGGCGATTGGTCGCGCCTCTTATCCCTTGAAGCCGGTCAAGGGAAGCGGGTAGATAGCGCCAAATTCGGGAACGACTGGAACACAACATGCTCGACACCATGACTTTCACGAAGCTTCTGGGCGGCTTTTGCGGAGCTTTCCTGATCTTCCTGCTTGGCGGTTTCTTTGCCGAGTTCATCTATCATCCGCCCAAGCACCATGGCGACGACCATCATCAGGCCTATACGATCGACACCGGCGATGACGGTGCTGAGGCGGAAGAAGTGGTGGAAGTGGCCTTTGCCGATGTCTATGCCGCCGCTGACCCCAGCGAAGGTCCGAAACTGTTCCGCAAATGCTCGGCCTGTCACAAGGTGGAAGCTGGTGCGAACGCTGCTGGCCCTTACCTGCACAACGTCGTTGGCCGCGAAGTCGGCACCGCATCGGGCTTCTCGGCCTATTCGGGCGCTTTGAGCGAGGCTGCGGATGTCTGGACACCGGAAGCGCTGAATGCGTTCCTTGAGAACCCCAAGGGCTTCGCAAGCGGCACCACGATGAACTTTGCCGGGTTCGACGATGTCGAAGACCGCGCCAACATCATCGCGTGGCTTGCAACTCAGAACCAGTAAACCCTGATCTTCTTCAAGGTTTTCAACCCGGTGCAAAAATGCGCCGGGTTTTTTCTTTTCTGTTCACGCCTCTTCACCAAAGGGTCAGAACGCTGGACGGTCGACAAATCGAAAAGTAGGTACAATTTTAAGACAAATGGGCTAGCACCGCCCGACCGGATGAGGAGCCAATCGATGCCATCACGCGCGGCCTGCGTTTCTGACCGTCATATGCATCTTTCGCCCAAACAGCTTTGGACGGCCGGTCTTTTGACCATCGCCGCCACTGTGGCCGCCCCCGGCCTTGTGAAAGCCGACAGCCACGAGACCATCATCGTGAGCCACGGCTACAACGAATACGACGAATTGAAGTATTCCCCCGATGATCCTCATCTGGACTATGTGAACCCGAACGCTCCCACCGGCGGCGAGTTGAGCCTTGCGGTGATCGGAACGTTTGACAGCATGAACCCCTATGCGACCGGAATCGGCTCGCCGGGTGCCCTGTCGACCATCGGTTACGAAGACATGATGGTCCCCAGCGCTGACGAGGTCGGGTCGTCCTATTGTCTGCTTTGCACAACGCTGGAATATCCCGAAAGCCAAGACTGGGTGATCTTCAACCTGCGCGACGATGTGACGTTTTCGGACGGGGTGCCAATGACGGGCGAGCATATCCTGTTCGCCTTCGAGATGCTGCGCGAACAGGGCACGCCCTCGTATGCGGCTTTCGTCAACGCCAATGTCGCAAGCGCCGAGTTGCTGGACCCCTACAAAATCAAGTTCACCTTCATGGACGGCGTCCCCCGCCGCAGCCTGATCTCGACCATGGGCAGCCTGCCCGCATGGCCGAAGCACTGGTTCGAGGAAACCGGCGCCCGTCTGGATGAAAGCCGCCTTGAGATCGGGCCCGGCACCGGCGAGTACATGCTGGACAGCATCGATGTCGGTCGCCAGATCGTTTACAAGCGCAACCCCGATTACTGGGGCAAGGACCACTATCTGAAGGTGGGCCACGGCAACTATGACAGCATGCGGATCGAGTATTTCGGCGACACCGTTTCAGCCTTCGAGGGCTTCAAGGCGGGCGAAGTCACGTTCCGGCAGGAAAACAGCTCGCTCAACTGGGCGACGGCCTATGATTTCCCAGCGCTCGACAAGGGCTGGGTGGTGAAAAGCACCCTGCCCGTCGGCAGCCTGCCCGCGGCGCGCGGCTTCATCTTCAACATGAAGGACCCGAAGCTGGCAGACCGCAACCTGCGGCTGGCGATTGGCCGGATGTTCAACTTCAACTGGACGAACCAGAACCTGCAATACGGCCTGTTCCAACAGCGCGAGGCGTTCTGGGAAAGCGACCTGTTGAAGGCGACGGGCCTGCCCGAAGGGCGGGAGCTAGAACTGCTTGAGCCGTTCCGCGACCAATTGCCGGAAGAGATCTTCACCGAACCCGCCTCTGTCCCGCATGAAAGCGGCGATCGTCCGCTGGACCGACGGAACCTGCGAGCCGCGCTGGCCCTGATGCAGGAGGCCGGTTACACGCCGGGCTCGGACGGGCTTCTGCGCGACGCCGATGGCAATATCCTGTCGATCGAGTTCATCGAAGACACGCAATCGATGGACCGGATCATTCTGCCTTACATGGAAAACCTGAAGGCCTTGGGTGTCGACATCTCGTACAACCGGATCGACCCGGCGCAGTATCAGGACCGGACACAGAACAAGGACTTCGAGATGCGCGACGCGGCCTATCGCGTGGGCTTCGTCGAAGGTTCGGGGCTTTCGCAGCGGTTCGGCTGCGAAGACCGCGACGACGTGTTCAACGACGCCGGGTATTGCAACCCGGTGGTTGACGCGCTGGCCGAAAGCCTGCTGAGCGTCGAAACCTATGACGACATGGCGGCCCACATCACCGCAATCGACCGGATCATGCGCTATGATTATTTCATGATCCCGGTCTGGTATCTGCCGGAAAGCTGGGTGGCGCATTACGACATGTACGAACGCCCCGCCGAGTTGCCGCCGTTCTCGACCGGTTTCCTCGACTTCTGGTGGATCAACACCGACAAGGAAGAGGCCCTGAAGGCGGAAGGAGCGCTCAAGTAAGATGGGCGCCTATATCCTCAGACGCTTGTTGCTGATCATCCCGACGCTGTTCGGGATCATGCTGATCAACTTCGTGCTGACCCAGTTCGTGCCGGGCGGCCCGATCGAACAGATCCTTGCCCGGCTTGATGGCTCGGGCGACGTGTTCGAAACGATCGCGGGCGGCAGCGGCGATGTGGATACCGAAAGCCTTGATGGCGGCGACAGCGGCTATGTCGGCGCACGCGGTCTGCCGAAAGAGTTCATCGAAGAACTGGAGCGCGAGTTCGGGTTCGACAAACCGGCCTATCAGCGCTTCTTCGAGATGATGTGGAACTATATGCGGTTCGACTTCGGCGAGAGCTATTTCCGCTCGATCAGCGTGGTGGATCTGGTGCTGGAAAAGATGCCGGTCTCGATTTCGCTGGGTCTCTGGTCGACCTTGCTGGCCTATCTGATCTCGATTCCACTGGGCATTCGCAAGGCGGTGCGCGACGGGTCGAGTTTCGACACCTGGACGTCCGGCGTGCTGATCGCAGCCTATGCCATCCCCGGCTTCCTCTTTGCGATCATGCTGCTGGTGCTTTTCGCGGGTGGGTCCTATTTCCAATGGTTCCCGCTGCGCGGCCTGACCTCGGACAACTGGGAAGACCTGTCCTTGATCGGCAAGGTGGTCGACTATTTCTGGCACCTAGCCCTGCCCTTGGCCGCCTCGATGATCTCGGCCTTCACCTTCTCGACCCTGCTGACCAAGAACAGTTTCCTGGACGAGATATCGAAGCAATACGTGGTCACGGCCCGATCGAAGGGCCTGAGCGAAGCCCGCGTGCTTTATGGCCATGTCTTCCGGAACGCGATGCTGATCGTGATCGCGGGCTTCCCAGCGGCCTTCATCGGCATCTTCTTCGGCGGCTCGCTGATCATCGAGACGATCTTCTCGCTGGATGGCCTTGGCCGCCTTGGCTTCGAAGCGGCCGTCGCTCGGGACTATCCGGTGATCTTCGGCACGCTGTTCGCCTTTGGCCTGATCGGGCTGATCGTCGGCATCATCTCGGACCTGATGTATGTGTTCGTCGACCCCCGCATCGACTTCGAAAAGCGGGAGGCCTGAGCCATGGCCTTGCGTGAAGACCTGCCCGAAACCCCCGTCACACAAGAGCCGATCCCGGTAACCGTGCCGGAAAAGCGGCGCATGTGGCTTTCCCCCCTGAACCAGCGCCGGTGGCGGAATTTCCGCAAGAACCGCCGCGCGTTCTGGTCGCTGATCATCTTCGGCATCCTGTTCGGTCTCAGCCTCTTTGCCGAGTTCATCGCCAACGACAAGCCGATCCTCGTGAAGCACAAGGGCGAATACTATATGCCCATCTTCAACTTCTACCCCGAGACAACCTTCGGGGGCGATCTGCCGATTGAAGCGCAGTATCAGTATGAAGACATCGAGTGCCTGATCGTCACCGGCGGCGTGATCGATTGCTATGACGACCCCGAGGGCATTCTGGCCGAGGTTGCGGAACGTGGCACGGCCTTGGGCGAACCGGTTGACAAGGGGTGGGTCGTTTGGCCCCCGATCCCCTATAAATACGACACGATTGTCGACATTCAGGGCGCCGCCCCTTCGGCCCCGGACAGCAACAACTATCTTGGCACGGATGACACGAAGCGAGACGTGCTGGCGCGCGTGATCTATGGCTTCCGCTTGTCGATCCTGTTCGCGATCATCGTGACCGTGGCGACCTCGATCATCGGGATTATGGCGGGGGCGGTGCAGGGCTATTTCGGCGGCTGGCTGGACCTTGTGTTCCAGCGCATTCTGGAAATCTGGGGCTCGACCCCTCAGCTTTACGTCATCATCATCCTGTTCGCGATCCTCGGGCGAAGTTTCTGGCTGCTCGTCTTCATCATGATCCTGTTCGGCTGGCCCGCGCTTGTGGGCGTTGTCCGGGCCGAGTTCCTGCGGGCGCGGAACTTCGAATATGTGCGGGCCGCCCGTGCCTTGGGGGTGTCGAACAGCACGATCATGTTCCGCCACATGCTGCCCAACGCCATGGTCGCCACGCTGACACTGCTGCCCTTCATCATCACCGGCACGATCGGGACGCTGGCAGGGCTCGACTTCCTTGGCTACGGCCTGCCCTCGTCGGCGCCGTCGCTGGGCGAGATGACGCTGCAAGCCAAGCAAAACCTGCAAGCGCCATGGCTGGCCTTCACGGCCTTCTTCACCTTCGCGATCATGCTGTCCCTGCTGGTCTTCATCTTTGAAGGGGTGCGTGACGCCTTCGACCCACGGAAGACCTTCGCATGAGCACCATCCTTGACGTCCGCGACCTGAATGTGCGGTTCCGGCAGGACGGCGCCGTGACCCATGCCGTGAAAGGCGTCAGCTTCGATGTCGCCGAGGGCGAAACGGTGGCGCTTGTGGGGGAAAGCGGCTCGGGCAAATCGGTCACCGCGCTCTCGACCGTCGATCTTCTGGCCGCAAGCGCCGAGATCAGCGGATCGGTTCTCTATGAAGGAACCGAGATGGTGGGCGCGCCCGAAAGCGAACTGCGGCGGGTCCGCGGCAATGACATCAGCTTCATCTTTCAGGAGCCGATGACCTCGCTCAACCCGCTGCACACGCTGGACAAGCAGTTGGCCGAGTCGCTGTTGATCCACCAGGGTCTGACCGGGGCGGATGCCGAGGCGCGCATTCTGGAACTTCTGCACGAGGTCGGCATTGTTGACCCCGAAAGCCGTCTGAAGGCCTATCCGCACCAACTCTCGGGCGGGCAACGCCAACGCGTGATGATCGCCATGGCGCTTGCCAACAACCCACGGCTTCTGATCGCGGACGAGCCGACAACCGCGCTGGATGTCACGATCCAGGCGCAGATCCTCGAACTGCTGGCCAAAATCCAGCAGGAACGCGGCATGTCGATGCTGTTCATCACGCATGACCTTGGCATCGTGCGCAAGTTCGCCAACCGGGTGAACGTGATGAAGGATGGCGAGATCGTCGAGCGGGGCGACACCGCGACCATCTTTGGCCAGCCTGCGCATCCCTATACACAGAAACTCCTCTCGGCTGAATCGACCGGTCGGCCCGATCCGGTTCCCGCGAACGCGGAAACCATTGCCGAAACCGACGCCTTGCGCATCTGGTTCCCGATCCAGCGCGGGCTTCTGAAACGCACCGTTGGCCATGTGAAGGCCGTGAACGCCGCGACACTCAGCGTGCGGGCCGGGGAAACTGTCGGGATCGTCGGTGAAAGCGGTTCGGGCAAGACGACGCTGGCCCTTGCCATCATGCGGCTGATTTCCTCGGAAGGGCCGGTGGTCTTCCAGGGGCGCAACATTCAGGGCCTTGGCTCGCGCGACCTGCGCCCGCTTCGGGCCGAGATGCAGATCGTGTTCCAGGACCCGTATGGCTCGCTCAGCCCGCGGATGACGGTCGAGGAGATCATTGCAGAAGGCCTGACAATTCACCGGATCGATGACACCCGCAGCCCGCGCGAGATGGTGGCCGAAATCATGGCCGAAGTCGGCTTGGATCCGGCGACAATGCATCGCTATCCGCACGAGTTTTCGGGCGGGCAACGTCAACGGATCGCGATTGCCCGCGCCATGATCCTGCGGCCCAAACTGGTGGTTCTGGATGAACCGACCAGCGCGCTGGACATGACGGTGCAAGTGCAGATCGTCGAGCTTCTGCGGAATTTGCAGAAGAAGTATGGGTTGGCCTATCTCTTCATCAGCCACGATCTGAAAGTGGTGCGCGCGCTGAGCCACAAGGTTATCGTGATGAAGCGTGGGGATGTGGTGGAAGCGGGCGATGCCGAGCAAGTGTTCGAGGCACCGTCGTCCGAGTATACCCGCGCCTTGATGGCGGCCGCGTTTGATGTGGAATCGGTCGGGTGATGGACCTGCGCAAGGCGCCGATTGGGACGAAGAGACTGGCCCACCAAGACATCAAAAGACACCCTTAACCCGCCGCCCCGTATGCTAGGGGTGGGAGGACGGTGGCACTAAAAGACCCCGCGTTAACGATTCGCTAACCACGATTTCCAGCTTTTTTGCTTGCCTCTCCACGGGTGAACGCTTTAATGAACGAGCGTTCACATCGGAGGACCCATGGACTTCGCGCTATCGGAAGAACAACGCGCCATCTACGAGACGGCGCAGGCCTTCGGCGTCGAAAATATTGCGCCCAATGCCCGCCAATGGGACGCCGCCGGCACCATCCCCAAGTCGCTCTGGACCGAGATCGCGGCGCTTGGCTTCGGTGCCTTGAATGTCCGCGAAAGCTCGGGCGGGGCCGAGCTGACCCGGCTGGATGCGACGCTGGTCTTCGAAGCGCTGTCGGAAAGCTGCGCCTCGGTCGCCGCGTTCCTGTCGATCCACAACATGTGCGCCCGGATGCTCGATCATCTTGCGACCGATGCGTTGAAGGAAAGGCTTTTGCCGGACGCGCTTGGCATGAATTGCGTGCTGTCCTATTGCCTGACCGAACCCGGATCGGGCTCGGACGCGGCGGCGCTGAAAACCAAGGCAACCCGCACCAATGAAGGCTGGGCTCTGACCGGCACCAAGGCCTTTATCTCGGGCGGCGGATACTCGGATGCTTATATCATCATGGCGCGCTCGGGCGACGACACGCCCGCCGGCATCTCGGCCTTCCTGGTCGAGGATGGCGCAGACGGGCTCTCGTTCGGAGGGCTCGAAGACAAGATGGGCTGGCGCAGCCAACCGACCCGCCAGGTGCAACTGGACGATTGCCGCGTGCCCGCCGAGAACCTGTTAGGCGTCGAAGGCGATGGGTTCAAATACGCCATGGCCGGGCTGGATGGTGGCCGGTTGAACATCGCCGCCTGCTCGCTGGGCGCGGCCCAATCGGCCTTGGACAAGGCGCTGGCCTATGTGCAGGAACGCAAGGCCTTCGGGCGCACGCTGGACCAGTTTCAAGCGCTGCAATTCAAGCTGGCCGAGAGCGAGATCGAGCTGCAAGCCGCCCGCACCTTCCTGCGCCACGCCGCCTGGGCCAACGACACGGACCAGCCCGACGCCACCAAGCGCAGCGCGATGGCCAAGGCGTTCGTCACCGAAGCCGCATCGCGCGTGGCCGACACCTGCTTGCAACTTCATGGCGGCTACGGCTACCTCGCGGATTATGGCATCGAAAAAATCGTCCGCGACCTGCGCGTCCACCGCATCCTTGAAGGCACCAACGAGATCATGCGCCTGATCGTCGCCCGGAGCCTGTTGCAATGACCGACATCGACATCCGCAAGGTCGGTCGTGTCGGACGGATCACGCTGAACCGGCCCGAGGCGCTGAACGCCGTAACCCACGAGCAGGTACGCCAGATCGCGGCGATCCTGCCGGTCTGGGCGCAGGACGAAAGTGTTAAAATGCTGGTGGTCGATGCCACGGGCGACCGGGCCTTTTCGGCTGGTGGCGACCTGATGGGCATCTACGAGTCCATGCTGGCCGGCGACTTCGACACGGCGCGGCAATTCTGGCGCGACGAATACGCGATGAATGCGGCGCTGTTCCACTTCCCCAAACCTGTCGCGACCTTCCTGCAGGGCTTCACCATGGGCGGCGGCGTCGGCGTCGGCTGCCACGGTTCGCACCGCGTTGTGTGTGACAGCAGCCGGATCGCGATGCCGGAATGCGGGATCGGACTGGCCCCGGATGTGGGGGGCACCTTGCTGCTGGCCCGCGCGCCGGGCCGTCTGGGCGAATACCTTGGCACGACCGCCTATCGGATGGGGCCAGGCGACGCGATCGTTGCGGGTTTCGCCGACTACTACATCCCCGAAGCCGATTGGCCCGCGTTGATCGCCACGCTCGACGCAACAGGCGACTGGGAGGCGATCGACCGCGCCGCGTCCCCTGCCCCGGAGGCTTCTCTGACCGCGACACAAACCCGGATCGACACGACCTTCGCCGGTGACACGTTGCGCGATATCGTCAACGCCCTGCGCGCCGACGACAGCGATTGGGCTGCGGACACGCTCAAGGCCATGGACCGCAACGCGCCGCGCGCCATGGCGGCCGCCGTTGAACTGGTGCACCGGGCGCGGGCCCGCGACAGCATCGAAGCGGCACTGACAAACGAGTATCGCTTTAGCCACCGGATCGCCGCACAAGGCGACTTTCAGGAGGGTATTCGCGCCCTGATCGTCGACAAGGACAAGTCCCCGTCCTGGGGCACGGACGCGATCGAGAGCGCGTCACAGGCCGAGATCGCGGCCCTGTTGATGCCGCTCGGCAAGGAAGAACTCAGCTTGGAGGAAGCCCCATGAAAATCGGATTTATCGGCCTTGGGAACATGGGCGCGCCCATGGCGATCAACCTTGCCAAGGCCGGGCACGAGGTGCTGGGGTTCGACGTAGTCTCTGACGCACCGGACGGTGTGGCGCAGGGCGAGAGTGGCGCAGGCGTGGCGACAGAGGCCGACATGGTCATCACCATGCTGCCGAACGGCGACATCCTGCGTGCCGTCGCAAGCGAGGTCATCCCTGCGATGAAGCCCGGCGCCGTATTTCTGGACTGTTCGACCGTTGACGTCGAAAGCGCGCGGGCCGTCGCGACAGAGGCTCAAGAGGCCGGGCTGGGGGCGCTTGACGCACCGGTTTCGGGTGGCATCGGCGGCGCTCAGGCCGGAACACTGACTTTCATGGTCGGCGGCAGCGAAGACGCCTTTGCAACAGCCAAGCCATTGTTCGAGATCATGGGCCAGAAGGCCGTTCATTGCGGCCCATCGGGCAATGGGCAAGCTGCGAAAATCTGCAACAACATGATCCTTGGCGTCACGATGATCGGCACCTGCGAGGCGTTTGCCTTGGCCGACAAGCTGGGCCTTGACCGGCAGGCGATGTTCGACGTGGTCTCGACCTCGTCGGGCTACAGTTGGACGATGAACGCCTATTGCCCCGCTCCGGGGATCGGCCCGACTTCCCCGGCGGACAATGACTATCAGCCGGGGTTCGCCGCCGAGTTGATGCTGAAGGACCTGCGCCTGTCGCAACAGGCCGCCGAGGCGGCGAATGCCGACACGCCGATGGGCGCACGGGCGGCAGAGCTTTACGAGACCTTTGTCGAACAGGAAGACGGCGAGGGCCGTGACTTTTCGGCCATGCTGCCGCGGTTCGAGCGGCGAAAGCGCAGCTGACGACACCGGCTTGAACCGAAAACTTATGGCTCCCACCCAAAACGAGGGGTGAGAGGACGGTGGCTTTGGAAAGTCTCAAGTCAAGGTTTCGTTAACCCCGAACCAGCCTTGCTGTCAGTGGGCCGCGGTCTTCTTCTTCTCGGGAAAGAAGACCGAGAACACCGGCACGATCGCCCGCGTCACAATCGGAATCAGCACAAGTCCAAGGATCAGGCCAAGAATGCCGTCCAGGGTCGCGGTCACCAGCCATTTCAGAAAACCACTTTCACCGCCGACCGCATAAGAGATGTCCTTGATCGGTTGATAGGGCCAGTCGATGCCAAGGTTGTGCAAGCCGTGGACGATGATATTGCCCCCGACCCACAGCATGGCCGTTGTTCCGATGGTGGCAATGACGGCCATCAAGGTTGGCATATAGCGCACCATGCCACGGCCGAAATTCCGCACGAAGGCCGTCTTGCCGATCTGGCTCAGCTTCAACCCGGCGTCGTCCATCTTCACCAGAAGCGCCACCACACCATAGACCAGGGCCGTGATACCAATGGCAATGACCGCAAGCACAAGCCCTTGGTTCAGCCGACTGTCCGTCTCGATCGCAGCCAGCGAGATTGTCATGATCTCGGCCGACAAGATGAAATCCGTCTTGATCGCACCTTTGACCCGCGTTTCCTCCAGATGCGCGGCATCCAGTTCTTCGGCCTCTTGCGCGTGGCTTTCGGGATGCGGGTACAACCAATGCACCACTTTCTCGGCCCCTTCAAAGCAGAGGTAACAGCCCCCCAGCATCAGAAGCGGCGTCACCAGCCACGGCAGGAACGTGTCCAGCAGCAATGCGGCGGGCAGCAGGATCACCAGCTTGTTGAAGAAGGACGCGCGCGCGATTTTCCAGATGATTGGCAATTCGCGCGCTGCCGGAAGACCCGTGACGTATTTCGGCGTGACCGCCGCGTCGTCGATCACCACGCCCGCGGCCTTCGCGCCGGCTTTCGCTGCATCGTCCAGCACGGTCGCGCCCACCTTGGCGCCCACTTTTGCCGCCTGGCTGGCAATGTCGTCCACCTGCGTCGCCGTCAGCCGGACAATCGCTGCAACATCGTCCAGAAGTGCCAGCAAACCGCTCATATCTCTCTCTCCGCCATACGCGACCCCGTACCATGAAGTGGCACATGTCAGCACAGGGCTCAAGCGTTGGCCCTCGCCCTGATCCGTTTGGCAAAGCCTAGCTTAATATTCGGAAATTTCGACCAAAATGCCGCCCCGACCTGTCCAAAAGTCTGGTTGTGGGGCAATGCGGTTTCATACTGTAATGGTTGTATGACCGACTTTCGACAGTTGCCTGTTGTCACCCAAGACCCGATTGACCAGGCTTTCGTGCAAAACCCCTATGCCTTTTACGCCGGGGTGCGAGCGTTGGGGGACGTCGTCTTCTGGTCGGAGTACAACTTGCCCGTGGCAACGACTTTCGGTGCGGTCACGCAAATTCTCAAACACCCCGCCATGGGACGCGCGCCAGTCGGGGGCGCTTCACCGGACCTGCGAGACGGACTGGAAATGTTCGATACGCTTGAGAGGCATTCGCTGCTCGAGATCGAACCACCCGACCACACGCGCATTCGGCGCGAGGCCATGCAAGCCTTCACAGGGCCACAGATCGCCTTGATCGCGCCCGAGATCAGCCGACTGGCCGACCGGTTGATCAGCGACTTCCCAAGCGAGCCCTTCGACCTGCTCGAAGCCTATGCCAAGCCTTTGGCCGCCTTGACGATCACCACCTTTCTGGGCGTCGCGCAGGATCAGGCCACTGTGTTGCAGGATTGGTCGAACCGCATGGTCGCCATGTACCAAGCGCGGCGCGACGCGGGGATCGAGGCCGATGCCGAAGCCGCATCCCGGGCCTTCGTCACCTTCATCAAGGCCGAAATCGAAGACCGCCGCGCTGCGCCGGGGACGGATTTCCTGTCGCAGCTTGTCGGCGTTCGCGACAATGGCGGTCTGTCGACGGAAGAACTGGTGTCGACCGCGATCCTTCTGCTAAATGCCGGTCACGAGGCCACGGCACACAGTATCGGCAATGCGGTCCCGCTTTTGACGGGCTTCGAGGTCCGCTCGGAGGCGCTGTCACCGGATGGAATTGCCGGCACGGTCGAGGAATGCTTGCGGTTTCGCCCCCCGCTTCACCTGTTCAAGCGGCAGGTCTACGAGACAGCGACGATTGGCGATGTGACGTTCGAAGCGGGCGACGAAATCGGCTGCCTTCTGGCCTCGGCCAATCGCGATGATGCCGTCTGGCCGGATGGTGAAGTTTTCGACCCGTTCCGCCCGCGCCTGCGTCACACAGCCTTCGGGGTTGGCCTGCACGCCTGTCTTGGGGCCGCGCTGGCCCGGCTGGAACTGCAAATCGCGTTGCCGGTCCTGTTCGCCCGCTGCCCGAACCTGCAGATCGAGGAACTGCCCAGGGTCGCCAATCTCTATCACTTCCACGGGTACGAAAAGCTGATGGTCTCGGTCAGATAGGCAACGCCACCGTCGACTTGATTTCTTCCATCGAGAGCAGAGCCGTGACGTTGTAGATATTCACTTCGGAAATCAGCGCCTGATAAAATTCGTCATAGGCGCGCGCATTCCGCACCTGCACTTTCAGGATATAGTCGATGTCGCCCGCCAAGCGATGCGCTTCCAGCACTTCGGGCCGGGCCCGCAGCGCGGCCAGAAACTTGGCCTGCCACTCGGCCTCGTGTTCCGAGGTGCGGATCAGGACGAAGAAGCAGGCTTCGAACCCAAGCTTTTCGGCATCCAGAACAACGGTCTGATGACCGATCACACCGCCTTCGCGCATCTTGCGGATGCGATTCCAGACCGGTGTCTTCGACGACCCCACGGTCTTGGCAATATCGTCCAGAGACTGGCTGGCATCGCGCTGTAACTCGCGCAGGATTTTCCGATCAAGATCGTCGATACGCACCGACATTCCGAGCCTCCTTGATATTTTGGGACCTTGTCCCGACGTGGCGCCAACTTAGAACAAACGTCCCTTTCTGCAAGCGTAACCTGCAACATATCGGAACAGTGTTCTATATTGATAGAGAACTTTGAGGTCTCATCGATGAAGCACTTTCCGATATTCATGGCGCTGGAAGGCCGCCGCGTCGTCGTCTCGGGCGGCGGAGACGCGGCTGTGGCCAAGTTGCGGCTTCTGATGAAGACCGAGGCGCGGATCACCGTGATCGCGGAAGGGTTTGCCGACGAAATCGAAAACTGGGCCCACGACGGCAAGCTTGCCCTGATCCACCGAAGCCAAGAGCCGGGCGACGCGCTCTGCGCGAGCCTCTTTTATGCCGCCAATGACGACGAAGCGGAAGACGCCCGCGTGACCCGTCTGGCACAGGCTGACGGCGCCCTGACCAACTGGGTCGACAATCTGGGCCGCTCGCAATTCATCACCCCGGCCATCGTCGACCGCGACCCGGTCACCGTGGCCATCGGCACCGAGGGCGCCGCCCCGGTTCTGGCCCGCGCGATCAAGGCGGATCTGGAAGCCCGCCTGCCCCGCTCGCTGGGTGTGTTGGCGCGGGTTGGCAAAGGGTTCCGAAAAGCGGTCGAAGCCCTGCCCTTCGGCGCCAAGCGCCGCGCCTTCTGGTCAGACTACTATTTCACTGCCGGTCCGCGCGCCTTCGATGAGGCCGGCGAGGCTGGCCTGCCCGATACTTTGAACGACCTTCTGACCACCCATCTGCACAGGGATGAGCAGCCGGGCCATGTGACCTTTGTCGGCGCTGGTCCGGGCGATCCTGAATTGCTGACGGTGAAGGCGCGCAACGCCTTGCACGAGGCCGATGTGGTCATCCACGACCGTTTGGTGCCGCAGGCGATCCTTGAACTGGCGCGGCGCGAGGCCGTGATCCTTGATATGGGCAAGATTGGCTTCGGCCCCTCGACCCCGCAAGCCGAGATTGATGCGGCGATCGTCGCCCATGCCAGAGACGGTGCGCATGTGGTGCGCCTGAAGTCCGGCGATGCCACGATCTTCGGCAGGCTCGACGAGGAAATCGAGGCCTGCACTGCCGCCCATGTCGCCTTCAGCGTGGTCCCCGGCATCACGTCGGCCTCAGCCGCTGTGGCCGCGATCGGCCAAAGCCTGACGCGGCGGGGGCGCAATTCCTCGGTTCGGTTCGTCACCGGGCATGATGTCAAAGGCTATGCCGATCAGGACTGGCGCGCACTGGCCGAACCCGGTCAGGTTGCTGCGATCTATATGGGCAAACGCGCCGCCCGCTTCCTGCAGGGCCGCCTGCTGATGCACGGGGCCGAGGCCGCGACACCGGTGACGCTGGTCGAAAACGCCTCGCGCCCCGAACAGCGCATTCTTGAAAGCACGCTGGGCACCCTGCCCACCGATCTGGACACGGCCCGTGTGGACGGACCCTGCCTGATCCTTTTGGGCCTCGCGCCCCGCAAAGCCACCGAAACACTTGCCACCCTGACCGAGGAGATTGCCCTGTGAGCCGCCGTCCCTTCACCCCGAAAGTGGTTGCCGCCAACGACTTGCTGGACGGCGACGCCGTTTGGCTGACCGCCAATGACAGCTGGACCCGCGACATGGGCGCGGCCGAACTGATCGAAGACGAAGCGATTGCCGAAGACCGACTGATCTTCGCCAACGCGCAAGCTGACCGGGTGGTCGGCGCCTATCTCGTTGACGCGGAAGCCACCGAGTTCGGCCCCGCGCCCGTGCATTTCCGCGAAGCCTTCCGCACGCGCGGCCCCTCCAACTATGCCCATGGCAAGCAAGCAGAGAGCTGAAAAGATGTATCACTACAATGACTTCGACAAGGCTTTCGTACAGGAACGGGTCAACCAGTTCCGCGCGCAGGTCGAACGGCGGATTGATGGCTCGCTGACCGAGGACGAGTTCAAGCCCTTGCGCCTGATGAACGGTCTCTACCTTCAGCTGCACGCCTATATGCTGCGCGTGGCGATCCCCTATGGCACGCTGAACAGCCGCCAGATGCGCCAGCTTGCGATGATCGCCGACCGCTGGGACAAGGGTTATGGCCATTTCACCACCCGGCAGAACATCCAGTACAACTGGCCGAAACTACGCGACGTGCCCGACATGCTGCAGGCGCTGGCCGATGTCGGCATGCACGCTATCCAGACCAGCGGCAACACGATCCGCAACGTCACCGCTGACCATTTCGCAGGCGCGGCGGCGGACGAGATTGCCGATCCCCGGCCCGTGGCGGAACTGATCCGCCAGTGGTCGACCGATCATCCCGAGTTCCAGTTCCTGCCCCGCAAGTTCAAGATCGCCGTCACCGGTTCGCCCAATGACCGCGCCGTGACCAAGGCGCATGACATCGGCTTGCGGATGGTGCGAAACGCGGCTGGCGAGCCCGGCTTCGAGGTCATCGTTGGCGGTGGCCTTGGCCGCACACCGCTGATTGGCAAGGTGATCCGGGACTTCGTGCCTCAGGCCGATCTGCTGCCCTATCTGGAAGCCATCGTCAGCGTCTATAACCTGCTGGGCCGACGCGACAATAAGTACAAGGCGCGGATCAAGATCACCGTGCAGGAAAACGGAATCGACGACATTCGCGCCCGTGTGGATGCCCAATTCGAACGCCTGAAGGGGGAATGGGGCGGGTTTGACCAGCACTTGCTTGCCCGGATCGAACAATCCTTCGCAGCGCCCGAATTCAAAACCGGCGGGTTGGAAAAGTTCAACGCGGGCCGCGAGGCGAACCCCGCGTTCCGCGCCTGGACCGACACCAATCTGAGCGCACATCGCCACCCCGAGCACGCCATTGTCACGGTCTCGGTGAAGAAACACGGCGCGACGCCGGGCGATGCCACCAGCGACCAGATGCGCGCGTTGGCCGATCTGGCCGAACGGCTGGGCTATGACGAATTGCGGATCAGCCATGAACAGAACGTCATCCTGCCGCATGTCCACAAGTCAGACCTGCCCGAAGTCTATGCCACGCTGCGCGAACACGGGCTGGCCACGGCGAATGTCGGACTGATCTCGGACATTATTGCCTGCCCCGGCATGGACTACTGCGCCTTGGCAACCGCACGCTCGATCCCGATCGCGCAGGAGATCGCGACCCGGTTCGACGAATTGAAGCTGGAACACGAGATCGGACCGCTCAAGATCAAGATCTCGGGCTGCATCAACGCCTGTGGCCATCACCATGTCGGCCATATCGGCATCCTTGGGCTCGACCGGGCGGGCGTAGAGAACTATCAGATCACGCTGGGCGGCGATGGCACCGAGACCGCGGCCATTGGCGAACGCGCCGGCCCCGGTTTCTCGGCGGACGAGATCATCCCGGCGATCGAACGGTTGATCGAAGCCTATCTCACCCACCGCGAGGGCGCCGAGGAAACCTTCCTGCAAGCCTATCGCCGGTTGGGCATGGCGCCGTTCAAGGCGGCGCTTTATCCGGAAAAGGAGGGGGTATGAATGATTTGTGAGCGACCAAACGCCCCGGATTTGCTAGAGAATTTGGGGAGGCGGATAGGTCTCAGGCTGGATGTGTTTTTAGGGCATTGCGACCCTGTAAAGGAGCTTAGCCTTCGCCTGTTTC
>JAJDUZ010000055.1 GCA_022826385.1 Silicimonas sp.
GAACGGACATTCGCCTGGCTGTCGCGGTGCCGACGCTTGGCGAAGGACGTGGAGCGGACCTTGGCCAGTTCTCTGGCCTGGGTCCAACTGGCCGCGTGCCGGTTCCTGATGCGACGGGTGGCGCGGGCAATAACGTAATTATTACAATATGTTAACTAATTATGAATCAGGCTCTAAGACCTTCGGCGCGCTTTCCTTTCCTGAGGCGCGCCGGACGACTGGCCGGGGCGACCCCTTCCTTCGCCCCGGCCTCTAACCAAACTCAATGATTGCAGTGTTGCCCGATACGCCGGGCAGAACTGGGGACCACCTTCCCCTGAGGAGACCTCTCATGCCGACCGACATATCTCCCAACGATCCGATCGAGACATACGAACACATTCTCGAGCACGCCGAAACCGACCGTCAGCCGATTGCAGTAGCGCTCGACAACGGTGTGAAAGCGATCGGTCACGTCGTCATGTGGGCCAATGTCCTGCTGATGGGAGCAATCTTCAGCCAAGTGGCGTTGCGGTACCTGTTCAACCAGAACTATCCGAAACTCGACGAGGTCCAGTGGCACTTTTACGGACTGGTCACGATGATCGGCATTTCTTACGCGCTGGTCACGGACAGTCACGTTCGGGTTGACGTGCTGCACATGAACCTCTCGCGCCGCACGCAGCGGGTAATCGAGGTTCTGGGCATTCTCACGCTTTTGTCGCCCTTCATCTATTTGATGATCGATCAGGGCTATGACTATTTCTATGACAGTTTCCGGGTCGACGAACGGTCTGACAGCCCAACCGGCTTGCCCGCGCGCTGGGCGTTCAAAGCGGTCATACCGGTCAGCTTTGTCCTCCTCGCGCTTGCCGCACTTGCGCGCCTCATCCACGATGTGCATGCCCTTTGGGTCGCACCGGACGAGGAAAACGAGGGGCTGAAACTCCGCCGCGTCTTGCTGATGCTGAGTCTTTTCGCCGCCGTCACGATCGCGCTGACATTCCTGGTGGAAACCACCGAGGAAAAACTGGTCATCGCGATGTTCCTGACGTTCATCGCGCTTCTGTTTACCGGCTATCCGGTGGCCTGGGTGCTGGCCGGCGTCGGCGTCGCCTATTGCGGACTTGCCTACCTGTTCGACAATGATCTGATGCTTTGGACCGGGCTCGAGAGCACGTTCACCGGTCTGGATTACCTGACGCTGGGCGCGGTGGTGAACCGCGTCTATGCAACCATGTCGAATGCCGTTCTGGTTGCTTTGCCGATGTTCATCTTCATGGGCCTCATGCTTGACGAGAGTGGCGTCGCTGAGCGCCTGATGACATCGATGCAACGCCTGTTCGGCACGGTTCGGGGCGGCTTGGCGATCACGGTCACTTTGATCGGGATCATCCTTGCCGCCTCGACTGGCATCATCGGCGCCTCGGTTGTGCTTCTGGGTGTGCTGTCGCTGCCGTCGATGGTGCAGCAGCGCTACAACCCGTCGCTGGCCGCGGGTGTGGTCAGTGCATCCGGCACGTTGGGCATCCTGATCCCGCCATCGATCATGCTTGTCATCATGGCCGACCAGATGGCGCTGTCCGTTGGCGATCTGTTCATGGCCGCCGTATTCCCGGGCGTCATCATCGGCATCCTTTATCTGACATACATCTTCGTTCTGGCCTTGGTGAACCGCGAAGCCGCACCCGTGCCCGACGGCGCCACGGCGCCGGACTGGGGTGCGGTGAAAGACGTCGCCATTGCGGTGTTGCCGACGCTGGCGCTGATCCTTGCCGTGCTTGGATCAATCTTTGCAGGCATTACGACGCCGACCGAAGCCTCGGGCATCGGGGCGCTTGGAGCCACGGCACTGGCGCTTGGCTATCGCAACCTTGATCTGTCGAAGCTTTGGAACGTCTGTGTCTCAACCTTCAACACCACGGCGTATATCTTCGCGATCTTCCTTGGGGCCACGGTCTTCTCCTATGTCCTGCGCGAACTGGGTGGAGATGAACTGATCGAACACATGGTCGCCTCGACCGGGCTTGGCCCGAACGGCACCGTGCTGTTCATTCTGGCGCTGGTGTTCCTGCTGGGTTTCGTCCTTGATTGGATCGAGATCACGCTGATCGTGTTGCCGCTGATGCGCCCGATCATCAACAGCCTTGGCATCGACATCCCTGGCTTCGGGGTCATCGACGAGCCGGCGCTGATCTGGTTCGTCATCCTTGTTGCGGTCACACTGCAAACCAGTTTCCTGACGCCGCCCGTGGGCTTCGCGCTGTTCTATCTGAAAGGCGTCTGCCCGCCCGAGATCAAGCTGAGCCATATTTACAAAGGTATCTTACCCTTCGTGATCCTACAGCTGACGGGACTGGCGCTGGTCTTCTACTGGCCGCAACTGGCGACGTGGCTTCCATCGGTGGCATACTAAAATGCGGTTGACCAATTGCCATAACTTCCACGACTTCCGGCGGCTGGCCAAGCGCCGCCTGCCGGGGCCGATATTCAACTATATCGACGGCGGCGCGGATGACGAGACGACGATGCGTGCCAACGCCACCGCGTTCGATCAGTGCGATCTCTTGCCTTCGGTGCTGCGCGGTGTCTCGGACGTTGATATGTCGGTGACGGTGATGGGCCAAAAGCTGGACCTGCCGGTCTATTGCTCGCCCACTGCGCTGCAGCGTCTGTTTCACCATCAAGGGGAACGCGCCGTAGCCGCCGCCGCGGCCAATCACGGCACGATGTTCGGCGTCTCTTCGTTGGGAACCGTGTCTTTGGAAGAGATGCGCAAGGCGCACCAGACACCCCAATGCTATCAGTTCTATTTCCACCGCGACCGGGGCCTGAACCGGGCCATGATGCAACGCGCTAAAGAAGCAGGGGTCGAGGTAATGATGCTGACCGTGGACAGCATCACCGGCGGCAATCGCGAGCGCGACAAACGCACCGGGTTTTCCATTCCCTTCCGCCTGACACTGGGCGGCATGATGCAGTTCGCGATGAAACCGATGTGGGGCATCAACTATGTCACCCACGAACGGTTCCGGCTGCCGCAGCTTGAGGATCATGTCAACATGGGCAGCGGAGCCTCGTCCATCGGCGGATACTTCACCGACATGCTCGACCCGTCGATGACATGGGACGATGTCGCCGCGATGGTCGCCGAATGGGACGGGCAGTTCTGCTTGAAGGGCATCATGACCGTCGAAGATGCCCGCCGCGCCGCCGAGATAGGCTGCACCGGGATCGTGCTATCGAACCATGGCGGGCGGCAACTGGACGGCTCGCGCACACCGTTCGACCAATTGGCCGAGATCGTGGACGCCGTGGGCGACCGGATCGACGTGATGATGGACAGCGGCATCCAACGCGGCACGCATGTGCTGAAGGCGTTGTCGCTGGGCGCAAAGGCCGTCGGCATTGGGCGCGGATATCTCTATGCGCTTGCGGCGGCCGGACAGCCGGGCGTCGAGCGCGCGCTGGATCTGCTGCGCGACGAAATTGAACGTGACATGAAACTGATGGGCGTCACCCGGATCCGGGACCTGGGACGCCACAACCTTCGGTTTCGTCCCGACGTTCAGCCCCTTGCAATGAGGATGGCGGCGGAATGACCAATGAAGCGCTGATCTCTGAACTCAAATCCATCGTCGGCACCCGTCACGTATTGACGGGCGCACGCGCCACCGAACGGTTTCGGCGTGGCTTCCGGTCAGGCGAGGGCGAGGCCATCTGCGTCGTTCAGCCCGGCACATTGCTGGAGCAATGGAAGGTACTGCAGGCCTGCGTCGCCGCCGACAAGATCATCATCATGCAGGCCGCCAATACAGGGTTGACCGAAGGTTCGACACCCAAAGGGACCTATGACCGCGACGTGGTTCTGATCAACACGCGCCGGATGGATGATCTGCACCTGCTGCACGGCGGCGCGCAAGTAATCAGCTTTCCGGGCGCAACGTTGTTTGCCTTGGAGAAACGGCTTGCGCCGCTGGGTCGCGAACCACATTCGGTGATCGGCTCGTCCTGTATCGGCGCGTCAATCATTGGCGGCGTCTGCAACTCGTCCGGCGGCTCGCTGGTCGAACGTGGGCCGGTCTATACCGAACTGTCGCTTTATGCGCAGATCAACGAGGACGGCACACTGTCGCTGGTCAATCACCTTGGGATCGAACTGGGCGACACGCCGGAAGAGATACTGACGAACCTGCAAAATGGTCTTTTCGAAGAAGCGCCAGAGGCCACCAACAGGCGCGCTTCGGCCAGCGACTATGCCGACATCGTGCGCGATGTCGATGCCGACACGCCTGCGCGCTTCAACGCCAACAAGGACAAACTGTTCGAAGCCTCCGGCTCGGCGGGCAAGCTCGCCATCTTCGCCGCCCGTCTGGACACGTTCGAAAAGAACGAGGCCGAACAGGTGTTCTATATTGGCAGCAACAGCGCCGATGATCTTGCTGATCTGCGTCGCCACGTTCTGGCAAACTTCGCGTCGCTGCCGGTCAGCGCCGAATACGTGCATCGCGACGTCTTCAACATCACCGAAAGGTACGGCAAGGACACGGTCGTCATGATCGACAAACTGGGGACGGACCGGCTGCCGATGTTCTTTGCCCTGAAAGGCGCGGTCGATGCACGGCTGCGGCGCATCCCCGGTTTACGCAATTTCACCGACCGGATCATGCAGTTGACCTCGCGGGTCTGGCCCAAAGTGCTGCCCGCCCGG
This sequence comes from Silicimonas sp., assembly GCA_022826385.1. GTDB lineage: Bacteria > Pseudomonadota > Alphaproteobacteria > Rhodobacterales > Rhodobacteraceae > JAJDOD01. Next base: position 4,691 of record JAJDUZ010000055.1, read on the forward strand.
ATGATCGCCGTCCGCGACCGGTTCGAGCATCACCTCATCCTGAAAATGAAGAACGACGGCATCGCCGAAGCCGCTGCATGGTTGCCCGAGTTTGCCAAAGAGCGCGACGCAGACGTCTTCCAGTGCACGCCACGCGAAGCCAAGATCGCGGGCTTGCATCGTTTTGCGGCGGCTGGGGCGGCGGTGCGTTACATGGCAATCCACTCGGACGACGTTGAAGACATCATTGCGCTCGACGTGGCACTCCGCCGCAACGATCGCGACTGGCTGGAAGTCCTGCCGCCCGAGATTGAAAACCAGATCGTCCACAAACTCTACTATGGGCACTTTATGTGTCACGTCATGCATCAGGACTACATCGTCAAGAAAGGGTGCGATCCGAAAGCGCTAAAATCCGCAATGCTGAAGCTCTTCGACGAGCGCGGGGCCGAGTATCCGGCCGAGCACAATGTCGGCCACCTCTATGAAGCCAAACCTGAACTCGTCGCTCATTACCAGCGCTGCGACCCAACCAACACGTTCAACCCCGGAATCGGCAAAACCTCTCGCGAGAGAAACTACGGCTCGACATGCGGATGCGCCGCTCACAAGACGGCTGCCGAATAGAGGGATGCACCCGTTCCAAGCGTACACGGAACCGGGTGCGGAGTGCTGGTGGTGATCTGCACACCGAGTTGCTCTCACGGATAACGAGAGCGACCAAGGCTGGTTTCGAGCCCAAAGATCTTGCGCCCAATCCAGAGAAGTGCATGGCTTCCGTTGGGGCCATTCAATTCAAAGGCCAAGTCCGACCCCGACGTCCGCAACACGACTTGGCGTTGCAGGATTTGGGCATCTGTTTGGCCAATTTGCCGCTAGAATTGATTGCAAAGACGTAGCAGATTTCGACCATGACCCGAAAACTAGAAATTGTCGCGACCCCAACGCCTCTGGTCAAAGCCGAACGCTTGTCGAGCGAACTCGGCATCGGGCTCTACATCAAACGCGACGATCTTGCTGGCCCCACATTCGGTGGAAACAAGTCGCGGCAGCTTGAGTACTATTTTGGCGCAGCGCTGGCAGAAGGCGCCGACACCATTTTGATCACAGGCGCGGTCCAATCGAACTTCGTGCGTTTGGCGGCGGCTGTGGCCCGTTCCCAAGGCATGCAAGCCATCGTTCAGCTTGAAGATCGCGTGCCGGGTAAATCAACGGCATATCGTAGCTCGGGCAATGTGCTTTTGGCGCGTCTAATTGGCGCCGAAATCATCACCTATGCCCACGGCGAAGATGAGGAAGGTGCAGACGCAGCTCTACACGCCAAGGCGGACGAGCTGAGAGCGCGGGGACGGACACCCTATGTCATCCACTTGTCCGAGGGGCATCCGCCTTTGGGCGCACTGGGCTATGTCGATGCCGCAACCGAGATTCTGGGGCAAAGCGACGATTTTGATTTTTATGTCGTCGCATCCGGAAGCGGGTCGACCCATGCCGGTCTGTTGGCAGGGCTCCGGGGGGCTGGTTCAAAGGCAAAGGTGCTGGGCAGTTGCGTTCGCAGGGACGCCAAGGCGCAGGCGCCTCGTATCCGCCGCGTGACGGATCGTCTTGTCCAGCTCTTTCCCAAAGCTGAAGCCGTGACCGACGATGACATTGTGGTCTGGGACGGCGCCTTGGCACCGGGTTACGGAAGACTTGGACCGGCCGGGAGAGCGGCCATGGGACGCATGGCCGCCGCAGAAGGCTTGCACCTTGATCCTGTCTATACCGCCAAGAGCTTTGCTGCCGTACTGGCCCATGTCGACAGCGGCGACATTCCCAAAGGCAGCCGTGTTTGCTTTGTCCATACCGGCGGACTGGCCGCGCTTTTTGCCTATCACGAGGACTTGACGGTCTAGCCGTCAAGTTTTGGGTTATATCCCCCGCCATCCAGAAGCGTCATGACCTCGTCCTGCCAGGCATCCAGCAGCTTTCGCGCGATGACGGATATCGGGCGATATTCCGGAGAGAAGATCGCATAGTGATACCGGATCGGATCAACCATCGGGCGGATCACGACACCTTCCACCATTGGATGCTCGGGACTGACCAGAAAGTTGGAAAGCGGATCCAGAACAGTGCAGCACTGACCAGCAGCGACGAAGTGAAGAATTGGCAGAAAAGTCTGGCTCTCGATCGTCGCACGTAAGGAAAGACCGTCAGCGGCAAACCGGTTTGCGAGATTGACCGACTGCCGATGCGATGCTGGTAAAGTGCCCATCGGCTGACCGTCGAGATCCGAAAAACGGATCTCGGACTTTTCGGCAAGCGGATGGTCGGCCGGAACTGCCACCGGGCAATCTGCCGTTATGCGAACCGAACGGTAAAGATTTTCTTCGGCGTCATCGTCGGACGCATCCGCAAATCCGAAATCGATGGACTGGGCCCGGATCAACTCGGCGATCTGGTTGGACGTTCTGGCCTGAATTGAAACCGAAATACCTTCAGAGCCGCTGATCTTCGACGCAATGAATTTGGGGAAGATCAATGACACCGGACCTGGCATGGCAGCGACCTTGAGCGTACCGCCTTGACCATAGGACAGACTGCGCATCGTCTGGCGCACCCGGTTGACCTGCGAAAGAATGGCATCGGCTTCGGCCAGCAGGTACTGAGCCTCGGGGACCGGTATCAGCTTGCGCCCTCTCCGCTCGAACAGTTGCAAACCAAGTTGGTCTTCCAGTGCCTTGATGGCCGCACTGACCGCTGGCTGGGTCCGTCCAAGCTTGTTCGCCGCATCCGATAGCGAAGCGGACGTCATGACCGCTTGAAAGGTCGAGATCTGGTTGAAATTCATAATTTCATATAAACAGAATCTATTGAACTGTAGAATAATAAAATTGGAATTTATTTTTTTCGCTGGCTAGGCTTTTCACATGACTCGTTTTCAGAAGTCTTCTCTCAGGGAGTAAATGATGAACAAACCTTCCAAAATCTTGGCAATTGCCGCCGCCGCGGCGCTTTCGGCGGGATCCGCCTTTGCACAAGACCCCACGTTTTTCCGGATTGGCACCGGCAGCGCGGGTGGCACCTATTTCCCGATTGGCGGGACGATTGCCAACGGCATTTCAGCTCCTCCGGGCGCACGGCCTTGCGATCAAGGCGGCCAGTGTGGCGTGCCGGGTCTGATCGCTATCGCACAATCCACCACCGCATCGGTCTTCAACAATACCGCTGTGCAGAACGGCGAACTGGAAGCCGGGATGGCCGCGGCCGACGTGACCCGCTCCATGTATCTTGGCGAAGGCAAGTTCGACGGCAAGCCGCATGAAAAGCTGCGTATCGTCGCAAACCTCTATCCCGAGGATCTGCACCTTGTTCTTCCAAAGGGCATGAGCGTCAGCAGCCTCTCGGATCTTGAAGGCAAGCGCGTTGGCATCGCTCAGGCGGGCTCGGGCACCCAAGTGGCTGTCGAGATGATGTTGGCTGAATGGGGCCTGACACGCGACAATTATGACGAGGCCGAGCTCAACAACAGTCAATCGGCAGAACGTCTCGCTGATGGTCAGCTTGATGCCTATTTCTATGCTGCGGGTTGGCCCGTCTCTGCCATGGTTCAACTGGCCACGACAAAAGGCATGGAGTTGCACAGCTTCTCGGACGAGGACCTGGCAAAGATCAACGAGATCATCCCAGCTTACATTCCGTCGGCCATCCCAGCGGGTGTCTATGAAGGTGTGGACTACGACGTGAAAACACCTGCTGTTTCAGCGCTGCTGGTCGTTTCTTCCGATTTGTCGGAAGAGCTTGTCTACGGCATAACTGCAGCGCTCTGGAACGACAACACGCGCAAGCTTCTCGACAACGGTCACGCGAAGGGTAAGCAGATCACTCCCGATACTGCCCTCGACGGGATCGCTGCACTTGGTGTGCCGCTGCACCCGGGTGCCGAGAAGTTCTATAAGGAAGCCGGGCTGCTGGAATAAGCCGGGCAAGGGACAGGCAGGCTCGGCCCTGCCTGTCCACATTAACCTTCCATCCATTGGAGCACGAAGTTGGCGGTTGTTGCTGGCGGAACAAACATTTGCGGCCTGTCGATCGGTGTTCTTTCGCTTGAAAGTCACTTTCCCAAGCCTCCGGGTCACATCAAGAACCCGTCAAGCCTGCCGTTCACGACAAGCTATGAGATCATTGAAGGGCTTACTGTGCCACTTTTGCTGAACGACCCATCCCCCGAGATGATCCAGCCTTTGATTGCCGCCGCAAAGCGGTTGGAGAAAAGCGGGGTCAAGGCGATCACCGGATCCTGCGGGTTTCTTGCGCTTTTTCAAAACGAAATCGCCGCCGCCGTGGAGGTGCCAGTTTTCGTTTCCTCGTTGATTCAGGCGGACCTGATCCATCGCATGACCGGGCGACCCGTTGGGGTTCTGACCGCTTCGGCAAAGTTGCTTACACCGCAACATCTTTCGGCTGTAGGCGCAGGAGATGTGCCGCTGGTCATCGAAGGCATGGATGCTGGCCCCGAGTTCTCGGAAGTGATCCTTCGCAATGATCGCGACGACATGGATCTGGACAAGATTGAAGCAGAGTTGCTGGAAGCTGGAGAGCGGCTGATCGCACGCGCGCCCGAGGTGGGGGCTATCCTTCTGGAGTGCACGGATCTGCCGCCTTACGCCCATTCTCTTCAGTCGAGGCTCGGCAGACCGGTCTTCGACATAATCACCCTTGCAACGATGCTTGACAGCGCGGTTCTTCGGAAACCGTTTGACGGCTTCATTCACTAGAGATGGCTTGAAGGACACTTGGCATGAACACTCCAAGACAATCTGAAGAAGAGGTTCGCGAGCTTACCGAAGCCGAACTGACGGCCATCGAAGAAAAGTATGACGAAGGGGCCGCCGTCCGGTCAGTCACGCCCACATTCGGAAAATTTCTGCGCTATATCGCCCTGACCTTTGCCGTTTATCATTACCTGACTGCCGGTTTCGCCTTGCCGCCCGACTATTGGCATATGGGCTGGCACCTGTCTGGGTTGTTCATCCTGACGTATTCCTTCTATCCGCTGATCAAGACCAAGACGTCGTTTGATCTGAACACAGGTGCATTGCGTCTTGGCGGTGTGCCCTATCTCGATGTGATCCTCATGATCTTGGGGGTGATGTCGGCGCTTTATCTCGGTTTCGCATGGCGCGGGATCGAATGGTTGGGCGTCGAGGAAATGACCTTCCGTATGGGCAATCCAAACGGTTGGGACATGCTGTTCGGTTGCATTCTGATCGTTCTGGTCCTGGACATTGCACGGCGGACGCTGGGGTGGATTCTGCCGCTGATCATCAGCGTGTTCATCTGTTACGCGCTTTTTGGCCCCTACTTCCCCGGATTGCTTCAGCATCCCGGCGTCAAGTTCAACACGTTCGTTTCGTCGATGTACTTCCCGCAGGAAGGGATCTTCGGCGTCACACTCTGGGTGGTTTCGACCATTGTTTTTCATTTCGTGCTCTTCGGCGTCATCGCGCAACGCACAGGTTTGGGTCAGCTCTTCATCGACAACGCAACAATCCTGGCAGGCCGCTACACGGGTGGCCCCGCAAAAGTGTCGGTTGTTTCGTCGGCCTTCTTCGGCACCATCTCCGGCTCGTCGGTCGCCAACACCGTGTCGACGGGCGCTCTTACGATCCCGAATATGAAACGTCTGGGCTATCCCGGCCATTTCGCGGGTGGCGTCGAAGCGGCGGCCTCGGCCGGTGGCCAGATCACCCCGCCGATCATGGGAGCCGCCGCCTTCATCATGGCCGAGTTCCTGGAAGTGCCCTACACCACCATCGTCATCGCCGCGATCTTCCCGGCGCTCCTCCACTATGTCGGTGTCTTCGCCGTGGTCCATCTGATGGCCCGCCGGTTGGGCTTGAAAGGGCTGTCGAAAGACGCGCTTCCACAGCTCCGCGCAGTTTGGGGCGATGGGTGGGCGAATATCGTTCCGCTGGTCGGCCTGCTGGTCGTACTTTTCTCGGGCTACACGCCCTATATGTCAGCCTTCTGCGGCATCTCACTGGCGATCATCGCGGGTATGAGCCGAATGAAACAGCCGCTGACCCTTGTGTATGCAGCAGCTTTCATCGCCTTCGTCGTCTGGAAATACCAAGGTGGTGGATTTGACCTGAACATGTCGCTCATCTTGATCGCGGGGGCCGTGCTGGCCACCTTGAACCCGCAACGACGCACAACGCTGAGCGAGATGGCTGACACCTTTGAGACGGGCGTCAAATACGCACTCGCGGTGGGGGCGGCCTCGGCTGCGGTCGGCATCGTGATTGGTGTGATCAACACGACCGGCGTTGGCTTCCGTATCGGCTTCATGGTGACGCAAGCGGCGTCAAACCTTGGCAATGACCTGATCTGGCTCTTCCAGTTCGGGGCCTATCAGCTCTTCACGGTAGAGGATCTCACACTTTTCATCAGCATCGTCTTCATTGCGCTGGCCTGCATCCTGATGGGTGCCGGTGTGCCCACGACGGCGCTCTACATCATGTTGGTCTCGGTGGCCCAGCCCGCGCTCGCCCAGCTTGGCATCCCGCCAATCGCCAGCCACATGTTCGTGCTCTATTACGGTGTGGTTGCCGAAATCACCCCGCCCGTTTGCACCTCGGCCTATGCCGCCGCTGCTATCGCCAATTCGAACCCCTTCCGAACCGGGATCAGCGCCTTCACACTTGGCTTGGGCAAGGTGGTTGCCCCCATGGCCTTTGTCTATGCACCCGTGTTGTTGTTTGTCTCGTCCACGGGCTTCGACCTCTGGGAATTCAGCTACACCGCGGCAAGCTGCATTGCCGGTGTCATCGCGCTTTCGGCGGCCGTTGTCGGCTATTGGCTGGCCCCCATGGGCACCATCTTCCGCATTTTGATGGCGGTGGCCGGACTGGTGTTCATTGCGCCTTCGCTGCAAGCCGATCTGGCGGCCTTGATCATCGCTGCGCCCGCCATCATCAGTCAGATCATTCAACGCCGAAGTTCCAATGCTGGCGCCTAATACGGACGCGCCGGTTACGATACTGGGCGCGGGCATTGTCGGCATTTGTACCGCTCTGTCGCTCTTGGAGCGCGGGGTACCTGTCACGATCATCGACAAGGGTCCACCCGGTCAGGAAACCTCGATGGGCAATGCGGGCGTGGTCTCGCCTTGGTCGATCATCCCGCAATCCCTACCTGGCACATGGAAATCCATCCCCGGCCTCATGTTTCGCGGAAGCCGCCCCTTGTCGATTCACCCTAGTGTGATCTTTCGGATGCTCCCTTGGGGCGTGCGCTTCCTGCGACAAGGTCCGGAAGAAAAGGTCCGCGCCTCAGCCGAGGCCATGTCGCACCTTTGCGGGCCGTCCATAGAGCTTTACGAGAAGCACCTAAAGGGAACTGGCCACGAAACCCTGATCACCCAAAGCATGTATGTGCATACGTTTCGGGATGGCAGCCGCGCCAACCTGGATGCCATCGACTATCGTATCCGCTCCGAAATGGGCGCAGACCTGGAACTGGTCGGCAAAGACCAACTGAGGCGCATCGAACCCGCGCTCTCGCCGGATTTCAGCGCGGCGATCCTGATCAAGGGCCAGGCCCGCATACGCTCTCCGGGACGGCTCGGCACGGTGCTGGCGGAAAAGGCGCGCCGGATGGGTGCAACTTTCCATCGCAAGACAATTCACGATATCTCGCGCATCGATCCGAAAGGATGGCGCGTCCATTGCGACGATGAAACCTTTCAAACGGAACGCATCGTTCTGTGCATGGGGGCCTGGAGCCCGGGTTTGCTAAAGAAAATCGGCGTATCGGCCCCTTTGATGGCCGAGCGCGGGTACCATGTGGAATTCAACGAACCGGGCGTTGAAATCAATAACTCCATTATGGATGTGGACGCCAAGGTGGTTGCCAGCAGCATGGAAGGCGGCCTGCGCGTCGCGGGTCAGGCCGAATTTGCGCCGGTGGACGCGCCGCCCAGTGAGCGACGCAAAACCCAGCTCATGAAGGTCGCGCAGTCAGCCTTTCCCGGTTTGAATACCAAGGACGTGAATTTCTGGATGGGACGGCGACCATCTTTTCCCGACAGCCTGCCCGCGCTCGGGGCCGTAAATGACCACCCCGGGCTATTCGTTAACTTTGGTCACTCCCACTATGGGCTGATGATGTCTCCGAGGTCCGGAGAGATCATGGCCCGCCTCATTTGTGGTGAGAACCAGAACCTACCGCTGGATGCCTACGCGCTGGACCGGTTCTGAAAGACCAACAACAGAACCGGGGCACTGGTGGAATGCCGGCATTCTCCCGATTGCCGCGATTGGCGCCTGCCTCAGGGATCGTCCGGGTGGGATCAGATATGGTTTGGCTCCTAAAACGTTTTGATTGTGATGACGCCAGCAATCATCAGCGCAAGGCCTGCGGCCCGGCCAAGCCCAAGCGTTTGTTGAGGATTCCCGAACGCGCCGAAATGGTCGAGTGCAAGCGCCATGCAAAGCTGCCCCACCAGGATCAGACCGGTTGTCAGCCCGACACCGAGGCGTGGCGTTATGATGACAATAGCCACGATATAGCCGGTCGCGATCAAGCCGCCGAGCCAAACGGTTCGGGGCGCAGCGCGCAACTCCTCAAAAGAGGGCAACGGCGGACGCATCACCCCTACAAGCACCAGCAGTACGATGGCGCCGACCAGAAACACGATGAGCGAGGCGGTAAAGGCGTTCCGAGTGACAGCCCCCAATTGGCCATTGAAGACCAACTGGAGGGGCACCATCGCGCCCGTCGCAAACGCGGCGAGGATGAGTGACCACTGGGTCATGCGAGCGCTGCGACCACGTGACGGGCGGCAGCGGCGGCCGAGACTTGTTGCTGGCCTGTGATCAGGTTCCCGTCACGGATCGCGAACTCTTCCAGCGGACCACCAACTTCAAAGGATGTGTCCGCGATCTTCTGCGCCTCGGTTTCAATCCAGAATGGCTGAATCTTCATACCCACCGCGTTTTCGGCATATTCCTCTTCGGAATTCGCAAACCCTGTCCAACGTTTGCCTTTCACCAGAAGCTCACCGTCGGAGAGCTTGGTCTTGAGTAAAACGCAAGTGCCATGACAGACCGCTGCCGTCACCTTGCCCGCCTCGTAAAAATCGGCGACAGCCTTATGGGTTAGGGGATCGTCGATCATGGTGACCATCGGACCTTGCCCGCCGACCACGAAAATCGCGTCGAAATCCGCCCAATTGAGGTCGGCCAAAGCGGGCGTGTTCTGCAAGAGCGCCATTTTGGTCGGGTCCTGCTTGAACGCAAGGGAGATCGTGTCCTCGACAGAGTAGCCGCTTTCATCTTCGGGGTCGGAATAGTCGTCGGCAAGAATTTCACCGCCGTTGGGCGACGCGATCGTCACGTCGTGGCCCGCGTCTTTGAAGACTTCGTAAGCGTGACTCAACTCGGCCCACCAGAAGCCGATTGGCCACTGTGTTACCGGTGAAACCGCCGGATTGGAGGCCAACATCAAGATGTGTTTTGTCATGGGTGTTCCTTTCAACTTTTTAGCCAAGTGTTGGGGGAGTGGTGTCGGCCCAGGCTGGCAGGGTTTCGATAGCCGCCAGCCAGCGCGCGACATTCGGAAATTCAGAGATCGGGAAGTTTGCGTTCTTCGCGTGGGTGAAGTCACCGGCGACAGCAAAATCAGCGACCGTAAGGCGACCACCAACAAGGTGATCCGTGCCGTCGAGTGCACCGTCCAATACCTTCAACAAGACGCTCAGCTTGGCCAGCGCCGCGTCGCGTTTGGCCGCGTCCGCATCGATGCCGCGCACGCGCTTGAAGTAGTTCTCAACATGCAAGGGCACGACGACGGGTGACAACTCGACCGACTGCCATGTCATCCACTGCGTGATGTGGTCCCATTCCCGCGCCGACTGCCCCAGCAAGTCGTCAGGGGATTGCGCGGCAAGGTAGATGAGAACGGCATTTGCTTCCCAAACGGAATAGTCACCGTCTTTGATTGCAGGCACTTGACCCATCGGGTTGATCGCCAAGAAGCTGTCGGCCTTGTGGTCTTTGTCCTGCATCGAGAGCGCGACTTCTTCGACCTCGGCACCGATGTGGCGAGCGAGAGCGCGGGCCTTGCGTGCATTGTGAGACATGGGCCAGTGATAGAGTTTCATTAGGTGTCCTTTGATTTTGAATGAGACAGGGCAAAGCCGAATGTTCGCCCCAGCGGCCCCTTTGCGGCGGACCAGATCCAGAGCATCGCGAGCGACTCCAGATGCCGCGCATTCGAAAGCGGCCCGCCGTCGACAGCCTCGAAACCGGCTTCTGTCGCAAGGCTGAGCGCGATGTTTTTCGCCGCCGCGTCGTCACCAGCGGCGAACATCACCGGCGCACTGGCCAGCTTGCCAGCGTCGTCCATGAACTCCGCGCCGATCTGGTTGAAGCACTTCACGACATGGGCAGCAGGCAGGCGCGCTTGCAGGCTTTCTGCGGCAGAGCCCGGGCCTTCATGGACCAGATCAAGCGCGCCGTTTCGCATGCCCACCGGATTTGTCGCGTCGATCACAGGTTTGCCCGCAACGTGATCCGCAATCGATTGGCAAACGTCCTCTTCAGCATCCCACGGCGTCGCAAGAAGGAGGACATCTGACCAAAGCCCAACCTCGCCGATTGGCGCTTCGGATGGGTCTGAGACTTTGCGTACACCCAGTCGAACCTCGTGCCTCTGTGCAAACCTTGCTGACAGCGCGGAGGCAACGCTGCCCCGTCCAATAATTCCAATCTTCATGCCCCTGCTCCTTGCCTTGTCGGTGCTCAGGACATATGGGTCGGCGCAGTGTGACAAAACTGAAAACGGTTCATGTCAGAATATAATGAAAATAAAATCAGAAGACTGGACCTCACCGTCCTTTTGATTTTTCTGGCGCTCATGCGCACCCGCAAAGCCTCTGATGTGGCTAGCGAATTGGGCCTTACGAACTCTTCGATCAGCCATACACTGCGTCGCTTGCGCGAGGTTTTTGAAGATGAGTTGTTTTTGCGCCGCCCGCACGGTTTGGAGCCCACGGCGTTCGCCCTGCAGATTGAGCCAAGCATCCGTGCAGCCGTTGATGCCGTTCAATCGGCCCTATCAGGACCAACACCGTTCAATCCCGCCGTGGCGGAGGTCACGCTGCGTGTGTCGGCCTCGGACCGAGAGATTGCCACGCTGTTACCAAAGGCTATGGCAAGCATACGCCAGGACGCGCCCGGAATTCGCCTGTCTGTTCGGTCACTGACCAGATCAGACAGCCTGCGCGGGCTAGCAGATGGAACGCTCGACCTCGCTCTAGGTTACTTCGCAAATGTCGGTGAAGAATTTGAAACCCGCCGCATTCGCAAAGAAGGCTATTTGGTCGCGGCAAGAAAGGGACACGCCATCTTCGACGCACCCCTGACGCCTGAAACCTACGCCGCCGAGGCGCATATCCTCGTCTCGAGCGATGGGTCGATGCGGGGTATTGTCGACACCACGCTTGAACAGCAAGGATTGAAGCGACAGGTCTGCCTGACCATTCCGTCGTTTCTGCCGGCACTGTCTGTTCTGGCGAACAGCGATTTCATTGGCACCTTGCCGGACGACCTCGTCAGACATCATGCTAGCTACTTTGGGTTGAACTTCTGTGAGCCGCCGATCGAAATCCGTTCGTTCGATGTCTCAATTCTCAGTCACAAAAGACATAGCAAAAGCGCCGTCCATAACTGGGTTTCTGACCGACTGGCAAATCAGCTGAACGCTCGGTGAGGAACGTGCTTTGGAAACGGGCTTTCTTGTGGGCGTCTCCATAACTGCAGTTCGCGCGCGGCGCCGCATGCGGTGGTTAGGGCCCAAGGCTGACTTTCGCGGCGCGGCGCTTGAAGAACCTGCGAGTGTCGGCTTCGGGAGGCTCTTTGTGTGTCCTTAAGGTGCGGAAAGGCGATCCACTGGGGGCCTTGTTTCATTAGACAAGGGCAGGCCTACGGCCGACCCTTGCGCTTTATGTCGGAAGCCTTCAAGCAAGTGCCCTGATGTTCTTCAGGCCAAGTTCGTAGGTCTTGCCAAGCATGCGGTCCATGAACAGACCAAAGATCCGGAAGATGGGGTTGTAACCCATGTCCGATGTCACGGTCCAAGTCACACGGGCGCCGGTGTCTGTCGCTTCGGCTTCGATCGTCTGCACCGGCTTGCCCATGGCGCCCAGGTCGATGAGGTGGGTGACGCGTGCGGCGGTGACTTCGGTCACGGTCTGCGTGCCCTTGCCTTCCTTGCCCTCGAAACGGAAACCCGAGCCGACACCTTCGCCGGGGCCAAAGGGCGTGATCTTCAGGTCCGGGTCGGTGGTGCAGTATGGGTTGAAGGTCTGAAAGCCCTCGGTGCTGGCGACGCGGGCGATGATATCTTCCGGGCGCATGGCAACATCTGCGTGACGGGTGACCACCACTTTGCGCGGCAAAAGAAGGGCGATCAAAGCGATTGCGGCGATGATGGCGAGGATTGTGTAAACGATGGTCATTGGTCTGGTCCTTTTCTCTGTTGGGTGCGAAGGATTTTCCTTCCCCTCTGCCCACACGACGAAGACCGACGCCGCCAATCGACACCTCACACCATTTTTTTTCTCAATTCTCCGATTTTTCTTTCAAGCCAGAGTTTTGATGGCTGATCCAAGCACAGCGCAATAGCCTTGGCATAGGCCTCGGCCGCTTCTGCGGTTCGGTCAAGTTTCGCAAGACAATGCGCGCGCACCGCATAAAAAGGCTGATAGTCGTCCAGCCCGTCGTATTCGATCATGTCCAGCATTTTCAGACCTTCCGCCGGGCCTGCGTCTTCAGCCACGACTGCAGCACGGCTCACCGCTCCGCCGATGGACGGATAGGCCTGCATCAACCCTTGGTAAAGCTGGGACAACGCGCGCCAATCGGTGTTTCCAGTCACCGACCTTGCGGCGTGAACCGATTGGATGGCGGCCTCCAGCTGGAAACGTCCCGGGATGCTTCCCACAGCACGTTTCAGCGAGGCTTGGGTCAACACGCTCACCGAACGTTCGATAAGCCGGCTATCCCATCGTTCGACATCCTGTTCAGGCACTGGCACAAGAACACCGTCCAGAATGCGCGCCTCGCGTCGCGCTTCAATGAAGCCGATCAAAGCGGTGAGGCCCAGCGTTTCGGGGTTGTCCGGGGCCAGTTCGGCCAGAATGTTGGACAAAAAGAACGCTTCGTGACTGAGATCGCCATCGCCCTGCAACCAGTCGATTGCGTAGGCCCCGTAAACCGCTTCCAGTACGGCGCCCATTCGTTCGGGGTAGGCATCAGAGTCGGGAACCACAAAGGGTATACCTGCGGACTTGATCTTTTTCTTTGCCCGGACAAGCCGTTGCGCCATGGTGGCGGGCTTTACCAGAAAGGCTTTGGCGATTTGTTCGGCCTCGAGCCCAAGGACTGTTTGCAGCATCAGGGGCGTGCGAATGGTTTCGTCGATTGCAGGATGCGCGCAGACGAACATAAGCTTGAGCCGTTCGTCCAGATGCGTCTCCTCGGGTTCGATTGCTGTAGCGTCAGCCATTGTCTCTGCCTCGTCTGTGATGACCAAACGGGCATCTTTGCGGGCTTGGTCGATGCGTCTGTTCTTGGCCACGGTCAAAAGCCAGGCCTCGGGTTTGTCGGGAATGCCTCGCGCGGGCCATGTCTTGAGGGCCGCCACAAAAGCATCGGAAAGGGCGTCTTCGGCTGCGATGATGTCGCCGGACCGGCTGGCCAACATCGCAATCAGCTTGCCATAGGCGGCACGGGCGACATCTTCCGCCCGCGCCTGAGCGTCCATCCTGCTCACACGCTGCCCATGGCAGAGGCGCGGATTTCCAGCTTGCCATAGTGCACGTGCGGGCACCTTTCGGCCCATTTCATCGCTTCATCGAGGTTCTCGACTTCAATGGCGAAGAAACCGCCAAGCGTTTCCTTGGTTTCCGCAAAGGGGCCATCCTGCACCCGTTTTTCGCCACCGGCGAGCGTCACCGTTGTTGCGGTATCCGCAGGGTGGAGCCAATCGGTGTCGATGAACACCCCTGCTTCTTGCAACGCGCCAATGTACTGGCCGTAGACTTCCTTGGACTTGGCCCAATCCTCTTCGGTCATGTTGGAGGCCATGGCCGGGTCGGAGTAAAGAAGAAATGTGTAACGCATTGTTTTAGTTCCCTTGTTGGTTGTTCGAATTAAGCCGTGACATCGGCGATATTGGCAAGACCAAGTTCAAAGTTCGGACCGATCATACCGTCCATGAACAGCCCCATGACGCGAAACGCCGGGTTCAATCCCAAGTCCATGTCCATGGTCCAGGTCACCTCGGTCGCGCCGTTGACCGCAACGGCAGAGATCGCTTGTCTCGGCTGGCCGAGCGGTCCGAGATCAAGATCAAAGACCACCTGATCGGCCGTGACGGAGGCCACCGTTTGCTTGCCAGCACCGTCCTTGCTTTCAAAAGAAAACCCCGAGCCAACGCCCGTTGCGGGGCCAAACATCTCAACCTGCAGGTTCGGGTCGAGGTCTTTATAGGGGTTGAACGCCTGATAGCCCGTGTTGGACGCGGCCAGTTCAATGACAGCTTCCGGAGTTGCATTGATCACCGCTGTGCGTTCGATGTTCACGTGGCGCGGCAAGGCCAACGAGGCGGCGGCCAGTACAGCAACACCGCACGCTGTATAAGTTGCGATTTTCTTGAAGTTCATTTGTCTGTCCTCTCGTCCGGGTTTGAGAAGGGCGATTTTGCCTCTTCACCCACACGACGGACGACAAACGCCCCAATCGACAACCGGACGAAAAAAATTCATTTTCCTGGAGAACCGAACATTCGTTTACGTTTCGGCATCGCTCGCAAAGAGCTCCGAACTGCCGTTCGCTGCGATTGCGCTTGGCCGCTGGCGGCCGACGCCTGTATCGAGATTTCGGGAGCTGAAGCGTCCGTGTACGTGCGACGTTGAAACATGCCGAGCGAAATGCGCGACGTATCAGCCTTCTTTGAATGATCTGGCCAACTGGTCGCTCAGCGGTTTCAGGAAATAAGACATGGGCGTGCGGTCTTCCGTCCGAAGGTAAACCTCGACTGGCATACCAGGGAGCAACTCAGGGGTTTCTTCGCCCTCAATGCCTTCCTGCTCCAAGTTTATTTCAACCCGGTAATACGCGGCAGTTGAAGCCTCGTTCGTCGTTGCATCGGCTGCAATGGACCGGACTTCGGCGACCACTTCCGGGGTCAGGTTTTGATTGAATGCGCTCAAACGTAAAATCGCGGGCTGGCCGACAAAGACCTGATCGATATGAATTGACGGAATACGGGCCTCGACGATCAAGGGCTGGTCTTTCGGGACAATGTACAGAAGTGGCTCGGCCGGTTGCACGACAGCGTCTCGCCCGAACACGTTCGTATTGAAGACAACACCGTCCACGGGTGCCCGAATCTCCAGTCGCTCGAAGCGCTTGCGCAGACTGATACTGGCCTCGGTCAGCTCGAACTCTTTGAATTCAATGTCCCGGAGTTCAGCAATAGCGTTTTCAAGTCGTGAGCTTTCCAACTGACTTTTCTCGATTTCCAGTTCAGCGACCTCGGCCCTGAGCTGCGCAATTTCTGCGACAAGCCGTCCGTCTTCCCCTTCCAGTCGAGCCACCTCGCGACGAAGAACGGTGACTTTGGCGGACTGCGTCAAGCCACGCGACAATGCGCCTTCCAAGATGTCCAACTCGTCGCGGGCAAGTTGTGTCTGCTTCTTGACCGAGGCCAATTGGGCTTCGATGCCTTTTACCTGGTTCTCGGTTTGCAAGATGCGCTCTTCGATTTGACCAATGCCCCGACGGAAGGTCTCCAGCCTCGCCACAAAGAGATCCCGCTGGCCTTCGACCTGTGCCTTGGCAGCCGCACTGTTCGCCAGGGTGAGGTCACTCTCGAAAGTGACGAATGCCTTTTGATCGCGTTCTGCGACCAGCCTGGCGCGTCTCGCCTTAAGCTCCAGCAGCTGCAACTCGGCAGCCGCCAGTTCCGAGCGGAGGATCGTATCGTCCAGTTTGATCAGAACATCGCCCGCAGACACGTGATCGCCATCGCGGGCGACAACCTCGGCAACTATGCCCCCTTCGGCGTGCTGCACGATCTGTCTGTTGTTCTCGACCATAACTTTGCCTTCCGAAATCACAGCCCCCGCGATTTCGGTTTCGACACTCCAGACGCCAATCACACCCACCAACAAGCCAAGCGAGGCATATCCGACGCGCAACGGGCCTTTTGCGTTGTAAGCTGCATGTTTCATCATGAGACGGTCCGTTTTGCGTGAAGTCGGCGGACATCATCGGCGTTCTGAATCATCGATTGCATGACCTCTTCGCGCGGCCCAAAAGCCTTGACCCGACCGGCGTCCAGAACCAGCAGAATGTCACATTCCGATATGGCCATCGGCCTGTGGGTCAGGACAAGCACTGAACGGCCCTCCTGTCGCAAAGTGCGGATTACGGCGTTCAGCGCCTCGGACCCTTCCTGATCCAGCGCCGAGTTCGGCTCATCCAGCACAAGCAGTGCCGGATCGCCATAGAGTGCGCGCGCCAAGGCAATCCTTTGCTGCTGCCCGCCCGAAAGACCTGAAGCGATGTCCTCTATTCGTGTCTCGTACCCGTTGGGCAGCTTCAGGATAAGATCGTGCGCATTGGCCTTTCGCGCCGCGGCGATCACGGCCTCGCTGCTTGGGGTAGCGGACATGCGCGCAATATTCTCGGCGACAGTTCCCGGAACCAGAACGGGGTGTTGCGGCAAGTATCCGATATGCAGGCCAAGCTCATCAGGATCGTAGTGGTCAATCAAAGCTCCGCCCAACCTGACCTCGCCAGCATTTGGGCGCGCCGTTCCCAGAATGCAGCGCGCAAGCGAGGTCTTGCCAGACCCGCATTGACCGATCACGCCCAAGGCCTGCCCTGGTTCGATGGCAAAGGAGATACCGTGCAGCAGAGCAGGCTTACCGGGTTCCGCAATGTATGTGACCCCCGCCAGTTCCAGCTTACTTGCGGGGCGCGGCAAAGGCATCTTGGGCGCAGTTTTCGGTTGATCGGCCAGGAACCCAGACAGCGACCTATAGGCCCTTTTGAACTTCACGATCTGAGGCCAACGCCCAATTGTCTGTTCGATCGGCGCAAGTGCGCGGCTCAGCAGAATAGACGTGGCAATCATCGCGCCCGCCGTCAGTTCCGTCTGCAAGACCAGCCACGCCCCCAAGGCAAGCACCAGCGACTGAAGCGCCATGCGGAACGTGCGGGTGAAACTTGAAAAGGCAATCGTCCGATCATTCGCGGTCATGGTCTGACCCAGCGCCTTGACCCGATGCTCAAGAAAGCGCTGCGAAATGGCATCGATCATGCCTTGGCTTCGGATGATCTCAGCGGCCGCTCGCATTCTCTCGGTAAAGAGGTGCGAAGCTTCCGAGTTTGCTTGCGCGTCGTTGACCGCGCGCGTCGTCAAGAACTGGTTGGCCAGCGAAATCACAAGAAGGGCAAGACAACTGCCAACGGCAAACCAGCCCAGCCAAGGGTGCAGAAGAAAGATCACGCCGATGAAGAAAAGTGTAAACGGCAGGTCCATAAGCGCCGGCATGGTGGGCGACCCGAAGAAGCCCTGAACGGTCTCGAGGTCACGACTGGCAGACCGAGCACCGGAGAGGCCCTGAGCATTTCGAAACTGCGCCTTGAAGACCCGTTCGTCGAGTGCCGCCTGTATGCGTGCACCACAGCGGGCGAACACGCGGGTGCGGGCATAATCCATGGGCCACATAAAGAGGTAGAGGCAGAACACCAGAGCCAGCAAGGCCAGAAGTGTTTCTTCAGAGCGCGAGCTGAGGACGCGATCATAGACCTGCAACATGAAGAGCGGGCCAGTGAGCATAAGGATGTTTACAAAGATGCTGAAAACGAAACCGCTGAATAGAAGACTGGACGATCCATAAAAAATGCGCGCGATCTCGTTGCTCGCAGTTTCTGTTTTTTCGGTCATTGTTTTCTTCGCAGACTAAATAGCTCTGCAGAAGATTGACTGGTGAATTGCGCCGGAAATATGTTGGGCAGTCGTCCGGAAACAGGCGGGAACATCTTCCAGCATAGATCTAGTCTAAATTACTGATTTTGATGTAATTTTTGCAAACCATTGCAGGCTGCAAATTTGCATTTCCGAAATTGCATTTTTCAACATTTACATTTCGGAACTACACGAAATCAAATTTTCTCATTTATTCGAATCCATATCGACCTATCCTTTTGTATCGCTCAATTAACCTTCGTTGCCCTCACTCAATTTCGGCACTCATGGTAAAAATTTCTCAATTCGAAATTCAAAGCGAGTGAGAGCCATGCCTGCCAACTTCAACCAAGACCCTTTTGTTTTTATCGGAACAGTTTTCAACGACACGATTGTCGACGGTTATGAAAACGAGAAGAGCGAGAAGCTTGACGGAAAGACCGAAACACCGGTCAAAGCTGTCGGCCTGGAAGGCAACGATACGTTCGAAACCGATCTTGGCACCGATCTGGTCGCCGGCGATATGGTGGGCGACGAGTGGCAATTCGTTGAAGGCAAGTGGGTCTATAACGCGGACGCCGTGGTCGTCAGCACCTATGGCGCCGACCGTTCGTATGATGACGTGATCCGTACCGGCGAAGGCGACGATGTTCTTTTGGGCAACGGCGGCAACGACAAGCTCTATGCAGGCAAAGGCGACGATCTGGTGAACGCAGGCCGCGGCAATGACATGGCATTCGGTGGCGAAGGTGACGACATTCTGAACCTTGAAGATGGTAACGACTATGCCGAAGGCGGCTATGGCGCCGACATCATCAATGGCGGCGAAGGCGACGACGTCATCTATGGCGATATCAAGGACGGCAACCTTGTTTCGGACACCGGCGCAGCCAACTCGCTGTCGCAAATCGCTCAGTCGGGCGACTGGATCATGAGCGACAGCTATGGCAAGGAAACCATCTCGCATTCCGCCGAAACTGTTGCTGGCGAGACCTATACGATTTCCTTCGAAATGGCCGCCAACCTTTCGGCCCACTATGCTTCGGCCAGCATCGAAGTACTGTGGAACGGTGAAGTGGTGGCAGAAGTCGAAGCCACCTCGGGCGTTTACCAGCAGTTCGAAGTCGATGTTGTCAGCAATGGCGCCAATGGCGAGCTGGGTTTCCGCACCGCCTCGTCGACGAAAGCCGAAAACTACGACTTCGATGGCCCCATCATCTCGTACGAAAAGGACGTTACCGTGAACGGCGAGACCGTCACGGTTGACGCTTTCGCAGCGGGTCAGGCCAAGCTTTACCACGTGATCGATGGCCAGCTGCACGTCTTCGACGTCGCCTCGGGCGACTATGTCGAGGCAGGTGACAACCCGGGCTTCAAGATCAACGCTGTCGGCTTCAACATTGAAGATGACCTGATCTATGGCGTCGCCAAGTCGAACGGCGTCGACTCGCTGGGCAATGTCGTCAACAACACCGACATCGTCATGATGGACGCCAAGGGCGAAACCTATCGCATCGGCGAAGGCTTCTATGGCGACTATGTTGGTGACTTCGACGATCAGGGCAACCTCTGGACGTTCCACACCTCGCTGGACCGGATCAGCGTCGTCGACGTGGACAATCTGGATGCCGACGGCAACCCGCAGATCACCCACCTCAAGTTCCCGGCCGGCATGTTCAAGGACCGCACCTATGACCTGGCCTATGACGCGTCGCAGAAAGCTTTCTTTGCTGTTGTCGCGCCCACGTCCTTCGGCGGCGACGGCAAGGTCGTTCGGATCGACATCGAAAACGTCATGGACGGCGGCGAGCCGACCTTCACCGAGGTGGCCATCACCGGCACGCTCTATGGCGACGAGATGAAGAACAGCATGGCCCGCGGTGCGTTCGGTGCGGTCTTCTTGGATGGGGACGGCAACCTCTACTATGGCCTGAACCGTGGTGACCACGATCTGGACAGCTCGACCGGCAACAGCGGCGCGATCTTCAAGGTCAACATCGACTGGCAGAACGAGCAGGCCTATGCCGAGTTCATGTCGAAGGCCCCGTCGACCGGCTCGAACGACGGTGCGGTTGACCCGCGCTCGGCCGACGCGTTCGTCGAGGTCGACGCCGACGCAGCCGTTCTGCTGCGCGCTCCTGAACTGACCCTGGTCGAAGGCGGCAATGACAGCCTGCGCGGCGGTGAGGGCGATGACGAAATCCACGGCAACGAAGGCAACGACGATATCAACGGCGGCACGGGCGACGACGTGCTTTTCGGCGACAACGGTGATGACCTGATTTCGGCTGGCGCCGACAACGACTTCGTGGACGGCGGCACCGGCGACGACAAGCTGCGTGGCGAAGCTGGCAACGATGAAATGGTCGGTGGCGAAGGCAACGACTTCATCGATGGCGGCGCTGGCGACGACATCCTGTCGGGCGGCGAAGGCAACGACAAGATGGTCGGCGGCTTTGGAGCCGACACGATCGAAGGCGGCGAAGGCAACGACAACCTCTGGGGCGGCAACTGGACCGGCGACGAGGCATCGGACGTTTTCGTCTTCAAAAGCGACACCGGCAAAGACTTCGTCCACGACTTCGAAGCCGAGCATGACCTGATCGATGTCTCGGACTTCGAGACCGACTGGGCAACGCTGCAGAACGCGATGAAGGATGTGGGCTGGGCCACAACGATCCAACTCGCAGACCTCGCCAATGCCGAGGCCACCGATCAGATCATCCTTTTGGGCGTCGACGCCGACAACCTGAGCTCGGAAAACTTCGTTTTCTGAGTTCGGGGAGCCCGACAATTGGCGAGGCAAAATCTGAGGTTGCCGCCCGGACGGGCGGCGGCAACCTTCACGGATACACATTCGTGAATTCGAGAGGTCCGTTTCCGTCCCAAGGCAGCCTCCCTTTCTGCAATAGATGCTGTCAAAGGCGCGGCATCAAACCGCGACAGGTTCAAACCGATCAACTGGTCCTATCCGCCCCCTTCCAAATGCGCCGCCGCGGCGTTGTGCTGAAGTTGCATCTGGGAGAGGCTCGTCCAGAGGTTGACCAGACACTGGTCTCAAACATCATCAACGCGCAGCGCTGGATGAACATGATCCTCGACGGAAAGACCTTCTCGGAGATTGCGCGTGCAGAGGGGACCTCAAAGCGGCGCATCCAGGATGTCGTTGATCTCGCCATGCTGGCACCGGACATCCTGGACGCCATTGCGGCGGGAGAACAACCTGACGGACTGACATCTGACTATCTCATTAAGACAGGTGTTCCAGCCCTTTGGGCTGAGCAGCGCGAGGCGTTTGCCAAGCTGTAAGCCCCGCAGCATCAACTCCAAACTCGTACCGTCAAAACCTGCAACAGAGACTGGAGCCGATATTGGGCTGAATTGGAGCGTCCGATCTGGTCTCCGTCGCGATTCCCGAAAGCCAAACCCCCCGGAAACACGCTGAAATAGCGCGCCAAATCGTAGTCCAGAAGATCAAAGAGAGTGGCTGGCTGTGTACCCAGTCTCGAGCTAGCCAGTCTCGGCACAGATTTCCCTGAGAACAGGCAATTTAACAGGGATTTCCGCAAGCTTCGTCCTGATCACGGTCGATCTGGAAACATTTCCTACATGATATCAGGCGTCTGGGACCAAATTCCCTGCGGCAATAACAGGGAATTTCTCAGCCCCGCTATTACTCAATATACGAACGGCGCGGCCCAGAATATGTCGCGATCAAAAAACGCTTCGGTGAGCTTCCAAGTCAAGCTCCGAGTCCGCAAGCCGTTACACCCCGGGATACGTTTGTCAACCTTTTCAACATGTTAATTGTTGACGCCGCCAATTAATTGACGTATTCGGACGCCCTACATACCGAGATGCCCGGCAGGAAGCTAACGCATCATCGCTTACAATTGCGATGGTCGAAGTGCGCCTAGAATCCTGCCCTTTCCTCCGTCGCTGATCACAAAGCATGGAGGTCATCATGCCCCAAGATTTCAAAATAGACATCGTTCAAACGAACGCGACCAAGCGGAATGACTTGCGGCCAGAACTTGAATTGGTCGAGTTGCCAATCGACACACTGGTGACGTCAAACCGATGTGTTCGCACGCCCAACAAGAAGCACATCGAACGAGCTCGCCGGTCGATCGAGGAACTTGGGTTCATCGATCCGCCTATCGTCGGACCTGACAACGAGATCATTGACGGTCATACTCGGGTTGAAGCAGCACGGGCCCTTAGCCTGACTACGATCCCGTGCATTCGCCTGTCGTGCGATGACGAACGTCTCATCAGAGCGGCGCGTATCGCTCTTAACAAAACCCAAGAGCTCGGAACATGGGATCAAGACGCACTTGCACTTGAGCTTGCGTACCAAATTGAATTCGACATCGACCTTACCTGCCTAGGCTTCGAAGCTCCTGAACTTGATGCGCTCTTTGATATCACTTCGGGCGAGGCTGAAGACGTGGACCCCGCAGACGAATTTGGCAAACTACCCGATCCGGTCGAGCCAACCATCTCTGAATTTGGAGACGTTTGGTTGCTTGGCGACCACCGGATTTGCTGTGGGAACGGGCGAGACTTTGAGACCGTCATGAGCTTGCTCGGCGGCAATGGGGTAGACCTCGTCTTCACGGACCCGCCCTTTAACGTCCCAGTCAACGGACATGTTCGGGTGTCCACTGATAAGTTTGACGAGTTCGCCGAAGCCTCTGGAGAGATGTCCAAGGACGAGTTCATAGCGTTCCTGGAAAGCGTAATTGTTGTCGCGAACCAGGTTCGGCGTTCCGGAGCTCTCTACTACGTCTTCATGGATTGGCGTCACGCACACGAGATGCTTGAAGCCATCCAAAGCACCGGGTTTGAATTGGTAAACATCTGCGTCTGGGCCAAACTAAATGGCGGGATGGGGTCGTTCTATCGGTCTCGCCATGAACTCGTGTTCGTATTCCGTCAGCCGGGCGCGCAGCACATCAACAACATCGAACTTGGCAAGCATGGTAGGTATCGAACCAACGTATGGGAATATGCCGGAGCGACTGGAGGCAAGTCCGACGAGATCGACGACTTTAGCGTACATCCGACAGTAAAACCTGTCCGGCTCGTTGCCGATGCAATCCTTGACTCAACGGCCATCGGCCACGTGGTGTTCGATCCCTTCCTTGGTAGCGGCACAACTTTGATTGCGGCGGAGCGTACCAAGCGTCACTGCTTTGGCATCGAGATCGCACCTGTCTACGTCGACGTCGCCATACGTCGTTGGGAAGAAATGTCCGGCCAGAAGGCAATTCATCAAGCGACCGGTCAGACCTTCTCTGAACGTAGTGCAGGCGCTGCAGCCGGGATGGCCAACACGGGTACCCCCAGCCCTGTCTCGGAGGACTTCTGATGCAAGGTAGCGATGAAGAAGAGTATCAGGTGGGTTATGGCAAGCCGCCGAAGCACAGCCAGTTCAAGCCGGGCAACTCCGGAAATCCAGGGGGTCGTCCAAAGGGGCAAAAGTCCGTTCACAAGGTCATTCAGACACTCTGTGAAGAAATGGTCACCGTCAGTGAGAACGGTCAAAATGTAGAAAAGCGTGCAATTTTGACCCCCTAATGGGGGTATCGGCGTCCAAATTTGACCCCCCCCCTATGGTTGTAGACATCCTTTTCATTGAGCAGTCGATGGAGAGGCAAACTGGGATGATTTGTGTGGAAACTATCGGGAAAGTGCGGCACTTACACTTCGTCAAGAAGAAGAGCATCAAGGGTATTGGTCGTTCA
>JAJDUZ010000020.1 GCA_022826385.1 Silicimonas sp.
TCAGGTTCGAGAGATCCATTGCGGCCTCTGATTCGATTTCGGTCAGAAAACGTCATAGACGGTTGACAGAAGAATGTCCAGCCGGTTCAGAAAACCCAATGTAGAAACAGACGATCATGCACAGAAAAAATTCGCCGTGCCTCGGTGCCGACGCGATCGCGCTCTCGAACGCTGCGATGCAGGCGATCGGATGCATCGCCATGCGCGCTTGCCACACCAACAACTGCCCCGTGGGCATCGCCAGCCAGAAACCGCATCTCGTCAGCCGGATCGTGGTCGAGAAATCAGCCCGGCAACTGGCCAATTTCTTCGAAGCCAGCACCGAGTTGATGCAGGTGATGGCCCGCGCCTGCGGCCATTCCCACGTCTCGGGCTTCAACCGCACCGACCTGACGACATGGAAACGCGAGATGGCCGATCTCTCGGGCGTCGCCTTCGGTGGCCTCGCCCATACCTGACGCCGTTTTGTTTTGCCTGTTTCGAAATCTCCCGGGGGGCGTTGGCGCAGCCAATGCGGGGGCAGAGCCCCCTCGCCGGCCGACGCGATACCGACGTTGTACCGACGCGAAACCGAAACCGGAAAACCCGTGTTTTCAGAGGCTTAAGGTCAGATCAGGGAGTTGACCACCGACACCCCGCACCGACCGTTAAGACACGCTTCACGACAGAGTTCGCCGATCCCCGGCTTTGATCTTGCGACCCGCCACCGCGGGGTCTAGGGAGGCGGCATCGACGACATCAGGAGTTATGTACCCATGGCCGATGCGCCCCAGTTCCACGATCGTATGCTCTCCCTCGGCCTCGCCCGCGTCAGCGAAGCCGCCGCCCTCGCCTCGGCCCGCCTGATCGGGCGCGGTGACGAGAAGGCCGCCGACCAGGCCGCTGTCGACGCCATGCGGACACAGCTGAATCAGTTGGATATTCAAGGCGTTGTGGTCATCGGTGAAGGCGAGCGCGACGAAGCGCCGATGCTCTATATCGGCGAGGAAGTGGGCTCGGGCAGCGGCCCCGAAGTGGACATCGCGCTTGACCCGCTGGAAGGCACGACGCTGACCGCCAAGGATATGCCCAACGCACTGGCCGTGATCGCCATGGGCCCGCGCGGCTCGATGTTGCACGCGCCCGACACCTATATGGACAAGCTCGCCATCGGCCCCGGCTTCCGTCAGGGCGTCGTCACGATGGACATGTCGCCGGCGGAACGTGTGAACGCGCTCGCCGCCGCCAAGGGGTGCTCGACCGAAGACATCACTGTCTGCGTCCTCGAACGCCCGCGCCATGAAAACATGATCGCCGAGATCCGCACCACCGGCGCCGCGATCCGCTTGATAACAGACGGAGATGTTGCGGGCGTCATCCACTGCGCCGAGCCGAATACCGGCATCGATATGTATATGGGCGAAGGTGGCGCACCGGAGGGCGTGCTGGCCGCAGCCGCGCTGAAATGCATGGGCGGACAGATGTTTGGCAAGCTCGTGTTCCGCAACGAGGACGAAAAGGGCCGCGCCAAGAAAGCCGGGATCACCAACTTCGATCGCGTCTATACCCGCGACGACATGGTGACGGGCGACGTGATCTTTGCGGCCACCGGCGTGACCGACGGGTCGATCCTGCCGGGCATCAAGCGCGAGCCGGGCATGCTGACCGCCGAGACAATCCTGATGCGGTCGAAAACCGGATCGGTCCGCCGCATGACCTACCAGAACCCCACCAGCTGAAGGCGCCAAATTCCGGCACGGAATTTGGTCCGATTTCCGTGTCGGAAATCGGTTCCCTCGGTCGTGAGCGCCAGATAGATTGGCAGCCATGCCTGCAACCTCCCCATATAGCTGACCGTCGTGCCAACCGATCCTACAGCGCCCGTGTTCCTGAATGTCGAAACGTCCCTGCTCGGCCGCCGCTGGATCGGACCCGGGGTCGAAGTGATCCGACAGGCCGAG
The DNA here is from genome assembly GCA_022826385.1 of Silicimonas sp. Taxonomy (GTDB): domain Bacteria; phylum Pseudomonadota; class Alphaproteobacteria; order Rhodobacterales; family Rhodobacteraceae; genus JAJDOD01. Next base: position 1,941 of record JAJDUZ010000020.1, read on the forward strand.
GCGGTCTCGCAAGTCGCCGGGTTGGACGAACCGACAGCGCGCATCCTTGCTGCCCGCGGCGTGCCGCCTGAGGAAACCGCAGGCTACCTGGCCCCAAAACTGCGCGACCTGATGCCCGACCCGCGGAAACTCCGCGATCTGGAAAAGGCGGCCGCGCGCCTTGTCGCGGCCATTGACCGGTCAGACCGCATCGCCATCTTTGCCGATTACGATGTCGACGGGGGCGCGTCCGCCGCCCTCCTCCTCGATTGGGTGCGCCAATTGGGTTTGGATGCCACGCTCTATGTGCCCGACCGGATCGACGAAGGGTACGGTCCGAACCCACCCGCCATGCGATCCCTCGCCGAAGCCCATGACCTGATCCTCTGCGTCGATTGCGGCACGCTGTCTTTCGACGCCATCGCAGCAGCCAAGGCCGCCGACGTGGTCATCATCGACCACCATCTGGGCGAAGCGGAGCTGCCCGAGGCCATGGCCATCGTGAACCCGAACCGGCAGGACGAGACCGGAGAGCTGGCCCATCTCTGCGCCGCCGCCGTGGTCTTCCTTGTGCTGGTCGAGGCCAACCGGCAAAGGCGCACCGCCCAAAAGACAACGCCCGACCTGATGTCGATGCTCGATCTCGTGGCGCTTGCAACCGTCGCCGATGTGGCGCCCCTGATCGGCCTCAACCGCGCGCTTGTGCGGCAGGGATTGCAGGTCATGCGCGGGCGCGGACGCCCCGGACTGGCAGCCTTGGCTGACGTCGCGGGCCTCGACGCGCCCCCGTCGGCCTACCATCTGGGGTATGTCATCGGCCCCCGCGTCAACGCGGGCGGGCGCGTCGGGCGGGCCGACCTTGGCGCACGGTGCCTGTCGTCCCGAGACCCGGACGAAGCCCGCGCGATGGCCGACCGGCTGGATGAATTCAACCGGGAACGGCGCGAGATCGAAAGCAGCGTGCGCGATGCCGCCCTGACCCAGGCCGAGGAGCGCGGGCTGGACGGCCCTCTTGTCTGGGCTGCCGGCAAGGATTGGCATCCGGGCGTTGTCGGCATTGTTGCGGCACGCCTGAAGGAAGCCACCGGTCGTCCTGCCGTCGTCATCGGCGTCGATGGCGCCGAGGGCAAGGGCTCGGGACGGTCGGTGCGCGGTGTCGATCTGGGCTCGGCGGTGCAGATGCTTGCTGCGGAAGGCCTGCTGATCAAAGGCGGGGGCCACAAGATGGCGGCCGGCCTTACGGTCGCCGCGGACCAGATCGACGCCGCGATGGAGCGCCTTGGCGCCCTGCTGGCGCGGCAAGGGGCTGGTGCCGAAGGGCCGCGCGATTTGCATATCGACGCTGCCCTGATGCCCGGGGCGGCAACCGTGGAACTCGTGGAACAGATCGAAGCAGCCGGACCTTTTGGCCAAGGTGCACCAGCGCCACGTTTTGCGTTTCCAGACGTCCAGATCCTGCACGCGAGACAGGTTGGCACCGGCCACCTCAAGATCAGTTTCGGTGACGGGCTTGGTGCCCGGATGGAGGCGATTGCCTTCGACGGATGGGACAGCCCGATGGGCGTGGCGCTGTCGTCGGCAAAAGGCGCACGGTTCCACTTGGCCGGACGCATCGGCGTCAATCACTGGGGCGGGAAACAGAGCGTCGAGCTTCGTCTCGAGGACGCAGCCCCCAGCCATTAACAAAGGCGAAAATTCTGCTTGCCCTCCGCCGCCAGCTTCCCTAAATAGCCCTCCAGCGTGGCCCGTTCGTCTATCGGTTAGGACGCCAGGTTTTCAACCTGGAAAGAGGGGTTCGATTCCCCTACGGGCTGCCACTTACCCCTTAAGCGAAACACTAATTTAGCCTGCTGTGGCCAAGGCGCTGTGCCGTGCCCAGCCTCGTGTGCCCGAAACGTCACCCTGCTTCCGCTTGCGACCGCCCCCGGATCGCGCCAACATTGCACCCAATTGTTCCGGAATACACCGCCATCGAAGGGGTCCCCCATGTCAAAGCTCAAGCGAAGCGCGTCCGAGATGGTAGCGGCGGCCCGATCCCGGATCGAAGAAATGGAAACGCCCGACCTGATCGCCGCGATGGACGACCCGAATGTCGTGATCGTCGATATCCGGGACATCCGCGAGCGTCAGCGCACCGGGTTCATTCCGGGCAGCGTTCATGCGCCGCGCGGCATGATCGAGTTCTGGGTCGACCCCGACAGCCCCTATTTCAAAGAGGTCTTCGGGCAGGACGACAAGAAATATGTCTTTCATTGCGCCAGTGGCTGGCGTTCGGCGCTGACGGTTGCGACCCTGCAGGACATGGGCTTCGAGGCTGCGCATCTGAAGGAAGGCTTTTCGACCTGGGCCAAGCATGGCGGACCGGTCGAGATGCCCGAGCCGCGCGACTAGGGCCAAGCCGGGTCAGCGTGACGCCTCTTCTTCCCGCACCTTGCGGGCATCGGCCTTGCCTTTATCGAACGCTGCGCGGCGCCTTGCGATTTCCTCGGCACTCAGAAGGGCGGCGTTGGAGTAAGAGCTCTGCCAGTCCGGGTCGCCGGCCCATTCCAACGGCGACTGGACGGTGGTGCGCGGTTTGGTCTCGTTCAGCAGGTCAAGCGCCATGCGCGCCCCCAGAACCTGCGACGCCGGATCGCCGGGCAGGCCCGCGCTGTTCCCAAGCGGCAGGTTGTTGAACAAAAGGCGCGGCACACCGACATGTTCCACGATGTCCTTAGCCGCGCCCATGATCACCGTCGGGATGCCCGCCGCCTCCAGCGCGCGCGCCGCAAGGCTGACCGACTGGTGACAGACCGGACAGTTTGGGACGAGAACGGCGGCGTCGATGGCGTCCTCGCGGGCGCGAGCGACCAATTCCACGCAATCGACGTTGATCGTGGTGTTCTGCGAGCGGTTGGTCGGCAGCCCATGAAAGCGCGGGGCCACCCGCCCGATATGCCCCTCGGCCTCAAGCTGTTTCAGAGCGCGCAGCGGGAAATACGTGCCTTGATCCTCGGCCGTGGTGTGATCGCGGTCATAGGCAATATGGGAAATCCGCAGGTCCGGCTCGACATCGGTGCTGGCTGAATAGACCTGAAAGAACTTGGCCAACCCATTGTGCGGCGCGCCGGGGCCTTGGTCGCCCTTCCCGTCCTTGAAGGGCGCGGCCGTGGTCACAAGGCCGATTGTGGCTTTGGACAAGGGCTTGCCAAGCTCGGCAATCGGCACGTCCTCGAAACTGGCCCAACGATACGGCGCGCCATAGCCCAAGGCCTGATAATAGTCCTTGATCCGCTGGATATAGGGCAGTGGCTCTTGCGACATGCTCGCGGCTCCTGAGGCAAACCGGAATTCAGTTCGCCCGCATAGTGTCGCAATGCCCGGACAAGCGCCACCTTGTCCAACGTTAGTCTTGCGCCAGAGGCGGGCCTCACCCCATCTCGTTCAAGGCCGACACGACCTGGCTTGCAAATTTCAGCGCGGCGACCGGAAGCGTGCGCCCCTTGAGGTGCCCCAGAAACAACTCGCCGCCCCGGACATCGGTTTCGGCAATGGGCACAAAGGCCATCTCGGGCCGAGCGCGCGTGTTGAGACCCACGGGGATCTGAAACCCGATCCCCTGCCCATAGGCCGCGAAATGCCGGACCATGTCGAAGGAATCCGTTTCCAGCACCGGCTCAAGCTTCCGCCCCAGTCGCGCCGACGCCTGATCGAGAAGCATGCGCACGCCAAACTGCTGGGCCGGCAGAACAAGATCAAACTCGAGACAATCCCGCAGCCGAAGCGTTTTGCGCGAGGCCAGCGGATGCCCTTGCGACATGACCGCCATGACAGGTTGATGCACGGCGTGCAGCACCTCGAAGTCGACCATGTGGGCGGGTTCAAAGACCAATGCCAAATCACTGTCAAAGCTAACCAAATCCCGCTCAGCCTGGATGCGGTCGCGGACGTTGACGCTGAAGGTCACATCGGGGAATTCGGCGCGATAGTTCGAGATCTCGCGCGGCAGGAAATACGGCAGCAAGGCTTGGGAGCAGGCGATCTTCACATGGCCGCGCCGGATGCCTGAAAGATCGGCCACCTGGCTGTGGACCCGCGACATGTCCTGCCGCTGCATCCGAATATGGTGCAGCAGCAGTTCACCGGCCGGGTTCAGCCGCATTCCGCGCGGCAGACGTTCGAAGATCTCTGAGCCGAATTCGGCCTCGAAAGCCTGGATACGCCGGTTCAGGGCCGAGGCGGTGATATTGGTGTCCTCGGCCGCCTTGCGGATCGAACCCGAGCGATGGACCGCTTCGATCATGTCGTAAATCAAAAGGTGGCGCATCATATCGCTGCATTTTTTGCATCGGTCTGCTTCAGACATAGCATTTGTTTGCAGCAGTCGCGAGTGCAACTTCTTTGCCAGACCCTTTTCCTGCTTGCAGAGGACATGCCATGACCGAGACTTCCCGCAGATCATTTCTCAAACTCACAGGCGGCACGATGGGCGCCGCGATGCTGCCCTTCCTCAAATCGATGCCAGCCCATGCCGCGACCGGCGGCACGATCGTCGTGGTCTCGGGGCAGACCATCAACAGTCTCGATCTGCACCGGACCGGCACCAACCGGGCATCCTATCAGGTGGCGGTGAACTGCTATGACCGGCTGGTCAGCTTCGGCACGAAAGAAGCGCCAGGCGGCGGGTTTTCCTATGACTATTCGGTGATCGAACCGGAACTTGCCGAAAGCTGGACGATCTCGGAGGACGGTCTGACGATGACCTTCAAGATCAAGCCGGACGCCACGTTCTGGGACGGGCGCAAGGTCACAGCGGCGGACGTGAAATGGTCCTATGACCGGGCCGTGTCAGCGGGCGGGTTCCCGACCGTTCAGATGAAAGCCGGTGGTCTGGAACGCCCCGACCAGTTCGAGGCGGTGGACGATGAAACCTTTGTCATCAAGCTGGACAAGCCCTCGAAGCTGACCCTGCCGGACCTTGCCGTGCCGGTGCCGTTCATCATCAACGCCGAAGTCGCCAAGGCCAACGCCACCGCGGACGATCCGTGGGCGATGGAGTACCTGCACACCACGCCCGCCGGTTCTGGCGCGTTCAAGATCACCCGGTGGGAACAAGGCCAGCAGCTGGTCTATGAACGGAACGACGCATGGGTCGGCGGCCCGCTGCCCAGCTTCGAGCGTGTCATCGTGCGTGAAGTGCCAAGCCCGGCCACGCGGCGCGCGCTGATTGAACGGGGCGACGTCCAGATGTCGTTCAACATCCCAAACAAGGACGCTGCCGAGCTGGACGCGATGGACGGAGTGGACGTCTATTCGACGCCGATCGAGAACTGCATCCACTGCCTGTGTCCGAATTTCAGCTTCGAGCCGTTCCAGGACGCCAATGTGCGCAAGGCGCTGGCCTATGCGATCCCATACGAAGACATCTTCCAGACCGCCGCCTATGGGCGCGGCGCCCCGATGTGGGGTGGCGAGGCCGAGATCACCGACATCGCATGGCCCCGGAAGTCGCCCTACATGACCGACATGGCCAAGGCGAAAGAGCATATGGCCGCGTCGGGCTTTGCGAGCGGCTTCGAAGTGCCGATTTCGATCAGCCTTGGCCTTGCCGACTGGATGGAGCCGACCGCGCTGTTGCTGCAGGAAGCCTTCGCGGAACTGGGCATCAAGACCGAGATCGAGAAGATCCCCGGCGCCAACTGGCGGACGGCCGCACTGGTCGAGAAGCGCCTGCCGCTGCATCTCGAGAACTTCGGCGGCTGGTTGAACACGCCAGATTACTATTTCTTCTGGGCCTACAAAAACGGGCATCTCTTCAACTCGTCGAACTACCTCAACGAAGAAATCGAGCAGTTGGTGGACAGCACCCTGCACATCCCCATGGATGACCCGGCTTATGAGCCCAACATCAAGCGTATGTTCGAAATCGCGTTCGAGGACCTGCCCCGCATCCCGCTTTGGCAACCGGCCCTGAATGTCGCGATGAACGGTGCGTCCGGTTACGAGTTCTGGTTCCATCGGCAGCTGGACGTGCGTCCGCTGACAACTGCCACCACCTGATGGCACCACGGTCAAGAATGATCCTGGGCCGGATGGCCCAGGCGATACCGGTGGTGATGGGCGTTGTGGTCATCTCGTTCCTGTTGACCCGCGCCCTGCCCGGCGACCCGGCAGCGTATTTCGCTGGACCGGCTGCAGACGAAGCCTCGATCGCGCAAATCCGGGAAGAGCTTGGTCTGGACAAACCCTTGTTTCAGCAATTCATTTATTACGTGTCCGACCTGTCACGTGGCGATCTCGGCACCTCTCTCACGACGGGGCAATCCGTGTTGTCCGACCTTGCCGCGCGACTGCCTGCTTCACTTGAACTGACGCTTGCGGCGCTTCTTCTGTCCTGTGCTATCGCCATCCCGCTTGGCGTTCTGGCCGCGACGCGTCCGGGCACATGGGTCGATCACCTCTGCCGTGTGCTGGTCACGGCGGGCGTTTCGATGCCGACCTTCTTCACCGGCATCCTCTTGATTTACGTGTTTTACTATTTGGCAGGCGTCGCGCCCTCGCCGCTGGGACGGCTGGACTTCATCTATCTGTCGCCACCGCATGTCACTGGCTTCTATCTGATCGACGCGGCCCTCGCGGGCGATTGGGAGACTTGGGGCGGTGCGCTGAAGCAACTTGTCCTGCCCGCGACGACGCTGGCGCTATTCACGCTGGCGCCAATTGCCCGCATGACGCGGGCCGCGATGCTCTCGGCCCTGTCGTCCGACTTCATCCGGACCGCGCGCGCCGCCGGTCTGACGAACCGCAAGGTGCTATACGGCTACGCGTTTAGAAACGCGCTGCTGCCGGTTGTCACCACCCTTGGCATGGTCTTCTCGTTCACGCTGGGCGCGAATGTTCTGGTGGAAAGGGTCTTCGCATGGCCCGGCATCGGCTCCTATGCGGTCGAGGCGCTGGTGGTGTCCGACTATGCCGCCGTTCAGGGCTTCGTTCTGGCGATGGCGCTGCTGTTCGTGGCGCTGAACCTTGTGATCGACATTGCCTATGCGCTGATCGATCCGCGCATCGGTTTGAAGTGATGGCCGAGATGACGGCCTCTTCCTCGCAAGACCGGTCGCAAAAAGGCGACACCAGCCTTGGCCACATCGCCTATGTCCTGAGAGACAATCCGGTGACCATGCTGGCCTTCGGGATGCTTGCCTTCTTTCTGGGCTGCGCGTTCTTCGGGCCTGCCTTGGTGCCCTATGATCCGCTGGCCACCAACGCCGCCCGCGCGCTTGAACCGCCGAGTTGGGATCACTGGTTCGGCACCGACAATCTGGGCCGCGATGTGTTCAGCCGCGTGATCGTGGCGACGCGGTTGGACCTGACGATCTCGGTCGCGGCCGTTGCCCTGAGTTTCGTGATCGGCTCGGTGCTTGGCGCGGCGGCGGGGTATTGGGGCGGTTGGCTGGACGCGGTGCTGAACCGCTGCCTTGATACGATCATGGCGTTCCCGCTTTTCGTGCTGGCGATGGGCGTGCTGGCGGCACTTGGCAACACGGTCGAGAACATCATCTATGCGACCGCGATCATCAACATCCCGTTCTATGCCCGCCTTGTGCGGGCCGAGGTGAACATCCGGCGCAATGCCGGTTTCGCGCAGGCGGCCAAGCTGGCCGGCAACAGCGACATACGGGTGCTGGCCTTCCACATCTTTCCGAACGCCTTGCCACCTATGATGGTGCAGGTCTCGCTCAACCTTGGCTGGGCCATCCTGAATGCGGCGGGCCTGTCCTTCATCGGGCTTGGCGTGCGCCCGCCCACCCCGGAATGGGGGATCATGGTGGCCGAAGGCGCGAACTTCATTGTCTCGGGCGAATGGTGGCTGGCCGTCTTCCCCGGTCTCTGGCTGATGCTGGCGGTCTTCACGTTCAACCTGCTGGGCGACGGGCTGCGCGATATCGTCGACCCACGGAAGAGGACCTGAGCCGATGCTGTCGATCAAGGACCTTGCCGTCACCTTCAAGACCCGCAAAGGCGAGGTCGACGCCGTGCGCGGCATCTCTTTGGACGTGGGCAAGGGCGAGACGCTGGGGATCGTCGGTGAAAGCGGGTCGGGCAAGTCGGTCACCTCCTATGCCCTGATGCGCATTCTTGATGCGGGCGGCGAGATCCGGGCGGGCGATGTCACCTTCGGCGGCATCGACCTGCGCGCGGCCTCGGAACGGGACATGCGGGACATTCGCGGGCGCGAAGTGTCGATGATCTTCCAGAACCCGCGCGCCGCCCTGAACCCAATCCGCCGGGTCGGCCACCAGATCAAAGATGTGCTGATCCGCCATGCACAGGCCACGCGGCAGAATGCCAAACAGAAGGCCATTGCCGCCCTCGAAGCCGTGCGGGTCAACGATGCGGCGGCACGGTATGACGCCTATCCGTTCGAGCTGTCGGGCGGCATGTGCCAGCGCGTCGTCATCGCCATTGCACTGGCCTGCAACCCGCAGCTTCTGATCGCGGACGAGCCGACAACCGGGCTTGATATCACCACCCAGAAGGCGGTGATGGATCTTGTGGGCGACCTGGCCGCAGCGCGCGGCATGAGCATGATCCTGATCACCCATGACCTTGGTCTGGCGTCGCAATATGCCGACCGGATTGTCGTGATGAAGGATGGTCGCATTGTCGAGGACGGCACGCCGGAGACCCTCTTCACCGACCCGCAGCATCCCTATACCCAGAAACTGGTGAACGCGACGCCGCGCATTGGCGCGTCAATCCGAAGCCTGCTGCCAGCCGAGATCCGCACGGCAGAACCCGTGCACAAGGTGCATGACCGCCCGCTTCTGGACGTCCGCGACCTTGTGAAGACCTATCCCGGCAAATCCGGGCCGGTTCATGCCGTCAAAGGTGTGTCGTTCCAGATCAAGGCCGGGCAATCGCTGGGTTTGGTCGGCGAGTCCGGCAGCGGCAAGTCGACCACTTCCGAGATGATCGTCCGCCTGCAGGACCCGACATCGGGGCATATCCTGTTTGACGGTCAGGACATCGCCGCGACGCCCGCCGCCCGTTTCATGCGTCACCCGGTCAGGCGCGACATCCAAATGGTGTTTCAGGATGCGACCGACAGTCTGAACCCCCGCGACACCGCCGCCTCGGCCATCGCTGAACCCATGTCGCGCATTGCCGGTCTGTCGGGTGCAAAACGCCGGGATCGGGTGGCCGAACTGGCGGAACTCGTGGGCTTGCCCCAGCCATTGCTCAGCCGCTTCCCACACCAGCTGTCTGGTGGCCAGAAAGCGCGCGTCGGCATCGCCCGTGCGATCGCGCTGGAGCCTAAACTGCTGATCCTTGATGAACCGACGGCCGCGCTGGACGTTTCGATCCAGGCCATCGTGCTCAATTTGCTGGTCGATCTGCGCGCCCGAATGGGCATGTCCTATCTCTTTGTCAGCCACGATCTGAATGTTGTACGACTGCTCTGCGACGAGGTTCTGGTGATGAAAGAAGGCGAGATCGTTGACCAAGGCCCGACCGCTGACGTGATGGGCGCGCCGAAGCACCCCTATACACGCGCTCTGATCGACGCTGCCCCACAACCGCCCCGGCCCGTTGCCGCCTAGACTGGAAAGACCGTTATGCTCGACAAGATGCCCCTGTCCCTGACCGACCTTCGCAAGGCTTATGCCAGCGGTGTGACGCCCGCCGATATCGTCCGCGAGGTGTATCGCCGGATCGAGGCCATCGGCGATCCCGCGCTTTTCATCCATCTGCGCCCGATGACCGATGTCGTGGCCGAGGCCGAGGCCTTGGGACCAAACAACAACAGCCAACCGCTCTGGGGCGTGCCTTATGTCGCCAAGGACAACATCGATGTGGCAGGCATCCGGACGACCGCCGGCTGTCCGGACTACGCCTATGCGCCCGCCAAGGACGCTTTCGTCATCGCCCAACTGCGAACTGCAGGCGCCCTTGTGATCGGTAAGACCAATCTCGACCAGTTCGCGACCGGGCTGGTCGGCGTGCGCTCGCCCTTTGGCGTGCCGCGCAACGCGGTCGACCCCGAGATCGTGCCGGGCGGCTCCTCCAGCGGTTCGGGTGTTGCCGTCGGGCATGGGCTTGTGACCTTCTCGCTGGGCACGGACACCGCCGGATCAGGTCGCGTGCCCGCCGCATTGAACAATATCGTCGGGCTGAAACCCTCGCTTGGGTCATTGTCCGCGACCGGCGTGGTGCCCGCCTGCCGCACGCTGGATACGATTTCGATTTTCTCGGGGTCCGTCGCGGATGCGTTTGCCGTCTTCGAGGTCGCCTGCGCCGAGGACACCGCCGACGCCTATTCGAAGCCCATCGAGGCAGGTCAGCTTAGCCCCCTGCCCGCCTCGCTGAGCATCGGTGTGCCGAACGCCGCCTCGCGCATCTTCTTCGGGGACGAGGCCCAGTCCGACAGTTTCAACGCGGCCCTCGAGCATCTGACGTCACTTGGCGCGACGATCGTCGAGCTGGATTTCTCGCCCTTCTATGCCGTGGCCGAGATGCTTTACGAAGGGGCCTGGGTGGCCGAACGGTACACCGTTGTCGAAGAGCTAATGCAAACCAATCCAGAGGCGTTGCATCCGACGACTTCGCTGATCATCGGCGCTGCAACCAAGCTGTCTGCCGCCGACGCGTTTCGCGGCATGTACCGGCTCAAGGAACTGGAACGGACAGCGCTCGCCACGATGGCAGATGTCGACATGCTGTGCGTGCCGACCATCCCGACATTCTATTCGCTGGCCGATCTGGAGGCGGATCCGGTCACGCCGAACTCGAACCTTGGAACCTATACAAACTTCGTGAACCTGCTGGATATGTGCGGCATCGCATTCCCGACTGCCCCCAGATCGGATGGGCGGCCGGGCTCGATCACTCTGCTGGGCGCCAGCGGTATGGATGCCGAACTGGCCAGCGTGGCCGCGGCATTCTCGGGCCATGCGCCCGCATCAATCCCCGAGGATACGCCAGACGCGGATGAAATCGCGCTTGCGGTCTGCGGCGCCCATATGTCTGGCATGGCGTTGAACCACGAACTGACGTCGCGCGGCGGTAGGCTGCTAACGGCCACCCGAACCGCGCCGCACTACAAGCTCTATGCCCTTGCAGGCGGCCCACCCCAGCGCCCCGGCCTTTTGCGCGTCGAGCAGGGAGCTGAGATTGAACTGGAAGTCTGGGCCTTGCCCAAGGTCTTCATGGGCGACTTTATGGCCGGCATCCCGGCGCCCCTTTCCATCGGGACCGTCTCGTTGGCCGACGGCCAAGAGGCGCATGGGTTCCTTGTTGAAACGGCAGGTGTGCAAGGGGCCGAGGACATCACCCATCTTGGCGGGTGGCGCGCTTTCGTTGCGCGTTCAGATGCGAAAACGCCTGAAAGCGTGACCTGACCTTTGCCCTAGGCCGCGTCCCAGAGCGCTTCGTAATGCGCGATGATTTCAAGCATGCGCGCGCGGTCGAAGCTTGGGTCGTGCCCGCCATGGACGAGTGTGACAGGCAGTTCTTTTAGCAGGTCGAAGGTTTTTCGATACGCCGCAACGCTCATCCCCGGCCCTTCATAGATCAGCGGGCCGTCATAGATCGCGTCTGCCGCGAAGAGCACGCCGGTCTCACGCTCGAACAGCCCGATGCCGCCCGGGGAATGTCCCGGAAGATGCAGCACGTCATAGACGTGGTTGCCAAGGTCGACAGTGTCGCCATGCTCCAGCAACCCGGTCGCGGGCGCGCCCTGAAGCCGGTAGCTCTCGGGGTCGTATCCCGCATAGGGCAGCGCTTCGATCAGGGTTTCCCCGATTGGCGGATAGCCTGCATCAAGGAACGTCTGCAGCAGCGCCTCGGGCATGTCGCGGCGGAACAGGGACGTCAGCCCGGACGGGGTTGCCATCTCGTCGGCTTCTGCCGGGTGGACCAGCCGCGTGTCAAATTCGTGGACCGCGCCGATATGGTCGATATGCGTGTGGGAAGACACGCAGATGATCTCCTTGTCCGGGTCGGACCGCAGACTGTTGAGATACGGTTTGAACGGGATCACGCCCATACCGGTATCAAGGATCATGTCACGCTCGGTCCCCTCGACCAGAAACATATTGGCCTGTTCGAGAACGTGAATATGCGGCTCAAGGATCAATGTCGTGTCGGCATCGATCTTCGTGGCGGTAAACCAGGTGTCGGCAACAGGAAGTGTCATCGGGTCAGTCCAGTAAGGGGCGTGTGATCCACGCAAGGGCGTAGTCATCCGGCAGAACCGTTTCGAGCCATGCGCCGAGGGCGGCTTTGAGGTCCTGCGCGGTCTTTGTGCGGTCGGGGATATCACAAAGCCAGAGCGCGGCTTTGCCTTTGCCGCGCGTTCCCAACTCGGGGAACAGGTAAAAGCATCCCGCATAAGCCCCCTCGCTGTCACGGATGATCCACGAGAATGACCGGCGCGCGGTGAATTCCCTCTCGTGCCACGCAAGGTCGATCAGGTTGGCGTCGCGGGTCAACCCCTCGGGCCATGTGCCGAAGATGCCCGCCAGCAGAGGCGCCGACGAAAGAACGGCGTTCAGGTCTTCGTCGACAAATTCCGGCGACAGAGGCGTCAGCCGGAACGCGCCCAAGGGCAGGTCCCGGGGCAGATTGATCGCCGTGAAGTCAGGATGCGGGTCCACCTTACTCGGCCGGTTCCTTGGCCTCGCGTTTGAACGGGCTTTCCTCGGGCACTTCATAGTCCGGCGTGAAGACACCCGCCGCGCGCGCCTCGGCCATGTAGCGGAAGGTTTGAATGGTCATCCGCATCAGGTGGTCACCCGCCTTGATCGGCGGATACTTCGCCTCGGTCTCGGGCGTGCGGAACTTTTCAAGCGGCTCGATGATCGCGTGATAGTCGAGACCGAAGAAGAGCGGCATCGAATAGCGCTCTTTGCCGGTGTTGATGACCCGGTGCTGGGTGGACTTGAACTGGCCACCCGACCACGTCTCGAAGATATCCCCGATGTTCACGATGAAGGTGCCAGGGATCGGTGGTGCTTCGATCCAGACATCCTCGGCATTCATCACCTGCAGTCCCGGCGCACCTTGCAGCAGGATGGTGAAGCATTCGAAATCGGAATGCGCGGAGATGCCGGTCACGTCCTTGGTCTGCGGCATGTCGTTTTCGATATAGCGCAACAGGCGCAACTGCGAGGTCGGACAGGTGATGTGCCGCGTCAGTTCCTCGGTCGGGACACCAAGCTCAAGCGCCAGCGCGTCGAGCATTCGCAGTCCCAGATTGAAGATAGCGTCGTAATAGCCCGAGATCGTCTCTCTCCAGCCCGGGATCTCGGGCCAGACATTGGGGCCGGTCATCCGCCAACCGGCAAGATAATCCGGGTGATCTGCGGGCGCCTCATAGGACATGTCCCACGCTTCGTTGAAATTGATGACCTTCGGGAACTCGGTGCCGTTTTCCTCGTAAGGGACGTAGCCGCGGTGGTTCGTGGTGAACCCCGACCATGTCTTCATCTTGAAGCTGCGCGGCTTCTCGTGGAACTCCTTCGACGCCGCGAACGCCGCATCGATCAGCTCCTGCGGCACGCCGTGGCCGGTGATATAGAAAAAGCCCGAGGTCCGGGCCGCCTCGCCCAGCTTCGCCGCAACCAGCGCCTTGTCGGCCTCGTCGCCCGTGAACAATCCCGACAGATCGATAACCGGCAAAGTCGCGTCATCTACCGTCAAAGCCTTGAGTTCCGTATCCCCTGCTTCAGCCATTTTATCCCCATTCCGTCGCTTGCCGACAGCATGCACCGAACGCCGAGCAGACGACTCTCTTGAGTCTAAGAAAGATCATTCGACAGACGCTTCCGCCTGCAAATTGGGCATTTGCACGAACTTCTGGCGCATTTCGGGTCGCTTTCGTTGACGCAGAGGCACCCGATGAACGCTCATTTCCGCGGGAAACAAGACTTGCGTCCTGCCGTGCAGGGCCTGAGTCGTGGGGAATTGAAAGGACATATCATGCCCAAGTTGAACAGACGCACGCTGCTGAAGTCTGGGGTCGCCGGGCTTGCGGCGTCGACACTTGCGACACCGCTGATCGCGCAAAGCCGGAGTGTCCGGATCGGGTCATATGGCGGCTATTTCGAGAACAGCTTCAAGGAGCATGTCTATCCGGAATTCACCAAGGCCACCGGCATCGAGGTCGAAAGCATCACGCAGCCGAACTCGTCGGATTGGCTGGTGACGTTGCAGCAAGCGATGGCAGCCGGGAACATCCCGACCGATATCTCGCTTTTCGCACGCGACACGATGATCAAAGCCAGCCGGATCGGTGACCTGATCGCGCCGCTGGACCTTGCGAAGATTTCGGGCGCTGGCAACCTCGACAGCTACTTCGTCTTCGAAGGCAATGACGGCCCGCAGGGTGTCGGCGCGATGTCGTGGTTCTCGGCCATGGTGTTCAACCCGAACGAGGTTGAAACACCCGCAAGCTGGGCCGACTTCTGGGATTCGAGCCTGTTCGAAGCCTCGCTGGGCCTTGGCCGCAACTACAATGCCGGGCTGCTCGACTTTACGGCGGCCACCTTCTTCGATGGCTCCGAGACAATGATGTCGAATGACGGGATCGTCGCGATCATCGAGAAAGTGGCCGAGTTGAAGCCGAACGTCGCGCTTTGGTGGACGGCGGAAAGCCAGATGGAACAGTCTATGAAGAACGGCGATGTCGTTGCAGGCATGTACTATCTGGACGTGGCCAACCTGATGGCGCTGGACGGCTTCCCGATCAAGCCGACCTTCCCCAAGGAAGGCAACTTGCAGGACTATGGTTCGTGGTGTCTGACCGCTGGGTCTGACAAGGCGGACGAAGCCGCCGAGTTCATGAACTTCTCGTCCGAGCCGTCGATCCAGGCGCTGATGAGCCGCAAGATCGGCACCGCCCCGCTGGTCGACAAGTCGATGACCGACCTGACGGATGACGAGTTCAACTTCGTCTCGGGCGCGCCAGCGATCAAACCGGCTTACGAGGCGTATCTCGATAACGAGACCTTCATCAAGGAAAGCTGGGACAAGATGCTGGCTGAAGCCTGATCCGTCATGGACGGACTTGTACTGAAGGGCGTCTCCAAATCCTTTGGAGGCGTCCGCGCTGTCGACCCCACCAATCTTGAGTTTGCAAAGGGCGAGCTGACCGCACTGCTTGGTCCATCGGGATGCGGCAAGACCACGCTGTTGCGCATGATCGCCGGTCTTGAGGATCCGACCCGCGGCAACATTCTGCTGGACGGGGCAGACATCACCGCCCTACCCGCCCATAAGCGCAAATTCGGGATGGTGTTTCAGAGCTTCGCGCTTTTCCCGCACTACTCGGTACGCGAGAACGTCGCCTATTCCCTGACCATAGGCGGCATGTCGAAGAGCGACGCCTATGCGAAGGCCGAAACCTTGCTGGACACGGTGCAGCTTGGCGGGTTCGGGGACCGGCGGATTGGCGAGTTGTCAGGCGGTCAGCGCCAGCGCGTCGCCATTGCCCGCGCCCTTGCTCAGGAGCCTGATGTGTTCCTGCTGGACGAACCAATGTCGGCGCTGGATGCCAAGCTGCGGGAAGAAATGCAGGTCGAATTGCGGCTTTTGCAGCAGCGTCTTGGTATTACGACCATTGTTGTGACGCACGATCAGCGCGAGGCGATGACGATGGCGGACCAGATCGTTGTGATGTCGAACGGCCGGGTCGAGCAGATCGCCAAGCCGCAAGAAGTCTACCACAAGCCAGCCAACGCCTTCGTCGCGGATTTCATCGGCAAGGCCAACTTCTTTGACGGTGTCTTTGCAGATGGTGGCGTGCAGATCGGCACGCTTCAACTGCAAACGCAGGCCCCGTTCCGCAGCGGCAGCGCGGTCAAGGTCGCAATCCGTCCGGAACGCGCGGAGATTGACGACAGACCGGGCGAGAACCGGATCGACGCCAAGGTGATGTTCGTCCGCGATCTTGGGCCTTTGCGGGAATACCATCTGGAAACGGCGATTGGGCCGATCATCGTGGAATACGCCGTGGGCGAAACCGGGCCAAGCCTTGCCACCGGCGACACAACAACGGTCCGCTTGCCACCGGACGCATTGCAGGTCTTTCCGCGGGGAGAGGCCGCTTGACCGTCGCCGAGGACATAAGCGCGGACCCCGCCGAGCCTGCACATAGACGCGCCCGCGTCTGGCCGGTGCGTCGGATGCTTCTGGCGACTCTGACGACCGGGATCGTCATACTCTGCGTTGTGCCTTTCCTTCTGGTCTTCGCCATATCGTTCGGACGCAAGATTGATGGCGCGGCATGGGTCTGGGACTTCACCTTAGAAAACTACCAACGCTTCTTCGTGGGCATTCTCTGGCCTGAAGAAGTCACGTTCCTCTACCTCCAACAGCTTGGCTACTCGTTCTATTTCGCCGTCATCGCCTCGCTTCTGGCCGTTGCAACCGCGCTGCCTTTCACCTTGCTGCTGACGCGCCTCAAACGGTCTGCACAGGCCATATGGCTGGTCTTCATCATGTCGTCGCTGTCGCTGTCTGAAGTGTTCATCGTGATGGGCTGGGACATTCTGCTGTCCAACAATTCTGGCCTTCCCAAGCTCTTCAAGGAAACCGGGCTGACCCAGTGGCTGAAGGACGTCGGCTGGTTCCAGCAGTTGCGCGACTGGGGCCTTGCCAATCCGAGGAATGTCAAGTTCAAGACGTCGGATTTCGCCACCATCCTGACCATGAGCTATCTTGTCTGGCCCTATGCCGTCATCCTGCTCTATCCGGCGCTGTCGCGGCTTGACCCCTCGCTGAACGAGGCCGCGCGCACCATGGGCGCCGGGCGTTGGACGGTGACGCGGACCGTCACTCTGCCCTCGATCCGGTTGCCGCTCTTCGGGACCACGCTACTGCTCTTCGTGTTCCTTCTGGGCACGTATGTCTCGGTCACGGTGTTTGCCGCGCCCAACAAGCACACCACGGCGGTTGCGATCTATGCCAATATCCGAGGCGCGAACCTGAACGCGCCCTTTGGCGCGACACAGGCGATCATGCTGCTGCTGTCGGCCAGTGTCTGCTTGTATCTGGGCCACCTCTTCAACAAACGGGCGGACGCACGATGAAGGCGCTTGGCACGATCTATATGGCCCTTGCGGCCTTGGTTCTGGCGCTGCCGATCGTCGTGGTCTGTGGCGCTGCGCTGAACTCGGGCCGCAGCATGTTCTTTCCCCCGCAGGATCCGACACTGGCCCGGTTCGGAGAGTTCTTTGTCTCGGAACCGGTCTGGACCAACGCGCTCTGGAACTCGGTCATCGTTGCCGTGGGCGCCGCGACCCTTGCGGTTCTGCTGGCATGGCCGATTGCCTATCTCCTCTGGTCGACGGGCACGAAACTCTCGAAGACGCTGGCCGGGCTGGGCTCGCTTCCCTTCGCTGTGCCACCGATCGTATTCGGTGTCGGGCTTGGGTTCTTCTGGGGCTTCACCGGCGGCTTGGGCGACATCTGGGCCGGGGTCATCAGCCACGCAATCCTGTTGATGGCCCTGCCGCTGGTGACAATCTCGATTGGCCTGCAATCCATCGACCGCTCGCATCTGGATGCCGCCGCCACGATGGGCGCGACGGAACAGGTCGCGTTTCAGACCGTCGTCTTGCCGCAAACCGTGCCTTACACGATCTCGGGCTTCTTCTTCGTTCTGGTCCTGTCGTTCAACGAATTCATCGTGATCTTCTTTGTCTCGGCCTCGTCCTACGCAACGGTGACGCTGCAGATTTTCAACTCGCTTCGAAACGGCTACACCCCGACCATGGCGGTCGCCGCGATCACGTTCCTTGTCGTCTCGGTGCTGGTCTTTTCGGCCGTGGCCCGCTGGGGCGACCTGCCGCGCCTGATGGGCGCCGATCAATCCCGCAAGTAAGGAGGGACACTTATGCCGCGCCAACCCACAATTGTCGGACAGCCGGTGCTGCTGGTGATCGACATTCAAAAAGGCGCCTTCATCGATGTCGATGGCGGCATCCCGCATATGCCGGGCTTTACCGAGAACATGAGCCGCGCACGCCGCGTCGTCGATGCGGCGCATGATGCCGGTATCCCGGTCGTGTTCTTTCAGGAGATCCACCGGCGCAGCATGGTGGATTACGGGCGCGAGCTGGACGGCTCGGAGGACATCCACTGCCTTGAAGGGGAACCGGGCACGCCGGTCGCAGCCGATGAAATGGATATGCGACCCACCGATTACTTCGTGCACAAACGCCGGTATTCGGTGTTCTTCGGAACCGAGACCGAGATCCTTCTGAAAGGTCTCAAAGCAGAAACCCTGATCCTTGTGGGTGCAATGACCGATGTCTGCGTCCACTACAGCTTCGTCGACGGGCATCAGCACGACTATTATTGCCGGGTCGTGTCCGATTGCGTGGGCGGGACCTCGCCCGAGGCGCATCAGGCCTCGCTCAATGCGATGGAGTACCTGCAGGAAGGCGCCGTGATGACCTCGGACGATATCATCGCCGCCATGAGCGCCACGAAACTGGCCGCCGAGTGAGCGATCAGGACCTTGTTCAGGGGCATTGGGTCCGCGACTGGATCAAGGCCCCCGGCTTCGAAGACCACACGACCCGCGTGCATTGGATGCAGGTCGGGTCCGACTATGCCGATGTCCGCATCCCGGCCGACCGACCTGCCCTGTCCGACGCGGAAGCCCTGCACGATCTCTCGGCACCGGACCTGCTGCGCCTTGCCCGTGCCGAGGGGTTCGCCGGACAAACCACGCTTGCGGGCGCGCGCTGCACGTGGCACCGCGAGATCAACTGGCACGGCACGCCAGACATTGCGGATGTGGGTGACATCTCGTTCGACGAACAAGGGCGCATGATCGAGGCCGGTGTGCTGAGCGCGTATACCGAACTTTGGGAACGGCAACCCGGCGATGACCCGGACGTGAAGCGGTTCCAGGGCGACGGGTATAGCGGGATCGTTGTCTCACGCGGAGAGGTGGCCGTTCTGGGCATTGGACAAACCGACAAACCCGCAACAACGCCCGTGATCGAAGCCTTGGAGGCCGGGCAGATACCGGAGGGCATCGACAGGTTTTTCGATGGCATCCATGCGCTCTGCCATTGGTCCGGCCACACATTGATCGCGGATCTGGCGACTCAGCCTTTTTCGGAAGGGCTGCCAGTTTTGCGGAACAACGGCACAACGTTCACGTGGACTCGAATCGCCTTTGACGGGACCGAAACCGACGTGACAATGCGCGTTTCGGACCCCACATCATGACCGAGCTTCTAAACCGCGAGGATGTGGTCGACATCCTTTGTGGCGCGACGCTGTTCGGCGCCGGTGGTGGCGGCGAATTGCAGGAAGGTTTCGACCTGATCGACATGGCACTCGCGGCGGGCAAGGACTTCCGCCTGGCCAGTCTGGTCGACATGCCAGACGAGGCGCTCCTGTGCTCGCCCTACCTTCTGGGCGCGATTTCGGACTTGCCTGAAGGCGCCGACGCGCTTGTTGACGGCGTGCATCCGATCCAGCTCGCTTATGACCGGGCGGCTGCCTATCACGATGACCCGATCCGGGGCATGATTGCCTGCGAACTTGGCGGTTCGAACACCGCCGTTCCGTTCTTCCTTGCCGCGATGAACGATGCCGTCGTGATCGACGCCGACCCGGCGGGTCGCGCGGTGCCCGAGATCACGCATTCCACATTCGCGATGGCCGGGCTTCCACCTGCCCCGATTTTCACCGCCAACGCATTTGGCGAAACCATGGTTCTGGAAAACATCGCGGATGACCAGCGCGCCGAAGACCTTGTGCGCGCGCTTGCGAAAGCCAGCCGCAACGACATCGCAGCGATTGACCATGTCCTGCCAGCGCGTTGCCTGCGGGGAAACGTGTTGGAGGGCACCTTGTCGGCTGCACGGCGGCTTGGGCAACTGTGGCGCGAGGCGCGTGCCGATCTCGACACTCTGCCCCAGAGGATTGCAAAGGCCACGAGCGGCGTTGTTCTGTTTGAAGGCCGCGTGACCGAGAGCATTGCCCGAAACGAAGAAAGTTTCACAACCGGCCACATCGAGATAGAAGGGAACGGTCAGTTCGACGGCAGCACGCTGCGGATCAATTTGAAGAATGAAAACATGATCGGCTGGATCAACGGCGTGCCTGCCGTCACCATCCCCGAGATCATAACCCTGATGGACCGGCAAACCGGCGATGTCGTCTCGAATCCGAACGCTTATTCCGGCCAGCTCGTCTCTGTCCTTGTCTTGCCAGCCCCCGACGCCTTTCTGACGGATCAGGGTCTGGACCTGTCCGGACCACGATACGCCGGGTTGGACGAGGTGTTTCGATCAGCGCTTGCCGACTGACACAAGACCCTACCCTGCCCATCGGCCAGCTGATCGCCGTTGGCGCGACTTCCGCATAAGGCCCCGGGTGCCCGGCGCAAGCGGCAGGCGTCAGACCGTCAGGCCAAGCGCCGCCATCGCCGCCTCGGCGCAGGCCACATCTTCCGGGCCGGCCGCTCCCGAGACGCCGATCGCCCCGATCAGGGTGCCGTCCAGGCGTAAAGGCAACCCACCTTCCCAAGCGCAAAAGCGGTTCCGGTTCTGCAGCCCCATCGCAAGGTCCGGGGACGACGACATGCGCTCGTAGAACGCTTTGGTCGCTTTGCCCATGGCGGCGGTGTAGGCCTTGTCTGACGCAATCTCGAGGATCGCGGGCGACACGCCGTCCATCCGACCAGTTCCGACGACTGCGCCCCATGGGTCCAGCACCACCACTGCCACGCGCCAGTTGTTCTTGAGCGCGTGGGCCATAGACCCTTCGATCAAACGGCTTGCCGTGTCGTAGGTGACAACTTGAACATCCATGGCTAAAGCACTCATCGCGGGTCTCTTTCCGTTTCTCAGGGTTGGTCTTCGCGGATCATGTCCGCTGCCTTCTCGGCGATCATGATCGTCGCGGCGTTGGTGTTCGACGAAATGACGCGCGGCATGATCGACGCGTCGACCACCCGCAGGTTCTCGATGCCGTTAAACGCAAGACGCGGGGTCACAACAGCCTCTGCGTCGCTTCCCATGCGGCAGGTCCCTGCCGGATGATGGTCGGTCTTCGCGTTGGCGTTGGCGTAGTTGATATAGTCCTGCTCGGTCCGCACCTCGGGCCCCGGAATGACCTCGCGCCGCACGTATTTGGCCATCGGGCCAGAGGCGAGGATCTCCTGCGCCAGCTTCAGGCCCCGGATCGCCATCTGACGGTCATGCGGGTCGGACCAATAGTTGGGGTCGATCAGCGGGGCCACTTTCGGGTCAGCAGAGGCCAAACGCACCGTGCCGCGCGACCGGGGCCGCATATAGGCCGAATTCAGCGTCACACCGCTTTTGATCTTGGCGATACCCGCTTCGATGCCCGAGCCAAGCCCCATGTGAAACTGGATATCGGGCGAGCGTGCGCCGTCTTCGACGTACCAGAACCCACCCGTTTCAAAGAGGCTCGACGCCACCGGCCCCCGGCGTGTTGCCAGATAGCGGATGCCGGCCAGCGTCGCCCAGAAGGGACTGGCGTATTTGTCATAGGTGTGGTCGCCAGTGCATTCGGCAATAACGCTCAGGTCCAGATGATCCTGAAGATTTGCGCCGACGCCGGGCTGATCCAGCACCACGTCGAGGCCATGCGCCCGCAGGTGATCGGCCGGCCCCACACCCGACAACATCAGCACTTTCGGCGATCCGATCGAGCCCGAGGACAGGATCACCTCGGACGAAGCTTCGATAACGGTCTCGCCATACTCATCGGCCAGCACGACGCCGGTGGCGCGGCCGTTTTCGATCTGCAACCGCAGGACCAGGGCGTTGTAGCGCACATCCAAATTCGGGCGCTTGAGGGCGGGCCTGAGGAACGCCATCGCCGCCGACGAGCGCCGCCCGTTCCACTGGGTGACCTGATAGAACCCGACACCGTCCTGCGTCTCGCCCGTCACGTCGGGGTTACGTGGGATGCCAACCGATCCGGCACCCTCGAAAAACGCATCGCATATGGGCAGCGTGGCGCGGGGTTGCGACACGCCCAGCACGCCGTCCTGCCCATGATAGTGGTTGTTGTGGGTGTCGTTGCGCTCGGACTTGCGGAAATAGGGCAGCACGTCGTCATAAGACCACCCCTCGCATCCCAACTGTCGCCACTCGTCATAGTCCAGCGCATTGCCGCGCGTATAGACCATCGCATTGACCGACGACCCGCCACCAATGACCTTGGCCTGCGTATAGACCAGCACGCGACCGTCCATATGCTTTTGCGGAACGGTCGAGAAGCCCCAACTGCCGATGCCCTTGGTCATCTTCGCGAAGCCTGCGGGCATGTGGTAGTACGGGTGCCTGTCGCGCCCGCCCGCTTCGATCAGGCAAACCTTGGCGTCCGGGATCTCGGACAATCGCGCGGCCAGAACACAGCCCGCCGAGCCGCCTCCGACAATAACGAAGTCGTACCCCCGGGCCATGGCTGTCCTCCCTACACGATGCGGTCTTCCGTTTTGGGGTCGAAAAAGATCGCTTTTTCCATGTTAACAGCAAATTCGCTTGGCTGTCCCGGTCTTGCGTCGGTATCGGCGCGCATCCGGGCGATGCACTCGACGCCACCGATGGTCGTGGTGACGAAGGTGTCGGACCCAGCAGGCTCGGTCACCGTGACCGTATTCGAGAAGCGTTCAACATGGGTCGAGCGTTGATCGGCCCCGTCGACATCCGTCAACGCCTCGGGCCGGACGCCCATGGTGACGGTCTGACCGGCGAAGCTTTTGAGCGCATCGCTGGGCGCATGCACGGCCAGCCGAACGGGGGCGCCTGCGTCGCTGGTCGTCTCGGCAAGCAAGGTGTCGCCCTCGGCCACGATTTTGACCGGCAACAGGTTCATCGACGGCGAGCCCATGAAGGTTGCGACGAAGAGGTTCGCGGGCGTGTCATAGATTTCCTTGGGCGTGCCAAGCTGCTGCACATAGCCGCCGTTCATCACCGCAATCCGGGTCGAGAGCGTCAGCGCTTCGATCTGGTCATGCGTCACATAGACGATCGTGGTTCCAAGGTTCTGGTGCAGCTTCTTGATCTCGGTCCGCATGTCGACACGAAGCTTGGCATCAAGGTTCGACAGCGGTTCGTCGAACAGGAACACGTCCGGGTTCCGCACCAGGGCGCGCCCCATCGCAACACGCTGGCGCTGACCGCCCGAGAGTTGGCCGGGCTTCCGGTCCAGCAGTTGCTCGATCTGCAGAAGCTTCGCGACATCCGCCATCGCCTTGTCCCGCTCGGGCTTCGGCACACCGTGCATTTCCAGACCAAAGGTGATGTTCTGGCCGACGGTCATGTTCGGATAGAGCGCGTAGGACTGGAAGACCATCGCGATGTTCCGCTTCGACGGATGCACACCGTTCATCACCTGATCCTTGATCCGGATTTCTCCGCTGGTGATGTCTTCGAGCCCCGCGATCATGTTCAGAAGCGTGGACTTGCCGCAGCCCGACGGGCCAACGAGGACAAGGAACTCGCCCTCTTCCACCGCGATGTCGACCTTGTGCAGAACCTCGACGGCTCCATAGGATTTGGTGGCGTTGTCGATATCGAGAAAGCCCATCGGGTCAGCCTTTCACAGAGCCTGCCATCAGACCGCGCACGAAATAGCGGCCTGCGACGATGTAAACGAGAAGTGTGGGAAGCGCGGCAAGGATCGCGCCGGCGAAGTGGACATTGTATTCCTTCACGCCGGTCGATGATTGCACAAGGTTGTTCAGAGCCACCGTCATCGGGGCGCCGTCACCGCTGGCGAAGGATGCGCCAAACAGGAAGTCGTTCCAGATATTGGTGAACTGCCAGATGACGCAAACCACCGAGATCGGGCCGGAGGACGGCAACAGGATGCGCCAGAAGATGCGGAAGAACCCGGCCCCGTCGATTTGCGCGGCGCGGACCAGCTCGGTCGGGAAGACCGCATAGTAGTTCCGGAAGTAAAGCGTCGAGAACCCGATGCCATAGACAAGGTGCACCAGCACCAGACCGGCCGTTGTGCCCGAAAGCCCAAGCGTTCCAAGAACGGCAGCCATCGGGATCAGCACGATCTGGAACGGGATGAAGCAGGCGAACAGCATCAACCCGAACAGGATCGTATCGCCCCGGAAGCGCCACTTGGTCAGCACATAGCCGTTGAGCGCACCGAGGATGGTCGAGATCGCCACGGCGGGCACGACCATCGAGATCGAGTTCCAGAAATAGGGTCTGAGGCCGGTCGGCTCGACACCGATCTGTGCCGTCGACCAAGCTTTGGCCCAAGGCTCCAGCGTCCAGACCTGCGGCAAGGACATCATGCCGCCGCCGGTGATCTCGCTCAGCGGTTTCACCGAGTTCACCAGCATCACGTAGAGCGGCAGAAGATAGAACAGAGCGAAGAGAAGCAGCACCAGATAGATGAAGGTACGGGCCACGCGGCCTGTGCGGATACCGGCGTCTTGCGAAGCGATGCTCATGATTTCCGCTCCCGAAGTTCCGAATAGAGATAGGGGATCATGATCGCTGCAATGGTCATCAGCATGATCACGGCCGAGGCGGCGCCGATCCCCATCTGGTTTCGGCTGAACGTATAGGAATACATGAAGGTCGCCGGCAGCTCGGTCGCGCGTCCCGGCCCCCCGCCCGTCATCGCGATGACAAGGTCGAACGTCTTGATGGCAAGGTGCGCAAGGATGACGAACGCTGAGAGGAAGGCCGGTCGAAGCTGCGGAATGATGATCCGCCGATAGAGGTTCCAGTTCGACGCGCCGTCCATCTGGGCGGCTTTCAGGATTTCCGTATCAATGCCCCGAAGACCGGCAAGAAACATCGCCATCGTGAAACCCGAGGACTGCCAGACAGCGGCCAGGATTACCGTGTAGATGGCGAAATCGCGGTTCTTGATCCAGTCGAAGGTGAAGGTCGTCCACCCCCAGCCCTGCACGATGTTCTCGAACCCGATGGCCGGGTCCAGCATCCACTTCCACGCCGTGCCCGTGACGATGAAGCTGAGGGCCATGGGATAAAGGAAGATCGGGCGAATGAACCCCTCGCCCCGGATCTTCTGGTCCAGCAGGATTGCCAGAAGCAGACCGATGAACGTGCAGATGACGATATAGAGACCGGCATAGATCGCCATGTTCATCACCGAGATATCCCAGTGCGACAGGCTGAAGAGTTTCTCGTAGTTCGAGAACCCGATCAGTTCATAGGTCGTCTGCCCGTTCTTGTCGACGAACGGCAGGATACGGCTGTCGGTGAATGACACGTAGACCGTAAAAAGTATGAAGCCGTAAACGAAGACGAAGATCATCGCCAGCGACGGCGAGAGCACCAGCTTCGGCAGCCAGTTCTGCAGTCGTGTGCGCAGATCCACCTCGGCACCCGTGGCCATGCCCGTTCCCCTCACTGACCTGGTTGGCTTGGTGTGAAAAGGGGCGGCGCGTGGCCGCCCCTGCTCGGTTGGTTACTGGGCGATCTCGACCGCAGTCACCAGCTCGTCGACGGCGGTTTCGCTGTCATACTCGCCGTTGAAATGCGCGGTGATGACGTCGTACATCGCGTTCTTCACCGAGGCCGGGTTGGCGTGGCCATGGGCCATCGAACCGAAGAGATTGCCCGACGAGGCAGCCGCCGCGAGATCTTTCATGCCCTGCTTGCCGCAATCATCGAAGTCGGCATCGCTGACATCGGTCCGCGCCGGGACCGAGCCCTTGACCACGTTGAAGGCCGACTGGAAGGACGGGCTGAGGATCGAGCTGGCAAGTGCCGCCTGCTGATCGGACACCACACCGCCCTGGTCGAACATCGCGAACTGGTCGGCGTTGAAGGTGACCTGTTCGGTCGTGCCCGGGAAACGGAAGCAAAGGAAGTCCTCGCCCGGCACTTTACCGGCGTTCAGGAATTCACCCTTGGCCCAGTCGCCCATCATCTGGAAACCGGCTTCGCCGTTGATGACCATGGCCGTGGCAAGGTTCCAGTCGCGGCCCGAGAAGTTGTCATCGACATTGGCACGGATGAACGCCATGCGGTCGAAGGCTTCCTTCATCGTGTCCGAGCCGAGGGCTTCGGAATCGAGGTCGATGAACGCGGCCTTGTAGAAGTCCGGACCACCGGTCGACATTGCAACTGCGTCAAAGACGGTGGCGTCCTGCCATGCCTGACCACCATGCGCGATCGGCGTCACACCGGCCGCGGCCAGTGTCTCTACAGCGGCGGTGAACTCGTCCCATGTGGTCGGGACGGCAATGCCGTTGGCGTCCAGAACCGACTTGTTGGCCCAGACCCAGTTGGTCGAGTGCACGTTGACCGGGGCGGAAACCCACTTGCCGTCAACCTTGGCGAATTCCTGAAGGGCAGCAGGCACCACGTCGTCCCAGCCTTCCTTGGCGGCCACGGCGTTCAGGTCGGCCAAAGCGCCCTGGTTGCCCCAGTCGAGGATGTCGAAGCCCAGCATCTGGACGGCAGTCGGCGCGTCGCCCGCCGTAACGCGTGCGCGCAGAACGGTCATCGCCTGCTCGCCGCCGCCACCGGCGACCGGCATGTCCTGCCAACCGATGCCCTGGCTTTCGAGGTCGCCCTTCAGAACGTTCAGCGCAGCGGCTTCACCGCCCGACGTCCACCAGTGCAGTACCTCGACGTCTTCAGCAACGGCAGAGGTGGCGGTCAGTGCAAAAACAGCGACCGAGGCTTTCAAAGCCATCTTGAGGTTTGTCATGGTCTTACTCCCTGTTGACCAATTAGGTAACCGTTAGGTTACTTATTTATAACGTTACAAAGCGTGTTGGTGTCAAGCATTTATAACGTTATAAAAGTTGTCAACGAGATTTCTTAGTTAATGACCAACGAGGACTTCAAGTGACTGGTAAAAAAGAATATTCTTTGCATCCAGAGCGTCGCGAAGGGCGATTCTCGGATGAGAATCACCAGATCTGAAGTGCGACCAACCCATGCCGACAACTTTTCAAAAGCCCACCCAAAAGGACGTTGCCGAAGCCTCGGGATTCGCCGTGACGACCGTCAGCCGCGCCTTGGCCGGCGACCCTTTGATCGCGGAAAAGACCCGGGCCAAGATCGCCAAAGTTGCCGACGACTTGGGCTATGTACCGGACCGCGCCGCGCAGCGTCTGCGCACCGGGCGGACCAACGTGATTGCGCTGGTGCTTGATCCGCATGGCGAGATCCTGGACTTCTCGGGCTCGATGATCTCGGGTTTCGCCGAAGTGGTGCGCGGCACCAAGTACCACATCACCCTGACCCAGCATCAGACCGGCGAAGACCCAATGGACCCGATCCGTCACATCGTCCGGAACCGGTTGGCCGATGGGCTGGTCTTTGCCCGGACCAAGCCGGAAGACCCTCGCGTCCAGTATCTGATTGAAACCGGCTTCCCATTCGTGACCCATGGCCGCACCAGCATGGCCTCCCATGCGTGGTACGACTACGACAACGAAACGTTTGCGCAGATGGCTGTCGACCGTCTGGTCAGCAAAGGACGGCGCAGGTTGCTGCTGATTCCACCCCCGTCACGCTACACCTTCTCGGCGCATATGACGGACGGGTTCAATCGCGCGATTGCCCGGCACGGGATCGTCGGAGAGATGTCGTCCGATTTCGACCTGAACTCGCCCTCGGACGAGATTTATTCCAAGCTGAAGTCCCGCCTGCTCCAGTCGGATCGGCCGGATGGGCTGATTTGCCCGGGTGAAATCTCGGCCATCTCGTCACTCGCCGCGATCGGGGATATCGACTTGGAGCTGGGTCAAGACATTGACGTGGTGGCCAAGCAGACCAGCCGCGTCTTCGACCTGCACCGCCCCCGGATCGACACCATTCACGAGGATATCGCAGCCGCAGGGCAAACGATTGCGCGGGCGCTCTTGCAGGAAATCGATGGTGCAGCGCCGGACACGCTTCAGACCTTGCAGCAGCCCCGCCCCGGCTACTGACACCACCGCGCCATCCGGCGCCGGAAACTTTCAAAGTTTCCGATCCGATTTCTTTCCAAGAAATCGGCCCCTAGCAAACGGTGCGAAACCTTTCGACCATGGTGTCGAGCACGTCGTTCGGATCGCGCTGCCACCAATCGGCTGCCGAAAAAATCTCGACCTCGCACGCGCCCCGGTAGCCTGCCGCTTCGACCGCCGCGCGGATGCCTTTCAGGTCGGCCACGCCGTCCCCCATCATCCCGCGATCCAAGAGCATGTCCTTCGTCGTCTCAAGCCAGTCGCAAAGGTGATAGCCAAGCAAACGGCCCCGCGCCTCGGACAGGCTTTCGGCCAACGTCGTATCCCACCAGACGTGATAGACATCGACGGCGATGCCGACATTCGGCGCATCGATCATCCGGCAAACATTCAAGGCGTCACGGACGGTGAAAAGGCAACTGCGGTTGCCGCCGAACATCGGGTTGAGCCACGGCTAATTTTTTCTCTGCGGGTTTTGACGCGGTGTTTGACGTGCCGGCACGTCATCCGAGACCGGGTTCGGCTTTTTCGGCAGTGATTGCGTGATCCCGTTTCGGCTTTGCCCGCCCTGTTGCTGATTGCAAACATTACCGATCTGCCTGCCTGGCAACGCCAGGCAGGTTCTGTCGTCGTGATCCGGATCGACCCGTTG
>JAJDUZ010000047.1 GCA_022826385.1 Silicimonas sp.
TGGCAAGGCCATCATCGCCACCGCCCGCAAACTGCTGTCGATCATCTATGACACGCTCAGAAACGGCTGGATCTTCGACGATTTTCCAAACTTCAAAATCAAGCAAAATCAATGTCCTGCTTGACAAGCATCATAGGAGAAGGCTCATGCCGCTTGAGGCTGCACTCCCCCCTGTCGCCGAGCGCGTGGCAGACCTGAATGCACGCCACGCGCATCATTCCGCCACGCAAGTGCTGGACCGCGCCCTGACCGATCCGCTGATCGGACGCGCCGCGATGGTGTCGTCCTTCGGCGCCGACTCGGTCGTGCTCTTGCACATGATGTCGGTGATCGACCGAACGACGCCTGTCCTGTTTCTCGACACCGAAATGCTGTTCCCGGAAACGCTGGACTATCAGCGCACGGTCGCGGACCGGTTGCGCCTGAACGTGCAGGTCATTCGCCCCGATCGCGACGTGACCTTCCTGCAGGACCCGAACAACCGGATGCACGCGCATAACCCGGACCGCTGCTGCGCCTTCCGCAAGGATGCGCCGCTGCAAACCGCGCTTGCGCCGTTCGACGCGTGGATCACCGGGCGCAAGCGGTTTCAGGGCGGGCAGCGCGCAGCGCTTGAGTTCTTCGAAGCCGATGATGCGGGCCGGATCAAGATCAACCCGCTGGCGCATTGGTCGCCGGACGATATCAGCGACTACATCACCAACAACCGCCTGCCGCGCCACCCGCTGGTGGCCAAGGGATATCCCTCGCTGGGCTGCGCGCCCTGCACGACACGGGTCGCAGACGGGGAAGATCAACGCGCCGGTCGCTGGCGCGGGCAGGACAAGACCGAATGCGGCATTCATTTCGTGAATGGCCGCTTCCAACGTGCCGAGGAGGCAGCAAGATGAGTGTGATTGTCACCGATGACGGCTTTCAGGCCGAGGATTGGACCCATGGCTTCGTGGCCCTCGACCAACTGGCCGCCAACGACGATGCCCAGGCTTTGGCGGTCGATCTTGGGCCCGATGCCGACTTGTTGGACCTTGACGGGCATCTGCACCGGATCGACCTGATCCGCATTGCCTTTCCCAGTTTCGCGGATGGCCGGGGCTTCTCGCTGGCGCGCAACCTGCGCCGGATGGGCTTCGTCGGCCGCTTGCGGGCTGAAGGCCATGTTCTGGCGGACCAATACGCCATGGCGCGCCGCGCGGGCTTTGACGAGGTCGAGATCGACGACGCCATGGCCGAACGTCAACCCGCCGCGCAGTGGACGGCCCGCGCCGACTGGCAAGCGCATGACTATCAGGCCCGCCTCAGGGCCTGAGACGAACTGACAGGCTTTCCCCCCTTCTGAAATTCCGTATAAGAGAAAGCGGAGTGTAAACTCCGATTGACAGATATGACTGAACAGACACCCGTGAACGAAGCCGCTGCAAAACCGATCACCCTGCCCGATGCGCAGACCGTCACCTCCGTCAAACACTGGACGGACCGGTTGTTCTCGTTCCGCGTGACGCGCCCGCAATCGCTGCGGTTCCGTTCGGGCGAGTTCGTGATGATCGGCTTGATGGGCGACAACGGCAAACCGCTTCTGCGCGCATATTCGATCGCGTCGCCCGCATGGGACGACGAACTGGAGTTCTACTCGATCAAAGTGCCCGATGGCCCTTTGACCTCGAAACTTCAACACATTGAAGTTGGCGAGCAGATCATCCTGCGCCCCAAGCCCGTCGGCACTTTGGTGCTGGATGCGTTGTTGCCGGGCAAACGGCTTTGGTTCTTTGCGACCGGCACGGGGATTGCGCCCTTTGCGTCGCTGATGCGCGACCCTGACACCTATGAGCGCTACGAGCAGGTCATCATGATGCACACCTGCCGTGACGTGGCCGAACTGGAATACGGCCGCCAACTGGTCGAGGACATTCGCCAGGACGAGATGCTGGCCGAACTGATGGGCGACGGTTTCGCGGACAAGTTGCTGTACTATCCGACAACGACCCGCGAAGAGAGCCCGCAGATGGGACGGATCACCGACAACCTGACCAGCGGCAAGGCGTTTGCCGATCTGGGGATCGACGGGATCAACCCCGAGGACGATCGCGGCATGGTTTGCGGTTCACTGGCCTTCAACACCGACATGAAGACGGTGCTGGAAGGGTTCGGGCTGGAAGAAGGCGCCAACAGCGACCCCAAGCAATACGTGGTCGAGAAGGCTTTCGTGGGCGACGGTATCTAGACAGTATCGGATCGAAACGCGCACCGGGTTTCGATCCGTTCAGCGGTCTGATCGCTCACTCGACGGCGAGCGAAATCCGAATGTCTTCAAGAACACGCGGCAACTCGGCCCGTCCGGCCTTTGCGGCCATCAGCTTGGCCGTCAGCCTGTCTTTTTCGCCATAGGCAAGCGGCGAAGCCTCGATGATATCAATCACGATCTGGCTGTTGAACGTCTCGGGCTGAAGCGCTGACAAGCCAAAGGCTGCTGTCGCCAGTGCCGTGCCGGTCGAGCCCACAACCAACTCGGTTGCACGCGTCGTTTCGGGCTCTGGCTCGGCTGGCATTTCGACAAAGGCGAGCGGTTCTACGTCCCGCGCGTCCCGGTTGGAAAGCACTCCGGCGCCTGCGCCCAAAGCGGCGACGACAACTGCCGTCGATATCCAAACTGCGTGCCCCATGATTTTTCCTTTAAGGCCTACCCACACGCCCCCCTGATAGCCTTTCCGCGCCCCTAGCCAAGCCAATTCAGAACGCGCCGCAAGGGGTCGGCCAAAGCCAGCGCATCGCCGTGGAAGGCATCGGCGGATTTCGGTAAATCGCATTTAAGGTAGAGATTTTTTGCTGGAGCATTGCAGTTCTGCAACATGCCCCGCCAAGCGGTGTTGCGCGACCAGCAAGCCGCGCAACACCATGATTTCAAAGCCCAAGCGCGCTGCGAAGCTGATCCAGAACGGCCTGAACCTGATCCGGGTTCTCTTCCGCTTGCGTAATCAGAGCTTCGGCCGCCTGCTTCTGCAGCAGGTTCATGTCGGCATCCGCGACGAAGCTGCGAAGCCCGTCGGCATTGAACCCCTCGGGTGTCAGCAGTTCGGTGATGTCTGCGCCGTCGGCATCGGCCATCACCGTCGCTGCGTCGGTTGCGTCCGTTGCAGCTTCAACTGCGCCTTCGGCTGCATCGGTGGCAGCGTCCTTTGCATCGCTCGCAGCGTCAGTGGCGGCGTCGGTGGCCGTGTCGGCTGCGTCCGTAGCGACAGAAGCAGCGTCACCCGCTGTATCCGCGGCCGCATCAACGGCATCGGTTGCAGCCTCGGTTGCGCCCTCGGCGGCGTCGGTCGCCGTATCGGTCACACTCTCTGCCGCATCGCTTGCTGCGTCCGTCGCCGTGTCGGTCACCGCCTGAGCGGCCTCACCGGTTTGCTCGACAGCGCCTTCAACGGCCTCACCAGTGCCCTCGGTCAGACCCAGCGCATCGCCAGCCTCGCCCAGCGCCCCTTCAACGGCGTCGCGCGCTTCGTCGACAGCGCCTTCCACGGCGTCCTGCGCCTCGGTCACGGCATCCTCGACGGCGGTTTCGGCTTCGTCGACGACTGCATCAACAGCGTCTTGCGCCTGCTCGACAGCACCTTCGACGGCTTCTTCAACAGCAGTTGCGGCGCCTTCGGCCACGTCGGCAGCGTCGCTGGCGGCATCAGCGGCCTCGGTCGCATCGCTTGCTGTATCCGCGGCCTCGCTCGTGATCGTTTCAATGGGCTCGGACCCGCTTTGCATCACGAACCACCCGATCGCGCCGATCACTACGATCGCGGCCAGTATCAGGAATGGTCTCATCATGAATACCCCTCTGTTTCATGTCCCGCCGTAAGTGGGCGTGAGGTGGCCCAAGGTCTAGGGGGAACATTCGCGGAAAGACGTCACCGGCGAAGGCTGGCCGATCATCAATCGCCAATTCGGTAGGAACTGGCCGAAACAGGTTGAAGACAGCGCGATTCGCGCCTATTTTTCCCGCCTGAACACAAACAATTAAAGGAAAGACCACCATCGCTCGCAGACCACACAACGCACCCCCGGTGCGTGACACAGGCCCCCGGGTAAATGATCGCATCCGCGCGCCTGAAATCCGGCTCATTGGAGCCGAAGGAGAGAATGTCGGCGTCGTTTCGCCAGACAGGGCCATGCAAATGGCCGAAGACGCAGGATTGGACCTGGTCGAGATTTCTCCGAATGCTTCGCCGCCCGTCTGCAAGATCATGGATTTCGGCAAGTTCAAATATGAACAGCAGAAACGCGAAAGCGAAGCGCGCAAGAAGCAGAAAACCATCGAGGTCAAGGAAGTGAAGTTCCGTCCCAACACGGACACGCACGACTATGACGTGAAGATGCGGAACGTGACCCGGTTCCTTGAAGCCGGCGACAAGGTCAAAGTCACCTTGCGGTTCCGCGGACGCGAGATGGCGCACCAGAACCTCGGTCGCGAACTGCTGGAGCGGGTCGCCAAGGATATCGAGGAAATCGGCAAGGTCGAGAACATGCCGAAGATGGAAGGCCGCCAGATGGTCATGATGATCGGACCGGCCAAGTAAGACATCGCTGGACCGGCGCTGCCGGTCCAACCGTTCCCCTAACAGATACAATAGCTTGACGCATTCTCACGGGTTTCCATTGCGGAAACGCGTGACCTGTCAAAGTGCCATGAACTTGCCACAGTTGCCCCGTCGCGCGTAGTATCGCGCGATTGGTTTTGGAACGAGTACGTATGGTGACGGGGGCCTCAATATCTGCTGAACTAACCGATGCCGACTGGCTCGAGGAACTGCGCACCATTGGTGACGCAGCCGGCAGCTTTTCGGATATCGGACGGGACCATTGCGCCGTGTTCATCGAAGACAGCCACGACGTTCTGTTCGTGGGGTTCGAGACGGTTTTCGGCATCCGTTCCGGCAGCGAGACCGGCCTGCCGCTGGCCTTTGACATCTGCGAAAGCCGCGGCTGGTCGCATATGACGATCATGGCCAAACATCAAAGCTGGTTTCGCGACGACGCCGTGTTCGGTTTCGTGGATCGTTTGATCGACTATGGCTTCTTCGACCAGTTCGACCGCGTGATTTTCTATGGCGCCGGTATGTGCGGTTATGCAGCCGGGGTGTTCTCGGTGGCGGCACCGGGTGCGACGGCCTTGCTGGTTGCCCCGCAAGCCACGCTGGACCGAGGCGCGGCCGCCTGGGACGACCGCTTTCCGTCGTCGCGGCGCATCGGGTTCCGTGGCCGCTATAGCGACGCCGCGCATCTGACCGGAGGCACGGAGACGACACTGGTGCTGCACGATCCCGACGAGATCGAGGATTCGATGCATGCCAGCCTGTTCCGCGGCGATAACGTTGTCCATTTCCCCTATCGGCGCGGCGGGGCGGGCGCGATTGAAAGCGATTTGCGGAACCTGTCCCTGATCTCGGCGTTGGCGCAGGCCGCCGCGAATGGCGAGCTTTCCCTGTCGAAGGTGGCAAGGATCATGCGCGCACGGCGGCGCCACGTGCCCTATCTGCGCGCGCTCCTGTCGCGTGTCCTCTCCGAGGAACGCCCGCAACTGACCGTCTGGCTCTGCCGCGCGGTTCTGGCCGAGCAGCCCTTGCCGCGTTTCAAGCATCATCTGGAACGGGCCGAGATCCAGCTTGGCCTGCGCTCGGACATGTCTCCTAACACGGATGACGTCCGGCGCGACGAAGCCTAGTCGTAATCCGGCGCGCGCATGGCGCGGAACTTCGCGTAAAGCCGCGGCCCCAGCACGCCGACCACGCCGCCAAGCGTCAGCACGATTGCACCACCCGCGCCAGACAGCGCCGCAACGATCGCCGCAGCAAGCAGGCAGAGCGCCAGCGACATGCCGCGCAATTCGACCGGCGTCGCCGGTTGTCCGGGCAGGTACTGCTCGACCAGCGGCTTCAGCCGTTCTTCCGCGCCGGGTGCGGCCCAGCCTGCAATGAGCCCAAGAATGAATGTCCAGATCATATGTCCTGCTCCCTCGTCCAGACCCCGGCCACAGCTTACCTGATTCGCCGGCGGGCTGCAGGGCCTCTGGTTCCCGGCCCGCCCTTGCGCTAGAGGGAACAGCATGACGACCGAGATCACGATCACCACCCCGGATGACTGGCACCTGCATCTGCGCGATGGCGCGATGATGGAAGGCGTCCTGCCGCATACCGCACGCGACTTTGCCCGCGCGATCATCATGCCGAACCTTGTGCCCCCCGTGGTCACCGGTGCGCAGGCCGCGGCCTATCGCGACCGCATCCTTGCCGCGCTGCCCGAGGGGATGGAATTCGAACCCTTGATGACGCTTTACCTGACCGAGGCCACGGACCCGGCCGATGTTCGAGCCGCTGCGGCGTCGGGGCTGGTGAAAGCCGTGAAGCTTTACCCGGCGGGCGCCACCACGAACTCGGACAGCGGGGTGCGCGACATCGACAAGGTGCGCGGCGTTCTGGAAACGATGGCCGAGATAGGCCTGCCGCTCTGCGTCCATGGCGAAGTCACCCGGCCCGAGATCGACATCTTCGACCGCGAAGCCGTGTTCATTGACGAGGTGCTTGATCCGCTGCGCCGCGCGACGCCCGGACTGCGCGTGGTGATGGAGCATATCACCACAGCCGAAGCCGCGGCCTATGCCGCAGAGGGCGGCGACGATCTGGGCGCGACCATCACGGTGCAGCACCTGATGCTGGACCGGAACGACATGCTGGTCGGCGGGATGCGCCCTCACTATTACTGCCTGCCGATCCTGAAGCGCGGCACACACCGCCCGAAACTGGTGGAAGCCGCAACAAGCGGCTCGCCCCGGTTCTTCCTTGGCACCGACAGCGCCCCGCATCCGCAGCACAAGAAAGAAGCCGAGTGCTGCGCCGCCGGGTGCTTCACCGCGCCGGTCGCGCTGGCTTGCCTTGCTCAGGTCTTTGACGAGGCCGACGCGCTGGACAAGCTGGACGGGTTCGTCAGCCAGCACGGACCGCGCTTCTATGGCCTGCCGGTGAACACGGGGGCAGTGACGCTGACCAAGGGCGATCCGGTCGACCTGCCCGGCTCGGTCGAGACCGGCGCCGGACCGGTTGCCGTGTTCGACCCAGGTCGGGCCGTGCATTGGCAGGTGACATGAGCAACGAAACGCGTCGACCACAAAATTGAGGCCAAGATGATCCCTTCCAGTTTCCCAGACCGCACCGAAATCGCACGCCTGACCGCCTCGATGCTGCTTGAAATCGAAGCCGTGCATTTCAATGCAGACGAGCCGTTTATCTTTGCCTCTGGCCTGCCCTCGCCCGTTTACATCGACTGCCGCAAGCTGATCTCGTTTCCGCGCATCCGCTCGACGCTGATGGACTTCCTGACGGTCACCGTGATGCGGGACGCCGGGTTCGAAGCCTTCGACAACGTCGCGGGCGGCGAAACCGCGGGCATTCCCTTTGCCGCGCTGGTGGCCGAGCGGATGGCGCTGCCGATGACTTACGTGCGGAAGAAACCGAAGGGCTATGGCCGGAACGCGCGAATCGAAGGTGCAATGTCCGAGGGCGAACGGGTGCTACTGGTCGAAGACCTGACGACCGACGGTGGCAGCAAGATTTCCTTCGTCGAGGCCATCCGCGAGACCGGTGCAAGCTGTGCGCATACGGCGGTGATCTTCTATTACGGCATCTTCCCCGAGACCATTGAAACCCTGAAAGGCCATGGCGTTAGCCTGCACCATTTATGCACCTGGTGGGACGTTCTGGAGGTTGCGCGGGACGGTGGAAAGTTCGATCGTGAGACCCTGAAAGAGGTCGAAAGCTTCCTGCGGGCCCCCCGCGCATGGCAAGACGCGCGTCAAAAATAATTCAGCACATTTTCCACTAAATGTTGACGAATGGGGTGGTGCGGCCGCAATATGACGTGGTCGCAACTCCATCCACAGGCTGTCCACAAGATTTCCACGTAGACCCGCGACACCCCTATAGCCTATGCAGGACGGCACGGGATGGGACAATAAAAAGAACGAGGGGCAGCATGAGCGAAATCGCTCAAATCAGAGCCGTTGGGGAAGAGGGTGAAGCCGAAGCGCTGCCCCATAACATCGAAGCCGAGCAGCAGTTACTGGGCGCGATCCTGACCAACAACGACACCTATGACCGAGTCGCCAGCGTTATCAATGAAAGCCACTTCTATGACCCCGTGCATGCGCGGATCTATGAAGTTGCCGCCAGCCGGATCGCGAAGAACCAACTGGCCTCGCCGGTGACTCTGAAAGCCTTTCTCGAAGACGATCCGGGACTGAACGAGCTTGGCGGCGCCGGTTACCTCGTCCGCCTTGCGGGTGCCGCGATCAGTTCCTTCGCCGCGCGCGACTATGCGCAGATGATCTATGATCTGGCGGTGCGCCGGAAGCTGATCGATCTGGGCCGCGACATCGTGAGCCGGGCCGCCAAGGTGGAAGTCGCCAACGAGCCCAAGGAACAGATCGTCGAAGCGGAACAGGCGCTCTACAAACTGGGGGAAGCCGGGACGACCTCGTCCGGGTTCCAGAGCTTTCTGAAGGCGGTCACCGATGCCGTGAACGTCGCCAACGCCGCCTATCAGCGCGACGGTGGGCTGGCCGGGATTTCCACGGGCCTCGCCGACATGGACAAGAAGCTGGGCGGGCTTCACAAGTCCGACCTTCTGATTCTCGCCGGTCGCCCGTCGATGGGGAAGACCTCGCTTGCGACCAACATCGCGTTCAACATCGCCAAGGCCTATCGCAAGGGCAAAACGCCGGATGGGCAGGAAGGCGCGGTCGATGGCGGCGTCGTCGGGTTTTACTCTCTGGAAATGAGCGCCGAGCAATTGGCCGCGCGTGTCCTGTCGGAAGCCGCCGAAGTGCCGTCGGAACAGATTCGGCGCGGCGACATGACCGAGCCCGAGTTCCGCCGCTTCGTCGACGCCGCCAAGACGCTGGAAGCCTGTCCGCTCTTTATCGACGACACGCCCGCCCTGCCGATCAGCCAGTTGGCCGCCCGCGCCCGCCGGTTGAAGCGCGAACACGGGCTGGACGTGTTGATCGTCGACTATCTTCAACTGGTCCGCCCGGCATCGGCCAAGGACAGCCGGGTGAACGAGGTGTCCGAGATCACCCAAGGTTTGAAAGCGATTGCCAAGGAACTGGACATCCCGGTGATCGCGCTGTCGCAGTTGTCGCGTCAGGTGGAAAGCCGCGAGGACAAACGCCCCCAACTTTCCGACTTGCGGGAATCAGGCTCTATCGAGCAGGACGCCGATGTCGTGATGTTCGTGTTCCGCGAGGAATACTACAAGGAACGGGAGAAACCCGGCGATCACAACCTGGAGGGCATGGCGAAGTGGCAGGAGGAGATGGAACGTCTCCACGGCCGCGCCGAAGTGATTATCGGCAAACAGCGCCATGGCCCCATCGGCACGGTCGAGCTGTCCTTCGAGGGACGCTTCACCCGGTTTGGCAATCTGGTGAAGCCGTGGCAGCAGGAGGGCGGCGACGTCGGGTTCTAGGGGAACAAGGCGGCTTTGTGGGACTTTGCTGCCGTTCGGCGTCTAGAAGTTAAGGTCGGCTTCGTACGCTTCGCGACCACCGAAAATGCTACGCAGCTAGGTTGCCTGCTGATCGCAATAGCTGCACGATTTTGGATGAACATCGGTGATGGAGGTTTCCCTCAGGCGTTCGACAAGGCTTTCTTCGATCTCGTCGAGCACTTCCGACACACGTGCTTGAAGGCCGGTTTCTACGCTACAGTCAGACGGCTCGTCGTCTTGACTGGCCCCCGATACAAGCCGTTCGTCGAGGGCGAGATAAACATCTGCCAATGAAATGGCATCGGCGGGGACCGAAAGCTTCCAGCCCCCTGCGTGGCCTTTCTCCGACGTCAGCAACCCCGCTTCCCTCAGTTTTCCGAGAACCCGGCGTACCACCACAGGGTTGGTCCCGGCATGATCAGCGATGTCCGCCGAAGTCCTCACACGGTCCGGGTCCCCGGCCATGTGGCTGAGCGTATGAAGTGCCAAAGAGAGGCGGCTATTGCGCTTCATGTGCGGGTTTTCTCCAAACGAGCGACATACGTAACATTGTCAGTTGCATTCGTCTAGTAACTGCGTAAGTTGCGTGATGTTCAACACGCCAATCGGAGATCATCCATGCAAGATAATCGACTGCCTGTCACGGTTCTTTCCGGTTTTCTTGGTGCGGGGAAGACGACGCTTTTGAACCGGGTCCTCAACAACCGCGAGGGGCGGCGGGTCGCCGTCATCGTCAATGACATGTCCGAGGTGAATATCGATGCGGACCTGGTGCGGGCCGATACCGAACTCAGCCGAACCGACGAAACCCTGGTTGAGATGTCGAACGGCTGTATTTGCTGCACGCTGCGTGACGACTTGCTGGATGAAGTCCGACGCCTCGCTGCGGAGGGTCGGTTCGACTACCTTCTGATCGAGTCTACAGGCATCTCCGAGCCCCTTCCGGTCGCTGCGACGTTCGACTTTCGGGATGAGTTCGGTGACAGCCTCTCGGATGTGGCCCGGCTCGACACGATGGTGACTGTCGTCGATGCAGTGAACCTGCTGAACGACTTTTCGTCTCACGACTTCCTCAGCGACCGAGGTGAAACCATGGGCGAGGAAGACGAACGCACCTTGGTGCATCTGCTGACGGATCAGATCGAATTTGCGGATGTGGTGATCCTCAACAAGGTGGACGATGCCGGAGCTGAAAAGATCGATGCAGCGCGAAAGATCATCCGAAGCCTCAACGCTGACGCCGAGATTATCGAGACGAACCAGTCCGCGGTCGCGACGGATAAAATCCTCGACACTGGCTTGTTCGACTTCCAACAAGCTCACGAACATCCGATGTGGGCCAAGGAACTCTACGGTTTCAAGGACCACGTTCCAGAGACCGAGGAGTACGGCGTTACGTCCGAGGTCTATCGCGCCCGTCGTCCGTTCATCCCTGAGAAAATCCAGGCGGTTTTGCAAGACATGCTGCCGAATGTGGTTCGGGCCAAGGGGCATTTCTGGATCTCGACGCGGCCCGAATGGGTGGTCGAGTTCTCGCTGGCAGGCGCTTTGTCCAGCATCAAACCGCTCGGAAACTGGTGGGCGATGGTCCCGAAGGAACGGTGGCCTGATGATGCCTATGCTCAGGACTACATGCAGGCGCACTGGGAGGAGCCTTGGGGCGACCGCCGTCAGGAGCTTGTCTTCATTGGCGCTGGGTTCGACTGGCCGTCCTTGAAAGCCCGGTTGGACGATTGCCTCGTGCCTGCCGACTCAACGACTGGCCCGTATGATGTGCCAGACTACCCAGACCCGTTCCCGATCTGGCGTCGGTCAACGGAAGCGGCATGAACATCGTCGCGACCAGTTTCGACGGTGCTGAGCCTAGCGTTGTTATCTCGGACGATCCGGACGCCTTTAGCGCGTTCTTGCAACCTGACTGCGCAGCGGCCGTTTGGCGGCGACAAGTGCCGACGGCGACCCAGTCCTGGCTGAACGCACTTGATCCCGAGGTTTTGCCACGTGGTCGGGTCATTCTGCCTTCGCAAACCGTCGCCGACACAGTGGCGCACTTGTTTGACATGGCAGGCGTGCCCGATGGAGCGGAACGTGACTGGCTCCATGCAGACATCGTTTCTCTTGCGCAAATGTTTGGCGCCTTGATGCAAGCGAGATTTTTGCGGCTTCGTCTGGAGCCCGTGACGACCAATGCGTGTCGAAAGTTTCACCTGGACGCAATCACAGCCCGGTTGGTCTGCACATATCGCGGCACAGGGACACAGTACGGTGTTTCAACGGATGGCGGTAACCCCAAGCGGGTTTTAACTGTTCCTACAGGCGCGCCCATCCTGCTGCGTGGTTCGCTCTGGCCCGCGGTCCCTGATCGTGGCCTTTTGCACCGCTCACCGCCGATAGAGGGCAGCGGCGAGACCAGACTTCTTTTGGTCCTCGATCCGATCTTCGATCCGGATAATGAAGAATGAAACGTAACCTCGAACAGTCCAGTTTGCGTCGGAAGCGGCGTAGCAGTGATCCCATGTTGGCATTTGACAGACTGCCCGCTCCGCTCCGCCAATGGGTAGCGGAGGCCGTGCTACCCTGGTCGCCAGCCTCGGCTCGGCGGATTTGGTCGAAGTCCAGGGCCGAGGACATGACGCCCGAAGAAACACTTCTGTCACTCAATCAGGCGGAAGCACGGACCCTTGCCAGAGACCGGCACGCCACCTCGTTCAAACTCAACTCATCAACCTGAAGGATACGCCCATGTCTCGCCTAACCCGGCTTGCCTTTGCTGCCCTCATGGCTGTCGGCACGGTTCTCCCTGCGACTGCCCAAGAGGGTAGCCTTACGATTTCAATCGGCTTCGGCCCAACGGCTGAAGTGCCTGACCCGAGGGCCAGCTACAACGGTTGGATGTCAAACCAGACCGGCGTGACCGAGACGCTGATGGGCATCGACTACGACCTGAACCTTTACCCCCGGCTTGCCAAGAGTATCGAGCAATCCTCGCCGACGACATGGCGGGTCACACTGCAGGACGGTCTGGCATTTCACGATGGATCGCCTGTCATGTCCCAAGCGGTCATTGACGCGATTGCGCCGATTTCCGTTGAGGATCATCCCGGCCACAACGCCCGCGTTGCCAAGCTCCTGGACCTTGCTGGAATGTCCACCGATGGCGACGGCGTGGTTGTATTCGAGACGAATAGCCCAAATGCGGCGTTCCCTTGGACGCTCTCTGAACCCGGTATTGCGATCCTTGGCGAGCCCTCTGAGGCGTTCCCGATCAATGCGACGGGGCCGTTTGTATTCAAGGAAGCGGTTCCTGAGCAGCTTTACCGTGTCGAAGCCAACCTCGACTATCGCCTCGGCACCCCCGGTCTGGAAGAGGTTCGGGTTGTTGTCGCCGGTGATCCGGCCTCTGCGGCCCTGGCCTTTGAGGCGGGTGAAGTTGATATGGTCATCAACTACCCCGAGACCGATTTTGCACGCATTCAAGAAACCGGAGCTTTGGGCTTCGCGGCTCCCACGGCCAGACTTTACTTCTACACCGTGAACGCAAAGAGCGGCCCAATGGCAAACCCGTTGATCCGCCAGGCTGTTTCCATGGCGATTGACCGCCAAGGCGTGGTAGATGCGGTTCTGTCCGGAGTGGGTGGTGTTCCCGCCGAAACAGTCTTTCCTGAAGGGAAAGGTTGGGCAGCAGACATCTCCGTTCCATACGACCCCGCCAAAGCAGAAGAGCTTCTGGCCGAAGCCGGTGCCGTCAAAGAAGACGGTCGTTGGATGCTGGACGGCGAGCCCTTGGAGATCGACATCGTGACTTATTCATCCCGTGCTGCTCTGCCTCCAACGGCGGAACTGACCCAAGCGTTCTTGGCGTCTATCGGCGTCACGGCGAATGTGAAGGTCGGGGAATGGGGTGCCAGCAACGACCTGATCGCCGCCGGTGAGGCGGATATGTTCCTTCAGGCTTGGGTGACAACGCCGCAAGGCGATCCGGGTGCTGTGCTGGAAACGCTTCTGAAATCGGATGGCGGCTCGAATTCGGGCGGATATGCGAACGCTGATCTCGATAAGCTCTTGGATGATGGCCGCTTGACCTTCGAACAGGAGAAGCGAGAAGTGATCTATGATGAAGTCCAAGAAATCATCGCTGCCGAAGCTGCCATGATCCCAGTGTTCCATGTCGCTCAGACCAACGTCGCTAAAGCTGGATTGACAGGCTATGCTGTGCATCCAACAGAGACTTACTGGATCACACACGAGACGAAATTCGCCGAATGACGCTGCACGTCTCCGGCCTGAGTGCAGCGCGCTCAGGCCGGACCATTCTTCATCCGACGTCCCTTGAGATTGAGCTCGGTGCCCGCATCGGGCTTGTCGGCGCTTCAGGGTCCGGCAAATCAACATTGGGTCACGCACTGGTTGACGAATTGCGGACACAGGGCCGTTCAGTCGCACATGTCCCGCAAAGCCCCGATGAAGCCCTCGACCCCCTTCGCAGTATGGCCTTCCACTGGCAAGAGGCGGAGAAGGCACTTGGACTGCACACTGGGACGGCGGACCAGCCGATGCTCTTTGAAGCTCTAAAAATCGCAGGCGGCGACCTGAAGAAACGTCCCTGGGGTTGGAGCCGGGGGATGCAACAACGGTTCGTGATCGCCATGGCCTTGATCGGCTCGCCGGACCTGATTGTCCTGGACGAACCCACGTCCGCCTTGGACCCGGTCGTCGCGGCGGCAACGATGGACCTGCTCGACCGGCATCTTCAGGACCGCGACACCGCTATGATGCTGATCACCCACGATCTTGGCCTTGCCGCTCGACGTGTATCAACGCTGATGGTCATGCAGGACGGCGAGATTGTCGAGCGGGCCTCAACACAGGACATACTGGAGCGTCCGCAGACGTCTGCTGCCCAATCCCTCTCTGCACATCGGAACTGGATGGCACTTCCATGCTGAGGCTGGATCAGGTCTCCGCCAAACGAGGTAACGTCGTGGCGCTGGAAGACATCTCCTTGTCCTTGTCGCCCGGCAACACCTTGGCGGTCGTGGGGGAAAGCGGGGCTGGGAAATCGACGTTGATCGCCACGATCCTCGGTCTGTTGCGTCCTTCGAAGGGAACCATCACCTGGAACGGTGCTGAAGTTTCGACCTGTCGTCCCTCGCTTGTGATGCAAGAACCCCGGTCCGCTTTCAACCCGGCGCATCCCCTTCTCCGATCCGTTCTTGAGCCAATAGTCGGGCAAAGAGCCACAGTCCCAACTGAAAGGATCGAACGGCTCTGCACGGGTCTCGAACTCCCACAACAGCTACTTAACAGACGCCCCAGCGAAGTCTCTATAGGCCAGGCTCAGAGGGTCGGTATTCTCCGAGCCCTCATCGCAACACCACCTTTGGTTCTATTCGATGAGCCGCTGTCGGCCTTAGATGCTGTCACCCAGAAGCACACAGCGAGGCTGATTGCAGACCTGCAGCGGGAAGAAGGTTTCGCCGCACTAATTGTGACGCATGATCTTGGCTACGCGGTCGCCCATGCCGACGAGATCGCCGTTCTGAAGTCTGGTCGGATTGAAGAGGTCGCTACGCCTGAGAGTTTCGCAGTGGCTCCGAAGTCTGACTACTGCAAGACGCTGAGGGATGCCGCCATTGCCCTCGGTGCTTTGGAGGCCGTCGGATGATCGGAACCGTCGCGGGCCTGATCCTTCGCGCCATCGTGGTTTTGTCGGGGACGGCGATCATTACCTTCGCTCTTCTCTGGAACGCGCCGGGTGATCCTGCTCAGGCGATTGCAATGGCCCGCTTCGACGCCCTTTTGACCGAGGATGTCATTGATCAGGTGCGTGAAGAGGTCGGTCTGAACACAAGCTTCTGGTCGGCGTTTGTGGATTGGATCGCCCCCCTTCTGGTGCTCGACTTCGGCTAC
Organism: Silicimonas sp.; assembly: GCA_022826385.1. Lineage (GTDB taxonomy): Bacteria > Pseudomonadota > Alphaproteobacteria > Rhodobacterales > Rhodobacteraceae > JAJDOD01. The sequence goes on from JAJDUZ010000047.1 coordinate 15,433, forward strand.
TCTTCCGTGACAGGTCGCCCGGTCGGACCTGATCTTTGGGTTGCAATCACTTATACCTTTCCGCTGGCTGTGATGGCTTTGGCGATTGGTTTGGCCATCTCGCTGCCGCTTGCCATCATCGCCACCAAGAACCCTGGCGGGATGCTCGACCGCCTTGCGGTTGCCACAGCATCGATGGGCACCGCCATTCCGGCCTTCTGGCTTGGGCTGCTGCTCATTCTTCTATTTGCGGTCCAACTGAATTGGCTACCAGCGATGGGAGCCCGAACACCCGTGCATTCCATCCTACCGGCGATGACCCTTGGGTTCGGTATTGCGGCGTCGCTAACCCGTATCATTCGATCCGGCATCCTGGAGGCCCGAGACCAACCTTTCCTTCCGGCAATCCGGCGACGAGGTGTTCCCGTCAGGGCCATTGGCCGAGACCACATCGCTCCCCATGCTGCCGTCCCGGTCGTGACGGTCGTTGGGTTGGAACTGGCGTTCCTGCTTGAAGGGCTTGTCGTGGTCGAAGTCATTTTCGGACGCCCGGGCTTGGGCACGTTCTTGACGTCGGCCATCGTCGCCAGGGATTTTCCCCACGTACAGGCAGTTGTGGTTCTCGTCGCCCTCGTATTCGTAACCGTCAATCTCATCATCGATCTGATCTACAAGCGTATCGACCCCCGGATCGGAGAACACGATGCGTAGTGTCACCTATTTGGCCGTCGCCATATTCCTGTTGGCCATCGTCGGGCCTTTCTTCGCCCCATATGATCCGGCGGCCATCAACATCCCCAAACGGCTTTCACCACCAAGCAGTGAATTCTTTTTGGGCACCGATGCGCTTGGTCGCGACATCCTTTCGCGACTGCTGCACGGGGCGCGGTACTCGTTGGGGCTGGCGTTCCTGATCTCCTTTATCGCTCTGGTCATCGGCACAGTCGTTGGTCTGCTCGCACCCCTTGGCGGGAAGATCGCCGACTGGTTGATTATGCGAACCACCGACAGTTTCCTCGCATTTCCCGAACTCGTCGCCGCCGTGGTTATTGCGGGTTTGATGGGCGCTGGAATGTGGAGCTTGATCTTCGCTCTGAGCGTCACGGGCTGGATGCGCTATGCCCGGGTAGCCCGTGGTATTGGTCTTTCGCTGCAATCCAGAGGCTATGTAATCCAAGCAAAACTGGCGGGTCTTTCGCCCTTGGCCATCGCCCGATGGCACTATCTGCCATCCCTTGTGCCGTCTCTCACCGTCGTCTGGACGGGTATGTTCGCCCGAGCCATCATCGGTATCTCGACCCTCAGCTTCCTTGGCTTCGGTGTGCAGCCCCCTACACCGGAATGGGGAGCCATGCTGCTGGACGCCCGTATCCATATGCGATCAACGCCGCTCCAGATGATCTGGCCGGGACTGGCTGTAGTTGTCAGTGTGCTGGCGATCAACCTTGCGGGGGATGCCTTGCGAGATTCGGTTGCGGAGCGAAGCGAACACCAATGAGTGGCGCAGACTGTCCGTCTCTCGGAATAAGCTTGCGCATCCTTTCCGGGCTCTTGTCTGCGGGCATGTTCGTATGCGTGAAAGCTGCCGGAACAAATGTCCCGTTGGGAGAGGTCGTCTTCTTTCGGTCGTTCTTTGCCATCATTCCATTGATCCTGTTCTTGTGGTGGCGAGGTGAATTTCCCAACGGTTTGGCAACCAAGCGACCGTTCGAACATCTGCTCCGTTCGAGTTTCGGGGCGTTAGCGTTGTTCGCCTCCTTTGGGGCGCTAGCATATCTGAGCCTGGCTGAAGCTCTCCTGATCGCACAACTCTCGCCAATGCTCATGGCCATCGGAGCGGTCGTCATTTTATCTGAACGTCTGACCCCCTGGCGTGTCGGCGGTGTCTTGATCGGCTTTGTTGGAGTACTGGTCCTGGTCTGGCCGGACCTCGGCGGCGGCAACACGGGGGAAAAGCGTCTATTTGGGATTGGCCTTGCCCTTGTTTCGGCCGTGCTGTCCGCACTTGCACTTATCATGGTGCGCAGCCTGAACCGCACAGAAAGCCCCGGCGCAATCGCGATGTACTTCGTTGTCGCGTCTATGGTGGGAGCGCTCTTTACGGTGCCATGGGGATGGGTCTTGCCGGACACAAACACGACAGTCCTGCTCATTTGTTCAGGACTGTTCGGTGGGTTTGGCCACATCGCCTTGACGCTTTCGTTCCGTTACGCTGAAGCCTCCCGGCTCGCACCTTTTGAATACATCGCCTTGATCTGGCCGATCTTCGCAGACCTATTCATTTTCAAACTGCCGCTTACGACCGCGTTCTTATTCGCCGCGCCGCTAATCCTAGCGGGCGCGGCGTTTGCGGTTACGGAAAAGAGAGAGCACAGCTAAGCGAAGAAAACCGACTGGCAAATTTAGTAAAAGGTTTTGCACCACCGATCTCAAAGTTCACACAATGCGTTGGCCATTTGCCCCGCGGTCGTTTCGAGGTCCTCACTGCCTCCAATGTCCGCTAACGGCGCTTCGGCGTCACTTGTACGAGGTGCGGCATTTGGAAGTTCGGGCTCAAAGCAGACCTTCGCTCCTAGTCGCGAAGCGCTCGGACGCTGGGACTGCCGGTTCAGGCCATGCGTCGCCGTCTGGGCACGGCATAGCGGGTCAATGGCACACGCGTTCGTTCGCGATAGCGCAGCGGCCAGCTGGCGGCGCGCCGCAGACCGCTGAGGCCCATATAGAGAAACGCCGTCACGGCCACGCCCAGCATCAGACCGTTGAACTGATCGACCAGAACCAGACTGATGAAGCGCGTCAGCACTTCATAGCCCGCCACTGAATCCGTCAAATAGTGCGATGCGTCGTAAAGCGTCGCATAGGACCCTTTCGGATCCACCATGCGCCACGCCAGAAGGGCGGTCGCCAAACCGCCGAGTAGGAAGTGTTTACCGAGCATGTGCCTGCCCTTTCTGCTCTCCCCCGCCTGAATCTTAGGCAACAAGGGGTGGGTCAGGCAAGTTCTGTCTGGACCGACAGCAATTCTGTGCCATCCTTGCGTCATGCGCATTCTGGTCATACTGGCCCTTTTCCTTGCCGCCCCGGTCCGCGCGACCGAGGTCGATGTCGAGCTTGCGCTGATGGTCGATGTCTCGCGCTCGATGGGGCCAAGCGAGCTTGAACTGCAGCGCCGGGGCTATGCCGAGGCGATTGCCTCGGACGAAGTTGTGGGGGCCATTCTGAACGGGTTCACCGGGCGGATCGCTTTGACTTATGTCGAATGGGCGGGTTCCGGCTCGAACCGGGTGATCATTCCTTGGACGCTGGTCGACAGTCGCGAGGCTGCGGTCGAGATCTCGGAACGGCTGACCGCCGACTTCTCGTTCGGGATGCGGCGCACATCGATCACCGGCGCCATCAAGTTCGCGATGGCGGATATGGAAACCAACGGCTTCGAGGGGTTGCGCCGCGTCATCGACATCTCGGGCGACGGGCCCAACAACCAAGGCGGGCCGGTCGAAATGGCGCGCGACAGCGCCATCGAAAAAGGGTTTGTCATCAATGGCCTGCCCTTGATGACACAAGACGGCAACACGTTCTGGTCGCTCTCCGATCTCGATCTTTATTACGAAGCCTGCGTGATCGGCGGGCCGGGGGCCTTCGTCATCCCGGTCACGGAATGGGAAGAATTCCCGTTGGCGGTGCGGCGCAAGATCGTGCTGGAACTGGTCGGGCCGCCGGAAGTGCTGACGCCCGTCGCACGGTCAGGCTGGCGCACCGACGGGTATGATTGCTTCATCGGCGAGAAGATGCGCGAGGAGTGGGAACGGTCCTATAACGAGTTCTGACGCAGGTCCGGGTCCGAAGGCGCCGGTTGCGCCTCGCCCCGCGCCCGGCGCCAGTGGATCAACGCCTCGGGCACTCCGGCACGGAATGACGCGACATCGCACATCAAAGGCCAATCGGGTTTCGGAGGCGCATCGCTGGGCGCTGGCGTGGCCGCGGGCAGCGACCAGAAGGGCAAGGACAGGATCGTCATGCCGATAGTCTAGCAGATCGCGCGAACCTTGTCCGTCACTTGCAAAAACGTCAGCCAGGTTTGGCCGAACCGCCGCGCGTCAAGGCGCTGAAACCCCTCGGGCGGAAGCTGTTCGCCGTCATCCTCCCACACGATCAGCGCAGCCTCGGCAAGCCAGCCCCCGCTTTGCGCCGACCTCAATGCCTTCTCCCCCAGCGGCGAGCCATAGGGCGGATCAAGAAACACCAGCGTTGCCGGTTCGCCGTCACACTGCCCCAGCCGGGTCGCATCCTGGCGGAGAACGTGCGTCTCGCCAGATGCGCCGGTCTTTTCGATATTGGCGCGAAGCAGCGTCTGACCCGTGCGACCGTTTTCGACGAATGTCACGTGCCGCGCGCCGCGAGACAGGGCCTCGAGCCCAAGCGCGCCGGTTCCGGCGAACAGATCCAGCACCACGGCATCTTCGACGGGATCACCGAACCGGCCACCGTTCAACATGCTGAAAAGGCTTTCGCGCACCCGGTCCGTCGTGGGCCTCAGATGCGCTGCGGCATCCCCTTTGCCGACCGAGGTCAGGCCAAGCCCCTTGAACCGGCCGCCGATGATCCTCATGCCCGAAGCAGCGCTTTCAGGTCAGTCTCGGGATCGGCAATGGCGTCCGCGTCGACCGACTTCCCGGCTTCCAGCAACCGCTTGCCAACCATATAGTCGCGGGCCGCATTGATCGCGTCCACCGCAAGGAACCTGTCGCCTGCAAAGTACCAGTGGCTGACACCGTCGCCCCCGCCGCGCTTTACCACCCGGTCATACCCGGTATTGAGCCCCGCAATCTGCAATTTGAGATCGTATTGATCCGACCAGAACCACGGCACCGGGGCATAGGGCGTCTGCCCGCCCATCATGTTGATCGCGACGTTTTCAGCCTGATCAATCGCGTTCTGCACCGATTCCAGCCGCAGCCGCCGCCCCTGATAGGGGAAGGACGCGCAATCGCCCGCCGCCCAGATGCCGGGAACCGAGGTTTCGCCAAACTCGTTGACCGCAATACCGTTGTCACAGGTCACGCCCGCCGCTTCGGCAAGGACCGTTTCGGGCCGGATGCCAATGCCGACAATGACGAAATCCACATCAATCAACGTGCCATCGCTGAGCACCGCCCGTTCGACATCTCCGTCACCCTCGAGCCGCTCGAGCCCCACGCCTTCCTTCAGATCGACGCCATGCGCCCGGTGCGCCTCGCGGACGACATCCGCGGTTTCGACGGCGGCCACGCGGCCAAGAATACGCTCGGCCTGCTCGACCAGCGTCACCGACAAGCCGAGTTTCGAGGCCACCGCTGCCGCTTCCAGCCCGATATAACCGCCGCCCACGACCAGCACGCGCGCGCCGGCCGTGAACCGCGACACCATCGCATCGATATCGGCCAGCGTGCGCACCGTGTGGACCCCGCCCAGTGAGCCTCCGATCGGGCCCGGCAGCCGGATCGGGGTCGAGCCTGTGACCAGCGCCAGCCGGTCAAACGGCAACACCCGATCGCCCGCCGTCACGATGCGGGCAGCGGTGTCGATCGCGGTGACCCGCGTGCCCAGCCGCAGCGAGATATCCTTTTCGGCATAAATCGCCTCGGGCCGCAGGAACAACCGCTCGCGCGTTTGCTCGCCCAGCAGATAGCCCTTCGACAAAGGCGGACGCTCATAAGGGGGAACGGGTTCATCGCCAAGGATCGTGACCGCACCGGTCTCTCCCAGCGCACGCAGTTTCTCGGCCAGCGACATCGCGGCCTGTCCGCCGCCAATGATCAGGGTATCAGTCATGTCATTCCGCTCTGGTTCCCGGACGTTCATGGGTTATATCGCCCATCAGGCAAACGCAATTTCAGGAGCGCACCTTATGACCGTGGCAGTCGGCGACAAGATCCCTTCGGTGAAACTCATCAACCAGTTGGGCGACGACATTTCGCAAATCGACATTGCCGAGCGCATCGCGGACAAACGTGCCGTCATCTTTGGCCTGCCCGGCGCCTATACCGGCATTTGCTCCAGCGCGCATTTGCCCAGCTTCATTCGCACGGCGGATGCGCTTCGCGAGAAAGGGATCGACGAGATCATCTGTGTTGCCGTGAACGACGTGCGGGTGATGAACCATTGGGGCGAAAGCTCGGGCGCGCATGACGCGGGCATCCTGATGCTGGCGGATTGGGATTCCGAGTTGACCAAGGCGCTTGGCCTGAACTTCAGCGTGCCCGCCTTGGGCTTCAAGGATCGGACAACACGCTGCGCGATGCTGGTGGAAGACGGCGTGGTCACGGCGCTGCAATTCGAGGAAGACCACGGCGTCTGCAACCTGACCGCGGGCGAGACGATGTTGGAGCTGGTCTGAGACGACCCCCACCCCATACGTTCAAGGTGGGAGAGATGAGGCTTTCAGAACGGCAGCGTCAGGGTATCGGCAACGTCAGAACTCAGGCGTCCATCTTGGCGGCCAAGGCCACGTCCAATGTCGACAATCCGCTGACATCATGGGTCGTCAGGGTCACCTCGACACGGCTATAGACGTTGAACCATTCGGGATGGTGATCCAGCTTTTCGGCCTCGATCGCCATCCGGCTCATCCAGCCCCAAGCCTCCACGAAGCTTTTGAATTTGAACGTCTTCTGGATTGCATCGCGCCCCTCGACCAGGGCCCAACCGCGCCCGCCAAGGTCTGACAGGGCAGTCTCGCGCGCCGCGCCTTCAAGTTTTTCACTCACTCCGGTTCCTCCGTGATCTTGCGAAACGGGCCATAGCTGGTGAGGATTTCGATATCCTCGCCCACGGCCCGGCGTTCCGCCTCCAGATAGTCTTCCACGGCCTGCGAAAACCCGGCATCCGCCATCCAGTGCAGCGAATGAATTTCCACCGGCAGATACCCGCGCGCCAGTTTGTGATCGCCTTGCGCCCCCGCTTCGACCGCGCCCATGCCGTGGGCAATCGCGTGGTCGATGGCCTGATAATAGCACAGCTCGAAATGCAGGCAGTCGTGGTGTTCGATGGCACCCCAGTAGCGTCCGTACAGCGTCTCGCGCCCGATGAAGTTCAGTGCGCCCGCAACCGGTTCACCCTCGCGCAGCGCCAGAACCAGCAGCATATCGTCCCGCAGGGTTTCTTGCGCCGCATCGAAGAACTTGCGTGTCAGATAAGGCGTGCCCCACTTCCGGGCGCCGGTGTCCTGATAGAAGGTCCAGAACGCATCCCAATGCTGGGGCTCAATGGCCTCCCCGGTCAGGGCAACGATCTCGCCGCCAAAGGCTTGCGCCGTGCGGCGTTCTTTCCGGATGGTTTTGCGTTTGCGCGATGACAGGTCCGCAAGGAAGCCATTGAAATCCGCATAGTCCGCATTCTTCCAGTGATATTGCTGCGTCACCCGGTGCAGAAGTCCGATCTGACGGCCACGCTCGGCCTCGTCTGCCGTGCAGAACGTGGCATGGACGGAAGACAGGCCGTTGCTTTTCGCCAGTTGCAGAGCGCCGTGAATCAGGGCTTCGGTGCCCTCGGCCTCGTGACCGGGCTTCACCAGAAACCGCCGTCCGGTCGCGGGTGTAAACGGCACGGCAATCTGCAGCTTCGGATAATAGCGCCCGCCCGCACGTTCCCACGCATGGGCCCAGTTGTGGTCGAAGATATACTCGCCCTGGCTGTGCCCCTTGGCATAGAGCGGCGCGACCGCGATCACCGCGTCACCGTCGCGAACCACAAGGTATCGCGGCTCCCACCCCGTGCCGGTCCCGACCGAACCGCTGGTTTCAAGCGCCAGCAGGAAGCGATGGGTCGTAAACGGGTCTATGGGAGGCCCGCCATCTGCGACTTCCGGGCACGCGCAAGCGTCCCAGTCTTCGGCAGAAATGGCCGAAAGGGACGACAGGGCCGAGATTTCCAGCCCGCTGTCGTGTGCGTCGGTTTGTGTCACCGGGTTCAAGTTGCCTCGCGCCGCGCAGGTTTCAAGCGCTTGCGTCCGGGAAATACCCTTCGAAGGTGATATTGTCCGCCACGCGCCGTGCGGCTGCCTCTTCTGCGGGCGATCTAACGGTCCAGCAGAGGATGGGCACATCGCGCGCCTTCAGATCAGCGACGGCCGGCATATCAAGGAACCGGCGGTTGTGGCTGATGAAGCAGGCGCCCACACGGTCAAAATCCTCGATCCGGTCAAGCGCGTCCGCACGTTGGGGCTGCGGGGTCCAATCGCCCTTGGTGAAACTGTCGGTCACAAGTCCGCGCGGCAAATCAGGTGCAAGGGCCATCATGGCGGCCGTGCTGTGCGGGTTGAACGACATCACGGCCACCGGACCCTTGTACCCGGCAAGGTCCTCCGTGACCGCAGCTTCCAGCGCACCGATGTTTTCACCAAGCGCCCCGTCCTGATCTTTCAGCTCAATCAGCAGCGGCACCCGCCCGGCGACAAGTGCCAGCACTTCGGGCAGGTCCGGCACCGTTTCATCCGTCCCGCGCAAACGGACCCGCGAAAGTTCACTGCGGGTCCGTTCTTTCAGCGAACCCGTCTCGCCCGTCAGGCGGTCCAGTGCATAGTCGTGAAAGACCATGGCAGCGCCATCTGCGGCCAATTGCAGGTCAATCTCGATCCCGAACCCATGCGCGATGGCCGCTTTGATCGCGGCCCGCGAGTTTTCGGCACTTCCCTTCGACAGATCGTGTAGGCCGCGATGCGCGATCGGTCGCGACAGAAACGCCTTTGGCAGCGCCACGTCATTCAATTTCGAAGATACCCTCGACCTCGACGGCAACACCCAAGGGCAAGGACGCGGCGCTGACAGCAGAACGGGCGTGACGCCCGGCATCGCCAAGAGCCGCGACCAGCAAATCGGATGCCCCATTGATGACCTGCGGTTGCTGGGTGAAATCGCCGGTCGAGTTCACGAACCCGGTCAGTTTCACGACCCGCTTCAGACGAGAGAGGTCGCCACCACACGCGGCTTTCACCTGCAAAAGCAGGGAAACTGCGCAGGTCTGCGCCGCCTTCGCCCCATCTTCCACGCTCATATCGACACCAAGCTTGCCGGTGATAAGACCCGCCGGTGTCTGCGAGATCTGTCCCGAGACGTAAACCGTTGTGCCACTTACGACATAAGGCACGTAATTCGCCTGCGGGGCCGGTGTTTCGACCATTTCAATGCCCATTTCGGCCAGTTTTTCCTCGACAGTCGCCATATCGACCCTCCGTTGTGGTTTTGCTGGCATATTGAGCGCGAGCATCACGGGCGCAACACTCTTTTGCAAATCCGTTCACGCTTGCTTCACGACACCTGTCAATTCTGGCCTGTTCGACCTATGTGAAGCACAGACGCAGTGATATGGGTCAGATTGTGCAGCTGTCGCGAGATGTCAGAATCGGAGCTTTTGCCAGCCTTGTGCTGCTGGCGGCCTGTTCCGCGCCGAACGAGCCCGGCGAGATCAATGATCCGTACGAGTCATTGAACCGTGTCGTGCACGCCTCGAACAAGGCGACAGACCGGGTGTTTTTCCGCCCGGTCAGCCAGGTTTATGGCAATGCCGTCCCGAAACCGGTGCGCCAAAGCTTAAGCAACGCGTCAGCGAACCTGTCCGGTCCGCGGAACGTGGCCAACGACTTTTTGCAAGGCAATGTCGAGGATGCCGGGCACAATCTGGTCCGCTTTCTGCTGAACACGACACTTGGTGTGTTCGGGCTGTTCGACCCGGCCAGCGGGTCTTTCGGGATTGAAGAGCGGGACACCGGCTTTGCCGACACCTTGGCCGTTTGGGGCACGCGGGAAGGCGCCTATCTGGAATTGCCCCTGTTCGGGCCGTCAACGGAACGTGATGCGGTGGGGCTGGTGGTCGACCTGATCGCCAACCCGCTGGGGACGGTTTTCGACGAAGGCCCTGATATTGCCGCTGCAACATCGTTCCCGTCGGTTTTGAACTCGCGCTTCGAGCTGGCCGATACCGTTGACGGCATTCTGTATGACAGCGCGGACAGTTATGCGCAGTTGCGCCTGTTTTATCTGGAAAGTCGCCGGTTCGCACTCTCGGGGCAGACTTCCGCCGAAAACGCATTCGATCCCTATGAGAACCTCTATGAAGAGGTCTATGAAGGTCTCTATGATGAATTCTGATTTTACACGTCGCAAAATGCTGGCCGGAACCGCGGCCCTCGCCCTTGTCGCAGCCGCGCCGCAGGCGTTTGCCCTGTCGGCCGGTCAAGCCCAGCAATTGATCGGGCAGGCGGTGAGCGAGATCAACCGGGCCATCAACTCTGGTCAGTCGGGCAGCAGTCTTTATCGGACCTTCGAAGGTATCTTCCGCAAATATGCAGACGTGCCGACCATTGCCCGCTCGGCGCTTGGCCCACCGGCCCGCAGCGCCTCGAAAAAGCAGTTGAGCGATTTCACCAACGCCTTCGCCGCTTACATGTCGCGCAAGTATGGCAAGCGCTTCCGCGATTTCGCCGGTGGCAAGGTCGAAGTCACCGGCTCACGCGCCGTCAAATCCTTCCAGGAGGTTTCGGCCGTCGCGAAGATCCCCGGTCAGTCGCCGTTTGCCGTCAGCTTCATGGTTTCGGATCGCTCGGGCTCAAGCAAGTTTTTTGACTTGCTTATCGAAGGTATCAGCCTTCTCAAGTCGGAACGCGCCGAAATCGGTGCCATGCTCGACAAGCGTGGTGGCAATATCGATGCGCTGGTGTCGGATCTGAACAAGGCCGGCTGACGCCGCGATTACTGCTGGGCGTCGACCCCGAACCATTTGCGATAAATCCTGTCATAGGTCCCGTCTTCCCGCATCCGCAAAAGGATGCGGTTGATCGGTTCACGCAAATCACTGCCCGAGGGCAAGGCAAACCCATAATTCTCGCGCAGGAACGCCGGCCCAACCAGTTCGGCCCGGCCACTTCCGGCGGTGTTCACGTAATACGACAAGATCGGGGAATCGAAGACAACCGCCTCGACCTGTCCCTCTTCGAATGCGGCAAGCAAACTGTCGAGGTCATCGAAGCCGGAATATGCCAGATCACGCCCGTCTAGGAACTGCGCGGCCGTGGACCCGCTGGTTGTGCCGACACGCTTGCCATACAGATCGTTCACCGATTGGACCGAAGATTGGATGGCGTTCACCGTCATGGCCGCCGTGATGTTCGCCACGAAGATCGACACGATGAAAAGCGAAGACAGAACCAGCATCGTTGCAAAGAGCCGCCCCATGGGCGAGCGCGGGACGCGTTCCTCGAACCCACCATTCACGACAAGGTTCAACGCCCACCAGAAGGCCGGAAAGGCCTTTTCACTGGCCGAGCCACGGAAATACTCCTGCCCGTCCTCGCGCTGCTCGAACCACCACATCAGCAGACCACCGCCGAACAGCAGGCCGAAGGCGGCCAGAAGGGCAAAGAGGAAATCGCGGTTCCAGATGGCGGTCATGAGTGAGCTGCTGGTATCGCCCAACGGGACCATGACCCTCAGGCCGGACGAAAAGATCGGCTGACTGAAATCGAACAGCGCCTCGCGATCTGCCGTGATCGAGATATTGGCCGCTGCGATATCCGCGTCTCCAGTTTCGACCGCAGACAGCATCTCGCCAAACCCATCGACCCGGTTGATGGTATAGGTCTCGCCCAGCCGCGACGCGATCTCGGCCCAAAGCTCAAGCGAGAAGCCGACATCCTCGCCATCCTCCACCTGCGAAAAAGGCGTACGCGTGACCGTGACAAGTGTCAGATCCTGCGCCAGAACCGCTGTTCCCGAGAGAAAGAAAACCAGCGCCGCCAGCCAGCGCGTCCACAAATGCCCCATGTCATTTGACCCCGTAGTCCGACGGGCATCATAGACGCGCTTCGCGCTCATGCAATCATTGCTCGTCGTCCGAGGCCGCTTGCGCCGCACGCCAAAGCGCGAAGAGCCCGGCCCCCAGAATGATCGCGGCCCCCAACAGCACATTCGCCCGCAGCGCTTCGGCAAAAACGAAGAGCCCGACCAGAGCCGCGAAGATCTGGTGAAAGAAGGCAAAGGGCTGCACCACGCTTGCCTCGGCCAGTTCATAGCACTTGATCAGAAGCCAATGCCCCAGCACCCCGGTCGAGCAGAGCGCCAGCATCCAACCCCAGTCCGGCGGGCGCATCGGCTCCCATGCCGGAATGCCGACCACCGTCATGACGGCCGCACCTGCAACACCGGTCCAGAAGAACGAGGTCGCGGTGCTGTCACGCCGCGAGGCATACCGCGTGGCAAGGCCATAAAGCGCGAAGAGCACCGCCGAGGCGACCGGGATCAGCGCCAGCGGATCGAACGCGCCACGACCGGGTTCAAGGATGATCAACATGCCCACGAAGCCTGCCATGACCGCCAACCAGCGCCGCCATCCGACACGCTCGCCCAGAAGCGGGCCAGCAAGTGCGGTGATCATCAAAGGGTACGAGGCGAAGATCGCGTGGCTTTCGACCAAACCGATAAGGGTAAAGCCGACAACAGCAGTGCAGATCTCCAACGCCAGCAAAAGCCCCCGCCCGATCTGCAGTCCCAGTTGCGGGGTGCGTGCCGTGGCCCGAATACCGCCGGGACGACGCGCAGCAACCGCGATCACGAAGGCCGCAAAGAACCAATAGCGGATCATCACCACCATGAAGGTGTTGTATTCACTGGCCAAATGGCTGGAGATCCCGTCCTGCGTCGCGAACACCATCGTCGTCGCAATCATCAGGAGGATGCCGGTCCTGTTGCCCCGCGCGCTCATGTAAGCCGCGCCACGGTCATATGGCGTTTGCGCCCGAAGCCCGGCACTCGCTCGACTGTGAAGCCCGCCGCGCCCAAGCTTCGACGCACCGCGCCCGCCGCACTATAGGTCGCGGCCGTCCCACCGGGCGCCGTGTGCCGCGCGACCGCGGCCAGCAAGTCCGGCTCCCAAAGTTCGGGGTTCCGCGCGGGCGCAAACCCATCGAGGAACCACGCATCGGCCCGCCCCTTCCAGAGCGGCACCGTCTCGCGCGCATCGCCCACGACCACCGTCAGCTCGAAATCCGGCACCGCGAACGAACGCCCCCCGGCCGTCAGCAAGGGGCCTGCAAGGTCCGACATCTCGGGAAACACCGCCAAGGCCCGGCGCATATCCTCAACCGCCATCGGAAACCGCTCGAACGAGGTGAAACAGAGCCGCCCCGGCGCACCGCTGTTGCGCCAAAGCGCCAAGGCCGCCAGCGCGTTCAGCCCGGTGCCGAAGCCAAGTTCGGCAATGTGAAACCCGTCCCGAAACCGCTCGGGCAAACCATTTCCGGCAAGGAACACGTGGCCCGTCTCGGCCAACCCGTCAGACAGCGAGAAATAGGGATCGTCGAACGCCCGCGCGACCGGCACTTCGCCGTTCCAGTCCAAATCCGGGCCACGAAAATTGGGATGGTCTTCCTGCACGGGGTGTAGCCCAATTTGTTGACATCGGCGATTTTTGCGAGCTTTTTCTGTAGTTGGCGTGTGTCTGTCAACGACCGGACGAATCGGTCGGCGGCGCGCTTTCAGAGGCAAAGGGCAGGAGCGCGAATGATGATGCGGGAC
>JAJDUZ010000059.1 GCA_022826385.1 Silicimonas sp.
GGTGGGAGTTAACGCATATTTCCGCACATCCCTCTGTGCATTCCGCGAAAAAACACAATAATTACAGCATGTTCACAGGATTGAGAGCAATCCACACCCCCCGCGTGATCGTCTGTGACAAACCGTGAGCTTTTGTTGCAATTCGGACTTGCCCGCGCGGGCTTCGGTCCCTATTTGCCATGGGTGGCGGGCACTGCCCTTCCCGTGCCGGGGACAAATTCCGGTGGCCTTAAGCAATTCCGAGGGAGCTGGCTCTGTCCGGATCGTGGTCCGGTTACCTGGCGCCCACCTGTGTATACAGGTCCTCGGGAATTCAGATGCCCCTACGGTCGCGGCGGTCCCGCCACTTCACTTGTCGCGCGATATCCGGTCACGCAGGCGGCGATAGAACCCACGGTTCCCTTCGACGAATTCATCGATCAACGAACTGAGGGTCGTATGCCGCCCTTTCAGCCACAGGAAGCCCGTCGCAGCGCCGATGAAGGCACCGACCGTATCGACGATCAGGTCCCACATCGTGTCGATGAGCCCGCTCTTCTGCATGTTCATCCCGAAAAGCTGGTCCATGGCGAACTCGAAGATCTCCCACAATGTGCCGATCGCCAGCGCGAAGCAGAACGAGATCAGCGCCAGCGCCCAAGGCGGGGCGGCATAGCGGTCGCCCTGGAACAGGTAGAAGACGAAGAGGAAGCCGATGATCCCGAACCCCATCGCCGAGAACCCGTGCAACACAACGTCCCACCACCAGAACCGCTCATAGAAGTCGAAGACCTCGCCCAGAAACAGCGTCGAGAAGACAAAGATCGACAGCGCACCGACGAACGCGTTCGGCAACTCGATGTGGAACCGGTCCGAGAACAGGAATGGCAAGGTCGTCAGGAAGAAGGCGGCAAGGCTCACGAACAGCACCGACCACCGGCCCATCGACAAGGCCACGACGGCGGCGGTCAGCAGGATGATCCAGATCACGCAGGTGACCCGGGGGATTCGAGCATAGCGCATGGTCATGATACTGCTTGATTGCCACCCGATCCGAAAGGGAGAGCCGTGCGGCTGACGCTTGCGACTTGGAACATCCGGAAATGCGTCGGTCTTGACCGGCGCCGGGATCCGCACCGGATCGCGCGGGTCATCGATGCGCTCGACGCTCCGATCGTCGCATTGCAGGAAGCTGACCGCCGCCTGGGGCATCGCCCCGCCGCATTGCGCCCCGACATCATCGAAAGCGAGACACGGCTGCGCCCGGTCGAGGCGGGCGGGTTCGAGCCGTCTATCGGGTGGCATGGAAACGCGCTGTTGGTGGACGACCGCACCACCATCGAGGACACGCATGGTCTGCATTTGCCGGGCATCGAACCGCGCGGTGCGCTGGTGATCGATCTGCAACGCGACGACACCGCTTTTCGCGTGGTCGCCACGCATCTGGGTTTCCTCCGCCGATACCGACGCGCGCAATTGGCCACCATTCGCGCGTATCTCGACAGTTTGCCGGACAGGCCAACGGTCCTTCTCGGGGATTTCAACGAATGGTCACCGCGGCGCGGGTTCGAGCCGCTGACCGGCTTCGACATCGTTTCGCCCGGCAACACCTTTCACAGCGCCCGGCCCGTTGCGCCTCTCGACCGTTTTGCCTTGGGGGATGGCACGACGCTGGTCTCGTGCGAGGTCATCCATAGCCGCGACACGCGGGTTGCGTCGGATCACTTGCCGGTCCGGGCGAAGATCGAGGTTCAGCGCGGGGCCTGATCCTCGTCGTCCGGGTCCGCCATCCGCATCACGGTGATGCCGAATTGGACGCCCGCGAAAACAATGCCGTTGAAGATGCATAGCAGCAGAAACGCGAGCCAGCCGCCTTCGACGGTGCTGACCAGATGCCCCAGATTGGCAACGTTCAGCACCACCAGCGCCATCGAAAAGACAATCGCAATGGCAAAGCCAAGCAGGCATTCACGGATATAGAGGACAACAAGCTTCGGCATAAAAGACAGTTAGCCCGACCCGGGGGTCAGACCACCACTTCCATTTCTTCCTGTTCGCCGACGCCGAAGACGCGCTTGTATCGGTCAATCTGATCGGCCGGCCCCATCGCCTTGCGCGGGTTGTCCGACAGTTTCACGGTGGCCCGACCATTGGCCTCGACGGCCTTGCAGACAAGGCTGAACGGCGCCAGCCCATCATTTGGCACAAGCCCGCGGAAATCGTTTGTCAGCATGGTGCCCCAACCGAAGCTGACGCGCACGCGCCCGGCGAACCTGGCATGCAGTTCGGTGATCTTTTCGACATCAAGACCATCCGAGAAGATGATCAGCTTTTCCGACGGATCCTCGCCGCGCTCGGTCCACCAGTTGATGGCGGTTTCGGCGCCAACCACGGGATCGCCGCTGTCGATGCGGATGCCGGTCCAGCCCGCCAGCCAATCGGGTGCGTTCTTCAGGAACTGCGCCGTGCCATAGGTATCGGGCAGGATGATGCGCAGGTTGCCGTCATGTTCTTCGTGCCAATCGGCAAGCACGCGGTAAGGCGCATCCGCCAATTGGTCGTCGGTTTCGGCCAAGGCCGCATAGACCATGGGCAACTCGTGGGCGTTGGTGCCGATGGCCTCAAGGTCTCGGTTTTTTGCGATCAGGCAGTTGGACGTTCCGATGAACGCCTCGCCCAGCCCTTCGGTCATGGCCTGTACGCACCAGTCCTGCCAAAGAAAACCGTGGCGCCGACGGGTGCCGAAATCGGCAAGCTTCAAGTCGGGCACTTCGCGCAGCGCCTCGACCTTTTGCCATGTCCGCGTCATCGCGCGGGCATAGAGCACCTGCAGTTCGAACTTGCCGAGGTCTTTCAGAACGGCCCGGGCGCGCAGTTCCATCAGAACCGCCAGAGCCGGGATCTCCCACAGCATGACCTCGGGCCAGTTGCCTTCGAAGGTCAGCTCGAACTGTCCGTCGCGCTTTTCCAGATGATAGGGCGGCAAGGTCAGATTCTCGAACCACTCCATGAAATCCGGGCGGAACATCTGGCGCTTGCCATAAAACGTGTTGCCGCGCAGCCATGTGCTTTCGCCTCGCGACAGCGATAGCGACCGGATATGGTCCAGGTGCTCGCGCAATTCGCCTTCATCCACCAGTTCGGCAAGGCGGATGCTTTTGGTCCGGTTGATCAGGCTGAACGTGACCTGCGTGTCGGGTTTGTTGCGGAACACCGACTGGCACATCAAGAGCTTATAGAAATCGGTATCGATCAACGAGCGGACGATCGGGTCGATCTTCCACTTGTGGTTCCAGACACGGGTTGCAATGTCGACCATGAGCCGGTCCTCCCTGACGCCCCTTATTGCCAAGGGCAGGCAGGGAATGTCCAGCCATGCGAAGGACTTGTGGCGCGGCCTTGCTCAGCCGCGAAGCATTCACCCCGGAACGCAGCCCCCTGCGACACCGCTTAAGCCGGTAAGGAAACGCGTCAGACAGGGCGCGCCCATTCGCGCCAGCTCCACTCTCACTTACTTCAGCGACCCACCTGAATAGCTGTCCTCAGGCACCATCGGCGGCGTCGAACGTGCAACCGGCGCGGGCGCCTTCGGTTGCCCCATTGCCGTGCGCGCGTGCCGGGCCAACCAGGCAATTCCGGCAGCCAAGGGGCGAAACTCGCTGCTGCCATCGTAAATGACGCCACAATTCACCGCATGAACGGTCGTCGGGTTGTCAAAACCCGGCCCCGGTGGACGGGGGGCAAAAGTGGCCCGACAGCCTTCCGTGTCCGACGAATAGGCCCCGACGGCGAGCCCATACTGGAACAACACCACCACATAGGCCTGGCTGTTCCCGTATTGCGGCACATAGTAGCCCGGCGCATTTTTCATCGACCGATAGATATAGGCGACCTGTGCCCCCTCATACTGCTTCTGGGTGGGCTGCCCCCATTGCAGCGTGAAACGCTTTTCAGTCGTCTTGCCCGGCTGAACACTGGCCAGCATGGCATCCCGTACGTGCGGATGGTTCGCCAGGGTCGTATCCCACGACAGCCCCCCGCATCCCGCAAGCAAAAGACAGATCAACAGCGCCCGAACCATGCGCGCTGGATAACGGCCAAGGGTTGCAAATTTGTTCACGCCGCCGCTTTATCCTGACCATGATTTTGGGTATCGGCTCAGACCTCTGCAATATCGAACGGATCGAAGGCACGCTGGAACGCTTTGGCGACCGCTTTCGCAACCGCGTCTTCACGGAAACCGAGCAGCGAAAGGCCGAACGTCGCCATGACGTCGCCGGCACCTATGCCAAACGCTGGGCGGCCAAGGAAGCCTGCTCCAAGGCCCTTGGCACCGGTCTCCGCATGGGCATCGCGTGGAAGGACATGGCCGTCAGCAATCTCCGGACCGGGCAACCGGTTATGGAAGTCACCGGCTGGGCGGCAGAACGGCTGGCCGAAATGACACCCGAGGGCCATGAAGCCGTCATCCACGTCACCCTGACGGACGACCACCCATGGGCGCAGGCAATGGTTGTGATCGAAGCCCGCCCGGTCACGTCTTGACTTGATGCCCGCCCCCTGCGCAGAAAGCCCGGACGGCAGGAGGCAGAGCAGATGAGCGAAGAAAGCGGAACGCTGATGGACGGCGTGGTCGAGACCATCAAGACCATCGTCTATGCGCTGCTGATCGCGGGCGTGTTCCGGACGCTCTTCTTCCAGCCCTTCTGGATTCCGTCCGGGTCGATGAAAGACACGTTGCTGATCGGGGATTTCCTCTTCGTCAACAAGATGGCCTATGGCTATTCCGCTTATTCCTGCCCCTTCGCGATCTGCCCGATCGACGGCAGGATCATGGGCAGCGAGCCCGAGCGCGGGGACGTCGTGGTGTTCCGCCACCCAGTCAACGGACAGGACTTCATCAAGCGCGTCGTCGGTCTACCGGGGGACACGGTTCAGATGCAGAACGGTCGTTTGTACATCAACGGGTCCGAAGCGCCGCAAGTGGCCAATGGCAATTTCGTCGAAACCTTCGAACCGCAAGGCCCCGTCCGCTCGATCCCGCTCTGCACCGAGGGCCGGGTGCCGCAAGGGGCCTCCTGTTCCAAGGAAAAAGCCATCGAAACGCTTCCGGGCGGCGTTCAACACTCGGTTCTGAACGTGTTTGATGGTCGTTTTGACAACACCGGTGTCTTCTCGGTTCCCGAAGGGCATTATTTCTTCGTCGGTGACAACCGCGACAACTCGACCGACAGCCGCGAACGGCAGGATTTCGGCGGCGTCGGCTTTGTGCCCTTCGACCACCTGATCGGACGCGCCGACCGGGTGATGTTCTCGTCCGCCGGGCGCTCGCTGCTGTTCGTCTGGACATGGCGGCCAGACCGGTTCTTCAAGAAGATCGAGTGATGCGGCTCAGCGCCGAACTTGCTGCGTTTTCCGACCGGCTCGGACATCAGTTTTCCAAGCCCGAGCTGCTGATCCGTGCGCTGACGCACGCGTCGATCGCCAGCCCGCAAAGGCCGGACAATCAACGGCTGGAGTTTCTGGGTGACCGCGTTCTGGGCCTGGTGATCGCAGACGCTTTGCTGAAATCAGATACGGAGGCCCGCGAAGGCCAGTTGGCACCGCGCTATAACGCGCTGGTCCGCAAGGAAACCTGTGCCGCCATCGCACGCGAGATTGGTTTGGGCGACGTTCTGAAGCTTGGCCGGTCAGAGATGAAGTCGGGCGGCCGTCGCAAGGAAGCCCTTCTTGGCGACGCGATGGAGGCCGTGATCGCCGCCGTATTCGAAGATGCCGGGTTCGACGCTGCAAAAGCACTGGTATTGCGGCATTGGCAGTCGCGCATTGCTTCGGTCGATCTGGATGCGCGCGATGCCAAGACCAGCCTGCAGGAATGGGCGCAGGCGCGGGGCCATCCACCGCCGGACTATGTCGAGATCGCGCGGAAAGGGCCAGACCACGCGCCGATCTTCACGATCGAGGCGCGGCTCGCCAGTGGTGAAACAGCCGAGGCAAGCGCACCGTCAAAACGCGCGGCGGAACAGGCCGCGGCGAAGAGCCTGCTGGATCGGTTGGGGTAAGGCGCATTTAGCGGACTTTGTTCCATGCACCCCGCAGCGCCCTTCTCGAGAAGCGAGAGGTCTCGAGCGATACCGGAACCACCCGGACCGGGGCGACGCTGCTTCAACGGCGGGGAACTTTTCAAAGCCGCTCAAGAAAACGCCCTCGGAACCAACGAACTTGCATGAGAACGAGACGAAACTTCTACCATGCAGCAGGTCAGAACCGACGCCTCACACGTCATAGAATGAAACGCCACACCAGTAAATTCAGCAAATATTCATTCTGATTGCCTAATAATGAGGGCGGGTGGCGGTGGCTTTAAACCTGCTCAAGAATGGCTAACAAAGGGTAAACTCGGGCGCGCAGGGGTCACCCGCGAAGCGCCGACAAAAGCGCCGCGAAGTCCTCGGGCATCGGCGCCCGGAAATCCATCTCCTCGCCCGACACCGGGTGCGTGAACCCCAAGGTCTCGGCATGCAAGGCCTGCCTTCCGAAGGCCCTTGCCGCTTCGGCTCCTGCCGCCCCGGAGGGCAGTTTACGACGCCCGCCATAGACCGGATCGCCGATCAGCGCGTGACCGATATGGCTCATGTGAACGCGTATTTGATGCGTCCGCCCGGTCTCCAACCGGCACTGCACCAAAGCGGCGTGTTGGCCGAACCCCTCCAGCACGGAGACGCGCGTGACCGCGTGCCGCCCGCCTCCGAACAGCACGGCCTGGCGCTGCCGGTCGGTCTTGTGGCGCGCAAGCTGTGTCGTTATCTTCAGTGTCCCGCCGGTTTCGAAACTGACGCCGCGCACTCCCACCAGACGCGGATCGCCCTTGTCGGGCACCCCGTGACACAAGGCCAGATAGCTCCGCCGGGCGGTGTGGGCAGCAAACTGCGCGGCCAGCCCATGATGCGCCGCGTCCGATTTCGCCACCACCAGCAAGCCCGACGTTTCCTTGTCGATCCGGTGCACGATGCCCGGCCGTTTCTCGCCCCCGACCCCCGACAGGTCACCGCCGAAATGATGCAAAAGCGCGTTGACCAGCGTCCCCGATGGCGAGCCGGGCGCCGGGTGCACCACCATTCCCGCCGGTTTGTCGATCACGATCAGGTCGGCATCTTCGTGGATGACCGTCAGCGGGATATCCTCGGCGACCGTCTCAACATCTGTCGCCTCTTCCACCCCGATCTCGAACACATCGCCTTCACGCACCTTGCGCCGCGCATCCGTCACCACGACACCAGCGGCTGACACGGCACCCTCTTCCAACAACCGCGCCAGACGCGACCGGCTCAGATGCGCTTCCTCTGGCACATCGCGGGCCAGCGCCTTATCAAGGCGCGGCGGCGGGTCGGCGCCGATGGTGACAAGGATCGTGCGGGACATGGACGAAAACGGGGCTCCGGACGCGAAGACGTTGAGATATCTGAAAGCGCTGGTGACGATCCTGACCGTCACCATGATCGGCGGCTTTCTAACCATCGTCGGCCTCTTTGTCATGCGCTTTGCCGAGATGAACCGCGTCGAACTGCCCGACACGATCACCCTGCCCGACGGCAGCACCGCGTCCGCC
The DNA here is from genome assembly GCA_022826385.1 of Silicimonas sp. GTDB lineage: Bacteria > Pseudomonadota > Alphaproteobacteria > Rhodobacterales > Rhodobacteraceae > JAJDOD01. Next base: position 7,589 of record JAJDUZ010000059.1, read on the forward strand.
TTCACCCGGGGCGAGGGTTGGTTCGCGGTCGTGACCGAAGAGGACGAGATCCTGATCTATAGCCGCGTGACCGGAAATCTGCGCCAGCGCATCCGGATCGAACCGGAATAGGAAAACGGCCACCGCAGCAAGCGATGGCCGTTCCCCTGAGACACGGAACCCCGGCGCCTCACGCGCATTACACCTGATTTCTGATGGGGTTTGCCGCAAGTGCGACAGGTCAGCTGGGTGCAAGTTGCGTTAGGAGTGCGACACCGGGGTCCCGTGGGTCTCGGAAGGTTGGCCCGCCCGAAAGCGGGCCAACTGACTTACTTGTTCTTGCCCAGCGTTTCGACGGCGAGGGGCGCGTAGAACTCGTTGAAGGCGATGCGGCCGTCACGGTTCACGTCGAAGACGCGCAGGTCGTTGGCCGTGGTGCCCGGATAGACCGCCTGCAACTCGGCGAGC
>JAJDUZ010000033.1 GCA_022826385.1 Silicimonas sp.
TTGGCAAGGCGATCATCGCCACCGCCCGCAAACTGCTGTCGATCATCTATGACACGCTCAGAAACGGCTGGATCTTCGACGATTTTCCAAACTTCAAAATCAAGCAAAATCAATGTCCTGCTTGACAATCATCATAGGAGATAGACATGCGTTTTACAATGATCCTGACCGCGGCCCTTCTGGCCACTGCCGCCGCTGCTTCGGCCATGAAGGCAACCGACCTCGATATCGACGGCGACGGTTTCGCCTCGATCACAGAGGTTCGCCAGATCTTCCCGGGCTTTTCCTCGAACGACTTCCGTCGCATCGACGAGAACCGGGACCGTCGCCTGTCCAGCAATGAACTCAACGCCGCCGGGACCAGCGCCATCATTGGCCGCTACCAGGACACGATGGCCGTGGTCCACGGGCTGAGCGACATCGACACCAACGGCGACCGGTTCGTGTCGGAAGCCGAGCTTGGCGGTGTCTACAAGGGCGTGACCTCGAACGAGTTTCGCCTGATCGACACCAACAATGACAACCGCGTCAACGCCTCCGAGCTTTACGCGCCGCTCGCTCAGGCGATGCTCAACCGTTACGAGATGAGCGGCCGTGATCTGGTCACCATCATGCAGGTTGATACCGACGATGACGCGTTCGCAAGCTTTGCAGAGCTTAGCGCGGTCTTCCCGGGCCTCTCGAAGTCGGAATTCGACATCATCGACATCAACGGTGACAACCGGATCGGCTCGACCGAGTACTACAACCCGGCCACGCAGGAAGTGCTCGACAAGAACTGAGCACTTGAGACACCCAAGGAAAGCCCGGTCCTCGCGCCGGGCTTTTCCACGTCAGGCGTCCTCGGCCTCGGTATCGATCAGATAGCGCTGCAGGCTCATGATCTGGCCCCAGAGAAACAGGAACATCAGGATCGGAAAGCCGAACGTCTCGATCTTGACCCAGGCATCGGTCGACATCGTGCGCCAGACCACTTCGTTGGCCACGGCAAGGCCTGCGAAAAACCACGTCAGGCGCTTCGTCAGCTTCATCCAACCTTCGTCACGCATCGGCAGGAACTCGGACATCACCCAGGCCAGGTAACTGCGTCCCTGCAACAAGCCGATCCCGAGGATGACCGAGAACATGCCATAGACCAGCGTGGTCTTCATCTTGAAGAACCGTTCGTCATTGAACCAGACGGTCAGGCCGCCAAAAAGCACCACCATCACGATGGTGAAAACCTGCATTCGGCTGAGCTTGCCGGTCAGCTTCCAAAGGATCGCCATCGACAAAAGCAAGATCGGCACGAAGACACCGGCCGCCACGATAAAGCCGGAATAGTCCGTTCCCGCGATCGTATAGGTCTCATCCCGCATCCGAAGATAGGCCACGAAGAACAGGATCGGCGGGCCAAGTTCCAGAACCTGCTTCACCAGCGGATTTAGAGTTTTTACGTCGCTCTCAGCGGTCATCTCGCCTCTCGTTTCCATCGGCCCCGAAATATCCCGGGGGGCGTTGGCGCAGCCAATGCGGGGGCAGCGCCCCCTCAACCGCCCCACTCAACTAACACGGCCCCGGCTGCGATCAACGCCATAAGCGCCAACCGCCGTGGCCCGACCCCTTCTTTCAGCACCAACCACGATATCAGCGCCGAGAAAAGCACACTTGTTTCCCGCAAAACCGCCGCTTCGCCCACCTTGTCCAGCCGGGTGGCCAGCATGATCGACCCGAACGAGAAGTAGGCGGTGATCGCCCCGGTGAGCCCAAGCTTCAGAATGTCCGGGTTCAAACCGGGCAGACGGCGTTTCAGAAGCAGCCAGCCCAGCGGAAAGGACAACCCGTCCAGAAAGAAAAACCACGCGATGAAGGTGAACGGGTCGGCCGTAGCCCGGATCACATAAGCATCCCATGTCGTATAAAGCGCAACAAAGCCCCCCGTCAGGCAAGCCAGCCCGATGGCGCGCGGCAGCCGGTCCCGGTCCAGCGTCACGTGCCGCAGGTTGTAGGCCGAAAACCCAAGGATGCCGCCGACCAGCAGTGCAACCCCCATCCATTGAAGCGGGGCGAAAAATTCGCCGAAGAGGATGCCGGCGCCGATCACCGTGAAAACGGGCGAGATGCCGCGCACCACGGGATAAACGACAAGGTAACTGCCCGCGGTATAGCTCGCCGCCTGGCTGAGTTTGTAACCCACATGGATGATCCAGGCGATCGCGAGGAGCGGCCAAAGATGCGGCTCGGGCGCGGGCACGATGAAGAGAAACGGAATAGCGATGACCGAGTAAGTCGCGTCAATGGCCGTTCGCGCCGTCCACGGGTCGGTCTTGCCTTTCTGGAGCGCGCCAAAGAAGGCGTGCAGCACGGCCGCCAAAAGCGCAAGGCAGAGCGCCAGCGTCTTGCCCGCCTCGGTGCCTTCCAAAGAGATTAGCCAGTCGCTCACCGTGCGGGCCCGTTTTCCGAGACGGAAAACGGACCGGAATTTGCATCAAATTCCGCGTCCAGCGTCACCCGTCCGCCCCGGTCAATGCTTGCGCAAATTCCGACGGATCGAACGGCTGCAGATCGTCGATCTGTTCCCCGACCCCGATCGCGTGGATCGGTAGGCCGAACTTGTCGGCCAGCGCCACCAGCACACCGCCCTTCGCGGTTCCGTCAAGCTTGGTCATCACCAGACCGCTGACATCCGCCACCTGCCGGAAGACCTCGACCTGGCTCAGCGCGTTCTGGCCCGTCGTCGCATCCAAAACCAGCAACGTGTTGTGCGGTGCGCTCTCGTCCTTCTTGCGGATCACCCGCACAATCTTGGCAAGCTCTTCCATTAGGTCCTGCCGGTTCTGCAGGCGGCCTGCGGTGTCGATCATCAGAAGATCGGCGCCCTCCTCCTCGGCCCGCGTCATCGCATCAAAGGCCAACGACGCGGGGTCCGAGCCCTCGGGCGCGGTCATCACCGGAACGCCCGCGCGCGCGCCCCAGACCTGCAACTGCTCGACAGCGGCGGCGCGGAAGGTGTCACCGGCCGCGATCACCACCGACTTGCCGGCGGCGCGGAATTGCGAGGCCAGTTTGCCAATTGTCGTCGTCTTGCCCGAGCCGTTCACGCCAACGACCAGAACCACCTGCGGCCGCTTCGGGAACAGGGGCATCGGGCGCGCCACAGGCTCCATGATGCGGGCCACTTCTTCGGCCATCAGGGCCTTCAGTTCGGCGGTCGAGAAGCTGCGCCCAAACCGGCCTTCGGCCATGTTGGCGGTCACACGCATTGCCGTGTCGACACCCATATCGGACGTGATCAGAAGCTCTTCGATCTGTTCCAGCATCTCGTCATCAAGCGCACGGCGCACCACGGTCTGAGCGTCGCCGCGCCCCAGCATACGTCCCAGCAGACCGGCTTTCGGTGCAGGGGCCGGCGCGGGGGCCTCGTCAAGCAAGGGGGCAACCGGCTCTGGCGCCTCGGGCAGGTCTGGCTCCGGTGGTGCCGCCTCCGGTATATCCGGTTCCACCTCTGGTGCGGTGGGCTTGTCAGGCATCGCGACAGGTTCAGCGGGCGCCGGGACATTTGGCGTGGCAGGGGCCTCTTCCACGGGCGGGCTCGGCGGGGCCGGTGTCTCGACATCCTCCGCAGCGTCGGCGGATGGCAGGTCCTCCCCGGTCTCCGGTTCGGCCAGCGTCTCCGGTTCCGGTGCGTCGACAACCGGCTCTTCCGACCCGATCGCCTCTTCAACACCGCCGTCTTCGACAATCGCATCCAACCCTTCTTCCAGCTTCGAAGAAGATTTGAACAGCCGCTCTTTGAGTTTTGAAAAGAATGCCATAGCCGCCAGTTAAAGGCCTGAAGCGGGTTTTGGAAGACCCGGCACGCTTCAACCCAAATCCACCGTTAACGAATTGTTAGGAATTCGACTGGTTTCGCGCGCAAGGATGTGCCAGCTTCAAGCCTATGAAGTATGTTGCGTTGTTGTTTTTCGTCCTGCCTGTTCTTGCCCACGCGGCAGATCGCCCGATCTCGGCTGAAGAGTTCGAGCGCATGGTCACCGGCAAAACCTTTTCCTATGCCAATGGCGGAGTGCCCTACGGGGCCGAGGAATACATGGACAACCGGCGCGTCCGGTGGACGTTCCTCGACGGCGAATGCACCGAGGGGAAATGGTATCAGGCAGGCGAGCAAATCTGCTTTGTCTACGACACGATCGATGTGCCGCAATGCTGGACGTTCTTCGAGGATGGTGGCCGACTGAAAGCCCGCTATGTCGGCCAGTCCGAGGCGACCTCGCTGTTCGAGACCGCCCGGATGGACGAGCCACTCTACTGTCTCGGCCCCGAGGTTGGTGTCTGACGCGGTGTCTCCAACCGCCGCTCGCGACTAGAACAACGAACCTTGATCGGATTTCGAAGGCTTCGGGTTGGCGCTCGATGTCGACTTGCCTTCGGCCTGAACGGCCACGCGCCCATCCTTGAACTCGACCTCCAACCGCGCGCCATGTGCGTCCGCTGCCCCCGTCACCACGGCTTCGCCCTTGCGGACCACGGCATAGCCGCGCGCCAGCGTTGCCGTGTAGCCAAGGCTGCGCCGCGTGCGGTCGAGCGCTTCCAGTTTGTCCCCCAAACGCGCGAGCCTTGTTGTGGTCGCGGCACTTGCCCGACCTGCCGCCCGGTCGATATCGGCCGAGGCCCGCGCCAAGCGGTCACGCAATGGCTCGGGCCGCAGCCGCAGGCCCGCTTGCCGAACCCGTTCGGACCTGACCTGCACGGCCCGCGCCAATCCGGGCCCCAGCCGTGAGGCGCGATCCGTGACCCGTTCGCGCTCGGCGTTCAGCCTGTTCTGCAAGACACCGGGGCGAAGGCGTGCCGTCTGGGCTTCGAGTCCGGCGCGCTTGCGTTCGACCATGCGCTCCAACCCACGGGCCAGCCCGGCCTCGGCAAGGTCCAGCCGCTGGCTGGCGTCGTTCAGCAAGGCGTCCGCGTGAGGCAACAGGCGCGAGAGATCCGAGAGGCGCTGTTTCCGCCGCTCGATCCCCTGTCCGGCGGCGCGAGCCAGACGCGCCTCCTGCGCTTCGACCCAGCCCAAGAGATCCAGCCGCACCGGCACGGCCATTTCGGCGGCCGCCGTTGGCGTCGGCGCGCGCCGGTCTGACACGAAGTCGATCAGCGTCGTATCCGTCTCGTGGCCAACGGCGGAAATCAGGGGAATGTCGCTGGCCGCGGCGGCGCGGGCCACGACTTCCTCGTTGAACCCCCAGAGGTCTTCGATCGACCCACCGCCCCGCGCAACGATCAGAACATCGGGCCGTGGCAACGCGCCGCCCGGTGTCAGGGCGTTGAAGCCCTGAATGGCGCGCGCAACTTCGGGCGCGCAAGCCGCGCCCTGTACGGCCACTGGCCAGATCAGCACCTTGCGCGGGAACCGGTCCCGGAGACGGTGCAGGATGTCTCGAATGACCGCGCCTTGGGGCGAGGTGATGACGCCGATGATCTCGGGCAGATAGGGCAAGGGCTTCTTGCGCTCCTCGGCAAAAAGTCCCTCGGCCGCCAATGCCTTCTTCCGGCGCTCCAGCATCGCCATCAGGGCGCCCTCGCCCGCAACCGTCAGGCGCTGTACGTTCAGACCGAATTTCGACTGCATGCCGGACGCGGTCATCTTGCCCTCGGCAAAGACCTCCATGCCCTCCTCGGGTTCCATGCCAAGATCCGCGATCTGACCCTTCCACGTCATACAGGACAGCACCGACTTGTCGTCCTTCAGATCGAAATAAAGATGTCCCGACCGGGCCCGGAAGACGCGCCCGACCTCGCCACGGACGCGCACCCAGCCAAGTTCGCCTTCGATAAGCTTCCGGACCTTGCCCGCAATCTCGCTGACGGTGAATTCCGGCGCGTTGCTGCCACTCGGGGTCTCGTCTTCGAACAGGTCCATTGCGCATGCGCCTCACATCTTCACCTTTTTCGAAAATACGCATGCGCCCGCCGGTCACAACCCTCGTCTCGGCTTGCCCCCGAAGCGCGGCTCGGCTAACGGAAGCGCCCATGAACATCCTGATCCTTGGCGGCGGTGGCCGCGAGCACAGCTTGGCCTGGGCGGTCAAGCAGAACCCGAAATGCGACCGCCTGATCGTGGCACCCGGAAATGCCGGCATTGCCGAGATCGCGTGGTGTGCGGACCTCGATATCGAAGACGGGGCCGCCGTGGTCGAGTTTGCCGAGGCCAACGCCGTCGACTTCGTGATTGTCGGCCCGGAAGCGCCGCTGGCGGCGGGCGTGTCCGACGATCTGCGTGCAGCGGTCTTTACCACGTTCGGGCCGTCGAAGGCTGCGGCGGCACTGGAAGCGTCGAAAGCCTTCACCAAGGAAGTGTGCGACGCCGCCGGAGCGCCAACAGCCGCCTGGGCCCGCTTCACCGATGCCGCCAGCGCCAAGGCGCATATTGCTGAAACCGGCGCCCCGATCGTGGTCAAGGCCGATGGTCTGGCCGCCGGCAAAGGCGTCGTGGTGGCGATGACCGAATACGAAGCGACCGCCGCCATCGACGACATGTTCGGCGGCGCGTTCGGATCGGCCGGGGCGGAAGTGGTGATCGAAGAGTTCATGACGGGCGAGGAAGCCTCGTTCTTTGTCCTCTGCGACGGTGAAACGGCCCTGCCCATCGGAACGGCGCAAGACCATAAGCGTGTCGGTGAAGGCGATACCGGTCCCAATACCGGCGGCATGGGGGCCTACTCGCCGGCCCCGGTGCTGACCGATGCCATTGCCGAAGACGTGCTGGCCCAGATCATCCGTCCGACGCTGGCCGAGATGACCAAGCGCGGCACGCCTTACACCGGCGTTCTCTATGCTGGTCTGATGATCGAGGACGGCAAGGCCCGGCTGGTCGAATACAACGTGCGTTTCGGCGACCCCGAATGTCAGGTGCTGATGATGCGGCTGGGCGGTCAGGCGCTGGACCTGCTACAGGCCGCGGCCGAGGGCCGTCTGGCCGAAAAACAGGTCCATTGGGCCGAAGATCACGCCATGACCGTGGTGATGGCGGCAAACGGCTATCCCGGGTCTTACGAAAAAGGCACGGTGATCCGCGGTCTGGATGGTTTGCCGCAGGATTCGTCTCACATGGTCTTTCACGCCGGCACCGCCGAGCGAGAGGGTCAGGTTGTCGCCACGGGCGGGCGCGTGTTGAACGTGACGGCCCGCGCAAGTGACCTGCAGGCGGCGCGCGACGCGGCCTATGACATGCTTGATCAGATCGATTGGCCAGATGGGTTCAGCCGCAGCGACATTGGATGGCGTTGTCTGGACAACACCTGAGGGCTGCCGAACACCGCCGCTTGCAGAAACCGCACATCTCGCCTACATACCCCGCGATCAGAGGGAACTCCGCTTCATGGAAAACGTCATTCTCATCGTCCACCTTATTCTGGCGCTCAGCCTGATTGGTGTCGTGCTGTTGCAACGCTCGGAAGGCGGTGGCCTTGGGCTGGGCGGCGGCGGTGGTGGCGGCGGGCTGGTCAGCTCGCGCGGGGCCGCGACGGCGCTTGGCAAGGTGACATGGCTTCTGGCGATTGCCTTCATCTGCACGTCGATCACCCTGACGATCATTGCCGCGCAGAACGCAGCCGGGAGCTCGGTCCTTGACCGGATTGGCGCCGATGCACCTGCATCTTCGGGCGGTGTTCCCGAGCTGCCTTCGGGCGATTCCCTTCTGCCACCGGTCTCGAATGACGGTGGCGGCATCGGCCTGCCGCGCGCCGACGAGTAAGCGCGGCGTTACACCAAGCCTGCTGACCCTTGCACAGGGGTCAGCCCTGTCTGGCACACCATACCTTGGTTGGTGCTGACTTTTTCCACAAGATATTGCGGTCAGCGCCTTGGCAATCGATCGCGAATCCTTTACGGATTTAATCCCGTGATGCTGTGTTCCCAAGCCATGGTTCGGCATGGGTTTTCGGCCAAAAACAAGAGCGGTACGCGGGAGAATTCGGAACATGGCGCGATTTGTTTTCATCACCGGCGGTGTGGTGTCTTCGCTTGGTAAGGGGTTGGCCTCCGCCGCTCTGGGGGCGCTTTTGCAGGCGCGCGGGTATTCCGTGCGGTTGCGCAAGCTGGACCCCTATCTGAACGTCGACCCCGGCACGATGTCGCCTTTCGAGCATGGCGAAGTCTTCGTGACCGATGATGGCGCCGAAACGGATCTGGACCTTGGCCATTACGAGCGCTTCACCGGCGTGCACGCGCGCGGCACCGACAGTGTGTCGTCCGGGCGGATCTACTCCGACGTGCTCGAGAAGGAGCGGCGCGGCGACTATCTGGGCAAAACGATCCAAGTCATTCCGCACGTCACCAACGAGATCAAGGAATTCATCTCGATCGGCGAAGACGAGGTCGATTTCATGCTCTGCGAGATCGGCGGCACGGTCGGCGACATCGAAGGCCTGCCCTTCTTCGAAGCCATCCGTCAGCTCGCGCAGGACAAGCCGCGCGGCGAATGTATCTTCATGCACCTGACGCTGTTGCCCTTCCTTGCCGCCAGTGGCGAGTTGAAGACCAAGCCCACCCAGCACAGCGTCAAGGAACTCCGCTCGATCGGCTTGCAGCCCGATGTGTTGGTCTGCCGGTCCGAACAGGTCATCCCCGAGAAGGAGCGTGAGAAGATCGCGCTCTTCTGTAACGTCCGGCCCGATGCCGTGATCCCGGCCTATGATCTGAAGTCGATCTATGAAGCGCCCATGGCCTATCACAAGGTCGGGCTCGACCAGGCCGTGTTGGACGCCTTCGGGATTGCGCCTGCGCCCAAGCCGAACCTCTCACGCTGGGAGGATGTAATGGACCGGCTGGACAATGCCGAGGGCGAAGTGAAGGTCGCCATTGTCGGCAAGTACACCCAGCTTGAGGACGCCTATAAGTCGATCGCTGAAGCGCTGACCCATGGCGGCATGGCCAACCGGACGCGGGTGAAGGCCGAGTGGATCGATGCCGAGATCTTCGAAGGCAAGGACCCGGCCCCGTATCTTGAGAATTACCACGCCATCCTTGTGCCCGGCGGTTTCGGCGAGCGCGGGACCGAGGGCAAGATCAAGGCGGCGCAATTCGCGCGTGAAAAGAAGATCCCCTATCTGGGCATCTGTCTTGGCATGCAAATGGCCGTGATCGAAGCGGCGCGGAACCTGGCAGGCATCAAGGATGCAGGGTCCGAGGAGTTCGATCATGAAGCGGGGAAAAAGCGCTTCGAACCTGTGGTCTATCACCTAAAGGAATGGGTGCAGGGCAACCATGTCGCCCGTCGCAAGGTCGATGACGACAAGGGCGGCACCATGCGCTTGGGGGCCTATACCGCGAACCTGAAGGACGGCTCGCAAGTGGCCAAGGTCTATGGTGAAACGGCGATCGAAGAACGCCACCGCCACCGCTATGAGGTCGACATCAAGTACCGCGACCAGTTGGAAAAAACAGGCCTCTGTTTCTCGGGCATGTCACCGGATGGTCGGTTGCCGGAAATCGTCGAGGTTGAGGGCCACCCCTGGTTCATCGGCGTTCAGTTCCATCCCGAACTGAAATCCAAACCCTTCGCGCCGCATCCACTGTTCGCAGATTTCGTGCGCGCCGCGGTCGAGGTCTCGCGGTTGGTGTAGTGCAGTGAGCCAGTATCTCCGACGTCTTGCTTATCGCCCCAATCGCCCAGTCACCTAGTTGCGCAAGTTACCGGGCCGACCGTTGATCCACTATCTGCATATCGGGAAGAACGCCGGAACCCAGCTCCGACGGGTGGCGAAACAGGTAAACCGGCTATCGGACAAGAAACGCATCATGTCGCATGCACACGATGTTCAACTGTCGGATTTACCGGAAGACATCAGTTACTTTTTCAGTGTCCGAGACCCGCTCACACGGTTTCGAAGCGGTTTTTATTCCCGTAAGCGCGGGGGGCGGCGGGGCGATCGGGAACTGTCTGAGCATGAGCAAAAGACGTTCGCGACATTCGAGCATGCAAACGATCTCGCCGAGGCCTTGTTCGAACCCGGGCCGATCGGCGAAACAGCCGCGGCGTCAATGAATTCGATCCGACACACAGCGCAGAAGCAACTCAGCTGGTTTGTCGGTCGTGGACAGTTTTTGACGCTACATCCCCCGCTGGCCATCATCCGCGTGGAATCATTGGAACAGGACCTGCGCGCATTTCTCCGCGCAGCTGACCTCGGAGTGACGCTCGAACAGTTGGAACTGACAACAGATCGGGTCAAAGGCCATCGATTTGATTACGACGGAATTCCTCCTTTGTCGGACAAGGCGATCGCAAATCTGAAGCTGTGGTATCGGGACGATATCGAATTCTATACGCATTGCACTCGGTGGATCGAGGCGCAAAACGCAAACGACCCCACAGGCGGGAATGCGATAGCGCCTGAAGGGTCGTAGCGCTCGGCCCATTATGCGTGTGTGAAGGGGGGCGGGCCGAGTGAGCGTGTGTGTCCTAGGTAAACCGGTGTGAGAGACGGGGACGTCCCGGTTCCTCCCTTTGAGTTGGTTTGCCCTTGCGGGCGGCAGCCAGCCTGGCATCGCTGGCGATGAGATCAGCCTTGCATTCGATGCTTCCCAGTCTTTGAGAGATCGATGCGCCCACCATCCGCCGCTTCACCAATATGCCGCCATTTCGGGCCATGTTTCTTCCTTAACTCGAGACGCCCCGATAAAAGCAAAGAACGGACAATCCTGCATCTGCGCAAAGGGATGAGTTTGGTCGCTTTCGGATAGTCATCTCTCGAACGCTAACGAGCCCGCGCGACCGGGACCGTCAGGTCCGCATGGGTCGTATGCGGTTTTCGTGGATTCCGAAGCTTGGGCGCGTTCTGCAGAAGTCACTTCGAATTCACGCGGAACTCATGGGCGGTCTCACGGGGCTTTTCGGCCATCCGGTCACAAGACGCCATGACATTCACCACCGCAGGACACCAGAGAGATGTATACAGAGCGCTATCCTTACGGACTTTCCCTTGCTAGCCTTCTTCGAATGGCCGCCGAGGACATTCACCTTCCGCCGTTCTGGCTGGGCGCGTTGCGCCTGCTGGGAAAACTCGCCGTGATCGGTGCAGCGGCCTATGGCATTCATCTGGTGATGGACTGGGCCACCACGCAGGCGGCAGTAAACGAGGGCCTGATGATCGGCGTACTGACGGCACTGCTTCTGGCCTATGCCCTGTTGATCGCCGTGCCGTTCATGCCGGGTGTCGAGATCGGGATTAGCCTGCTGTTGCTCAAGGGCGCCGCAATTGCCCCCTTCGTCTATCTGGCAACGATCCTTGGTCTGTTGCTGGCCTATGCAGCCGGGCGCCTTCTGCCACCGAGTTGGTTGCGGGGGGTGCTGGAAGACCTGCGTCTGAAACAAGCCTGCCGTTTGGTGGATCGGCTGACGCCGCTGAGCGGCGAGGAGCGCTTGGCCCATCTTGTCGAGCGGGCGCCGGACTGGCTGAAGCCCTTTGTCGGACGCTGGCGATACCTTGTTCTGGCCGCCCTGATCAACCTGCCCGGAAACTCGGTGATTGGCGGCGGCGGAGGGATTGCGCTGACAGCCGGGTTCTCGCGCCTGTTTCACATCGGCTGGACGACGTTGACCGTCGCATTGGCCGTGCTGCCGGTGCCGTTGGTGGTGTGGATCACGGGGAATGCCGATCTTTTGCCATAGGGGTGCCGCTTCCCAACTATCCACCCTCTCCCACACCCTCACATAGGGGCCCCTCACCCCCATCCCCCTCTCCCCAATTTGAGACGTCTTGGTTTCAAAAAGGTTTAGACGTCCGGCCCACGCGTTCGAAAGTGATGCTCCAACCCATCTGCTGGCAAATTTCGGACCGAAATGCCTATGCCGTCCCGTCATGCCTTTCCCACCCCGGACGGGACGCCTATATCTGTCTGCATGTTTGGAGACTTGCTTGGCCGGCTCACGGCCCCCGACCCTGATCCCCTCGACGATGGGGATGCCCGGCTGGCCCTTGCCGCGCTTCTGGTGCGCATTGCCCGCTCGGACGGCACCTATGACGAAAGCGAGATCAAGCGGATCGATGCTCTCTTGGCGAAACGCTATGGTCTCGGTCCGTTCGAAGTTGCCGGATTGCGCAAGGACGCCGAAGTGCTGGAGGAAGAAGCGCCAGACACCGTGCGTTTCACCCGCGCGATCAAGGATGCGGTTGCGTACGAGGATCGGGCACAGGTGGTCGAAGGTCTCTGGGAGATCGTTCTGGCTGACGGCACGCGCGATCACGAAGAAGATGCCCTGATGCGCCTTGTGGCGCCCATGCTTGGCATCAATGACCGCGACAGCGCTTTGGCCCGGCAGCGAGCGCAAGGCAAAGCATGATCGCCACCCTGCCCATGTACGACCGCCCCGAAACGGAAGAGGCCAATGATCGTTTCTGGGCACTGATCCGCGAGAACCTGCCGGGCGCGCCCGAGCATCTCTCGCGGGATGGGTTTCATTGGCTCGATCCGGACCTGATCCTGTCTCAGACCTGCAGTCTGCCCTATCGTACCGGCCTTCAGGACGCCGTAATGATCGTGGCAACTCCGGTCCACGACCTGCCTTGCCCCGCGGGATGTTATTTCAGCGTTATCGTTGTCCGTGAGGATGATGAGCGCGAGGATTTTGGCGATTTCACCGGCGCCCGGCTTGCCATTAACAATCCGGTCTCGCAATCGGGCTGGGCGGCCATCGACGATCTTGCCCAAGCTGAGAACGTCACGTTCGGTGCCATTACGAACACCGGCTCGCATCAGGCCAGCGCCGAAGCCGTGGCCGAGGCGCGTGCGGATATCTGCGCCATTGACGCGGTCACATGGACGCATATCCAGCGGTTCGATCCCTTTGCCGACCGGCTCAGGATCATAAGTTCGACACAGCCGACGCCCGCCTTGCCCTATATCACGGCATTCGGACAGGATGTGCGGGGGCTACAAGAAGCTCTCGTGCTCGCCGTTGACGCCCTTTCGCCGGAAGATCAGGAATTGCTCTGCCTGATTGATATCACGCATATTTCGGCGGATCGGTATATCATGATGCCAATCCCCCCGACCCCCGCCCTTTCCGCGTGAGCTGGCTCGACGCTTATCCCGGCACGACGTCCGTCTGGACGGCCACGGCCGATCTCAACGGGCAGGCGCGCGGCAAACGGTTGCCGGCGTCGAGGGCGGGAAAGCTGCCGGACGGCAAGGCCAAGATGCCCCTCTCGGCGCTCAGCCTCGACGTGTTCGGGGACGACATCGAAGACAGCCCGCTGGTCTTCGAAACCGGCGACAAGGACGGCTTCCTGCGGCCCACATCTCGCGGACCCGTTCCGATGCCTTGGGTGGGCGGCAACGCGCTCCTGTGTCCGATGAGCATGGAGCATGGCAAGGGGCGGCCCTTCGAAGGCGACCCGCGCCATGCCTTGGTGAAAGTGCTTGAGCGTTTCGAGGCACGCGGATGGCAGGTTCAAGCCGCGACCGAGTTGGAGTTCTACCTGATCGACGATCAGCCCGCATCGGGCCTTGCCGACCGCATGAGTGTCGGCGGGGACATTCTGGGGCTGCGCACGCTCGAAGCGCGCGACGCCTTTCTGAGCGACCTTCAGGCCGGTGCCTCGGCCATGGGCATTCGCACCGAAACTGCCACCTCGGAAAGCGGCAGCGGACAGTTCGAGGTCACCTTGGCGCACGGCCCCGCGTTGCGGGCAGCCGATGACACATGGCTCTTCAAGATGCTGGCCCGCGGCGTGGCGCATCAGCATGGACTGGTTGCGACCTTCATGGCCAAACCTGATCCGGAAGACGCCGGGACGGGGATGCATGTGCATTTCTCGATCGTCGATGCCGTGGGTCGCAACGTGTTCGACGACGGCACTGACGCCGGTAGCGCGACCATGCGCCATGCGGTGGCCGGTTGCCTAGACATGATGACGGACGCGACGCTGATCTTTGCGCCACATGAAAACAGCTATCATCGGCTGGTTCCCGGCGCCCATGCGCCGACAACCGTGTGCTGGGGGTACGAGAACCGCACGACCGCGCTTCGCATTCCAGCCGGTCCCGGCGCCGCACGACGGATCGAGCATCGGGTCGCAGGTGGTGACATCAATCCCTATCTGTTGCTGGCCGCCATTCTTGGCGCTGCCATCGACGGGATCGAGAGCGAAGCCACCGCACCGGATCCCACGGTTGGCAATGCCTATGAAGCCGAAGCTCCGGCGCTGGCCGCAACATGGCAGGACGCCATCGACCGGTTCGCGGATAGCAGCCGCATGCGACGCCTCTTCCACCCGGACCTGATCGATCAGCTGGTGCGGACCAAACGCCAGGAACTGGTGCGCCTGTCTGCCATGGCGCCCGACGATATCAGGTTGCTTTATCTTGACCGCGTGTGAGTTTCGCAGGCCTGTCTCGTCATGAGTGACGGACTTTTGACCTGCCTTCAGGCACTTGCAGGACCAAACGTATTCGTGGGTTGCGCGCCAGTCACCGATGATGATGGCCTGCTCGGGACGGAAGCCGAGGCCATCGCCAAGGCCATTCCCAAACGCCGGGCCGAATTCGCAGCGGGTCGCCGTGCGGCGCGCGCGGCCTTGGAGGCCGCAGGTTGGCCGCACTCCGCCCTGCCGCAGGGGCAATCCCGAGGTCCGGTCTGGCCGCCGGGCATCGCGGGCTCGATCAGCCATGATGCGGGCTTCGCCATTGCCGCCGTGGCCCAGCGTTCGAAGATCGCAAGGCTTGGAATCGATCTGGCCGAGGCCAGCGACTTTCCAGACCACCTGCGCCCCCGCATCCTGACCACACCGGCCGAGAGAGCCCAATCCGGAAGAGACGCCCGCGTGACGTTCTCGGCCAAGGAATGCGTCTTCAAGGCGCTTTACGAGGATGTTGGGCAGCATTTCGGGTTCGGCGCTGTCGAAGTGCAGCCAGCATTGGACGCCGGCACATTCAAGGTAACGGTCCGCGAACCGCTTGGCCCCTATGCCAGTGGTACGGTTTTCACAGGGCGCTTTGGTATGGCTGGACACAGGCTTCTGGCGGTCCTTGCCCTCAGCCCCTCCGAAATTGCCCGTGTGCCAGAATAACGCTCAACCGCCGTGAAGGTCCGCCGCCCGACGCTCGAACGCGCGCACCACGCGCTGCATGGCATCGTTGAAGAAGATCGTCGCCGTCGTTTGCAGCAGCTTGTTCCGAAACGCGAAGTCGACGAAGAAGCTGACATTGCAGCCACCGCCTTCGGCATCTTCGAACGCCCAGTTCGACACCATCTTTTCAAACGGCCCATCAAGGTATTCCGTGTCGATCTTCATGGCATCCGGATAAAGCGTCACACGGCTGCCAAAGCGCTCGCGGAAGACCTTGAACGAGATCACGAGGTCCGCCAGCATCACGACCGCATCGCCATCTTCCCGGGTGCCGCGAATCCGGGCTGCCGCCGTCCAAGGCAGGAATTGGGGATATTGCTCGACATCGGCCACCAGGTCGTACATCTGCTGCGCCGTATAGGGCAGATGTCGGGTCTCGGAATGCGTTGGCATGAGCTGGCCTCTGGTCTCGTCGTGTCACTTACTTTAGGGGAGATGCGTCAGGGTCAAGGGGGGGCGAAAAGGTGCCGCAGCCATATGTGATCGACGAATTGATATCCGCCAAGGCGATCGCCGCGCGGATCGAGGCGCTGGCCCGTGAGATTCGCTCAAGTTTTGCCGACACCGACAAGTTGATCGTGGTGGGTTTGCTACGCGGCTCGTTCGTGTTCATCGCGGATTTGGTGCGCGAACTCGACATGAATGTCGAAGTCGATTTCCTCGAAGCCTCGTCCTATGGCGATGCCATGGAATCGTCGCGCGAAGTGCGAATCCTGAAGGATCTGCGCGGTGAAATTTCGGGGCGCGATGTGTTGGTCGTCGAAGACATCGTGGATACGGGCTTCACGCTGGACCATGTTGTCCGTCTCTTGAAGACGCGGAAACCGCGAAGACTTGAAACGATTGCCCTTCTGGACAAACCGTCCCGTCGCGAGACGGACGTTAAGGCGACGTGGACTGGGTTTGAAATACCAGACGAATTCGTTGTTGGTTATGGCATTGATTATGCTCAGAGAAATCGGAACCTCCCGTATATTGGCTGCGTTCGCTTCACCGATGCAGACGCGCCTGTGTGAGACACATCCGCCACAACGCGCATTCCTTTCCTAAAATTTAACCCGACCGGGTGCACAACACGCAAAGACGCCCTAACCTTGGCATGGGTGCGGGGCGTTGGAAGGATATGCTGTCCGTGCGCCCGTTTTTCGCTTCAGTTCTGGTTTTTCTACCGGCAGCGGCCGTGGCGCAATCGTCTGTCACGGGGCCTGAAAACGTGTCGACCGAAGCGCAGGCCACCACGTTCCAGCTTGGCGGAGCGGCCACATTGGCAGCGCGGGTTGAGCCAGAGACAGAGGAACCTCGCGCATCCCGGCTTTCCCTGCCCCTTGGCTTCGTTCGGGGCGAAACTGTCGAAACCGAGATCCCTTTGGGCATCGGCACCGTTTTCCTGTCCGAGGGCTTCGAGCAAGGCAGTGACGCGCTGGAAGTGGGGACATTCCTCAGCCGGGGGCAGGCCCGTGCCGGTGTGAGCTTCACGTATCGGGAAACCGATCCTGATCTGGCACGATCCGAGGTCTTTCTGGACTATGCCGTGACCGAGCAGTTCAGCATCGGGCTGTCGGGCATTCTGGACAACGAACGCGATGACGAAGACGCCGTGCGTCAACTCGGGGTCAATGCCGAGTTTTCGACCTCTGGCGGCGCCTTCGTCCAAGGTGGTGTTGCCGGGGCTGCCGATTACAACCCGATCATCGGACTGTCGGTCGGGCTCCGGTTCTGAGACTTAGCCGTAGACGCTTTCTTTGCGGAAATGCTTGGTCAGCATGTAATAGACCACAGCACGGTACTTGTTGCGCTCGGAACGGCCATAGGTCTCGATCACGGAGTTGATCGCTTCCATCAGTTCCGGCCCGTCCGCCAGACCAAGTTTCTTCATCAGAAAACTGTTCTTCACAGTCTCGAGTTCGCTTTGCTGCGAACCGGCCACGGTCGACGCGTCTGCATCATAGATCGACGGACCGCATCCAATCGTCACCTTTTTCAACAGGTCCATGTCCGGTGTCATGCCGCATTTCTTGCTCAGATCGCTGGCGTAAAGCTCAATCAGTTCGTCGCGTTTTCCCATTTTCGTGCTCCCTCGCAGATTAAATGTGGCCGACACCTAGTCGGCACGCGGGCAGCGCGTCAGGGGGAAAACCGGCTTGAAAACCTCAGAATGGACGCCTCTCAGGCGCGCGAGAGCTTCTCCAGCCGGGCCGTGCGCAGCCGGGCAAAATCATCGCCTGCGTGATACGACGACCGGGTGAGCGGCGTGGACGACACCATAAGGAAGCCTTTGCCAAACGCGGCTTTTTCGTACGAGGCAAACTCGTCCGGCGTCACGAAACGGTCGACGCGGTGGTGCTTCGGCGTTGGCTGCAGGTACTGTCCGATCGTCAGGAAATCGACATCGGCGGCGCGCATGTCGTCCATCACCTGCAACACGGCCTGCCGGTCTTCGCCCAGCCCCACCATGATGCCCGACTTCGTGAAGATCTCGGGATCCATTTCCTTGACCTGCTGCAGCAACCGCAGCGAGTGGAAATAGCGCGCACCCGGGCGAACCTCGGGATAGAGGCCGGGAACCGTTTCCAGATTGTGGTTGAACACGTCCGGCTTGGCGGCAACGACGGTGGCCAGCGCATCGGGCGTGCTCTTCAGGAAATCGGGCGTCAGGATCTCAATCGTCGTCTCTGGCGCGCGGTGCCGAATGGCGCGGATTGTCTGCGCGAAATGCTCGGCCCCGCCATCGGCCACATCATCGCGGTCGACGCTGGTGATGACCACGTGATTCAGGCCCAGTTTCTTCACCGCATCCGCGACGCGCCCCGGTTCGAACACGTCCAGCGCATCCGGCTTGCCGGTTGCCACGTTGCAGAACGTGCAACCGCGGGTGCAGATGTCGCCCATGATCATCATGGTCGCGTGACCCTGGCTCCAGCATTCGCCCACATTGGGGCAGCCCGCTTCCTGGCAGACCGTAACCAGATCATGCGTTTTCATGATCTCGCGCGTTTTCTCATACCCTTCACCCGAGGGCGCGCGCACGCGAATCCAGTCCGGCTTCTGCGGCTGCGCATTGTCGGGCCGATGAGCTTTCTCGGGATGGCGCTGGTCGGGAATCTTCAGATCACGCACGAGACGACATGTCCTTCTGGTCAGGTTGACGGCAACCTAACGGAATAACGGGGGAAATTCCACTAATAGCCGCCATGCGACAGGCGCATGACGGTGTGTCGCATAGTCGCTCAGGCTGCGGTTTCGCTGTCTTCGACCGGTTCTTCGTGCACCACCTCGATGCGCACCTTGGCCACAAAGGCCGCCAGCGCGCCGAGAATGGCCAGAACGGGCGCGGCCAACACGACCGCGCCGCCGCCGATCACGCCATAGGTCAGCGGAATCTCCAGCGCGATATCGCCGTCCGGTTCGATAATCCGAACGCGCTTGACCTTGTTGTCAGCCGCAAGCTGCTTGATCCGGGTCACCAGTTCCTCGCCAGCGACCTCGATCTCTTCAATCCAGGTGCGGGTCTTGTCGTTCCCTTGTTCGGACATGGGTCCACCTCTCGGTTCTGTTACCACGTCCAACACATAGGAAGCCCGCATGCCGGTTTTGAGATGTCAGCCGATCAGAGGAGACCAATTGCCGTTTTCCTCGTCGTAATGCGCGCGAAGTCGCGTCAGCGCGATCCGCAGGACGATCTTGCCCGAGCGGGCTGACCAGCCCATCCGCCGTTCGACCGTTTCCATGCCTTCAAGGAAGCAGCAACATCTCAGAACAACGTCGCCAAGACCCGGGCCAAGATCGGCCAGCGCCGTCATCACCCGGTCGCGCGCACGTTCCGAGCCTCCCGGGCCTGTGTCATCCGAGAATACGCCCCGCGCGCCGCCGGTCAGGAACTTGTCCCAGTTCTGCGTGATGCGCGGCCCCATTTGGCCAAGTTCGAAATCCTCGCGCAGACGCTCACCCGCTGCGACAAGTTCGCCGACAGAAAAGGCTTGCCGTCCTTGTCGGTCCGTCGGGACAGGGCCGAAAGCGGGCTCTCGGTGGCGTTATAGCGGATGCCCCGCTTCTTCGTCGACTTCCCCGCGCCGTTCGCCTCGGCCCAATCCCGGTGCTGGTCGCCAAACGGATCCGCCTCTGTCCCGGCGCGCGCGGCCTCTTCTTCGGCGGTGAACCGTTTCAGCGCCATGCGACCCGCAGACGTGATCCGATACCGCGTGATCCGCCCGTCGCTGGCCAGCGTGATCCATTCCTTCAACGCCATGGCTTCGGCCATATGCCGTTCAAGCACAGCCGTGCGCAACGTCTGGCCGTCGGTGCCTTCGCGCACGATCACGCCGTTTTCCATGTCTCGGGCAATCGCCAGACAGGCGCCCGCCTCGTTCAACCGCCGCAGCAGCCGAGGCGCCTCGCGACGCAGCGCTTCATCGTCGATAATCTTCGCTTCAAGTGACTGTCCATCGTGCATTTGACTTGTTTCCCCATGACAAGACGTGTCGGTCCGAACCGGTGCGGCCACCTGCCCGATCCGCCTGAGAGCCAGATCGACAAGAATGTCGTCCCGGCGCGTTTCGAAACGACGCACTTTCCTGAGTATCGTCGAGGCATGGCAGCCAATCTCGCGTGCCAGCGAACAGATCGACTGCCCCTCTTCCACATGGGCCAGATAGATCACGGCACTTTCAGGCACCCAATCGGGCATGGAAACGCGGTCATCGCGTCTAAGACTTCGTGGCATTTGATGCGCCCCTCTCCCCAGAAGGCAAATGTGTACACAACCTGTGAATGAAATCGTTACCGGAAAGTTAATGTTGCGTCTCGGGAAACAGTCTTTTTGAATATTGTAAAAAAACGAAAATTTCAGCGGACGGACTCAAGTCACAACGCGCAACACAGCCTAAGGTTGCATAAATTGTGGACAAGTCAGGTGAAGAGGAGTTGCCCATGACCCATCACATGTCCCGTCTTGCCGCCTTGTCGCGCCCGCAGATTTTGGTCCGCGCGGCCCGCTACGGGGTGTCGGAACTCAACCGCAGTCGCGCCCTTCAACGCGCCATGCCGGGCGAGGCGATTCCCGCGCCGGGGAAAGCCTTCGACCGGTTGCTTGAATGCGAGGTTGCGATGAACGAAGCCCGATGCGACGGCGGTGCAGCCTATTCGCCAGCCCGCCATGTCGAGTTGCTGTCTGCGCTGATCAATGAAGCCAAGCTTGCCGAGAACCGGCTGCCGAACTGACAACCGTCACGCGAAGGCGTCGGGTGCGGTTTCCTTCGTCTTCGCAATATAGGCATCCAGGGCCTCCAGCGTCGCCGGGTCCATCGGCGGTTGCTGGTACTGCGACAAAAGCGTCTCGACACGTTGCGCCGCAAGGGCCTCTGTGTCGCGACCGCCCTCCTCGGACCACGTCTCGAACGGCTTGTAATCCAGCAACTCCGACCGCCAGAACGCCGTCTTGAAGTTCGCTTGCGTGTGCGCGCAGCCAAGATAGTGGCCGCCCGGCCCGACCTCGCGGATCGCGTCCATGCCCTGCCCGTTTTCCGACACGTCCACGCCCTTGGCCATGTGGTGCAGGATGCCCAACTGGTCGGCATCCATCACGAACTTCTCGAAGCTCGAGACAAGCCCGCCTTCCAGCCAACCCGCAGCGTGCAGCATGAAGTTGACGCCCGAGAGCAGCCCCATATTCAGGCTGTTCGCAGTCTCATAGGCCGCCTGTGCATCCGGCAGTTTCGATCCGCAGAACGACCCGGCCGAGCGGTATGGCAGGCCAAGCCGCCGCGCCAATTGTCCCATGCCAAGCGTCACCTGCGCGGCTTCCGGTGTGCCGAAGGTCGGGGCGCCTGATCCCATGTCGATCGACGTCACGAAAGCCCCGGCGATCACCGGGGCGCCGGGCCGGATCAGCTGCGAATAGGCGATGCCCGCCAGAACCTCGGCCACCACTTGCGTCAAGGTGCCGGCAACCGAGACCGGGGCCATGGCGCCACCAACGATGAAGGGCGAGACGATCGCGGCCTGATTGTTCGAGGCGTAAACGTCCAGCGCCCCCATCATGGTGGCGTCAAAGGTCAGCGGTGAATTGATGTTGATCAGCGACGTCATCACCGTGTTCTGGGCGACGAACTCCTTGCCGAACAGGATCTCGCACATCTCGACCGAGTTCTGTGCCCGGATCGGTTCGGTGACCGATCCCATGAACGGCTTGTCCGAAAGCACCATGTGCGCGCGCAACATATCCAGATGGCGCACATTGACGGGAACGTCGGTCGGCTCGCACACCGTGCCGCCGGAATGGTGCAGCCATTTCGACATATAGCCGAGTTTCACGAATTTCTCGAAATCGGCCATGGTCGCATAGCGCCGCCCGCCTGCGGAATCGCGCACGAAAGGCGGACCATAGACCGGCGCAAGCACCAGGTTGTTGCCGCCGATCTCGACCGAGCGGTCCGGGTTCCGGGCGTGCTGAGTGTATTGGCTGGGGGCCGTGGCGCAAAGCTGGCGCGCCAATCCTTTCGGAATGTGCACGCGTTCCCCGACCACGTCGGCACCCGCGTCTTTCCAGCGCTTCAGCGCCTCGGGGTTCTCGGTGAAGTTGACGCCGATCTCTTCCAGCACCGTTTCGGCATTGGCTTCGATGATCTCAAGCGCCTCTTCATTCAGGATCTCGAGATTGGGAATCTTGCGTTCAATGTATTTGGCAACTTCGAAACTGATCGCCGAACGCTCGGCCCGCCGCGCGGCTCCGCCGCCTCTTCCGCGTCTTGCCATGACACCACTCTCCCGTTGAGGTCTTGGCCGTGAGAGATAGCGAGCACCGGCGAAATTTCAGGGGCGGAATGCGTCCTTTGGAGGTGGAAACCGACCTCTCCGACCGCCGAGCCCGAATTCTTGCAAGAATTCGGACCAGAATATTCGAAATTTCTGGTCGCCCCGTCTCTTGCGCCTCTCCTTTAGCCGACCTATTGCACATCCATGTCTGACACCTCTCACGACCGCCTGCTCATCATCGATTTCGGAAGCCAGGTCACGCAACTGATTGCGCGACGTCTGCGCGAGTTGAATGTCTATTGCGAAATTCACCCGTTCCAATCGGTGACGGATGCCTTCCTGACCGAGTTCGCGCCGAAAGCCGTCATCTTCTCGGGTGGCCCTGCCAGCGTCGTGAACGCCGACGCGCCGCGCCCGCCCGCCCGTGTTTTCGACTTGGGCGTCCCGATCCTTGGCATCTGTTACGGCCAGCAGGTCATGATGGACATGCTTGGTGGCCGCGTCGAAGGCGGTAAGATTTCAGGCGGCGGTGGCACCGCCGAGTTTGGCCGCGCCTATGTCGAGCCGACCGTCGATCATATCGCGTTGCTCGACGGTTGGTTCGGTGGCGACGATGACCGCGAACAGGTCTGGATGAGCCACGGCGATCACGTTGCCGCGCTGGCCCCCGGTTTCGAAGTCTATGGCACATCCCCAAATGCGCCCTTCGCCATTACGGCGAACACGGTGCGCAACTTCTATGCCGTGCAGTTTCACCCGGAAGTTCATCACACACCGAAAGGCGCAAAGCTTTACGAGAACTTCGTCAAGCTGGCCGGTTTCTCGGGCGATTGGACGATGGGCGCCTATCGCGAGAAGATGATTGCCGCGATCCGCGCGCAGGTGGGCGACAAGAAGGTGATCTGCGCGCTCTCGGGCGGTGTCGACAGTTCGGTCGCCGCGATCCTGATACACGAAGCGATTGGCGAGAACCTGACCTGCGTCTTCGTCGACCACGGGCTTCTGCGAAAAAACGAAGCGGCGGAAGTCGTCGGCATGTTTCGCGACAATTACAACCTGAAGCTCATCCATGCCGATGAAAGCGATCTGTTCCTTGGCGAGTTGGACGGCCAGTCCGACCCCGAGACCAAGCGCAAGATCATTGGCCGCCTGTTCATCGACGTCTTCCAGAAATACGCCGATCAGGTCGAAGGTGCCGAGTTTCTGGCGCAAGGCACGCTCTATCCCGACGTGATCGAAAGCGTCAGCTTTTCGGGCGGTCCTTCAGTCACGATCAAATCGCACCACAATGTTGGCGGCCTGCCCGAAAAGATGGGCCTCAAGCTGGTCGAGCCGCTGCGGGAACTATTCAAAGACGAAGTGCGCGCGCTTGGCCGCGAGCTTGGTCTGCCTGCCAGTTTCATTGGGCGGCACCCCTTCCCCGGCCCGGGTCTGGCGATCCGCTGTCCGGGCGAGATTACACGTCCGAAGCTTGAGATCCTGCGCGAAGCTGATGCCGTCTATATCGATCAGATCCGGAAGCACGGGCTTTATGACGAGATCTGGCAAGCCTTCTGCGCCATCCTCCCGGTTCGCACCGTGGGCGTGATGGGCGATGGGCGCACCTATGATTACGCCTGTGCGCTCCGCGCGGTGACCAGCGTCGACGGCATGACGGCTGATTATTATCCGTTCACCCACGAATTCCTGGCCGAGACCGCGACGCGGATCATCAACGAAGTGCCGGGGATCAACCGGGTCACCTATGACATCACGTCGAAGCCTCCGGGCACGATCGAGTGGGAATAAGCCCGGCGAAATGGGCCAATCCGAGCGCGTCGCCAGCCACTGGACGCGCCCGCACGGACTGATACAGTCGCGCCGCTGTGAGCAGGCAATTTTTGGCTGCCCAATTGAAACACGACGACTGGGGTGAAATGGCACTTTTTCGCTGGATCTTGTCACTATCCATCCTTGCGATGTGGTGTGCTCTGGTCGGTACAGCGCTTTACGTTGCCATGTATGAACCCGCAGAAGAGTTGCCCGAGGCACAGGCCATCGTTCTCTTGGGCGGCAACCCGGCGGTCGATGGCGCACTTGTCGGCGAAAGCGCGCAGCGGTTCGTACATGCCAAGTCGCTTTACGACGAAGGATCGGCGCCCCTGCTGGTGATCACTGGCGGAGGCACGCCCCCGGTTGCACCGGATATGGCAAGCGCTGCCACGGCTTCTGGCGTACCGGTCGACGCCATGCTGATCGAAGACGCTTCAAAATCGACGCTGCAGAACGCGCTCTTCACTGCCGATTTCGAAGCGCTCGACAAGACGCAGCCCATCATCGTCGTGACCCACCGGTATCATTTGCCGCGCGCGTGGGCCTCGTTCCGCTGGGCGGGGTTCCAGTCGGTGCATCTTAGCGCCGCCGATCCGGATGATCCGTTCCCGATGGATCCGCGCCTTCTCTGGGAAGCCGTCAAATGGCCCTTGAACGTGGTGCGCGCGGCGGCGGCAAGCGCGGCTATGGCGGGCGATGTCCCCCGCGAGAACTTCCTGAAGTATCTCGAATGAGCCCCACCATTCAGGCTGTTTTGTGGATGACGGGTGCGATCGTGTCGTTCTCGTCGATGGCAATTGCCGGGCGCACTCTGTCCGGCGACCTCTCGTCCTTTGAAATGATGATGTATCGGTCGTTCATCGGCCTTGCGATCATCCTGACCGTCGGGGCAGTCTTCGGAAAGTTCGGCGAGATCCGCGTGGACAGGTTGCGCCTGCACGGGCTGCGCAATCTGTGCCACTTCACCGGACAGAACCTCTGGTTCTCGGCATTGCCGCTCATCACGCTTGCGCAGCTTTTTGCGTTGGAGTTCACGTCGCCGATCTGGGTCGTGGTCTTTGCGGCTCTGTTCGCGGGCGAGGCATTGAACCGCCCGCGCCTCTTCGCCGTGGCGCTTGGCTTTGTCGGCGCAATGATGGTGGCGCGCCCCGGTGTGGGTGGCGACCCTCTGGGCCTTGCCATCGCGGCCAGTTCGGCCATCTTCTTTGCCGGGTCCATCGTGTCGACCCGGATGCTGACCTGGACCGAGACGACGTTCGGCATTCTCTTCTGGCTGACTGTAATGCAAGCGGTGATGGGGGTGGTCACCACCGGATGGGATGGCCACATCACCTGGCCCAGTGCCGAAAACTGGCCGTGGGTCGTGATGATTGGCCTCGCCGGGCTTCTGGCACATACCTGTGTCACCAACGCGCTTGCAGTGGCCCCGGCCATCGTTGTGACCCCGATGGATTTCCTGCGCCTGCCCGCCATCGCCATCATCGGCGCGGCCTTTTATGCCGAGCCTTTCAATGTCTGGGTTTTGCTTGGGGCCGCGTTGATCTTTGCCGGCAACTACGCGAATATCTGGGCCGAAACTCGCCAAAAGCGTTCGTGACGGTTTTGTAACGCTGCGTCACAGGATGGGTTTGACGTATGGTCAAGAATTGACCGTTCAGCACATTTTTCTACCGTGCGCGGAAAGGGACAATTGCCCAAGGGAGGGGCATGGGACAATGAAATACGCACTTCTGGCGACAACCGCTCTTGTCGCACTATCGAGCGTTGCGAATGCAGGTGGGGTCGAGCGCTCGCCGCAATCCATGGCTGTGTTGTTCGAAGAAGGTCGATACCTTGAGTTCAGCGGATCGTTCGGCAAACCGAGTGTGTCCGGCACACAGGGTGGACCCAGCTCGGGCAACATGACCGAGGATTTCCTCAACCTTGGTTTCGCTTACAAAGCCGATCTCAACGACGACCTGTCCTATGCGATCATCTACGATCAGCCCTATGGCGCCGACGTATTCTATCCGCTGGGGACCGGGTATTCGTTTGAAGGATCGAACGCTGATCTGACCAGCCACGCCTTGACGGGTGTCTTGCAGTACAACCTCGAAGGCGGCTTCAGCGTGTATGGTGGCCTTCGCGCTCAAACGCTGGAAGCCGAAGCCGAAGTGATCGTCGCGGGTGGCCTCGGTTTGGATTACAACGTTGTCGGGGACCGGGACCTGTCCTTCGGCTATCTGGCTGGTGTTGCGTATGAACGCCCGGACATCGCCCTTCGCGTGGCGCTGACATATCTCTCGGAAATCAAACATGAATTGGACACGGTGGAGAACACCTCGGCCCCGACCGTCCCGATTGTGCTGACGGATCGCGCCTCGTCGACGGAAATCGTTACTCCGCAGACCTTGAACCTCGAGTTTCAAAGCGGCGTTGCCGAAGACACTCTGGTCTTTGGCTCGATCAAGTGGGTCGAATGGACCGAGTTCCAGATTGCACCGGCAGATTATACCGCTGTTATCGGCTCTCCGCTGGTGAACTTCCGCGATGACCGTCTGACCTATACACTGGGCGTCGGGCGTCGTTTGAACGAGACATGGTCGGTTCTGGGCTCGGTCAGCTACGAGGAGAACACCGGGAGTTTGACCGGGAACCTTGGTCCGACGGATGGTTTCACAGCGGTGACGCTTGGTGCGATCTACACCAAAGACGACATGAAAGTGACCGGTGGTCTCCGGTATATCGACCTTGGGGACGCCAACACGACGGCGACGCCCAGTGCATCGTTCACTGGGAACTCGGCAGTGGTTGCCGGCGTCCGCGTGGGTTGGTCCTTCTGATCCCCGTCAGCCTCGAAACAGCAAAAAGCCCCGTCATCTGACGGGGCTTTTTCTTTGCGCAGTTTCCGGGTCGCACCGACGGGCGTCCGGATATACCACACGCACATGGCCACCTCGCTCACAACCCGCGTCTGGATTGAACTGACCCTGCTCGCCCTGATCTGGGGCGGCTCGTTTCTGGCCATTCGCACAGCGCTCGACGAAATCGGCTTTCTCGCCTCTGTCACCCATCGGGTGCTTTGGGCTGCTCTGCTCCTCTGGGCTGTTGT
This sequence comes from Silicimonas sp., assembly GCA_022826385.1. Lineage (GTDB taxonomy): Bacteria > Pseudomonadota > Alphaproteobacteria > Rhodobacterales > Rhodobacteraceae > JAJDOD01. Next base: position 26,758 of record JAJDUZ010000033.1, read on the forward strand.
CCTGATGCGCCGTTTGCCGCTGCCGACGGCCCCGAAGCTTTGGGTGGCCTTCCTCGTGATGGGGTGTCTCAACAACGTGATCCCGTTCAGCCTCATGGCATGGGGTCAGCTACATATCGAAACCGGCCTGACCGCGATCTTGAACGCCGCCACAGCGATCTGGGGCGTGCTGGTCGCTGCGCTGATCTTCCCAGACGAGCGATTGACCCCGCGCCGCCTGATCGGTGTCCTGATCGGCTTCCTCGGCGTCGCCACCGCAATCGGGATCGGCGCCATTGCAGCGCTTGACCTCAGATCACTGGCGCAACTGGCCGTGATTGCGGGAACGGTCAGCTATGCCTTCGCGGGCAGTTGGGCGCGCGCACAATTGAGCGAGGTCTCCCCCTTGGTCTCGGCGGCTGGCATGTTGACAGGCTCAACGATCATTATGCTGCCCCTGACCTTCGCGTTCGACGGCGGCCTGCCCATGTCTCTCGAGCCCCGCACATGGAGTGCCATCGCCTATTACGCACTGGCGGCAACCGCGATCGCCTATCTGCTCTATTACCGAATTCTCGCTGCGGCCGGGGCCGGCAATCTGCTGCTTGTCACGCTGATGATTCCGCCCGTTGCGATCCTGCTGGGCACTTGGGTCAGGTCTGAAGCCCTGCCCCCAAATGCCTATCTCGGTTTCACCCTGTTGGCGCTTGGCCTTCTGATCATCGATGGTCGCATTCTGGCCCGGTTCAATTCCAGAGATTGACCCCAAGCCTGCGCGCACGTACCCCAAGGGCCACGACGCGCGAGGATACCAATGCTCTATACAACTGCCGCCGAATGGGAGGCCGCTCCCCAGAAACGGATTATGCTCTTTGGCATGTCCGGCCTCGGCAAGACCCATATCTCGAACATTCTGCGCGCCGAAGGGAACTGGTTTCACTACTCGGTCGATTACCGCATCGGCACCCGCTACATGGGCGAACACATCGCAGACAATTTCAAGCGCGAAGCCATGAACGTCCCGCTTCTGCGCGAGTTGCTGATGTCGGATTCGGTGTGGATCCAGTCGAACATCACGTTCAACAACCTCGCACCGCTCTCGACCTATCTCGGCAAGCCCGGCGACCCGGCGAAAGGCGGCCTGCCGTGGCGCGAATACCTGCGCCGTCAGGACCTGCACCGCGCCGCCGAAACCGCAGCCATGCTGGACACAGGGCATTTCATCGACCGGGCGAAGGCGCTCTATGGCTATGACAACTTCATTTGCGACACGTCCGGCTCCATCTGCGAGATCGTCGACCCCAGCGACCCGAATGACCTGGTGCTCAGCGCTTTGTCAGACAAGGTGCTGATGATTTGGCTCGAAGGCTCCGAGGCGCATACCCAGGCGCTGATCCAGCGCTTCGATGCGGCCCCGAAACCAATGTGTTACCAGTCCGAGTTTCTCGACACCGCATGGTCCACCTATCTCGCCGAAACCGGTGACGCGCCCGAGAAGGTCGACCCGGACGCCTTCGTGCGCTGGACCTATGCCCGCGCGCTGGCCCATCGCCAACCCCGCTACAAGGCGATTGCAGACCGGTGGGGTCTGACGATCCCGGCCGACCGGATCGCAAGCGTGACCTCCGAACAGGACCTCGTTCGGGTCGTCTCCGAAACCATCGACGCCCGGACGTAATCCCGGGTTTCCATCGGGTGTAGCCCAATTTGTTGACATCGACGATTTTTGCGAGCTTTTTCTGTAGTTGGCGTGTGTCTGTCCAACGACCGGACGAATCGGTCGGCGGCGCGCTTTCAGAGGCAAAGGGCAGGAGCGCGAATGATGATGCGGG
>JAJDUZ010000031.1 GCA_022826385.1 Silicimonas sp.
CCCGCCTGAGTCGAAACGGCGGCTGGAAGCCTCCGCAATGCGCCAACGACAACCAGCCGGTGATGAAAATCGCGCTTGCGGCATGATTCGCGAAGAACATCAAAAATACAAAAAGTGAACCATACAAGAATCACGCCCGTCAGCCCGATCGTCCTTCACAAGATGCTGAAATTCGGGGCCGAGGAATTCGTCCCCTACCCTCTCCCTGACGGTGCGTTGCACGACGCAATCCAGCGGATGCGCGACAAGGCAGCCCAGGCCGAGCTTGTTGCGGCAAACATCGCGAACAATCTGAAAGCCACCGGCGACCGCGACGGCGTCGTTCTTCCGATCCACGGCCTTGCCGGCGGCACGGGTGCAACGACATTTGCGGTGAACCTTGCATGGGAACTTGCGAATATCGACGAAGGCGACGACGCAATGCGCGTCTGTCTTCTAGACCTTGACCTGCAGTTCGGTTCGGCCTCGACCTATCTTGACCTGCCGCGCCGCGAAGCCGTGTTCGAGCTTCTTCAGGATACTGACGCCGCAGACAGCGAAAGCTTCATGCAAGCCCTGCTGTCGTATCAGGAGAAACTGCATGTCCTGACCGCGCCCAGCGAGATCATTCCGCTGGAAATGGTCGAAGGCAAGGACATCGCCAAGATTATCGAAATCGCCAAGACGAACTTCGACTATGTCGTCATCGACATGCCGCGCACGGTAGTGCCGTGGACCGAAACGGTTTTGACCGAAGCTCACGTCTATTTCGCGATGACCGAGCTTGATATGCGGTCGGCCCAGAACACCCTGCGCATGATCCGCGCCCTCAAGGGCGAAGAACTGCCCTATGAGAAGCTGCGCTATGTGCTGAACCGCGCTCCGGGCTTTACGGATCTGAACGGCAAGGCCCGCATCAAGCGCATGGCCGAAAGCCTGGACATCAAGATCGAAGTTCTGATGCCGGACGGCGGCAAGCAGGTTGTTCAGTCGAACGACCACGGTGTGCCGTTGTCGGATGTCGCCGCCAAGAACCCGCTGCGCAAAGAAATCCAGAAACTGGCAGCCTCTATCCACGAAACCAACGTTTCGGCCGCCGAAGGCAGCTGATTAACGAAGGAGCGAAACAGTGTTCTCCAAGTATAAAAAGGGTGATCAGGGGTCGCCGGATCTGAAATCCATCCCCGGGGGTCAGGAAAAATCGCGCCCAGTTTCGGCGCCCGCACCGAAATCGACCGCCGTCGAAGTCAAGCGCCGCAATGTCAGCCGCAGCCCGGCGCAAGCGCAGGCCGCGGACAAGGAACGCAAGCGGAAGGAACGTCTGGGCGAGATCAAGCTTGAGCTGCACAAAGAGCTTCTCGACAACCTGAACCTTGCCGCTCTCGAAAACGCCTCGGAAAGCGATCTGCGCGCCGAGATCGTCGCAATTTCCGGCGAAGCGCTCGACAGCATGGGCGTCGTGCTCAACCGTGAAGAGCGTCAAACGCTGAACCAGGACCTCTATGACGAGGTGACGGGCCTCGGCCCGCTTGAACCGCTTCTGAAAGACGATACGGTCAACGATATTCTGGTGAACGGCCCGCAACAGGTCTTCGTGGAACGCGCCGGCCGGCTGGAACTGACCGACACGCAGTTCAAGGATGAAAAACACCTGCTGCGGATCATCGACAAGATCGTTTCGGCAGTCGGTCGTCGCGTCGATGAATCGAACCCTTATGTCGACGCCCGTCTTGCCGACGGCTCGCGTTTCAACGCCATGGTCCCGCCGATCGCGGTGGACGGCTCGCTGGTCTCCATTCGTAAGTTCAAAAAGGAAAAGCTTGCGATCGACGACCTTGTGAACTTCGGTGCCTTTACCGAAGAAATGGCCGCCTATTTGCAGGCGGCCGTCGCCACGCGCCTGAACGTCATCGTCTCGGGCGGTACCGGTTCCGGTAAGACGACAACGCTCAACGCTCTGTCGTCCTTTATCGACAATGACGAACGTATCCTGACGATCGAGGATACGGCGGAACTTCAGTTGCAGCAGACCCATGTGGGCCGGATGGAAAGCCGCCCACCGAACGTCGAAGGCAAAGGCGCCGTCACGCAGCGGGACTGTCTGCGGAACGCGCTTCGTATGCGTCCTGACCGCATCATCGTGGGTGAGACGCGTGGCGAAGAAGTCATCGACATGCTTCAGGCCATGAACACCGGCCACGACGGATCGATGACAACGATCCACGCCAACTCGGCCCGCGACGGTGTTTCGCGTCTGGAAAACATGATCGCGATGGCCGGGATCGAAATGCCTATCAAAGCCACACGCTCGCAAATCTCGTCGGCTGTGAACCTGATCGTGCAGGCTTCGCGTCTGCAGGATGGTTCGCGTCGCATGGTGTCGATCACAGAAGTGACCGGCATGGAGGGCGAGGTCATCTCGATGCAAGAGGTCTTCCGCTACCAGCGCGTGGGCCTGACACCCGACAACAAGATCATCGGTCACTTCACGGCGACTGGGGTCCGCAGCCACTATTCGGAACGCTTCAAGATGTGGGGCTATGACCTGCCGGCGGCGATCTTCGAACCCTTCGCGGCGGAGTAACGCGACATGGTCATTTCTGCAGAACCGCTCATTTACGGTCTGATCTTTATTGCCGTTCTTGCCCTTGTGCAGGGCATCTATCTGACGGTGTTCGGCAAATCGATCTCGCTGAACAATCGCGTCAACCGCCGCCTCGAAATGCTCGAGAAAGGCGCGGGCCGCGAACAGGTGCTGGAACAACTCCGGAAGGAAATGTCTCAGCATATGAGCTCACGCTCAATCCCGCTTTACGCCATTCTTGCCGACAAGGCGCAGAAGGCGAACATCGCCTTCACGCCCGGCCAATTGATCATGGTCATGGCTGTTCTGACTGTCGTCGCGTTCTTCCTGCTGACCGTGGGCACGGGCGCATCGATGGTGATCCGGATCGTACTATCGGTCGTGATGGGCGTGGGTGCGGTCTATGTCTGGGTCAACAACACGGCCAAGAAACGACTTGCTATGATCGAAGAGCAGTTGCCGGAAGCCGTCGAACTGATGGTCCGCTCGCTGCGCGTTGGTCACCCGTTTTCATCCGCGCTTCAGATCGTCGCCAAGGAAGTTCCCGACCCGTTGGGAACCGAGATGGGCGTGATATCGGACGAAGCGGCCTATGGCCGGGACGTGGGCGAAGCGCTCAAGCATATGGCCGAGCGGATCGATATGCAGGATTTGCGCTTCCTTGCGGTTGCCGTGACCATCCAGCAAACCTCGGGTGGTAACCTGGCCGAGATCCTGGACGGTCTGGCCAAGGTTGTGCGCTCGCGCTTCAAACTGTTCCGCCGCGTGAAAGCGATCACCGCGGAAGCAAAATGGTCGGGCATGTTCCTGTCGGTCTTCCCGATCGTGGCGCTGGTCATGATCAACGTGATCCAACCGAACTATTATGACGACGTGAAACAGACGGCCTACTTCATTCCGGCCTGTCTGATCGTTGCCGCGTTCCTTGTGGCCAACGTCTTCGTCATGCGCATGCTCGTGAACATCAAGGTGTGACCCGATGGAATTCGTAACTTCCCTATTCACCTCGGCGAACACCTGGCTGACCGAAAATTTCGGCGACCTGGGGCCGCTGTTGATTATCGGCGTCCTTGGCATGTTCCTTGTGCTTCTGACGCTTCCCATCCTGCTGAAGAAGGAAAAGGACCCCTTCGACCAGTTGCGCAACGACGCGCGCGCCGGTGCCAAACAAGAGGGCGATGGCCCACGGCTTCGTCGGGGCAACGGTGCCCGCGGCAACAAGCTGGACAAGTATTCGAGCTTCCTTGAGCCGCAGGATGAAAAGGCCTACTCGGACACGCGCCTGAAGCTTTTGCAGGCCGGTTATCGCTCGAAGGATGCCGTCCGGACCTATCACTTCCTGCAATTCCTGCTGGGCATTGCGTTCCTTGTTCTTGGTGCGCTCTATGCGATCTATGCCAGTGCAACGGGCGAGCCGTCGTTGCAGGCGTTGATCGGCAGCGTTCTGATCCCCGGTATCGTTGGGTACATGCTGCCGAAGTACTGGGTGACCAAACGGCAGCAAGCACGCCAGGAAGAGATTACGAACGGCTTTCCGGACAGTCTCGACATGATGCTGGTCTGCGTCGAAGCCGGTCAGTCCCTTGACCAGGCCATCATCCGCGTCTCGAAAGAGATCAAGGCCGGTTACCCGGCTCTGGCTGAGGAATACGAACTGGTCGCCAACGAAATGAAGGCCGGTAAGGACAAGACCTGCGTTCTGCGCGACATGTCGGAACGCGCGGGCGTGCCTGACGTGGCCAGCTTCGTCACCGTGCTGATCCAGTCGGCCAGTTTCGGTACGTCGATTTCGGAAGCGCTTCGCGTTTTCTCGGCAGAAATGCGCGATAAACGCATCATGAGGGCGGAAGAAAAGGCAAACACCTTGCCGACGAAACTGACCCTTGCCACAATGATGCTGACTGTGCCGCCGCTTTTGATCATTCTGATCGGTCCGTCGATCTACGATATCGCGGTGACGCTGTCGGATTTCTCGCCCGGAGGCGGCTTCTAACCAGCCTTCGGCGCCTCGATCGGTGGGAGCGCTGTAAGGCCAATGTGGCACATATCATCAAAGATTGCCTGCCTGGCACCCTTGGCATTGGCCGCTTGCAGTTCTGCGGGCGGCCTTGCGCCATTGGACGGGGACGTCTACGCGCCGACCGGGACACCTGCGGGCGAACAATCGGTTGACGGCCTGCTTGTCGGGCACCGGTTGATGAAAGCGGGCGAATATGAACTGGCGCTTGATGCGTATTACCGCGCCGCATCCGAACAGGGCTTCAACGTTGACGTGCTGTCCGCCATCGGGTCCGCCAACTTGCAACTCGGGCGACTTGGCCAAGCGGAACAGGTGCTGCGGCAAGCCATCGAAAAAGACGAGACGTTTCCGCCTGCATGGAACAACCTTGGTGTCGTCTTGATGGAACAGGGCAAGTACGGCGAGGCCAGCCGCGTGTTCCAATTGGCCTTCGCCCTCGACAGTGGCCAAAGTGCAGAAATCCGCGAAAACTTGACCTTGGCCCTCGCAAAACGGGAAGATCCGGCCTATTCTGCCCCTGAAGAGTTCCGCTTGGTGCGGCGTGGGCCTGGAGTCTACCAGATCCTCGAAACACCCTGAGACCCCGAAAAACGGGGCCGGTTTCGGCGGGCAGAGCAGTAAGGGACGAAGATATGCGACGCGCAGGACTTCTAACCATTTGTATTACAAGCACAATCGCACTGGCCGGTTGTGGGGGCACCGGGGCCACGGACGCCGAGGTGGAACAGGCCATCAAGGACGTCAACGTCATCGATCAGTCGAACCTGAACGAGGTGATGTTGACAGCGGCCGACCCGAATGAAGCGGTGGCCTATTTCCAGCGGACACTGGCACAGAACCCCGAGCGGATCGATCTGCACCGTGGCCTGGCCAAGTCGCTGGTGCGCGCCAAGAAGAATTCAGCAGCGGCGGCGGCCTGGCAACGCGTGATTGCAATGCCCGGCTCGACCAACGACGATCGCGTCGAATACGCCGATGCGTTGATCCGGGCAAACCGCTGGGACGACGCCGAGGCACAGCTCGACAGCATTCCGCCCACCCACGAGACGTTCCAGCGTTATCGTCTGGAAGCCATGGTCGCGGACAGCAACAAGGAATGGAAGAAGGCCGACAGTTTCTATGAAATCGCCGTTGGCTTGACGACCCGTCCGTCGGGCACGCTGAACAACTGGGGCTTTTCGAAACTGACCCGCGGTGACTATGCCGGGGCCGAGGCACTCTTTGCCGAGGCGCTGACCTATGACAGTTCCATGTTCACGGCGAAAAACAATCTGGTCCTCGCCCGATCGGCCCAGCGCAACTATGACATGCCGGTTGTGCCGATGACGCAGATCGAGCGTGCGCAGCTGACGCACACGGCCGCGCTCTCGGCGATCAAGCAAGGCGACGTGAACACCGGCAAGGCGCTTTTGGCCGAAGCCATTGCAACTCATCCACAATATTTCGAAGCGGCCGTGCGCAGCCTCGAAGCGCTGGAAAACAACAACGGTTGAACCTGACACATGCTCGCGACGACGTGGACCACGGCAGCCTGGTTCCTGCCCTTTGTCATTCCTATCGCCATCTGGGTGGCACTGAGTGACCTCAAGACGATGAAGATCCCGAACAAGGCCGTCCTTGCGCTGATGGCCGTCTTTGTCGTGGTCGGCCTCGTCGCGTTGCCGTTCAACGAATACCTGTGGCGCTATGCGCATTTCGGTGTCGTGATCGTCATCGGTTTCGTGTTGTCGACTGTGGGTCTCATGGGCGCGGGCGACGCCAAGTTCGGGGCGGCCATGGCCCCCTTCATCGCGCTGGCAGACCTTGGAACCTTCCTTTTCCTGCTGGCCGGCACGACATTTGCAGCCTTGGTGCTGCACACGATCATTCGCTATACCCCTCCCCTCAAAAGGCTGTTCCCGACATGGGAAAGCCTTGCCGTCGAGGAAGATCGCTCGTTTCGGAAGAAACGCATCCCCTATGGCTTCGGGCTGGCGCCGGCACTGGTGTTTTACCTGTTGATCCCGCTCTTCAACGGTTGAGGTCAGTCGGTTTCGACGCGGAACAGTGCCATCAGGTCGTTGTCGCGAACCAGGCTGAATTCGGCACCTGACTTTGCCAGATCGCGCAGAATGACGTTTCGAACCCGCGACGTGAAAGCGCATTTAGGGACAAGCACATAGTCCGCGTTGTCCAACCCGCTGACGCCACCATAGTACCAAGGCGCACCACCTTCGGGCGGGGACACAGGGGCGAAGAACCAGTACGTCGCAAGAAGGTCAGCCGTAAACAGTCGCGACCCCGGTTCGAGCCCGGCGGCCGTCAGATCGTTGCCCAGCGTTTCCAGCATCGCGCGGCTTCCGGCCATCCACTCGCAGGACGGGAAGGTGACACCTTCAAACACCGTGACAGGCGGGCGACTGATCTCGGCGGCATACTTTGCCCAAGGCCCGGGCGCTTGATCCTGGAAAACCTGCGCGGTCATCGTATAGGCCCGGTCGCGGCGGATGTAGATATCCTGATGACCAACCGCCTCGGGAACCATTGGAATGAAACGGGATTTGTCGAAGCTCAGATGTTTGATCGGCGAAAGCGACATGTTGAAAAGCGAGGGGAAGAACACGGCAAAGGCAGCGACCGCTGTCCATGTCGACACGCGTGCCGCGTCCATCCCAAGAACACGCCCGTCTTCCGACGTCGTTGTGAACGCAAGGACCATCACAGGCAGGAACAGCAGCCATTGCGGATCGTTCCCGAAGTTCTGATAGGTGATGTAGAGAAACGCGGGCAGAAGCAGCAATACGGCAACACCGGCAATCGCGCTCAGCTTCGGGCGCAGCACCAAAACGGCTAGCACCCCCAGCAGGGTCGCCACGATATGGCTTGGCCCGGCGACAATCTGATTGAACGGAACGCCGACGAAGGGTCGAACCTCGTTGCCCGCCACAAGACGCAAGTCTGCGAAATAGGCGAACCAGAACGAAATCCCATAGCCAGCGGTGACAATCGCCGCGACCGCAAGACCACCGACGCCAGCCGCAACAACGCCCTTTGGACCGTGCATGGACCACAAGAGAAGCAGGATCACAGGGACAAGCGCCACGAAATAGGTGATTTTCAGCAAGAGAAGTGCCGCCGCCAGCACACCGATCAGCGCGCCGTCGACCAGCGGTCGCGGCCGCGCTTTGGCTGGCACAAGTGACAGAAGCAAAAGGAGAAACGCAATCGACCACGCCCAGCGATTGTAGTGCATCGAGATGCCAACGCCTGATCCGGGCGTGCCGTAACTGAGCGTCATCACAAGACCCAGCGTTGTCAGGCCGAAATACACGGCAAGACCACGTCCAAGCCGTGTCAGGGCTGCATAAGCCACCACGGGCAACAAGACGACAGCGACCCCGAATTGCGCAAGGATCAGCGCCCGGCCAGCCGAATACCCGGTCTCCATGACCACGGTGACCGGCCAGAACGCCAGCACACCAAGGGGCGTCATGAAATCGACATGCGGGATGTCGCCGTCTGCCATCCGCGTAAGGATGTCCAGCAAGTGGTAACTGTCGCCTTCATGGGTATCCAGATAGAGGCCGCCAGCAAGCCAAGGCAACGCCCCGTAAACCAATACGAAGACCGCGAAAACAACCGTCAGAAGAAACGGTTCAGCCCTGCTCATTCCTCAACCTTTTTCCATTTTTTGGCCACATTAAACCGGCATGGTCATGTCCGAACAGGTGTGCCAAGGCTTATTGTTCAAAATCGGGCAACGGCGGGGCGCATCCCGGATTTCTATTGTGAAGGCAGGGTTTAGCCCATGAATATGGAAACATCGAATGTCGTTGCGCCGCCGGCTCCGCGGTCGATTGAGGGTATGCAACTGCCCATCGTGATGATGCGCGACATTCTTCTGAAGACAATGTTCCGGATGAACCTCGACAGCTGCGGGGAACTCTCGAAGGCGCTTTGCCTGCCGATCCCGGTGACGCAGGAACTGATCGACCTTGCCCGCGAACAGAAGCTTCTGCAGGCCACCGGTACGCTGCACGCGAACTCGGGCGGCGACATGGGCTATGAACTGACCGACGGCGGCAAGGCCCGCGCGATGGATGCACTGGCCCAGTCCGAATACTACGGCGCCATGCCGGTTCCGCTCGAGGTTTACTCGGAACAGGTGAAGCGTCAGTCGATCCGCAACATTCAAGTCACCCGCGACCAGCTTCTGGGCGCCATGGGCCACCTCATCCTGCCGGATGAGTTGCTTGACCATTTGGGGCCTGCGGTTTCGGCCGGCCGCTCGATCCTGATGTATGGCCCGCCGGGCAACGGTAAGTCGTCGATCTCGAACGGCATCCGCGATGCGCTTGGCGACAAGATCTATGTCCCCCGCGCCATTGAATATTCAGGTCAGGTGATCACGGTCTATGATCCGATCGTGCACACCGCCGCCGAAGAGCAGGGCGACGACCCGAACTCGCTCCGCCGAACATCGAACCGGTATGACACGCGCTATGTGCTGTGCGAACGGCCGACGGTCATCACCGGTGGTGAACTGTCGCTGTCGATGCTGGACCTTGTCTATAACCCGACGGCGCGGACTTATCAGGCGCCGTTGCAGCTGAAGTCGACCGGCGGCATCTTCATCGTGGACGACCTTGGTCGTCAGGAAGAACCGCCGCAGGCCCTAGTCAACCGCTGGATTGTTCCTCTGGAAGAAGCGAAAGACATCCTGGCCCTGCAGTCGGGTGAGAAATTCGAAGTGCCTTTCGACACGCTGGTGATCTTCTCGACCAACTTCCACCCGAACGAGATCTTCGACAAAGCGGCCCTTCGCCGGATCTTCTTCAAGATCAAGATCGACGGGCCGGAACAGGAAGACTATCTGAAGATCTTCGCGATGGTGGCCCGAAAGCGCAAGATGCCGCTGGACGAGGACACCTTGGTCTATCTGATCAAGAACAAGTACCCGACGATCGACAACATCTACGCGAACTATCAGCCGATCTTCCTGATCGACCAGATGATCGCAATCTGCGAGTTCGAAGGCATCCCCTATCAGATGTCGCCGGAACTGATCGACCGAGCCTGGGCGAACATGTTCGTCAAGGAAGAGAAGATCGTTCACTAACATTCGCGGTTTCGCCGCGCATTGCGCGCCGATCCATCGGGGAGGGCCCAGCCCTCCCCGAACCCCTCCCGGGATATTTCGAGGCCGATGGAGAGCCGGTTTTCTTCTGCTGATCCGATGCTATTCTTGGCGGTGAGCAGACAAAGAGGCTGGCGTGGCCGACCCGACCCTTCTGACCTTCACCGTTATGAAGAACGAGGGCCCGTTCATTCTTGAATGGGTGGCGTGGCAGCGCCTGATGGGCGTCGACCATATCCTTGTCTTCACCAATGATTGCGATGACGGGACAGACGCCATTCTGGATGAACTGGACCGGATGGGCTGAGTGACCCATGCGCCGAACCCGATCGCCATCGCGCCGAAAGGCTCGGACCTGCGAAAGCAACCGCATCTGGCCGGGATCAATTACGCCCGTCTGACCCGCCAGTGGCGCGAGGCAGATTACGTGTTCCTGTCGGATGTCGACGAGTTTCCGTTGTTGCGTGCCGGAGATGCGGACTTGAAAGCGTTGATGGCGCGGCTCGGATGGCCCGACGTGTTGACGCTGGCCGAAACGCTGTTCGGCACCGGCGACGTTCTGCGGTTCGAAGACCGGCCGGTGACCGAGCAGTTTACCCGCAGTGCGAGCATGACGCCCGGCAAATGGCGGAGCCGCCGCGGCTTCAAGTCGATCACCCGCGTCGGCGCACGCGTGGCAATCCGCAATCATCGGCCTGTGGCAAACGCGAAGATTGCACCGGGGCTGCATTGGCTCGACGGCTCGGGGCGGGACTTTCCGATGGAGCTCAGGCATGTGCATCAGAAGGGCACCGACGCACGTGGGATGTTCGATCTGGTGACCTTGAACCACTATACGTTGCGGTCGCTTGAAAGCTTCCTTGTGAAACACGCCCGCGGCGACGCGGTGGCCGAGGGGCGGCTCGACAAGACATATTTCAGGCGGCGGAACCAGGTTGTCTCTCCGAACACCGAGATCCAGGCGCGGTCTGACGATCTGGCCGAGGCGATCGCCGGGTTGAAAGCCAATCCGCGCTTGTCCGACCTGCATGATGCGGCTGTCGAAACACATCGCGCGAAGATCCGATCTTTGACGAAAACGCCGCTTTACGCTGACCTGCTGGACCTTGCCGGTCTGACACCTGTTGATGGCTGACGCGCTGCCCAAGCGGTTTCACGACTGGTTTCAGTCGCATGGGTGGTCGGCCCATCCTCACCAGCTTGAGATGGCGGCAGAAGCCGAAGCGCCCGCCTTGCTGTTGATTGCGCCGACCGGGGGCGGCAAGACACTCGCCGGGTTCTTGCCAACCTTGGCCGAGCTGGCCGATGGCGGGCATGACGGGTTGCACACGATCTATGTCTCGCCGCTCAAGGCCCTTGCAGCCGATATCCGGCGCAACCTGCGTACGCCGATAGACGAGATGGGGTTGCCGATCCGAGTCGAGGATCGAACCGGCGACACCTCGGCCACGCAGAAGAAACGCCAACGCACCAACCCGCCGCATATCCTGCTGACGACGCCTGAAAGCCTCGCGTTGCTTTTGTCCTATGAAGACGCGCCGAAGATGTTCGCCGGATTGTCGCGGGTCATCGTGGACGAGATTCATGCCTTGGCGGAATCGAAGCGCGGCGACCAGTTGATGCTGTGTCTCTCCGAATTGCAGGTGATGTGTCCGAAAATGCGTCGTGTGGGGCTCTCGGCCACGGTCGAGGACCCCGGCACCATCGCGCGCCTTCTTGCGCGACATCCCGATCCTTGTCCCATCCTGCGCGCGGATCCCGGGCCGGACCCCGACATTGCGATGCTCAGAACGGATGTGATGCCGCCCTGGTCCGGCGGGGGTGCAGGCTATGCCATTCCGGCGGTGCTGGAGGAAGTGAAGAAACACCGAACGACGCTGATCTTTCACAACACGCGGGCGCAGGCCGAGATCTTCTTCCATGCGCTTTGGCTCGCCAACGAGGACAGCCTGCCAATCGGCATTCATCATGGCTCGCTCGCGAAGGCGCAGCGCCAAAAGGTGGAAGCGGCGATGGTCGCGGGCGAGTTGCGGGCCATTGTCTGCACCGGCACGCTCGATCTTGGGATCGATTGGGGGGATGTGGACCTGATCATTCAGGTCGGCGCGCCGAAGAACGTAAAGCGCCTTGTGCAGCGGATCGGGCGCGCCAATCACAACTACAATGCGCCATCGAAAGCCCTGATCGTGCCCGCAAACCGGTTCGAGGTGGTCGAATGCGTGGCCGCCTTGCAGGCGGTGCGGGATGCGGAACTGGACGGGGATCCAAAGGGGCCGGGTCCGCGCGATGTGACCTGTCAGCACATCCTGATCCGCGCGTGTCGGGGGCCGTTCGACGCGACGGAACTCTTCAACGCGTTTCGCACCAGTGGCGCTTATGCGGATCTTGAGCGTGCTGCCTTCGACGAATGCCTCGACCTGATGGCGACCGGGGGCTATGCCTTGCGCGCCTATGACCGGTGGCAGAGGTTGAAGCAGGATGCAGATGGGCTTTGGCATCTTCGCGACCCTCGGGCGGCAGCGCATATCCGGCGCAACCTTGGCACTATCCTTGACACCGAAACGCTAAAGGTTCGCTTGAAGAACCGGATGGGCGGCCGACCGTTGGGTGAGATCGAGGAAGGGTTCGCCGCCACACTGTCGCCCGGCGATACGTTCCTGATCGGCGGGCAGATCGTGCGCTATGAAGGCCTGAAGGAAATGACGGTCGAGGTGACGCGGCGCGCCGACAAGGCGCCCAAGATCGCGACGTTCAATGGCTCGAAGTTTTCGACCTCGACCCAACTCACGCACCGCATTCTCCGCAGTTTCGCCAAGCGTGACTGGACCGGCTTGCCTGACCACACGGTGGGCTGGCTTGAATTGCAGGCCAAACGCTCGAAATTGCCCAGCGCCGATCGCATCTTGGTCGAGAGCTTTCCGCATGATGGGCGGCAAAGCACCTGCATCTATGGGTTTGCGGGCCGGAACGCGATGCAGACCTTGGGGCTGTTGGTCACGCACCGCATGGAGGCCGAGGGGCTGGCACCGCTGGGCTTCGTCTCGACAGATTATGCTGTGCTGATCTGGGGGCTTGAGCAGGTGCCGGACCCGGCCCCGCTGTTCGAAGCAAATGCCCTGCGCGCGGCTTTCAAGACATGGATGTCCGGCAATGCCGTGATGAAGCGCACGTTCCGCGGGACGGCGACCGTTTCAATGATGCTCGAGCGGAACTATGGCGCGGACCGCCGCTCGGGGCGGCAGGCGACGTTTTCGTCGGACATCCTTTATGACACCCTGATCAAGTACGACCCCAAACACCTGCTTTTGGAAATCACGCGGGAAGAAGCCAATCGCGGGCTGGTCGATTTCGGCCGGATCGAGGAGATGCTGGTGCGGTCAGGTGGCGAGGTCGACCATGTGATCCTTGATCGCGTCACGCCGCTTGCCGCGCCGCTGTTCCTTGAGCCCGGTCGTATTCCAATCGCGGGCGAAGGGCGCGAACGCATCCTTGCGGCCGAGGCCGAACGCCTGATGGCAGAGGCTGGTTTGGACAGCGTTTAACTTTTTTCGAATTTTTTTCGATGGCCGGGAATAATCCCGCAGGCCGGGGCGTAACCCTCACGAAGCAACACTGAAACCTTATGAGGATTACGACCATGACGACCCAGAACCGCCGCCAGTTCCTGAAATTTGGCCTGACCGCTGCTGCTGCCCTGCCGCTGATCGCAACCGCCGCAAAAGCTGCAGGCCACAAGACCCACCAGATCGAAATCTCGGGTCACAAATTCCAGCCCAACGCCCTGAAGATGGAAGCAGGCGACAAGGTGATGTTCGTCAACCTCGACGGTGCACCGCACACCGCGACCGACGACAATGGCGCGTTTGACACCGGCCGCCTGAACAAGGGCGAAGACGCCACCATCGTGATCGAGAAAGCCGGCACCTATAGCTTCTTCTGCAAGTTCCACCCCGGCATGCGTGGCCAGATCATCGCCTCGTAACCTGTCTCCCCCGTGTCCCCAAAGTAACGAGTAACACTGTCTCCCCAAGTAGTGTGTGTGACCGCGGCTGCCTGCCCTCGCCTTGTCCCGGCGTCGGCGGGCAGTCGTACGTTCAGGTGTCAGTCACAGAGGCTGTCGACGACCTTGGCCAAGAACGCCTCGCCGGCCTCGAACTGGGCAAGACTGATATATTCATCCGCCTGGTGCGCCTGTTCGATATTGCCGGGTCCGCAGATGACGGATGAAATGCCCGCCGCCTGAAAATGCCCGGCCTCGGTGCCATAGCTGACAACATGATCTGCGTTGTCGCCGGTGATCCGGCGGACCAGCCCTTCGGCCATACCGTCTTCTTCCGGGACCAGTCCGGGCACGTCTTCGCCTTGCGCGACGATGATCCGCGTTTTGGGCGCAACCGCCTGCATCTCGTTCTCAATCTCGGCAATGCGGGCATTGGCAGCGCCCGTCCATGCCTCGGGGTCATCGTCCGGCACGAAACGCATCTCCATCACGAAGCGGCAATCCCCGGCGGTGATGTTATGGGCCGTGCCACCACTGATCTTGCCCACATGCAGCGTCGTCCACGGCGGATTGAAAATCGCGGCCACCGGCGATGGCGTCCTGGCCTGACTTTCGGCATTTCGCGCGTTCGCCCACTCGATCAGACGCGCGGCCTCGTGGATCGCGCTGACACCCTTGTGCATCAGCGAGGAATGCACCTCGTGGCCTTTGATGTGGATGTCGTAAGACGCACTGCCCTTGTGGCCCGTCACACAGGCCATCATCGAAGGTTCCCCGATGATCGCCGCACCGGCCTTGGGCAACCCGGCCTCGGCCATCGCTTCAATCAGCGGCGGCGCACCGGCACAGCCGATTTCCTCGTCAAATGAGAGTGCAATTTGCAAGGGCCGCTTCAGGTCGCTTTTCAAAGCGCGCTTCAGGGCATGCAACGCCAGTGCGTCGAAGCCCTTCATGTCGCATGTGCCGCGCCCGTAAAGCTTGCCGTCCCGCTCGGTGACCGTCCACGGGTCGGACGACCAGTCTTGCCCGTCGATTGGCACCACATCGGTGTGACCCGAGAGCACAACACCACCCGGCACCTCCGGCCCGACATGGCAGAAGATCGCGTGTTTCGACGGATCGTCCGCCTTCGGCATCCGGTAAGCCTTGACCCCGATTGAGGTCAGATAGGCCTCGACCCAGTCTATCAGCGGCAGATTGGTGTCGCGGCTGACCGTTGGAAACGACACCAACGCCTCCATGATCTCGCGTGCCGAAAGGTCGGCCAATCCGTCAGATGTCATGCTGCGCCCTCAGTACCCGCTGTCCGTGGTCAACACATAGTGCCCCGGGCTGACTTCGTCATACTGGCTGGGTTCAGGTTCATAGTCGACCGGGAAGATCGGCGACGGGATGGGTTTGAAGTTCAGGTCCCGCTCGGACTTCCGTTTGCGCGGGTCGGCCACAGGCACCGCCGACATCAAAGCCTTGGTATAGGGATGGCGCGGGTCTTCGAAGATCGCCGCGCGCGGCCCCATCTCGACGATCCGGCCAAGATACATCACCCCGACCGCGTGGCTGACGCGTTCGACCACCGCCATGTCGTGGCTGATGAACAGCATCGAGATACCAAGCTCGGCCTGCAACTCCATCAGCAGGTTCAGCACCTGCGCCTGCACGCTGACGTCCAGCGCACTAACGGCTTCGTCCGCAATGATAAGCTTCGGGTTGAGGGCAAGCGCCCGCGCGATCGCGATCCGCTGGCGCTGACCACCCGACATCTCGTGCGGGAACCGGTTCAGGAAACTCCGTGGCAATTCCACCCGGTCAAAAAGCTGCGCTACCTTGTCGGCGCGTTCCTGCGGCGTGCCAATCCCGTAGTTGATCAAAGGTTCGGCAACCTGATCCTGCAGCTTCATCTGCGGATTGAGCGACGCGAACGGGTCCTGAAAGATCATCTGCATGTCGCGCCGCGCGCGCCGCAGGTCCTGCTGGCTGAACCCCATCACATCGGTGCCGTCCAGCCAAACCTCGCCCGAGGTCGGCTCCACAAGACGCAAGACCGAACGGCCGCACGAGGACTTGCCACAACCGGATTCGCCCACAAGACTGAGCGTTTGACCCGATTTTACCTGGAATGACACATCTTCGACCGCGTGAACATTGGCCACGGTCCGGCGGAAGAACCCGCCTTTTACCGGGAAGCGCGTGGTCAGGTTCTTCACGTCCAGCAGAACCTTGTCTTCCTTGGGAAGGATCGGCTCGGATGCCGCTTCACCATCCCCCATCAGCTTGAGCCTGACAGGCGCCGTTGTGCCGGTCATCTCGCCCAGCTTCGGCACCGCCGCCAGCAGCGCCTTGGTATAGGCATGTTGCGGCGCTTCGAAGATTTGTTCGACCGGACCTTCTTCCACCTTGTTGCCGCGAAACATGACGACAACACGGTCAGCCATCTGGGCCACGACCGCCATGTCGTGGGTGATGAACATGACCGCCGTCCCGGTCTCGCGCTTCAAGCGGTCGATCAGGGCAAGGATCTCGGCCTGGATCGTGACATCCAGCGACGTCGTCGGCTCGTCGGCGATCAACAGGCGTGGCTCACAGGCCAAGGCCATGGCGATCACAACACGCTGGCGCATACCGCCCGACAGTTCATGCGGGTACTGGGCCATCCGACGCTCGGGTTCAGGGATGCGCACTTGCCGCAGAAGTTCCAGCGCCCGTTCGTTCGCCTGGTCCTTGGACATGCCCTTGTGAACACGCAGACCCTCGGTCAACTGGCGCCCGACGGTAAAAACCGGGTTCAGCGACGTCATCGGCTCTTGGAAAATCATTCCGATCTCGTTGCCGCGGATCGTCTTCATGACGCTGTCGCCAGCTTTCGAGACGTCGATCTGACCGCCATGATCGGCACCACGGTCAAACAGAAGCTGACCCCCGGCAATCTGCCCGCCGCCGAACTCGACCAGCCGCATCAGCGACAGGGACGACACCGATTTGCCCGACCCCGATTCGCCGACCACCGCCACGGTCTCGCCCGGGGCGATGTCGAAACTCACATCTTCCACGCCGACGACAGGGCCGTCCTTGGTCTGGAATTCGACGCGAAGATTGCGCAAGGAAGCGAGAGGTTGATCGAGCATGGTGTCCTTCCGGGTGTGTTCCGAAACGCTAATCGTGGGGCTCACACGCGTCAATCAGGCGAGATCGGGCCGATCCACGACAATCCACTGCTTAAGCGGCCGCGTGAATTTGTTACGTGTCCCAAGCGTCCTTGCACAAATCATCACCACACGTCGAAATCCTAGGCAGAATTTTCTGCCTCTTGTCGCGGCAACGCTTGCAATTTGTTGACCTTTTGGTCGAAACTCCAAGTGTCCGTGCCTAGGGGGTAAGGACGATCATAATAACCGAAGATGGATCGTGGTGCATTTCACGCAGCCCGACAACACTGTCCCCACCCTGCTGTCCGTCCCGGCAGCACCTTTGGCACGCTCATCCCAACAAGGAGTGAATCCCATGAAACTCATGACAGCCCTTCTGGGCGCGTCGGCACTTTGTGCAATGTCGACCGCTGCTGTCGCAGATGGCCACGAAGGCGAACGTGGCCGAGACGGCGAAGTCCGTATCATCTACTGGCAGGCGCCATCGATTCTGAACCCGTTCCTCTCGGGCGGCACGAAAGACATCGAAGCCGCTTCGCTCGTCCTTGAACCCCTCGCGCGCTACGACGAGAACGGCAACATCGTCACATGGCTCGTCGACGAAATCCCGACCATTGCAAATGGCGGTGTCGCCGAAGACCTGACCCAGATCACCTGGAAGATCTCGGAAGGTATTGTCTGGTCGGATGGCACGGCGTTCACCTCGGCAGACGTGAAATTCACCTATGAGTACTGCACGCATCCCGAAGGCGGCTGCGCCCAGTTGACCAAGTTCGGCGGCGTCGAAAGCGTCGAGACGCCGGACGCATTGACCGTTGTCGTCAACTATTCCGAACCGCAGCCCAACCCGTATCTGCCGTTTGTCGGCAACGAGAGCCCGATCATTCAGGCGGCTCAGTTCGCAGACTGCATGGGCGCCAAGGCCCCCGAATGCACCGAGGCGAACTTCAACCCGGTCGGCACCGGCCCGTTCACGGTCACCGAGTTCAAGCCGAACGACGTGATTACCTTTGCCGCCAACGAAAACTATCGTGAAGAAGGCAAGCCGGCCTTCGCCAAGGTCACCTTCAAAGGTGGCGGCGACGCAACGGCTGCTGGTCGCGCAGTCATGGAAACCGGCGAATTCGACTATGCATGGAACCTGCAGCTGGCCCCCGACGTGATCGCCAAGATGCAGGAAGGCGGCAAAGGCACGCCGGTCGCAGGTTTCGGCCCGCTGGTCGAGCGTATCATGCTGAACCACACCAACCCTGACCCCAGCCTCGGGCCGGACGAGCGTGCCGTGATCAAGCCGCACCCGTTCCTGCAGGAGCCTGCCGTCTACAAGGCCATGTCGATGGCCATCGACCGCGCGCTTCTGGTGGAAGTCGGCTATGGTGACGCCGGCAAAGTGACCTGCAACTGGGTCCCCGCCCCGGAAATCTATGCCTCCACCTCGCTTGACTGCGAAACGCAGGACATCGCTGGTGCGAATGCACTTCTGGATGAAGCAGGGTTCGTCGACAGCGACGGCGACGGCGTGCGCGAAGTGAACGGCGTCCCGATGAAGCTGCTCTACCAGACCTCGACCAATGCAGTGCGTCAGGACTTCCAAGCTCTGATCAAGCAGTGGTGGGCCGAGATCGGCATCGAAACCGAGCTTCGTAACCTCGACGCGTCGGTCTTCTTCGGCGGCGATCCGGGCAGCCCGGACACGTTCCAGAAGTTCTACGCCGATGTCGAGATGTACGCGAACACCTTCGCTGGCACCGACCCGCAGGCCTATCTGGGCCACGGTCTGTGCGACAAGGCGCCTTCACCGGCCACGCAGTGGCAAGGCGAAAACATCAGCCGCTTCTGCATGGAAGAGTATGATGCCCTGCATGCAGAGCTTGCAAAAACGGCCGCGATCGAAGATCGGGCCAAGATTGCGCAGCAGCTGAACGACATGGCCGTGTCCAACGGGATGATGATCCCGCTGGTGCACCGTGGCCGGATCTCGGCACATGCCAACACGCTGGGCGGCGTCAAGCTCAACGTGTGGGACAGCGAGATTTGGAACACAGCCGACTGGTACCGGATCGGCAACTGATCCAATCCGTAGGGCGGGGGTGACCCCGCCCTACCCTTCTGGGGTCCGGGCATGCTCACTTTCACAATCCGGCGGCTGGTGCTGAGCGTCCCGACGCTTCTCTTCATTAGCTTTGTCATCTTCATGTTGTTGGAGCTTGCCCCGGGCGATCCGCTGGCAGGCATGCCTCTGACCATTCCCGATGATGTGCGCGTCAAGATGCGCGAGGCATTGGGGGTCGGGCAGCCGTTTTATATCGCTTTCCCGAAATGGCTCTATCAGTTCTTCGTGGTCGAGCCGCTTTATATGATGGATGCCATCTTCGGCACCTCATGGGCCGGAGACCAGCAACGCGTCATCTCGTGGCAAACTCGCTCGCCGGTCATGGACATAGTTGTTCAGCGCCTGCCCCAGACGCTCTGGGTCGTCGGCACGGCCTATGTCGTGGCCATCCTGATCGCATTGCCCATCGGCATCTATTCGGCGTACCGGCAGTACTCGTGGTTCGACAACGCGGGCACGTTCGTCACCATGGTTGGCTTTTCGGTCCCGCCGTTCTTTTCGGGCGTGCTGGTGATCGTGGTCTTCGCGGTCTGGCTGGGCTGGTTCCCCTCGATCTATGACACCACGCACGAGGTCACCGACTGGGCCAGTTTCAAGGTCCAACTGCAACAGATGGTCATGCCTGTCATGGTGCTGGCGTTGCAGATCACCTCACAACTCAGTCGTTTCATGCGGGCCTCGATGCTGGACAACCTGAACCAGGATTATGTGCGCACCGCCCGCGCCAAGGGGCTGGGCGAGAAAACCGTTGTGCTGGTCCATGTGCTGAGAAACTCGCTGATCCCGGTTGTCACGGTGATCGCGCTTGGCATCCCTTCGATCTTCGGAGGCGCCATCATCACCGAGCAGGTGTTCAAGGTGAACGGCATCGGCCAGCTTCTGATTACCGCCATTCAGGCCAATGACCTGCCGATGGTGCAGACGCTGACTTTCATCTTTGCGATCCTGATTGTCCTCTTCAACCTGATCGCTGACATCCTCCATGGCATTCTTGACCCGAGGATCCGCTATGACTGACGCCCCGATCAGCATGGACAAGGTCGAGCCGACCGCGCCGCCGCGCTCGCAATGGGCCGACATCTGGGCCCAGTTCCGCAGTCATCGCGGTGCCATGTGGGGCGCAGGCATCTTCCTGTTCATCGTGCTTTTGGTGGTCGCGGGCCCGTTTGTATACTGGAACGACCCTCAATTCGTTCCCACGGGACGTGACTTTCTGAACCTGCGTGACACCCGCCCGATCTATACCCTGCTTTGGGATGCCGACGCCAAGGTAAACTGGTTATACCCCCTTGGAACCGATAACCTAGGCCGCGATATCCTTGGTCGCCTGTTAATCGGCGGCCGCATCTCGCTGGCGGTCGGCATGGCCGCCATGGTGCTTTCGGTCGTACTCGGCACCTTTATCGGCGTCGTCGCGGGCTATTTTCGGACGCTGGACGGCCCACTAATGCGCCTGACGGACCTGTTCCTTGCCTTGCCGCTGCTGCCGCTTCTGCTGGTTGCTGTTCTTTTGTTCCGCGACCGCTTGTCGGGCATGTTCGGCCCCGAAGGCGGAACGTTCATCCTGATTGTCACATTGGTCGGCATCACCAGTTGGATGCAGACGGCCCGGATCGTGCGAGGCGACGTCCTGGCGTTGAAAGAGCGCGAGTTCATTCTGGCCGCACGGTCCATAGGCACCTCGCCCACCAAGATGATCACGCGCCATTTGCTGCCCAATGTCATGAGCCCGATCATGGTCTCGGCCACGCTTGGCATTGCTACCGCAATCATCACCGAAAGCGCGCTGTCGTTTCTTGGCTTCGGCTTCCCGCCGGATTTCCCGACTTGGGGCAAGCTTTTGTTCGATGCCGTCGACAGGATGGAGCTTTACCCCGAGCGCGTGCTTTGGCCCGGCCTTTTGATCTCGTTGACTGTGCTCAGCGTGAACTACGTGGGCGATGGCCTTCGCGACGCGCTCGATCCGCGAATTCGTGGGCGATAGGGGCATCTGATAAGGTTGAGTTAAACTTTTGACCTTAGCGCGTACCAAGGCAACTTGGACACCGCGCATGGACAAAACAGACAGCACGACTCTCGACCTGGAAGCCAGCCTGGATGCCGTCAGCAACATGACGGCCATGATCTGGTTTGAACCCAACGGCACCATTTTGGACGCCAACGAATACTTCTGCAAAGCGCTTGGATACCGTCTTGATGAAGTTGTCGGCCAGCATCACCGGATGTTTGTCGCGAAGGAATACGCAAGAAGCACCGAGTATCAGGAGTTCTGGAAGCGTCTGGGCGCCGGTGCGTCGATCGTGGATGAGTTCACTAGATACCGCAAGGACGGGACCGCGGTTCACATCGCGGGAGGTTATCATGCAATCCGTGATGCGTCCGGGCGGACGACGAAAATCCTTAAAGTTGCTTTGGACATGACAGCGCAAAAGACGAAGCAAAACCAGATCATGCGCGCTGTCAGCACGGCTGCGGAGTTCATCGGGATCGAAGTGGACGCGATCACCCAAACATCCAACGAACTGTCGAAACGCACAGAAAACCAGGCTGCGACGGTTGAGGAAACGTCGGCCGCGATGGAAGAGATTTCGGCCACTGTAAACAGCAACGTTGCAAACGCCGAGCGTGCGACGAGTGAAGCGAAGGCGGCCAAGGAACACGCCGAAAAGGGCAGCGCGGTGGTCGAAAACGCCATTGCCGCGATGACCAAGATTGAAAATGGCTCGAAGGAAATTCGAAAGTTTATCGAGGTAATCGACTCGATCGCTTTTCAAACCAATCTGCTTGCGCTGAATGCCGGTGTCGAAGCGGCGCGCGCCGGTGATGCCGGGCGCGGTTTTGCCGTGGTGGCGTCGGAAGTGCGCGCATTGGCCCAACGCGCCTCTGAGTCCGCAAAAGATATCAACGCGTTGGTCGATAACAGTACGCGCGAAGTCGAAGAAGGTGCGAGGCTTGTCAATGAAACCGGTGAAGTCCTAACGCAGATCATGGAGGGCGTCAGCAAAGTCTCGGACGGGATCGAAAGCATTTATACCGCCAGCCGCGAGCAGGCCGCCGGTGTTCAGGAGGTGAACCAATCGATCAGCAACATCGACAAAGACACGCAGCGCAACGCGAACATGTCGCAGCAGAACGCTGAAAGTGCAGCCAACCTTGCGCGCAGTGCGACGGAACTTGCAAACGCAATCGGCGGCGGGGCGAAGCCCGCGCAAAGCGATCTACCCACGAGGCATGCGACATCCGTAAACGCAAAGCCGCTCGCCCCGCCGACAAGACCAGCCGAGGCACCGCGCGCCCGCTTAGCGACGCAAGCCGCAACCAAACCTCAGACGCCCGCCAAAGTGACCGCAGAGCCCATGCAATCGGCCCAGAAAGTGGCCGTCAATGCGCCGGTCATCACGCATGACCCCGACGAAGATTCTTGGACAGAGTTTTAAGGCAGACTGATGTTGAGTGGTATTCGTCCGCTGTGCCTTCCGTTCCTTAAGGCCAACCTTTGAAGTCGGTCAGCCTCGAGGCGCAATGCCCCCATTTTCGCACGAGCAAACTCATACAGCGCCTGCCCTATTCGACGTTGTTCCTTATGCAACGCACAAGCAACCACACCAAGACCAGAATGACAGGCGTCAGAATGGCCATCGTTGCGGTTTTGCTCATGCCGACCCCCTCAAAAAAGGGGAACGACAGGTACGAGACAAGATTCACGGCGTAATAGCTGATTGCCGCGACCGAGAACCCTTCCACTGTCTTCTGCAGCCTCAGCTGCAAATCCGCGCGCCGATCCATCGAAGCCAGAAGCTCCTGGTTCTGTGCCGACCGTTCAACATCAACCCTGGTCCTGAGCAGGTTCGCTGCGCGTTCCGCCCGTTCGGCCATCGTGCGCAACTGTCCTTCCACCGCCTTGACCGTCCGCATAGCAGGATCGAAACGTCGCATCATGAACTCGGCAAAAGTCTGGCGCCCTTTGAACCGTTCTTCCCGAAGCACCGCGATCCGCTGATGAACCAACGCGTCATAGGCGCCGGTTGCGCCGAACCGGAACGCCGAATGCGCCAAAGTGCTTTCCAACTCGGCAGACACTTCCAGAAGCGCGGTCAAGGTTTCCTCGGACCGCACTTCGTTTCCGCGCATCTCGGACATCAGGCGCGTGAGCTTGCCGTTGATATCGCCGATCGTCCCACCAAGACTTCGCGACCTCGCAAGCCCCAACATCGACATCGACTTATAGGTTTCGATCTCGCAAATCCGTTGCACCACACGGCCAATCCGACGCGCGCCCATTCCGGGTCGGGCAAACAAGGCGAACCGCATATGCCCTGCCGGATCGATGCGGAAGTCGCCCGCCATGACAGCCGAGTCGTCCAACACACTGCTGATCGCAAGGCTTTCGGGAACGAACCACTGCTCGACCTTGTCCGGGATCGAAGTGTCGTCTTCGCAAATCTCCACCCGGATCAAGGCTGATGTCACCCTCTGCCCGGGCGCCTCGGCCAACCAGTCATCCGGAAACATCGCAAAGGTCGACGCGTCAAACGGCGTGTCCGCGACCCCGTCACCAAAGATCGTATAGGTCACAAACTCGGTGTGGCTTTCCCATTTCAGCTTATGCCGACCAATCTCGCCGAAATAGTGCGTTGCCCCCGGTTGCGGATGCGCCGCTCCATAGCGGTCCAGCAGCGCAATCAGGTGCTGTCGATCCAGATCCCGATCACGCGCGGCCGCGTCGCTCGGCTGCTTGATCGCCAGATAAGCTGCACGACAAGGCGCCTCGAGGGTCGGAAACGGGCGCGCATGCAGTTCATTCGCCAACTGATAGCGCAATTCGTGGTCTGTGATGACGCTCATTCGGTCCTGCCTTCACTTGCCCATAGTATATGGCGCAACCGGCAAGAAGCCAGCTTTTTATATTGCTTTTCCGACACTTAGATGTCGACCACGGCATACAACACCCACATCGCCGCGCGAACCACTCGACGCGACCGCTTTGCCCCGCTAGTCAGAAACCGCCAATAGGCCAAAAGAAGCGCAACCATGTCCGCCACTTTCGATATCTGCATCGTCGCCCAAGCCGGCCGCTTGTCCGCCGAAGCGGCGCTGTTTGCGGCGTCGCTGCGCAGCGCAGCCCCCGGGTTCCAAGGCCGCCTGATCGTCGGAGAACCGCAGCCCGGTCCGCTTTGGCCAGGTGACCCACGAATGGATGACGAGACCCAGGCGCTTCTTGTCCATCTGGGGGCCGAGATCCTGCCCTTTCCGTCAAACCATTTCGGCAAGGCCTATCCGCACGGCAACAAGATCGAGATGCTGGCCCAGATGCCGGCCGACCGGCCTTTCCTTTTCTTCGACACCGACACGCTCGTGACCGGCCCCATCGACGGGCTGAACCTCGACTTTGACCGACCCTCGGCGTCGATGGCGCGCGAAAACACATGGCCCGAGGTTCCGCTTTACGGACCGACGCTCGCAGATATCTGGCAGGCGGTTTTCGATCGCGCAGGCGTCGAAATGCGCCCCAGTCTCGACCAGGGCCATCCCGCGACGTATTGGGAACACTACCTCTATTTCAACGCAGGCTGGTTCTTCTATCGCTGTCCACGCCTGTTCGCCGCCAAGATGACCGCTCTTATGGTCAGTCTGCGCGATGACCGCCCCGAAGCGCTGGCCAGCCAAAGCCTCACCCCTTGGCTTGACCAGATCGCCTTGCCTGCAGTCATCGCGGGGCTAGGGGGCGGCCGCCCCGGGCCAGAACTCGACGGCCTTGATGGCGACCTCACAAACCACTACCGCGCCCTGCCCCTGCTCTATGCCAAGGCACCGGACCGGACGATTGCTATCCTTGAAGACGTCGCCGCCCCGAACCGCGTGAAGCGTGTTCTCAAGGCCTATGATCCTTTCAAACGGATGATCTATCAGGGCCGCGGCACGCGGGTGCGGGTGCGGGCGCTGTTCGACCAAGGCAACTTGCCCAACACCGAGAAACCCATTCGGAACCGGATCAAACGCGAAAAGCTCTGGATGCGCTAGGCAGCCAATCGACAAGCCATTGCAGTACACTGCCGTGCACCGTAGGTTCGCGCCAAATTTGAGGGAGACCCACCATGTCTGATCGTCCGCAAAACTTCGATACGCTGCAAATCCATGCCGGCGCGTCGCCCGACCCTGCCACTGGCGCTCGGCAAGTGCCGATCTATCAATCCACCGCTTATGTCTTTCAGGATGCCGACCACGCAGCCCGGCTCTTCAACCTGCAGGAAGTGGGCTACATCTATTCGCGCCTGACCAACCCAACGGTCGCAGCCCTCGCCGAGCGGATCACCCATCTGGAAGGCGGCGCCGGCGGCATCTGCTGTTCGTCGGGACATGCGGCCCAGATCATGGCGCTCTTCCCGCTGATGATGCCCGGCTGCAATATCGTGGCCTCCACCCGGCTTTACGGCGGCACCTACACGCAGCTGACGCAGACGATCAAACGCTTCGGCTGGTCGGCCAAACTGGTGGATTTTGATGATCTCGACGCCGTCAAGGCCGCGATCGACGACGACACGCGGGCCATCTTCTGTGAATCCATCGCCAACCCCGGCGGCTACATCACCGATCTCGACGCAATCGCGAAAATCGGGGACGAGGCCGGCATTCCCCTGATCGTCGACAACACCAGCGCCTCGCCTTACCTCTGCCGTCCGATCGAGCATGGGGCAACGCTGGTCGTCCACTCGACCACCAAGTACCTGACCGGCAACGGCACTGTCACCGGCGGCGCGGTGATTGACAGCGGCAAGTTCGACTGGTCCGCCAACGACAAGTTCCCGTCGCTCAGCCAGCCCGAGCCCGCATATCACGGCCTGACCTTCCACGAAGTGTTGGGCCCGATGGCTTTCACTTTCCACTCGATCGCCGTCGGCCTGCGCGACCTTGGCATGACGATGAACCCGCAAGGCGCGCACTATACGCTGATGGGGATCGAGACGCTTTCGCTTCGGATGCGCAAGCATGTCGAGAATGCGGTGAAAGTGGCCAAGTGGCTGGAAGCCGATGACCGGATTGAAAGCGTCACCTATGCCGGTCTGGAAAGCTCGCCGTACTATGATCGGGTCGCCAAGATCTGCCCGAACGGTGCTGGCGCGCTCTTCACCTTCGCGGTCAAGGGCGGCTACGAGAACTGCGTGAAACTGATCGACTCGGTTGAACTGTTCAGCCATGTCGCAAACCTTGGTGATGCGCGCTCGCTGATCATCCACTCGGCTTCAACCACGCACCGTCAGCTCAGCGACGAGCAACGCGCCGCGTCCGGCGCCCTGCCGAACGTGGTCCGTGTGTCGATCGGGATCGAAGACCCGGACGACATCATCGCCGACCTCGACCAGGCGCTGACAAAAGCACTGGCCTAAAAAAATGCGCCGGGGCGAAACCCACCGCCCCGGCGACACATCCAGACGCTAACCCTAACACCTATTAAGGCTAACGCGCTTCATCTCTTCAAAAATACGCATGTCGCAACCGCGGGCACAGGTGGTCCGACCGTCATGCGCGGGCGGCATCCATCAAGCGGCGCATTTCGCGGATCGACGCCTCGAGCCCAAGGAAGATCGCTTCACCGATCAGGTAGTGACCGATATTGAGCTCGACCAGTTCCGGCAAAGCGGCGATTGGCTGCACGCAGTCATAGGTCAGCCCGTGCCCGGCATGAACTTCCAGCCCAAGCTCATGTGCAAACGTGGCCATCTCGGCGATCCGGCCCAACTCGGCGTCCCGCTCGTCAAAACGCCCCTCGGCATGGGCATCGCAATACGCACCGGTATGTAACTCGACCACTTCAGCCCCGATCCGATGCGCCGCCTCGATCTGTCTCTGGTCGGCGGCAATAAAGATCGAAACCCGACACCCGGCCTCGCGCAACGGCGCGATGAAATGGGCAAGGCGGTTTTCCTCGCGCGCCACTTCCAACCCGCCTTCCGTGGTCCGCTCCTCGCGCTTTTCGGGCACGATGCAGACCGCGTGCGGCTTGTGACGCAGCGCAATCGCCTGCATCTCGTCCGTTGCCGCCATCTCGAAATTGAGCGGCAATGTCAGGGCCTCCATCAGGGCCTCAATATCGCCATCCGTGATGTGCCGACGGTCTTCGCGCAAATGCGCTGTGATCCCATCGGCCCCGGCCTCTTCGGCGATCTTCGCGGCACGAACCGGGTCGGGATACGCCCCGCCCCGCGCGTTCCGTACCGTTGCCACGTGGTCGATATTGACACCCAGTCGCAGCTCATTAGGCATTGTTGATCTCCGCTTCGCGTTTCGCCGCCACGTTAGGCAAGCCGTGTCGGACTGTCCATTGACCAGCCCAAGGGGGCCACGTGGCGCGCTTGTTCCTTTTGACAACCCTGACCATGGTCGCTTTTGCGGCAAACTCGCTGTTGAACCGCGCGGCCCTTGTCGATGGAACGACCGGACCCGCGGCCTTTGCGGCCATTCGTCTTGTCTCGGGTGCGCTGTGCCTGGCCGCCCTCGTGGCATTGAAAGGCGGTTTGCCGCGCCTGACGGGCAAAACGCGCCTACTGGGTGCCGGGTCGTTGGCGCTCTACATGCTTGGCTTCTCCTTCGCCTATGTCGCACTCGACGCAGGCATCGGGGCGCTGATCCTCTTTGGCGTTGTTCAACTGACCATGTTTTGCGGCGCTGTGCTGGCGGGCGAGAAACCGGCACCTTCACGCTGGATCGGGTCCGGCCTTGCCCTCGCCGGTCTCGGGTGGCTGGTCTGGCCCAGCGGAGCCTTCGCCCCCTCCTTTGGGGCCGTTCTGTTGATGGCGGCCGCCGGGTTCGGCTGGGGGCTTTACTCGCTGGCAGGACGCAAGGTGTCCGACCCGTTGCGCGAAACGGCGGCGAATTTCCTCTGCGCCTCACCGTTCGCCTTGCTGGTTTGGATCGCGATGCCAGATGGACTGACACCGCAGGGCACCCTCCTTGCGATCCTGTCGGGCGCGGTCACGTCCAGCCTGGGTTACGCTCTTTGGTACAGTGTTCTGCCGCGGCTGGACACAACCGTCGGCGCCCTTGTCCAGTTGACGGTTCCCGTGATCGCGGTTGGCGGTGGCATCCTCTTCCTGGCCGAGCCCCTTACGCTTCGCCTTGCCTTGGCAAGCGCCGTGATCCTCGGTGGCGTTGCGTTCGGGATACTGGGTCAGCGCAGAATGGTTTCCAACGGATCATAATGCGCCGGGCCATCGGCCCAGACGACATCCGGCAGGCTGCTTGGCTTGAAGCGCTTCATCTCCAGTTCCTGCCGCAGCAGCCAGTGCCGCTCGGTCACGATGCCTTCGGGGTCGGTCCACTCCCCGTAAGGGTCTCCGGACACAAGCGTGCAGCGAAAGAACATTTCGACCTGATGAAAGTCACGGTCGGGGTCATGAAACTCGTTGACCAGCGCCAAGGGCCCAACGGTGACGGTCAGGCCGGTTTCCTCGTGGACTTCTCGCGCCAGATTATCCGGCAGAGAGCTGTGCGGCTCGACCCCGCCGCCGGGTGCACAGAGCAGATCGCTTTTGCCGCCGGGCCACGCGTTCACCATCAGCAGTCGATTGTCCATCAGGATCAGGCCGCGAACGGCCAGCCGCAGGCTCATCTGTCCCCGGCCGGGCCCGTCACCCGCGTGACATGACCCATCTTGCGACCCGCCCGCGCTTCGGCCTTGCCGTACAAATGCAAACGCGCGCCTGTTTCGTTTGCGATGGCCGGGACACCGTCCAGATCATGGCCGATCAGGTTCGTCATCACCACGTCCGAATGCCGAACGGGATCGACCAGAGGCCACCCCGCAACCGCGCGGATATGCTGTTCGAACTGGTCGATCACGGCGCCCGCCTCGGTCCAGTGGCCCGAGTTGTGGACGCGTGGTGCAATTTCGTTGACGATCAAACCGTCCGAGGTCTGGAACAGCTCGACCCCCAGCACGCCCACGTAATCCAAAGCCGCAAGAATGGTGCCCGCGATCCCGAACGCGCGCGCGCGCGTCTCGCCGTCGATCGCCGCGGGAACGGTCGTGGTGTGCAGGATACCGTCCTTGTGAACATTCTCTCCGGGTTCGAAACAGGCGATCCGGTCATCCATCCCACGCGCAGCGATCACACTGATCTCGCGTTCAAAATCGACGAACCCTTCTAGGATCGCTTCGGCCCCGGCCATGGCATCAAGCGCCGCCTGAGCGTCATGCGTCTCCATGATCCGCGCTTGCCCTTTGCCGTCATAGCCAAGCCGGCGCGTCTTCAGAATGGCCGGCACGCCGACCTCGGCCAGCGCCTGCGCCAAACGCGCTGCGGCGTCGGGTTCGCCTGCATCCACCGGGGCAAACGGGGCGACCTGCAGGCCGATCTCTTGCAGGAACGTCTTTTCGGTCAGCCTGTCCTGACTGACCGCCAACGCCCGTCGGTTCGGGCGAAACGGCACAAGCGCCTCGATCTGGTCAAGCGCGGCAGCGGGAACGTTCTCGAATTCATAGGTCACCACGTCGACCGAGCGCGCAAAGGCCTCAAGCGCGGCCGTGTCCTCGTAGCTGGCGGTGGTGGTGGTACCGGCAACTTCACCGGCAGGTGCAGCACCCGGTTCATAGATATGGGTGTGAAAGCCAAGCCGTGCCGCGGCCATGGCCAACATCCGGCCTAACTGGCCACCGCCAAGAATGCCAATCGTCTGGCCGGGGTGCAGCATCTCACTCATCGACAGGCTCTTCCGGGATCGACGCCGACAATTCCGCGCGCCATGTGTCCACACGCGCCGCCAGATCGGCGTCGGTCATCGCCAGCATCTGCGCCGCCATCAAACCCGCATTCATCGCGCCACCGGCGCCGATGGCCATTGTGGCGACCGGAAAACCGCGCGGCATCTGCAGGATCGAGTAGAGGCTGTCGACGCCCTTCAGGGCCCGCGTCTCGACCGGGACGCCGATGACCGGAACGCGAGTCTTCGACGCCATCATGCCTGGCAAATGCGCCGCACCACCCGCGCCTGCAATGATGACCTGCAACCCGCGATCAACGGCGGACTTGCCATAGTCCCACAAGCGGTCCGGCGTCCGATGCGCCGAGACGATCTTGGTCTCGAACGCAACGCCCAGCGTTTCAAGGATATCTGCTGCACCCTTCATGGTCGGCCAATCCGACTGGCTTCCCATGATAATTCCGACCTTTGGCGCCATTGCAGCCCTCCCGTATCTGGGTGTTACCTAGCCGCCACGGCAAACGGCCTCAAGCAATGATATCGGGGGTCAATCGGTCTTCCAGCGCGGCAATCCGGTCTTTCAAAGCCAGTTTCTGCTTTTTCAGCCGTCGCACCGCCAACGGATCGGTGCCGCGTTCGTCCAACGCCTCAATCGCGGCGTCCAGATCACGGTGGTCGCCCTTCAGGGCTTCCAGCTTGATCCACAAGACCTCCTCGGTCTCCATCTGCTTTGGTGACGATGTCATGGCACTCAACATTCCGGAATGACTATGAATTTAGGGGCATATTTCGCGTGCGCAAAGCCGAAAAGCTTGTAGCGCAGGGAATAGTCCCCATATTCTTACCGAAAGGTTGCCTTCGGGGACCGAAACCTTCGTCGCTTCTATGCTGAGGACGGATATGAGCAAACTGAGCTTGGGAACCCACCCTTTTCTTCTGGGTTTCGATCAACTGGAACGACTGGTCGAGCGTACGGCCAAGTCAGAGAACGGTTACCCTCCTTACAATATAGAGCAGGTCGGCGAGAACATCTTTCGCATCACACTGGCTGTCGCCGGGTTTGCCGAAGAAGACCTGTCGCTGACCGTCGAAGATCGCCAGCTTGTCGTGCGCGGCAAACAGACCGAGGACGGGGACGACCGTGTCTTCCTGCACCGCGGGATCGCAGCGCGCCAATTCCAGCGCACGTTCCTGCTGGCTGACGGGATGGAAGTCTCTGGCGCAGCCCTCGCCAACGGGCTGCTACATGTCGACCTGAGCCGTTCGGTGCCCGAGCGCATCGTGCAATCGATCGAAATCAAGAAGGGGTAAGGCCATGAATACCAAACTGGATTTTGCGCGCACCATGGGTGACCGGCTGGTCTATATCCGCCCCGTCGTCGTCGCCGACCTGCCGGACGAGGTGCAGGAACAGGCCGAGGGGTGCGAACAGATCTACGGCGTCCATTCGTCGGACGGTTTGTGCCTGGCGCTGGTCAAAGACCGCAACCTTGCCTTTGCGCTGGCACGCCAGAACGACTTTTCCCCGGTCGAGGTGCATTAGAAGCTGACCGCTGCTTCGAGCTCTGCCTGACATTTGGTCAAGGCCCAAAGCTTCCAGGGAATGCGCGCCTTATTCGATGAGGCCAACAATCTTCGGCATGAATTTGAACTGCCGAGCAGGGTCGTCGAGCTGGTTCAGCGTTCCGGTAATGTAAAGGTCTTTGTCAGGATTGTAGAATGCCATCGCTCCATTGACGCCAGCGTGTCCGATGAACTCGGGCATCTTGCGAAACAACGTAAGCCAACGTGGCAACTGGAAACGCCAAAGCCCGTATCCATAATGCATCGGGAAAAACATCCGGTTCCAAGTGGTCATTTTTTCAAAATGAGCCTTCTTGAAAAGCCTCCCTTCGAAATAGGCGCGAAGAAACCGATGGCTGTCCGCCATCGTGGATACTGCGCCGCCAGCGCCCCGTTCTGACGTCATAGCCAGCGGGAGCGACAATGAAGTGTTGTTGCAGTAGAACGGAAGCGGCTCCACCGCAGGCGGCACCTTGTGGTCGTATAGGTAGGTGTCCGCCATCTCTGTGGGTTCAAATATGCGCTCCCTAAAGGCTTCTACCAAAGTGAGATCGGTAACAACCTCGATGACCGCCCCAAGAAGCTGATAGTTCGTGTCTGAATAATGCGACTTCCCACTGTCAGGTGCCGCGAAAGGTGCCTTTCCTCGGATGAGTTCAAGCACATCCTCCACGCTATAGGATCGGTCTTGGTTCTTTTTAAAATCCTCGTTCAATCCATCCGCAAAATAGTCCGCCAATCCCGATGTTTGATGGAGCAACTGATAGATTTTGAGATCGTTGCTGTAGTCCGTGCCCTTGTAGATATGGATGCCATTCAGCGATAAATGCGACAGATACTTTTCAATTGGATCGTTGAGCTCCAGCAACCCTTCATCTGCCAATTGCATGATGACTGTTGCCGTAAACATCTTTGTTACGCTGGCAACGAAATAAGGGCTGTCGGGTGTGCCCTCACCAATTGCGCCTTGAAAGCTCAACCTTCCATCTCCGGAGTGAACGCTCAGCAAGATGCTGTTTGAGTGAGGCTTCTCGAATTCTTCCCTGAGGAGTGCTTGTAAACTCTCTTCCGGTCCCGTCACTTAGGTTTCTCTCCGATTATTTTCGAGAAGTGTAGTCGATAAAATATTTGGCTAGCAAAGGTCCGCTTTGCCAAAATTGAGTTGAAACAAAAAAAGGGCACCAAACGGTGCCCTTTCTCATTTGTTAGGCGGTGGGGTTGTCGGTATGTTTGCAAGCAAAAACGCCTGTCGCCCCCGTCGCATTCGCAAAGCGAACGCGATGCTTACATCATGCCGCCCATGCCGCCCATGTCGGGCATGCCGGCGCCAGCGCCTGCGCCATCTTTGGCGGGTTTGTCGGCCACCATGGCTTCGGTCGTGATCAGTAGGCCAGCGATCGAAGCCGCATCTTCCAGAGCGGTCCGAACAACCTTGGCCGGGTCGATGACGCCGAACGAGAACAGGTCGCCATATTCTTCGGTCTGTGCGTTGAAGCCGAACGAGGTGTCGTCGCTCTCGCGCACTTTGCCCGCCACAACAGCGCCGTCGACGCCTGCGTTTTCAGCGATCTGGCGGAGAGGTGCTTCCAGCGCGCGGCGCACGATGGCGATACCGGCTTCCTGGTCGCTGTTCTCGCCCTTGACGCTGTCGAGACCTTTGGCCGCCTGCACCAGGGCCACACCGCCGCCAACGACGATGCCTTCCTGCACAGCCGCACGGGTCGCGTTCAGAGCATCGTCCACACGGTCCTTACGCTCTTTCACTTCGACTTCGGTCATGCCGCCGACGCGGATAACGGCAACGCCGCCAGCCAGCTTGGCCACACGTTCCTGCAGCTTCTCACGGTCGTAATCCGACGAGGTCTCCTCGATCTGGCCACGGATCTGAGCCACGCGTGCTTCGATCTCGGCCTTCTCGCCTGCGCCATCAACGATGGTGGTTTCGTCCTTGGTGATCGAAACGCGCTTGGCCGTGCCCAGCATGTCCATGGTCACCGATTCCAGCTTCATGCCCAGGTCTTCCGAGATCACTTGGCCGCCGGTCAGGATGGCGATGTCCTGCAGCATGGCCTTACGACGATCACCGAAGCCCGGAGCCTTGACGGCAGCAATCTTCAGACCACCGCGCAGCTTGTTGACGACAAGCGTGGCCAGAGCCTCACCTTCGACGTCTTCCGCGATGATGAGAAGCGGCTTTTGCGACTGGATCACCGACTCGAGCAGCGGAACCATCGGCTGCAGCGACGAGAGCTTCTTCTCGTGCAGCAGGATCATGGCGTCTTCCAGCTCGGTCGTCATCTTGTCCGGGTTGGTGACGAAGTAAGGCGACAGGTAACCGCGGTCGAACTGCATGCCTTCGACAACTTCGGTTTCCGTTTCCAGACCTTTGTTTTCCTCAACGGTGATGACGCCGTCATTGCCGACCTTCTGCATCGCGTCCGCGATCTGGCGGCCGATTTCAGCTTCGCCGTTGGCCGAGATGGTGCCGACCTGAGCAACTTCGTCCGAGTCCTTCACGTCGCGGGCTGCGGCTTTGATGGCCTCGACAACCGATGCAACAGCGCTGTCGATGCCGCGCTTGAGGTCCATCGGGTTCATGCCGGCCGCAACCGACTTCATGCCTTCCTTGACAATGGCCTGAGCCAGAACAGTCGCGGTCGTGGTGCCGTCACCGGCTTCGTCGTTGGTGCGGCTGGCGACTTCTTTCACCATCTGCGCGCCCATGTTCTCGAACTTGTCTTCCAGCTCGATCTCTTTGGCGACCGAAACACCGTCCTTGGTGATGCGCGGTGCGCCGAACGACTTTTCGATGACAACGTTGCGGCCTTTCGGGCCCAGCGTCACTTTGACAGCGTCTGCCAGAGTGTTGACACCGGTCAGCATGCGATTGCGGGCATCGGTGTCGAATTTGACGTCTTTAGCAGCCATATTTGCTACTCCTTGACTTGGATTTCGTTAAAAGCGCGGCTCAGCCGATCAGGCCGAGGATGTCGCTTTCTTTCATGATCAGCAGTTCTTCGCCGTCCAGCGTGATCTCGGTGCCCGACCACTTGCCGAACAGGATCTTGTCGCCAGCCTTGACGTCCATCGCGATGCGCTCGCCGTCTTCGTCACGGGCACCTGCGCCGACAGCCACAACTTCGCCCTCGGCGGGCTTTTCCTTGGCGTTGTCGGGGATGATCAGACCACCAGCGGTCTTCTCGTCGCTTTCCACACGGCGCACGAGGACGCGGTCATGAAGCGGAGTGAAAGCCATTTTTGAACGCTCCTTGGTTCAGTTATCTCCCTTTAGCACTCACTCGGGGCGAGTGCTAACGAGCGGGAAATAGGGAACCGGCGGGCGTGAGTCAACGGGTTAGTTGGGAAAATTCATACGCTCAAAAAGGCAATTGCCTCATCGATCGACAAGATTTCAACCCGCCCCCAGTCACACCCCAAAGGATGGCGTCGCGCCAAGTCGCGCAACGTGTCGAAGTAGATATCAATCAGCCGTTTCTCGAAGGCGTCCGTCTCCTCGGCAGAGAAACCGGTCGAGTTCTTCTCTACATAATCCCCCATCGCCAGATACTGTTTGGAAACCTCCAAGCTAGAGATAGGCGTAGGATAATCGACAAGATTGTCTCCGACTTGATACGCGAAATACGCACCGCGAGGATGAGTTTCATCATCTTGCCAGATTTTCGGCAGGCTTTTCAGAACGTTTCCATCCCGATCCGTCACCGGTTCTTTGGTTTCGCGATCAATGATCGGCTCCGCAAAAGCCTCCTCCAAGAGTCCGACGCAGCGGTCCACATCTCCGATCCGATCAGGGCGGATGAGGACAAGCTTCTTGAGCTGAGGGTTCTTCTTGAAGATGCCACCACGCTTCAGGACATAACTGGTGAAGTTGTAAAAGTTCCCAGTCGCAACACCCGCCGCGGCGGCGACGTTGACCAGATGAACGCCCTCAAAAAACTCGGTGATCGGGTTTCGAAAGTCCTCTCGCGGTGGCGCGGTCATCAAGGTTTCCAACTGCCCTTTCCGGGCGTTGTCATCGAAGCTCTCGCCCGCGAGTGCAGCTTCAATCGTCGACACCTCGAAATCTGCGCAAGGGATGCAATTCTGTTGGTTCAGATAGAAGATGGGGTCGCCAAGCAGGATCACCGGCGTGCCGTTGGCATGCAGCATGGCGACTTCATAAATGACATTCGGGCTCGCATTCGAAATGTCTGCAATTGCGAAGTTGCAATGCATGATGTGCGAAAACACGTCGCGCGGAATACCGGATGGCCGATTGGGCGGATCGACAACCTGCCAACGCGGAAAATCGCGTCCCAGCTTCTCTTCGAGCCGCTGAAGGATATTGCGGGTCGCCTCAACGATGTTCGGGATGTGCTGCGAATACGACATACCCTGAGGGTCGTTTTGATCGGTGGTCATCGGGCCAATAACAAAAATCCGCTTCGGCGGCGTGATAATAGACTCAGACATAGACTTCGCTCTCAAATCAGGCGCATTCTGCAGCCTCTGTTAACTTTTCATTAAGACTGGTTAACGATCAATGAAGAAAACCGGGCCCGGTGGAGGAGTATCTTGGACAAACACGGTCTTTCCGGCCTTGAAGTTTTGCCGCTGCAGCGGCGCTCGGACGATTTCTCCGAGCAGTTTTCCCTGCCAGGCGACCCGAAGTTCTGGATCCGATACGAATTACCGCTTGGCACGCCGCTGATCGTGACGGACTTCTTTCCCGGTGCGCTCGACACGTATCAAATGGCCGCGGCCTTCCTGCAATCGCTCGCGATGATCGACCAAGGCCGGGCCGAGCGCATCATATTCCGCAACCTCGGCGATCCGGCAGACCAAGGCACGCAAGACGCTTTGCAGGAGCATTTTCGCGTGCTCGACGCCGTTGTGTCCCGCCAACGGCGGTTCGTGATCGGCCGCGAAACGCATGTTCGGCGCGGCAAGCTTGACCTCGAGGTCGAATTCAAGACCTTCGCGTAACCAAAGTGAACGCCCGCCCGTCCACCTTAACGGGCTGTTAACCACGTTCCTGCACAACTCGCCGCGTCAAACCGGGGATTATTCGCATGGCGTCGGAAGAACGGGAATTCGTGTTGGACTGGGCTGCGTCTGGCATGTGGGTGCAAGACCGAAGCCTGTATCTTGTGCCAGACGAACAGCCTGGTGCCGGCGGGGAAATCTGCGTGACCGACCAGATGGGAAACACACGGCAAGTCGACCGCAAGACTTTCGAAGCAACCCATCAGCCAGTCAGAAACGCCACGGTCTACAAGGCAATCTATGCCCCGGTGCAGGCCTTCTGCCCGCCGGAAGACATGCACGTTCGCATGGCCGACGGCACTGTGCACCCTGTGCCGGCAGGGGATGCGTTGATGCGCGACGCGGACGGGACGGTGCACATCCTTGACCGTCACACCTTCAACTGCCGCTTCCAATTCGTCGCAGCTGGCGGCGACCGCGCGCCTTTTACCTGACACAAATCGATCCTAACTTGATGAGGTGAAGGAGATCGCCTCATGAAATTCGCCCTTGTGCTTGCCGTCAGCCTGTTTCCCGCACTCGCCAATGCGCAAGCCTGCGGCACGCGCGACCTGATCGCCGAGCTTGACGCAACCGACCGCGCCGCCCTGCAGACCCTCGTCGCCGAGCATCCCTATCCGGAAGGCAATCTCTACCGCGCCGAAAAGCCCGGCAGCACCGTGACCGTCGTCGGCACCCTGCACCTGCCCGACCCGCGCCACGCCGAAACGGTCGACAAGGTGCGCCCGGCTATTGAAGAGGCCGATCTGCTGATCCTCGAAGCCTCCAGCGAAGCGCAGGCCCAGATCCAGCAGATGACCGCCACCCGGCCCGAGGTGTTCTTCCTGACCGAAGGCCCGACCCTGATCGACCTTCTGGACGACAACGAATGGGCGCGCCTGAAGGAAGAATTGTCGGACTATGGCATACCCGGCTTCATGGCCGCCAAGTTCAAACCATGGTTTCTGGCTATGACCCTCGCGGTTCCGCCCTGCGCCATGGCGCAAGTCCAAAACGGCGAGCGCGGCCTCGACATGCTGCTGGAAGAAGTCGCCACCCGGAACAACGTCCCGATCGGGGAACTTGATGACATTGACCAGCTTCTCGACTTGCTGGCGGGCGACTCGCTGGAAAAACAGCTCGACGGCCTCCGGCTCTGGCTGTCGATGAAGGTTGAAGGCGACGCCGAACTGACGACGATGGTCGAACGCTATTTTCAGGGCAAGGCGCGCGAGGTGGTCGAATTCTCACGGCTGACGCTGGCGGACAAGAATGTGCCGGTCGAGCTGTTCGACGAGATGATGCAAGGCATTCTGGAAGACCGGAACACCGCCTGGGAGCCGAAGATCCTCAAGATGATCGAGGGCAAGACCGCCGTCCTTGCCGTGGGGGCCGCACATCTCTCGGGCGAAAGCGGCGTGCTTCGCGCCCTTGAACGCGCCGGTTACACGCTGACGCGCCTCTGACGGGACGGCGGGCGGGGCGACGCGGCCCTGCCGCGAGCGCCGCTGGCCGGCCCTATTGCGCCTTCACGATCTGCTCGCGACGCAGCGTATAGATGCCGGTGGCCACGATCAGCGCGGTCCCGGCCCAGGTCCATCCGTCAGGCAATTGTCCGAACACCGTGAAGCCATAGAACGTACCCCACAGGATCAGCGTGTATTGAACCGGTGCCACGACGACCGCCATCGCCATTTCCAGTGCCTTGATGACGCAAATCTCGGCCGCCGCCGCCACTACGGCCATCAGCACCAACAGCACAAGCTGATCCGATGTCGGCGTCTGCCAGACGAACAGCATCGGCACCGTCAGCACGAGAACCGAGATCATCGCGGTATAGACAATCGTCGTCGCTGTCCGGTCGGTGTCTGACAAGGCGCGACTGACGATCTGTCGGATGGCAAAGAAGAATGCCGCCAGCACGATGAACCCAGCCGCAGGATGCACAACCCCCATGCCGGGTCGGATGACGATCAGGGCGCCGACGAATCCCAAGGTGATCGCAATCCAGCGCCGGAGCCCCACCGGCTCGCGCAGGATAAGCGCGCCCATGACCGTGACCATGAACGGGGCAACAAAACTGATCGCCACCGCGTCGGCCAGTGGCACATGCGCGACACCCAGAATGAACAGCGACGCCGACAGCGATGCCACGCCGCCGCGCAGGATTTGCAGCCGGGGATGCGTGGTTCTCAGGACCGACCAGCCCTGCGCCCCGATCAGGATAAGCGCACCGGCCAGCAAGCCTAGCTGCCGAGACCAGACAATCTGGAACGGGTGCATCTCGTCGGTCAGGAATTTCGCGGTCGTGTCCACGGCCGAAAACAGGAACATGCCCGCCGCCATCAACAGCAGGCCGGCGCCGTTCCGGTTCTGGCGCATCCCTGAAATTGGCCTGCCTCCCTGATGTTCTCTCGCCATAACACCTGAAGAAAGCCACGATGCAAGTGGCGATGGCTTTGACAGGGCTTTGCATCGGGCACAGTTTGGCGCGCATGAAGGTCAGCGAAGTCAGTCCCGACAGGCTCATTATCGACGACATCCCTTGGGTGCGCGGCACACTTATCATTCTTGTCACGCTTTTCGTGGTCTTTGCCGGGTTCCGCGAGCTCAATGCAGGCCGCGCCCTTGGTCACACCATTGTGGTTGGGGCCGTGGTCGTGGGCGGGCTGTTCTTTGCGCTCTTTGTGGAGCGATACCAAATTCTGTTCCTGCGCGCAGAAGGGGTCGTTCTGAGGCGCAAACGCTCCGTCTTCGGGTACAAGGAACAACGCTATGCGTTGGCACAGGTGTCTCACGCCGAGGTTGAAGAAAAGTCCGATAGCGATGGTGCGCGCATGTACCAGCCAGTGTTGATCCTGCCGGATCAAGAAACGCCCCGGGTCCCGCTGGTGGATTATACAACCAATGCGCTTG
Source organism: Silicimonas sp. (assembly GCA_022826385.1). GTDB lineage: Bacteria > Pseudomonadota > Alphaproteobacteria > Rhodobacterales > Rhodobacteraceae > JAJDOD01. The sequence continues at coordinate 39,155 of JAJDUZ010000031.1, forward strand.
ATATTGCAGGTGTCGTCGAAGCGATCAACGACTGGCTCGGTGTCCCGCAGCACGGTTGACTTGTCCCCCAAACCCGCCTAATCACCGCCCAACTCCGGGAGAACCAAACCTCCCGGTCCCGGCATGTTCGGGATCGCCCCCCATCAGCGCGATGCGCCCATGGGGGCGCTTGTCGTTTGGGATTTGGGCGGCGAGTGCTTAGCTCGTCAGGTGTAACCGGCATAAGGAGGCCGCGAGATGTTCGAAAACCTGTCAGAACGCCTCTCAGGCGTCTTCGACCGGCTGACCAAGCAAGGTGCGCTGTCCGAAGACGATGTGAAAACCGCGCTGCGCGAAGTCCGCGTGGCCCTGTTGGAAGCCGACGTGTCGCTGCCCGTGGCGCGTGGCTTCGTGAAAGCGGTGCAGGAAAAGGCCACCGGCCAGGCGGTGACGAAATCCGTCACGCCCGGTCAGCAGGTCATCAAGATCGTCCATGATGAACTGGTCCATGTCCTGAAAGGCGACGAGGATCCGGGCGTCCTCAAGATCGACAACCCGCCTGCCCCGATCCTGATGGTCGGCCTGCAAGGCTCGGGTAAGACAACAACCACCGCCAAGCTGGCGAAGCGTCTGTCCGAGAAGGAGGGCAAGCGCGTCCTCATGGCCTCGCTTGACACCAACCGTCCCGCCGCAATGGAACAACTTGCCATCCTCGGCGTCCAGATCGGCGTCGACACGCTGCCAATCGTCAAGGGCGAAGACCCGGTGTCGATTGCCAAGCGCGCCAAGCAACAGGCAACCCTTGGCGGCTATGACGTCTATATGCTGGATACCGCGGGCCGCCTGCATATCGATCAGGAGCTGATCGCGCAGGCCGCTGCCGTCCGCGACGTGGCCAACCCGCGCGAAACGCTTCTGGCCGTCGATGGCCTGACCGGTCAGGACGCCGTGAATGTCGCGACCGAGTTCGACGACAAGATCGGCGTCTCGGGTGTTGTCCTGACCCGGATGGATGGCGACGGGCGCGGCGGCGCGGCCCTCTCGATGCGCGCGGTCACTGGCAAGCCGATCCGCTTCGTCGGCCTTGGCGAGAAGATGGACGCCATTGAGACCTTCGAGCCGGACCGGATCGCGGGCCGCATTCTTGGCATGGGCGACATCGTGGCCCTTGTCGAGAAAGCGCAGGAAACGCTCGAGATCGAGCAGCAAGAGCGCATGATGAAGCGCTTCCAAAAGGGTCAGTTCAACATGAACGACCTGAAGTCCCAGATCGAGCAGATGCAGAAGATGGGCGGCATGGAAGGCATTATGGGCATGTTGCCCGGCATGGGCAAAATGAAAGCTGCCATGGCCGATGGCGGTTTTGACGACAAGATCCTGCGCCAGCAGATCGCGCTGATCAATTCGATGACCAAGAAGGAACGCGCGAATCCTGGCCTTCTGCAAGCCTCGCGCAAGAAGCGCATTGCCAAGGGTGCGGGCATGGAGGTCAGCGACCTCAACAAACTCATCAAGATGCACCGCCAGATGTCCGACATGATGAAGAAGGTCGGCAAGATGGGCAAAAAGGGCATGATGCGCCAGTTGGGCGGCCTGTTCGGCGGCAAGGGCGGCTTGCCTGCAGGTGGCATGCCCAGCCAGGCCGAGATTGAAGCGGCCCAGAAACAGATGGGTGCAATGCCCGGTGGCGGCCTGCCCGGCCTTGGCGGCGGCGCACAACTTCCTCCGGGTCTCAGCGGGTTCGGCAAGAAGAAATGATCCAGCGCCCGCCCCTCCCCGATGGCATGGCGCCCGCCGCCGCTGCCGTCCCGGCGCTCGAAACCGAGCGGCTGGTGCTCCGTGCGCATACGCGCGCGGATTGGGAGGACTATCGCCCGGTCCTGATGTCGGACCGGGCAGAGTACATGGACGGCAAGCTGGATCACACGGGCGCCTGGGCGTGCTTTGCCAGCGAATTGGCCAGCTGGCTGCTGGACGATATCGGCTATTGGACCGCAGCCCGGAAGACCGACAACAAAGCAGTTGCCTTCGTGGGCATCATGCACCCCTCGGTCTATCCGGAAACCGAACTGGGGTGGCTCACCACCGAAGAGGGCGAAGGGCATGGTTACGCACATGAAGCGGCCAATGCCGCGCTGGATTGGGCCTTCGGCCCGCGCGGACTGACCACGCTGGTCAGCTATATCGATCCCCGGAACGCGCGCTCGATCGCGCTGGCCGAACGGCTTGGCGCCACTCGTGATGAGGACGCCGACCGCCCGGAAGCAAACGATCTTGTCTATCGTCATCCGCGGAGGACCGCATGACGATGACCCTGCAGACCGAGCGCCTTGTCCTGCGTCAGCCCCATGGCGGCGATGCGGATGCGATCATTGCGTATTACAACACCGAAAGATCGCAATATACCGGTGGCAATCTTGGCCGGTTCAACGCGTGGAAGCAGACCGCGGCGATGCTGGGCCATTGGGACATCGCCGGATATGGCCTCTGGGCCGTGACCGCGCGCGGCAATGACGACATCCTCGGTCTGGTCGGCCCGTTCTATCCCGCAGGCTGGCCGGAAACCGAAGTCGGCTGGGTGGTCTTCGAGGGCTCGGAAGGCAAGGGCTATGCGTTCGAAGCGGCGAAAGCCGCGCTTGCCGATGCGCGGTCGCGTCTGGGCTGGCGCGACATCGTCCATTACATCGCGCCGGAAAATGCGCGTTCAATCAAACTGGCCGAACGCCTTGGGGCCGTCCGCGACCCGGATGCCGCCACGCCGAAGCCCGACGACCCGTGCCTGGTCTACCGCCAACCAAAGGTGGCGGCATGAGCGTCGATTTCCGCATCCCCGAGCTCGAGACCGAGCGGCTTCGCCTGCGCTTACCGCGCATGGACGATCTGCCGGCGCACGAGGATTTTCGTGCCTCGCCCCGCTCCAAGGGTGTGGGCGGGCCGTTCGACCGCCCGTCCAGCTTTGCTCACCTGTCCGGGATCATCGGCCAGTGGCAGCTGCGCGGATACGGGCGCTGGATGGTGGCCGACAAGGTCACTGACGAACCCTTTGGCGTTGTCGGCATCTATCACCCCGCCGACTGGCCCGAGCCGGAAATCGGCTGGTCGATCTATGCAAACGCCGAAGGGCGCGGGATTGCGCACGAGGCGGCGCTGGCCACGCGCGATTATGTCTATGACACTCTTGGCTGGGACCGGATCGTCAGTCTGATCATGGCAGACAATGATCGGTCAATCCGGCTGGCACATCGCATGGGCTGCACCAAGACAACGGCCTTTGTGCATCCCGAGTTGGGGCATCTCGACATCTGGGTGCACGCGAAACCGGGGGGCACGGCATGACCGCCCGTCACGAGCAACCGACCCCGGGACCGGCCAGCGAGATCGCCTTGTGCTTTCAAGCCATGGTGCCGCGGATCAAGACCGAACGGCTTTTGCTGCGCGCCCCGCAATTGACCGATTTCCCAGTCTGCGCCGAGATCGCCTGTTCCGAGCGTGGACGCTTCGTCGGCGGCCCGATGAGCCGGGACGAGGCGTGGGACGAGTTTGCCAAAATGGCCGCTGGCTGGCTGCTGCATGGCCACGGTGGTTTGGCCATCGAAGACCGCGCGTCCGGCGCCGTACTGGGCTTCATCGTGCTGGGTCTTGAGCCCGGCGATATGGAAGTCGAACTGGGCTTCGCCCTGTCTGCCGCCGGCGAGGGGAAAGGCGTTGCCTTCGAAGCTGCCGTCGCCCTGCGCGACTGGGCTGCCCGCGAGTTGGGCCTGACGGGTCTTGTCAGCTATATCGACCCGGACAATGCCCGCTCAATTGCGGTTGCGACTCGCCTGAAGGCTGTCCGCGACACAGCGGCCGAAGCCGCGTTGGGGGATGAGCAGACGTTTGTCTTCCGCCACCCCGCCGGGGAGGCCACGCAATGAACCGCTTCTGGATCGACATGACACCGACGCAACACCGACGTGAAACCGACGTGGGTTTTGCCCTGAACGGAGACCGCCCATGACCGACGCCGTCACCCGCGCCGCCGAGCTTCTTGCCGGGCATCGCGCCAGCATCGATCGGCTGGACGCCATCCTTGTCTATACGCTGGCCGAGCGGTTTGCCCACACCCAAGCCGTGGGCAAGCTCAAGGCCGAACACGACCTTCCCGCCTCTGACAAGTCGCGGGAAGCCACCCAGATTGCCCGGCTGGAACAGCTGGCCAAAGACGCCGATCTCGACCCCGAGTTCGCGAAGAAATTCCTGAATTTCATCATTCAGGAAGTCATCCAACATCACAAGCAACACCAGAAATAACCTAGAAGGATCAACACCATGGCTATGAAAATTCGCCTCGCACGCGGTGGCTCGAAGAAGCGCCCGTTCTATCGCATCGTTGCCGCCGACAGCCGCATGCCGCGCGATGGCCGCTTCATCGAGAAGCTGGGCACCTATAACCCGCTTCTGCCGAAAGACAGCGAAGATCGCGTCAAGATGAACATGGAACGCGTGCAGTACTGGCTGGATCAGGGCGCTCAGCCGACCGACCGTATCTCGCGCTTCCTCGAAGCCGCGGGCGTTGCCGAGAAGAAAGAGCGCAACAACCCGAAGAAAGCAGAGCCCGGCAAGAAAGCGCAGGAGCGCGCTGAAGAAAAAGCCGCCAAAGCTGCTGAAGCCGAAGAAGCCGCAAACGCACCTGCAGAAGAAGAAGCACCGGCAGAAGAAGCCGCCGTTGAAGAAACTGCTGCAGAAGACGCACCTGCCGAGGAAGAGAAGGCGGAGTAATCCGCCTTCGGCCTTATGCTGCCCGGCTTCGGTCTCTTTCGCCGTTTCACGACCCTGGCCCTTGTGGCCGGGGCGTTCTGGGCTGGCATGCATGTCGCGCGTCTGGGTGCAGAAGACCGTTGCCTTGACGCGGGCGGCAGTGTCCGCGCGGACGGGCTTTGCGGAGGTTTGCCGTGAAAGACCGTATTTGTGTTGGCGCAATCGCCGGATCATTCGGCGTCAAAGGCGAGGTGCGGCTGAAGAGCTTTTGCGCCGAACCCGAAGCCATCGACACCTATGGCCCGCTGTCGTCGGAGGACGGCAACTCGTCATGGGACGTCAAGGTGACGCGCCCGGTCAAGAATGGCTTCGCGGCGCGGCTCTCGGGCGTCCGCTCGAAGGAGGCGGCAGACGCGCTGCGCGGCACCCGGCTCTATGCCCCGCGCGAGAAACTGCCGGACCTGCCGGATGACGAGTATTACCACACTGACCTGATCGGCCTGACCGTGTTCGACACCGGCGGTGTGGAACTGGGTCGGGTGAAAGCCGTTTTGAACCATGGTGCCGGCGACTTGCTGGAAATCGCCTTCAAAGGCGAGAAACAACCGGTTCTTCTGCCGTTCACCGTTGCCAACGTCCCGACCATCGATCTTGGGGCCGGAAAAGCTATTGCGGACCTGCCGGACGGCTTGCTTGACCGCGAATAATGGCCTCTGGCCCCGTGGATTGCCCGATTTCTGTGCAAAAAACGGCCCTCTATCGCAGCGGCACACTTTTCTTTTGAAATTCCGAGCACTACGCTATCTGCCAGAAAAACAAACATCTGGGAGTGAATGATATGAAACGCATGCTTCTGGCCACAGCGGCCACGGCACTGTGCACGACGGCTGCTTTTGCAGGTGGCCATGGCGAAGTGAAAATCGGCATCATCCTCGGCTTCACGGGCCCGATTGAATCGCTGACGCAGCAAATGGCAGGCGGCGCCGAGATCGCAATGGCCGAAGTCACGGAAAGCGGCCTGTTGCTGGGCGGTTCGACCGTGACGCCGGTTCGCGGCGATTCCACCTGTGTCGATGCAGCCGCTGCGACCAGCGTTGCAGAACAACAGATCACCGGTGACGGCGTGAAAGCCATCATGGGCGCTGACTGCTCGGGCGTGACTGGCGCGATCCTGCAGAACGTGGCGCTGGCGAACGGCGTCGTCATGATCTCGCCTTCGGCAACCTCGCCGGGCCTGAGCCACGCCAACAACGAAGACAATGGCCTGTTCTTCCGCACCGCACCGTCGGATGCACGTCAGGGCGTTGTTATGACCGAAGTCCTGATGGAAGAAGGCATCAAGGAAGTCGCCGTCACCTATACCAACAACGACTATGGCAAGGGTCTGGCCGACGCGTTCGAAGCGGCTTTTGTCGCGGCAGGCGGCACGGTCACGATCAACGCGGCGCATGAAGACGGCAAGGCCGACTACTCGGCTGAAGTCGGCGCGCTGGCCTCGGCCGGCGGTGAGCGTCTAGTCGTTGCGGGTTACGTCGACCAGGGCGGTTCGGGCATTGTCCGCGCAGCGCTTGACGCTGGCGCGTTCGATACGTTCCACTTCCCCGATGGCATGATCTCGGAAGCCCTGCAGACCAACTTCGGTGACGAGATCGAAGGCTCGACCGGTCAGCACCCCGGCACCGACAGCCCGGGCGCCGCGAAGTTCGCCGAGATCGTCGGTGACGCGTTCGACGCCACGTCGCCCTTCGCTGGCGAAAGCTATGACGCGGCTGCGCTGATCATGTTGGCCATGCAGAAGGCCGGATCGGCTGAATCGGCTGACTTCAAGGATCACGTGTTTGACGTGGCCAACGCACCGGGCGAACAGATCTTCCCCGGCGAGCTGGCCAAGGCGCTGCAGATCCTCGCAGACGGTGGCGACATCGACTATGTCGGCGCGTCGGCTGTTGAACTGATCGGCCCGGGCGAAAGCGCTGGCAACTATCGCCAGATCACCGTCGAGGGTGGCGAGATCACGACGGTCAAGTACCGCTAAGATCAATTGACTTTGGAAACGGCCCGGGGCACCTGCACCGGGCCGTTTTCGCAAAGGATTGCCGCATGATTGTCGTCGAGGATCTCCACAAGCATTTCGGGGGCTTTCACGCCGTCGATGGCGCGTCGCTGGAGATTGCCAAAGGCTCGATCACCGGGCTGATCGGCCCGAACGGCGCGGGCAAGACAACGCTGTTCAACGTGATCGCCGGAAACCTGCCTGCAACGGCGGGCCGGGTCCTGATGAACGGCGAGGAGATCACCGGACTGACGCCCCACGAGTTGTTCCACAAGGGGCTGCTGCGCACCTTCCAGATCGCGCATGAATTCTCATCGATGACCTGCCGCGAAAACTTGATGATGGTGCCTGCCGGACAATCCGGCGAAACGCTCTGGAACACGTGGTTCGGTCGGAAACGCATCGCCGACGAAGAACGCGCCCTGCGCGCCAAGGCGGACGAAGTTCTGGAGTTCCTAACCATCGAGCACTTGGCCGACCACAAAGCCGGGCAAGTCTCGGGCGGGCAGAAGAAGCTTCTGGAGCTTGGGCGCACGATGATGGTCGACGCCCAGATCGTCTTCCTTGACGAGGTGGGCGCGGGCGTGAACCGCACGTTGCTCAACACCATTGGCGACGCGATTGTCTGGCTGAACAAGGAACGCGGCTATACGTTCTGCATGATCGAGCATGACATGGACTTCATCGGCCGCCTCTGCGACCCAGTCATCGTGATGGCCGAGGGCAAGGTGCTGGCGGAAGGCGCAGCCTCGGAGATCATGCAGAACGAGGCCGTGATCGAGGCCTATCTGGGCCGCGGTCTCAAGAACAAGGTCAAGGCGGAGGCGGACGCGTGACGTTGGCCGGGTTTGCCCGAGTACGCCGACATGGCCACATGCGGAGGTTTGGCGCATGAGCGAACCGTTCCTCATCGGCGCGCACATGACGGGCGGTTACGGTCGCGGCGGACCGGACATCCTGCATGACTGCACGATTGCCGTGGACGAAGGCGAGATTGCCGTGATCGTCGGCCCCAACGGTGCGGGCAAATCGACTGGCATGAAAGCCGTGTTCGGGATGTTGCAACTGCGCGAAGGCAGCGTCCGGATCGGTGGCGAGGACATCACGCACCTGTCGCCTCAGGACCGGGTGGCCAAGGGCATGGCCTTCGTGCCGCAGACCTCGAACATTTTCACCTCGATGACAGTTGAAGAGAACCTCGAAATGGGGGCCTTCCTGCGTCGGGACGATATCTCGGGCACGATGGAGCAGGTCTATACCCTGTTCCCGATCCTGAAAGACAAGCGCCGACAAGCGGCGGGCGAGCTTTCGGGTGGCCAGCGTCAGCAGGTCGCGGTGGGACGGGCGTTGATGACGCAGCCGCGTGTTCTGATGCTGGACGAACCGACGGCGGGCGTGTCGCCCATCGTCATGGATGAGCTTTTCGACCGGATCATCGAAGTGGCCCGCACGGGCATCTCGATCCTGATGGTGGAACAGAACGCCCGCCAAGCGCTGGAGATCGCGGATCGCGGTTATGTGCTGGTGCAGGGGCGGAATGCCTATACCGATACCGGGGAAGCCTTGCTGGCAGACCCGGAAGTCAGACGGAGTTTCCTGGGTGGGTAGACGTGGTCTCATCACTTTCGTCGCTGATGCGCACGCCCGGCAGGGTGTGTCTCTGACGGCGATGCGCGACATCCAACACTTCCGCGGACCTTGCGAGGGGCTTTTCTGATGGACCTTCTGAACGCCCTTGTCGCCTTCCTGAACTTCGTCTTCGTCCCCGGCGTGGCTTATGGCAGCCAACTGGCGCTTGGCGCCCTTGGGGTCACGCTGATCTATGGGATCCTGCGGTTCTCGAATTTCGCGCATGGTGACACGATGGCCTTCGGGGCCATGGCCACGATCCTGATGACATGGTGGTTGCAGTCGCTTGGCGTGTCGCTTGGGCCGCTGCCAACCGCCCTTCTGGCCCTGCCGGTCGGCATTGCGGCGACGGCCCTGCTGGTGCTGGGAACGGACCGTTTGGTCTATCGGTTCTACCGGGAACAGAAAGCAGCCCCCGTCATCCTCGTGATCGTGTCGATGGGGGTCATGTTCATGATGAACGGGCTGGTCCGGTTCATCATTGGCGTGGACGATCAACGCTTCGCGGATGGCGCGCGCTTCATCATCACCGCGCGCGAGTTCAAAGAGATGACCGGACTGCGCGAAGGGCTTGCGATCAAGTCGACCGCCGTCCTGACGGTTGTTGTCGCGATTATCGTGGTGATTGCGCTCTTCTGGTTTCTGAACAAGACCCGCACCGGCAAGTCGATGCGAGCCTTTTCGGACAATGAAGACCTTGCCCTTCTCTCGGGCATCAGCCCCGAACGGGTGGTGGCAATCACGTGGATCATCGTTGCGGCCCTCGCGACCATTGCCGGTGTGCTCTACGGGCTCGACAAGAGCTTCAAGCCGTTCACCTATTTCCAACTGCTGCTACCAATATTCGCCGCCGCCATCGTTGGCGGTTTGGGCAACCCGCTGGGCGCTATCGCAGGTGGTTTCATCGTGGCCTTCAGCGAGGTGACAATCACCTATGCGTGGAAGAAGGTGGCGGGCTATGTCCTGCCCTCGTGGGAACCGGACGGTCTCGTGCAACTGCTGTCGACGGATTACAAGTTCGCCGTCAGCTTCGCGATCCTGATCGTGGTGCTTCTGTTCCGACCAACCGGTCTCTTCAGGGGGAAAGCGGTATGAGCCTGACACCTCGCGACATGCTGCTGTTCCTTGCCGTCTTTGGCCTGATCGCCCTGACCGGGTTCACGCAAAGCTGGAACGTGGCGCTTGGGATTCTGAATATGGGCCTGATCTCGGCGATCATGGCCTTGGGCGTGAACATGCAGTGGGGCTATGCCGGGCTGTTCAATGTCGGTGTGATGGGGTTCGTGGCGCTTGGTGGCTTAGGGGCCATCCTGGTCTCGATGCCACCAGTGAACGAGGCCTGGGCCGTGGGCGGCGGACGTGTGCTGCTGGCCCTTTTGGCCGGTGCTGCAACGATCGCTGCAGCCATTTTCGCGTGGAACCGCTTGCCGCGCGGGATTACGCGCGCGGTGGTGTTGCTGGCCATTCTGGTTGTCGGCTTCTTTGTCTTCCGTGGCCTGTTCGACCCCGCCGTTGCCCGGATCGAGGACATCAACCCGGCGACCACCGGTTATCTCGGCGGTCTCGGCCTGCCGGTTCTTATGTCGTGGCCCGTTGGTGCCCTGCTGGCCGCGGGTGCGGCTTGGATTGTCGGGAAGACAGCGCTTGGTCTCCGTTCGGACTATCTGGCCATTGCCACGCTGGGGATTGCCGAAATCATCATCGCCATCCTGAAGAACGAAGACTGGATGTCGCGCGGTGTGAAGAACGTGATTGGGGTGCCGCGCCCGGTGCCTTATGAGATCGACCTGCAAAACGATCCGGGCTTTGTCGAGCGAATGGTGGGCTGGGGGTTCGACCCGGTCACCGCTTCGGCAATCACGGTCAAGCTGGCCTATTCCGGCCTGTTCGCCGCAGTGCTGTTGGCGCTGTTGTGGCTGTCGCAATCTGCCCTGAACTCGCCTTGGGGCCGGATGATGCGCGCAATCCGCGACAACGAGGTTTCGGCCGAAGCGATGGGCAAGGACGTCAAGGGGCGCCACTTGCAGATCTTCATTCTGGGCTCGGCCGTGTGCGGACTGGCAGGCGCAATGATGACAACGCTTGACGGGCAGTTGACGCCCGGCACCTATCAGCCTCTCAGGTTCACCTTCCTGATCTGGGTGATGGTGATCGTCGGGGGGTCAGGCAACAATTTCGGCGCCGTTCTGGGCGGCTTCCTGATCTGGTATCTCTGGATCATGGTCGAGCCTTTGGGTCTCTCGATCATCGGATTTATCACGGCGGGCATGGCAGATGGGTCGTGGCTCAAAGCGCATCTACTGGAAAGCGCGGCGCATATGCGGCTCTTTACCATGGGGCTGATCCTGCTTCTGGTGTTGCGGTTCAGCCCGCGCGGCCTGATCCCCGAACGGTGACGCCTCTTATTGTCATTCCGGCGGCGGGTGCTTCCTCGCGCATGCGGGGGCGCGACAAGCTGCTTGAAGAGATCGACGGCACGCCTCTCCTCCGGCGGCAGACCGAAGCTGCGCTGGCAAGCGGCTTTCCGGTAATGGTGGCCTTGCCGGTGAAAGGCCCGCGCCACGACGCTCTCGACGGTCTTGGGGTGACGATCATCACCGTGCGCGATGCCGCCGAAGGTCTGGGGGCCACGTTGCGGACGGCTGCGCTGTTCGCCGCGCGCCATGCACCCGACCGCCCGATGATGGTTCTTCTACCAGACGTGCCGGGCGTCGGGCCCTTTGACATCAAATCGGTGGTCGCGCGGTTCGAACAGGAAGGCGGGGACCGCGTCGTTCGCGCCACGGACGACAGCGGTGGGCCGGGCACCCCCCTGATCGTGCCGCCGCGACTGCTGGGGGCGTTCGCACAGCTGACGGGCGATGACGGTGGGCGCAGCATCCTCAAAAACGAAGATGTGCTGACAGTGCCATTGTCCGGCGACCGCGCGACGCGCGATCTTGATACGCCTGAAGATTGGGACAATTGGCGACAGGATAACGCGGACAGGCGCTAGCCTACGGCGAAGATATGAGGTTTTAAGCGCTGTTCGCCCGGCTCGGCGTCCGCACTTCCCCGATCGGTGTCGGTTCGGCCCCGGTCAGTTGACCGTCGGGATAGACAAGCCCCGCCGAGATCACCAGTTTCGCGGCATCCTCGACCGACATATCCAGCTCGATGATGTCGGATTTCGGCACGAACAGCAGGAAGCCCGAGGTCGGGTTGGGCGTCGTCGGCAGGAACACCGCCGTCTTGCTTTGGTCGACCGGCACCTTGGTGTCGATCTCGCCCTTGGCGGATGTCGAGATAAAGGCAATGGCCCAGATGCCCTTGCGCGGATACTCGACCAGACACGCCTTGTCGAACGACGTGTCTGACTGTGCGAAGACGGTTTCGGCGATCTGCTTCAGACCCTTATAGACCGACCGGACCACGGGCAGATTTTCAACCAGGCTTTCGCCCCAGCGGATCATCGACCGACCGATCAGGCCCTTGGCCATCCATCCGACCAGAATGGTGAAAATCAGGAAGGCCAGAACGCCGATGCCCCGGATATTCAGGCCGACATATTGGTCAGGACGAAGCCAGACCGGCACGAAAGGCAGCACCCAGCTGTCTACCCAGCCGGCCACCGTCCAGATCAACCATACGGTCAGGCCAATCGGTGCAATGACGACAAGGCCCGTCAGAAACGAGCCTCGCAACCATGCGAACATGCTGCGTTTGCGTCGGCCTTCGCCGTCTTCCATCTGGGTCCGCGCTCCTGATCCTCAAGATATCGGATGCGCAAGACTTAGGCGTTTCGCGCGCTCGAAACAACGACTTCAAGAAGATTCAGCGGAAATGGGGCTGTTTTGCCAGCTGTCCGGCTATTTTTGCGGCAAGTCGCGCATTGTTCAGCACAAGGGCGATGTTCGCCGTCAGCGAAGCGCCTTCGGTCAGCTCGAACACCCGTTGCAGCACGAACGGCGTGACCGCGCCATGCGTCATCTTCTGGGTGTCGGCATCGGCCAGCGCCTGTTCGATGATCGGGTTGATGATGTCAGGCGCGATCTCGTCCTCTTCCGGGATCGGGTTCGCCACAAGACACCCCGCTTCGAGCCCCAGGGCGCGTTGCGCGCCCCACGCCCGCGCGATCACCATCGGGTCATCCGCGGTCATGGGCGAGGTCAACCCGGACGCGCGCGACCAGAAGGCCGGGAACCCCGACTGGCCATAGGTGATGACCGGCACGCCAAGCGTTTCCAACACCTCGAGCGTCTTCGGGATGTCGAGAATTGCCTTGGCCCCGGCACAAACCACGGCGACCGGCGTCTTTGCCAGTTCCTGCAGGTCCGCCGAGATATCGAATGTCGTCTCGGCCCCGCGATGCACACCGCCGATCCCGCCTGTGGCAAAAACCTCGATCCCAGCCCGATGCGCGGCGATCATCGTGGCGGCCACCGTGGTCGAGCCGGTGCCACCCGCCGCCATGCATTGTGCAAGATTGGCGCGGGTCAGTTTCATCACGTCGCGCAAGCCAGCCGTGGCCAGCCGGTTCAGGTCTGCTTCGGACAGGCCGATCTTCAAACGGCCATCGATGACCGCAATCGTCGCGGGCGTCGCCCCTTCCTCGCGCACGGTGTCCTCGACCTGCTTCGCCGTTTCGACGTTTTGTGGGTAGGGCATACCGTGGCTGATGATGGTGGATTCCAGTGCTACAACCGGCGCGCCGCCCGCCAGCGCTTCGGCCACGTCAGGCAGAATATCCATCGCAAGGGTCATGTCGGCACGTCTCCTGATACGTAAGTGGCTGCCGCCTCCAGCGCGGTGCGAAGGGCCGCGTCCTGCGCTTCGCCGCGCGCGTCAGCCGCGATATGCGCCGCCATGAACGTGTCGCCTGCGCCGGTGACTCGGGTGACCAGCACTTGCGGCGGCGTTGCCGTCACAAGGCCTTCGCGGCTGGCATGGGCCGCCGCTTTGCCACCATCGGTGACCAACACGTCCGCCGCCCCGCGCGAGATCAACGTCGTTGCGGCCTCGGGCGCGCTTTTGAAGGTCTGGCGACAGATCAATCCGGCCTCTTCAAGGTTCACATAAAGCGTCGCATTTTCCATTCCCAAAAGAGGCAGCAAACGCTCAGCCTTGCCGGGCGAGGCCGGTGCCACGCGGACATCGGCAGCCGCGAAAAGCGGGTTCTTCGCAATATCGGCCAGCAACAACTCGGTCAGATTGCCATCCAAAGCGATCCGACCCGCGAAGGGGGTCGCGGCATCGCCAAGGCGGCCATCCATTAAGGGCGCAAGAATCTTGTCGCCCGCCGCTTCCAAAGAATGTGCATCGGCAATCGCCGCGATTACGCCATTCGCACCTTCCACGGCCATGTACTGATCGGTCGGTAAGTCGTCCGAGCGATAGGCCATACCCGTTTCGAGGCCCAGTTTGTCTGCGGCGCGGACAAGTTCGTCACCTGCCGCATCGCGCCCGATGCTGGTCAGCAGAACCGGCGACATGCCAAAACGGCGCAGCGTCATCGCGATATTCATCGCGACGCCGCCCGGCAGCCGGGTGATCCGGCCCGGCACATCCGAGCCGACCCGCATCACGGCGCCCGCCCGGCCGATCACGTCCCAGAGGACAGAGCCGATACAAACAATCTGGTCGGTCAAATCACGGCCTCGATCAGAAACGGTCCCTCGGTTCTGGCGGCTTCGGCCAGTGCGTCAGCCATGTCGGCTTCGGTCTCGACGCGACGCGCCGGAACACCGTGGCCCTTGGCCAAGGCAACCCAGTCCAGCAGCGGGTCTTCGATGTCGAACATGGCGCGCGCGTTCCGCCCCGGTGCGGGCGCCCCTTGCGCGGCGAGTTCAAGATGCAGGATCTGATAGCCCCGGTTGGCGATGATGATCGTGGTGATATCCAACCGCTCGCGCGCCGCCGTCCAGAGGCATTGCACCTGATACATGGCCGACCCATCGCCGGACACCGCGAAAACCGGCCGGTCGGGACATGCGACGGCGGCGCCAAGCGCGGCGGGCAAACACTGGCCAATCGAGCCACCCGTGTTACCCAAACGGTCATGCCGGGCGGCAGTGTTCACGGGTGGCCAGATGCCGGCGCCTGCCGTCACAGCCTCGTTCACCATGATCGCGCCTTCGGGCGTTGCGGCGGCAAGAGCGCGACCAATGCCTTCGGCGGTCAGGGTACCGTCCTGGATTTGCGTTTCGGCCAATGCGATCCTTGGGATGGCCTCGGTTCCATCGACACCCAACGCCTCGGCCAAGGCCTGAAGCGTGCCTTGCACGTCCCAATCCGGATGGCAGACCACATCCAGCGCACAACCCGGTGGCGTGGGCGTCGAAGGTTTGCCGGGATAAGCAAAGAAATTCACCGGAGGGTTCTCTCCCACGCAGATGATGCGCTTCAGGCCGGACAGGAACTCGGCGTTCAGGTCCGCCGGATAGAACATCTGGTCAAACGCGACGGCGCCTTCGCCCATCTCGATTCTCGGAGCGAAGAACGGGGCCAAAAGGCGCGCGCCGCTGCGTGCCGCGATCTGACCGGCAAGCTCGGCCCCGTCCCCGTAAAGCGCCCAGCCGCCCACAAGAAGCGCCGTGTCAGGCTGTGCCAGCGCTTCGGCTGCGGCAGCAATATGGGCGGCTTCGGGCAGGTGTTTCTTGATCGGGGCGGCTGCTGCCCCCGGCGTGCTGGCGCTCTCACTCCATGCGCTGTCGGCAGGCAGGATCAGCGTGGCAATCTGACCGTCCCGCGCCCGCCGAATGGCCTCCTGCCCCAGCGACACGACTTGGTCCGCCTCTTCCGCCCGGCCCACCCAGTGCGACACGGAGCCGGCGACACCGGCCAGGTCCGCCTGCAAGGGCGCGTCATACTTCAGGTGATAGCCTGCATGGTCACCCACGACATTCACCATACCGGCCCGTCCTTTGCGCGCATTGTGCATATTGGACCAGGCATTGCCGAAGCCCGGCCCAAGGTGCAGCAATGTTCCTGCAAAGTTGCCGGTCATTCGTGCATAGCCGTCGGCAGCACCGCTGACCCCACCTTCGAACAGACACAGAATGCAGCGCATATCGGGATGGGTGTCGAGGGCCGCAACGAAATGCATCTCAGACGTGCCGGGGTTTGCGAAACAGACGTCGACACCCGAGGCCAGCATTGTCTCGACCAGTGTTTCAGCACCATTCATGTCACATCCCCCGTGCACAACGACCCTTGGGAAGGCTTGCCAGAGAAGCCGCACAAGGTCCATGTCGAAAACCGGAACGTCGACGCTTGGGGGAGAGCAGGCACGACGCGCTGCGCTCAGGACTGGCTTGGTTTCACCCGTACATCTCGGGCAGGTCCACGCTGGAGGCTTTGCCGATCTTGTCGCGATGCTGGTTCAGGAACTGCTCGGCCGCGGCTTGCCCCGCGTCGAAAAGCGCCTTCAGCGTTGCGGGGGTCGGCACCAGTTTCGAGGCGACACTGAGCCGGGTCATCAGATCATCGTCAGCAATCATATGAATGCGCACGGTCTTCATGGCACCCTCGGGGATCTGCCCCTCGGCGATCAGACGCTGGACGAAATGGATCGCCCGCAACTCGCGCAGAAGCGACGAGTTGAAGCTGATCTCGTTGATCCGGTTGAGGATATCGCGCGCATCCCGTGGCGTCTCGCCGCGCTCCAGCGGGTTGATATTCACGATCACAATGTCGCTGGGAAGCTTGGCCGAAAAGAGCGGGAACAAGGCCGGATTGCCTGTATATCCACCGTCCCAATAGTCTTCGCCGTCAATAGTCACGGCTTGAAAAATCGTCGGCAAACAGGCCGAGGCCAGTATCACATCGGTGTTGATCTCGGTCCCCGAGAACACACGGATCTTGCCGGTTCTGACGTTGGTCGCAGAGACGAAGAGCGCAGGGTCGCTGTCGGCACACACGTCGTCATACCGAAACTTTCCTGCGATCCGCTCCAGCGGGTTCTGATAGAACGGACCGAACGCATAGGGGCTGACCATGCGGCTCCACGCATCGACCATATTGTACGGCAACGAATACTCGATCGCCTGACTGACCAGACCCGGCGACGGCAGCAAGGCCGCCATCCAATGGGCCAGCCGCATGTCGCCAACGCCGCCCACCTGCGTCCAGAGCCAATCGAGATTCTCGCGTGCGCCGTCACGACCATTCGTGACCAGACCGGCTTTCAAAGCCGCCCCGTTCAACGCCCCGGCGCTGGTGCCCGAGATGCCGGCGATCTCGATGCCGTCGTCCTGCAAAAGGCGGTCCACAACGCCCCATGTGAACGCACCATGAGCACCGCCGCCCTGCAAGGCGAGGTTTATGCGCAATGCCTTTGCCATGTCCTGTCAGAGCGCCGTCCAGCCCCCGTCGACGCTGATCGTCGTGCCAGTGATCTGCGCCGCCGCGTCCGAGCACAGGAACACACAGGTTCCACCCATCTGCTCGACAGTCGCGAATTCCTTTGACGGCTGACGCGCCAGCATGACGTCGCGGATCACCGTTTCACGGTCCATGTCGTATTCCTTCATGGTGTCGGGGATTTGCGCTTCGACCAAGGGCGTCAGGACATAGCCCGGACAGATTGCATTTGCGGTGATGGGCTCTTCGGCCGTTTCCAGCGCGACAACCTTTGTCATACCGACAACACCGTGTTTCGCAGCCACATAGGCCGACTTGTAGGGCGACGCCGTCAATCCGTGCGCCGAGGCGATATTGACCACGCGTCCCCATCCGGCAGCGCGCATCATTGGCAGAGCCGCAGCCGTGGTGTGAAAGGCCGAGCTCATGTTGATCGCAATGATCGCATCCCATTTCTCGACCGGAAACTTGTCGATCGGGTCAACATTCTGAATGCCCGCGTTGTTGATCAGGATATCGCAGCGCCCCGCTTGCTCGATCAGGGCCCTGCATTCGTCCCCTTTCGACATATCCGCCTTGATGTAGCGTGCGCTGACACCCGTTTCGTCGGCAATCTCGGCCGCCAGCGCGTGGTCCTCATCCCGGTCGGTAAACGAGTTCAAAACAACATCCGCACCCGCCTTGGCCATCTCTCGCGCGATCCCAAGGCCAATCCCCGAGTTCGAACCTGTGATCACCGCTGTTTTGCCTTTCAACGACATGGGGGCACCCTCCTTTGCAAATGCAGCATGCTTTCTGCGCTCGCACGATAGCGATTTGACGCCGCAACGCCAGCCGTTTCACCAGGCGCGGCTTGAACGTTCCCGATGCCGCGCTTAACGTGCCTGCGAGGGTCAAAAACTTAGGCAAATCGTGCCGGAACGTTCTGCACACGATATCGCAAGCGAAATGCTCGTCTTGACGGGCAACGCTATGCGCGATGGCGATTTCGACGCATTCATGCGCCACTTCGGCGTGCCTTTCATCATGGAGACCTTTGACGGCAAGCACCTGTTCCAAAGCCGGACAGAGATGGAAAAGATGTTCCACGCGGTTCGTCAGTTCTATGAGGAAAACAATGTCAGCAGCGTCATTCGAGAATGCGTCGCTGCCGAGTATGTCGATCACCGCACGATTGCGACCACGCATGTGACACGCATGGTAACCTCGGACGACACCTTGTTCGGTCGCCCGTATCCGGCCTATTCGCTGACCCGGCGCATCGGGGGCACGTGGCAGATCCAGTTTTGCCAATACGCCGTGGAAGACCCCGAAAAGCTGAACGCGGTGCTGCAGCCTGATGCAAAAAAGAAGGCGCCGCGGCAGACCGCGACGCCCTCGTCGTCGAAAACGAAGCGGCTTAGAAGCCCAAGCCTTCGTACTTCTTCTTGAACTTCGAGACCCGGCCGCCCGTGTCCATCAGGCGGGTGCCGCCACCCGTCCAGGCCGGGTGCACGGTCGGGTCCACATCAAGCGCCAGCGTGTCGCCCTCGGCGCCCCAGGTCGAGCGCATGTGGACGATATCGCCGTTGGTCATCTTGACCTCGATGACGTGATAATCGGGATGAATGTCTTTTTTCATGGGCTCAGGCCTCCGCCTTCTTCGGCTTATAGGTCGTGTCCTCGGCGATCCGGGCCGATTTGCCGCGACGCGAGCGCAGGTAGTACAGCTTGGCGCGACGAACGCGACCACGGCGCACGACGGTGATGCTGTCGATATTGGTGGAATGCAGCGGGAACACACGCTCCACGCCTTCACCAAAGGAAATCTTGCGAACGGTGAACGAACCGGCAATGCCAGCGCCATTCTTGCGCGCGATGCAGACACCTTCATAGTTCTGCACGCGGGTGCGTGTGCCTTCGGTCACCTTGTAGCCAACGCGGATCGTGTCACCCGCTTTGAAATCCGGAATATCCTTGCCAAGCGCGGCCACTTGCTCGGCTTCCAGTTCTGCGATCAGATCCATCTGACGCACTCCTATATCTGCCCCGGGTTGATCCCGAGAGGTGTGTAGCGCCCCAGAGCTCCGGTCTGTTGTCGGGTCGGTCGTGCCGCCCACCGGAGAATACAAGCCTCATTTGCTTGGTCGCTTTCGCGAACCGCTGCTCTATACGGGGCGATTTCGACCCAATCAAGAGATTTTTACGCCCGATCTTGGCAAGTTTGCCCGCGAACGCATGGCGGTTGTCTCAGTTCCGTCAGGTCTCGCCCTCAAGCAGATCCGGTCGCCGCAATCGTGTCAGTCGCTCGGCCTCGGCACGTCGCCATGCGGCAATCGCGCCGTGATCTCCCGATGTCAGCACATCCGGGATCGAGCGGCCCTCCCAGACAGCAGGGCGCGTGTATTGCGGGTGCTCCAGCAAACCGGCCGAGAAACTCTCCTCCTCGGTCGAGGCCGCATTGCCCAGAACACCGGGCAGCAACCGGACCGTCGCATCTATCATCGCCTGCGCCGCGATCTCGCCGCCCGTCATCACGAAATCCCCAAGCGACACTTCCTCGATATCGAAGTGATCCAACACACGTTGGTCCAACCCCTCGAAACGACCGGCGATCAGGCAGACACCCGGCCCCGCGGCCCAGCGCGCTGCAGTCTCCTGCCGAAACGGTGTGCCACGAGGCGAAAGATAGACCAGCGGCAAGCGGCGGCGCTTTTGAGCAAATGTGATCGCCTTGCCGACGATGTCGGGGCGCAGCACCAGTCCGGCCCCACCGCCCGCTGGTGTATCATCGACTTTTCGATGCTTGCCCTCGCCAAAGATGCGCAGATCGATCGGATCAAGCTGCCAAAGCCCCTGGTCCAGTGCCTTGCCGGTCAGGGACGCTCCAAGGACGCCCGGAAAGACGTCCGGGAACAACGTAATGACTTGCGCACACCAGGCGGCTGCGACATTCGGTCGATCTTCCATCAGCGACCGGGGCGCAACGCTTGGGGCGATGCTCAATCGTCCATGTGACTTCGAAGGCGGTTCAGACATGGCCACGCGGCATAGCGGGTGACCTGCCCGCGCGCAACCCGTCCTCCATCGGCCTCAAAATATCCCAGGGGGGTCTGGGGGGACAGCGTCCCCCCAGTAAGGCGACCCGCGAAGCGGGGCGCAAAACCTCAGTTCGCCTGACGTGCCAGAGCAGCCGCGTATTCCGGGCCAAGGGCGGACAGCCCCTTGAGAATATCAATGGCATAGGCCAGCTGATAATCCTCACCGCGCAAATCAGCAGCGGCCTGCGCGCGCTCGCGATCCTCTTCGATCTGGCGACGCTCGTCTTCGCTCAGGTCGTTCGACAGCGATCCGCGAAGATCAGCTTCCGAGCGCGAGCTGCGCGCGTTCTCTTCTTCCTCGGCCTCTTCGCGCCGCGGCGGTTGCTCGACGATGATGTCCGGCGACACGCCAAGTGCTTGAATGGACCGGCCCGACGGCGTGTAATACCGCGCTGTTGTCAGGCGCATTGCGCCATCTCCACGCAGCGGCATCACGGTCTGCACCGAGCCTTTGCCGAAGGATTTGGTGCCAACGACAATCGCACGACGGTGATCCTGCAGTGCACCTGCGACAATCTCGGACGCACTGGCCGACCCGCCATTGATCAGAACGACGATCGGCTTGCCGTCTGCAAGATCGCCCGCCTCGGCATTGAAACGGTCACCATCCTGCGGCTCGCGGCCACGGGTCGAGACGATTTCGCCGCTATCCAGGAACGCGTCCGACACCCGCACGGCCTGCGTCAGAAGCCCGCCCGGGTTGTTGCGAAGGTCGATGACAAAGCCGTTGACGTTGTCCATGCCGCCCAGTTCCTCGACCTTTTCGGCCAGTTGGTCGCGCATGGTCGGGAAAGTCTGGTCGCTGAACGTCGTCAGGCGCAGAACCACGGTTTCACCCACGGTACGGCTGCGCACGGCGGTCAGTTTGATCGTGTCACGGATGATCGAAACGTCGAACGGTTCGGCCTCACCTTCGCGCACGACGGTGATGATGATCTCCGAGCCAACGGGGCCGCGCATCAGGTCAACCGCCTCATCCAGCGTCAGGCCCAACACGCTTTCACCATCGACATGCGTGATGAAATCACCGGCTTCCATGCCGGCATTGTCTGCGGGCGTGCCGTCGATCGGAGAGACGACCTTCACGAACCCTTCTTCCTGCGTCACTTCGATCCCGAGGCCACCAAATTCGCCACGGGTCTGAACGCGCATCGCCTGCGCGTCATCCGGCGAGAGATAGGAGGAATGCGGGTCAAGCGATGTCAGCATGCCGTTGATCGCGGCTTCGATCAGTTCCTCGGCCTCGACTTCCTCGACATATTGCGACCGGATGCGCTCGAAAATATCGCCGAACAGGTCCAGCTGTTCATAGATACTGGCTTTCTTCTCGGCCTCTTGCGCGATCAGGGGACCCGCCACTTGCGTGGTGACCACGGCCCCGAACATCACCCCGGTGATCGTCGCCAGAAAAAACTGTCGCATGCGTTATCCTTGTTCTTGTTCCAGCGTCAGCACCGTCGCCGGATCCACCGGCGCGCCGCCCTGCCTGAGTTCAATATAGAGCGTTTCGTTAAGATTGAGACTACTTCGGCCCTCGGCGACGTTCAAATTATCTTGTGCGGCCAATTGACCACGCCCTGCAAAGCCGATCGGGTCTCCTGGCGCCAGCACCTGCCCGATCTCGACGAAGCGCGTCGAAAGCCCGGCCAGAAGCAGCAATCGGGCGCCATCGGCTTCCAGGATGACAACCTCGCCCGCATCCGGGAATTCTCCTGAAAAACGGACGCTTAGAGCCGCCGGAGCGGTAACTAGCGCGCGCGGTGCCGTGGCCACCGACCATCCGGACCGATCGACATTTTCGCCAAATCCGACCAGCAGCCGACCTGCCACCGGCGGACGCCACGCGGCTTGCCCCGTGCTGCTCGAATTTTCGCCATCGGACAGCAGACTGTCCGCCAATCCCGACAACGAGTCCGCACTGTTGATCAAAGCCTGCATCGCAGCTTCGTTGGTCCCGAGTCGCTCTGGCAGGTCATTTCGACCCGTCAAGGCGTCGCCCAGCGCCACCCGCGCGGTTTGAACCCCGGCCAATCCGTCTTCGAGCGTCGCGGTGACCCCGTCGATCAAGCTGCGCGTCTCGTCAAGCTCGATCAGCTGCGCTTCCAGCACCGCCGCGCGTTCAAACAACGTCGGAACCATGGATCGGGCCAGGGTGCCAGCCCGCAGCGTGTCCGCCGCGCTGCCGGGGTGCAAAAGGCTCTGGGTCTTAGCCTGCAACGTAGCGTTCTGCATTAGGGCCAGCAGGTTGGCCAAATCCGCATCTTCCGAGGCCAGCGCCGCCTCCAGCTCACGTTCTCGCAGGGTCAACCGCCGCAACTCGGCGCGCGTGGTGGCCAACCCGGCTTCATAAGCGCGCACGGCCTGCGTCAGGGCTGCCACGCGGTCGCCCGCGCGCTCGGCTGCAGCCAAAACATCCGCAGCTTCGCGCAGCTTCGCCTCGGCATTGGGCGATGTCTCTGCCGTGGCGGACCATGCCAGCAGGATCAACAGGAACGCGCACCGTTTCATCTTTTGAGCAGGCTCTGCCCCGTCATCTCGGGCGGCACGTCCAACCCCATCAGATCAAGCACGGTCGGCGCAAGATCGGCCAGCCTTCCTGCAGACAGCGTGGCGCCTTCCGGCGCACCGATCACCGCAACCGGCACAAGATTTGTCGTATGCGCGGTGTGCGGCCCGCCGGTGTCAGGATCAACCATGGTTTCGCAATTGCCGTGATCCGCGGTCAGAACCATCGCGCCACCGGCCGCGTCCAACGCCGCCAGAACCTGCCCCAACCCCTGATCGACGGCTTCACAGGCTTTCATCGCCGCCGCCAGATCACCGGTATGCCCCACCATGTCGGGATTGGCATAGTTGACAACGATCAGATCATACCCGGCCTCAATCGCGCCCACGAAGCGCTCGGTCACTTCCGCCGCCGACATCTCGGGCTGCAGGTCATAGGTCGCAACCTTGGGTGATTTCGGCATGAAACGATCTTCGCCGGGCTCGGGGTCTTCCTTGCCGCCGTTCAGAAAGAACGTCACATGCGGATACTTCTCGGTCTCGGCCAACCGAAACTGGGTCTTGCCCTGCTTAGCGACCCACGCCCCCAACGTGTTCTCAATCTTCCGCTTGGGGAAAACGGTGGTCATGTAGTCATTATGGGCATCTGAATACTCGACCATGCCCAACAGCGCCGAAAGCTCCAGCGACGCACCGCGGTCAAACCCGTCAAAGGCCGGGTCCCCAATCGCGGCAAGGATTTCACGCGCCCGATCCGCCCGAAAATTGATGAAGAAGAGCCCGTCCCCCTCACCGAACCCCGAGTACCCTTCCACGATGGATGGCTTGACGAATTCGTCACCCTCGTCCCGCACTTCATACGAAGCGTCGATGGCATCTTCCGCTTCGGCATACCAGCCGCCCTTGGTGAAAGCGTCGGGGTCAACGCCCGCGTAAGCCGTCATCGCACGATAAGCGGCTTCGACACGCTCCCAGCGATTGTCCCGATCCATCGCATAGTACCGTCCGGTCACCGTCGCGATCCGTGCACCCGCGGGCAACGCGGCTTCAAGCGCGGCCAGTTGATCCTTGCCCGACCGGGGCGGCACATCGCGCCCATCGGTGATCGCGTGGACCCAAACCTGCAAGCCGCGATCCGTCAACGCCTTGGCGGCTGCGACGACATGCGACTGGTGCGAATGCACACCTCCCGGCGAGACAAGGCCCGCAATGTGCGCCACGCCGCCCGCGCCTGCGACCGCCGCGGCGAACTCTGATATCGCAGCCGCTTCGAAGAACGATCCATCCTCAATCGCAAGATCGATCTGCCCAAGGTCCATCGCCACCACGCGACCAGCGCCAATATTTGTGTGCCCCACTTCCGAATTGCCCATCTGCCCGGTCGGCAGACCGACATCGCGCCCAAAGGTCACAAGGGTCGCATGCGGACAGGTTTCCATGATCCGATCGAAATTCGGCGTCGCGGCCAATTTCGGCGCATTGGCCTCGGCCTGGTCGCGCAGGCCCCATCCGTCGAGGATACACAGAACAACAGGTTTAGGAGTGCTCATTGGGCGCCTCGTCTCTGGTGGTCTGCGCCTCATAGCGCATTTTCCGCCTAAGCTGAATCGCCAAAATCACCCCAGACGAACTCTCGGCAAAGCCCCTTCCTTCGCCTTTTTCAAAATATCCCGGGAGGGTCCGGGAGGGCAGTGCCCTCCCGGCGGATCGGCGACGCAGGCGTCGAACCCAAAAAGGATCACTCCCTGTCCTCGGTCTCGTCGCCAAACTCGGTTTCGACGATCCCCGCATCGTAGCCCTGTTCCGACAAATACCTCTGAAACACCGACGTATAGCCATGCGTCACGAACACCCGTTCGGCACCCGTCTCGCGAATGGCCGTGTTCAGACCGGCCCAATCAGCATGATCCGACATCACGAAGCCCCGGTCCGCCGCACGCCGCCGCCGCACGCCGCGAAGGGCCATCCAGCCGCTGGCGAAGGCCGTCGACGCAGGTTTGAACCGGCCCGCCCAGGTCGAGCCCAGTGCCGAAGGCGGGGCAAGCACGAACGCGCCCCGCATTGCCTTCACGTCTGTATCGGACGTCACGTGATGCGTCTCCGGCAAACCAATCCCCTGCCCGCGCAGCACTTCATTGGTCGCCTCGACCGCGCCATGACACAGGATCGGCCCGATCGAGGGATCGAGCGCCGCAAGGATGCGCTGTGCCTTGCCCAGAGAATAGGCCCCGCAGATCGAGAACACGCCCGCTGCCGCATTTGCCCGCCACCAGGCGTTGATCTCGTCTGCCACGACCTTGGAGGGGGCCCAGTTGAAGACCGGCAGACCGAAGGTGCATTCGGTGATGAAGGTGTTGCAGCGAACGGGTTCGAACGGCGTGTTGATCCCGTCGGTCTGCAATTTGTAGTCGCCCGATACCACCCAGACCTCGCCCCCCCGCTCTACACGGATCTGGGCGGAACCCGGGACGTGCCCGGCGGGGTGGAAGCTGAAGCGGACACCGTTGATCTCGACCGTTTCGCCATAGGGCACGGTGTCCAGCGCAATCTCGCCCAGACGATGCCGGATTACCGGGGCGGCTTCGGCAGTCGACAGATAGTGCCCCATGCCAGGACGCGCATGGTCCGCGTGCCCGTGCGTAATCAGGGCACGGTCCACCGGGCGCCAAGGGTCGATGTAAATGTCGGCCTCGGGGCAATAAATACCGCGAGGGGCAAAGATCAGAAGCGTGTCGCTCATGCTTTCGGGCGGCGCGGCTGCGGGCGGCCCGGCATTTCCTTCAAAAGACCGCCAACACCCATCGCTGCAACATCATCCGAGGTCACAGGCAGACCCGCCGAAAGCCGTTCAAGCACCCAATCCACACCATTCAGCGCAGGTGAACGGGCGCAGCCCGGCAGGCCGACCACAGGTGCATCCGCGTATTCTCCGAGAAACAGAAGATTGCCGGGGTCGACCGGCATGCCGAACCGCGTGATCTGTCCCCCGGCCTCGACAACGCCAGCGGGGGCCACATCGCCACGGTCAGACGTGGCCGAGGCACCAAGGATCAGGGTGAGGTCGACACCCGGCTTCAAAGCACCGGCGACCGCCATGGTCTCGTGCGGGACCGTGTTGACAAACGCCAGATCATAGCCAAGCGCCGCCAGTCGCGCCCGCACGACCTCTTCACCTTTGACCAGCAGGCTGTCCTTGAAACCCGGTGTCCGGGTCATCACCAGACGCGCCGATCCGCCGCGAAACGGCAGCAGCGTCAGTGCAGCGCTTTGCAAGCAAACTTCGCCTGCCGCCACCACGGTCTCGGGCAAGCCATAAGGAATGATCTTGACGGTTCCGACCAACTGGTCCGCCTCGACGCGCATCAGGTCGGGCAAAGTGGCCAGCGACAAGCCTTCGTCGACGCGGTTCAACGCATCAACGGCAGCGGCATCGACCCGCACGACGCCAGCACGCTCGGCAATCACGTTGGCCCGACCTGTGAAGGCAGGCCCAAGGCGCAATCCGTCAGCCTCAAGCAAACGGCCAATTCGCAAGGCAGCCTCGTCTTCGGTCACGTCCGAGGCTTCCAGCCGCGCAATGACGACAGTATCGTACCCGGAATCTGCCAGCGCCGCGACGTCGCCTTCGGCAAGAACGGTCCCCTTTTTCAGAACACCCGTCGTCAGACGCAACGAATGCGCAAGGATACCGCCCTCGGCATTCGCCACCGGGACCCGGTCAAAGTTCACGCTGCACCCGGCCGTGTGTCTGGTCGACGCAACCGCTCGGTCATTTCCCCCATGATCGAAACTGCAATCTCAGCGGGCGACGCCGCCCCGATGTCGAGCCCGACCGGCCCGTCGATCCGCGCAATCGCATCGTCGCTCAGCCCCGCTTCCTGCAGGGCGGCCACCCGC
The DNA here is from genome assembly GCA_022826385.1 of Silicimonas sp. GTDB lineage: Bacteria > Pseudomonadota > Alphaproteobacteria > Rhodobacterales > Rhodobacteraceae > JAJDOD01. The sequence goes on from JAJDUZ010000031.1 coordinate 65,375, forward strand.
TTGCCATGCGTCCGTGTCGACCCCAGCGCACCGATGTAGAACGCCTCGCTTGCCAGCGCCGTCTGCAAGGCAGGCGTGTCGATCTTCGGATCGTGGCTCAGCGTGACCACCGCCGTCCGCGTGTCCAACCCATAGGCCTCAAGCGCTTCGTCCGGCCAGCCTTCCAGAAAGGTCTCGCCCGGAAACCGTTCGGCCGAAGCGAAACTGTCCCGCGGGTCCGAAATCACGATGTCATATCCCGCCAGCCGCGCCATCTGCACCAAAGGCTGCGCGATATGAACCGCACCGACGATCACCAACCGCAAAGGCGGGTTGTGCACGCCCCGGAAGACCGCGCCGTCGCGCGCCGACTTGTCCGTCCGAAACCGCGCTTCTGCTTCGTCATCCGCCCGATCCCGTTCCACCAGACGCCGCGACCAGGTCTCGGTGTCCACTTCCCAGACCACCGGCCGCCGCGCCGCGCGGGCGGCAACGAGGGCCCGCAGTTCCTCAACCGAAGGGCCCTGTCCGACACCGACCGGTTCGACCATCACCTCGATCTGTCCGCCGCAGGCCAGCCCGACCTCGAACGCGGTGTCATCCGAGACCCCGAAGCTCAACACCCGGCAAGTGCCGTCACCCATCGCCTCGACCGCTTCCATGATGACCGCGCCTTCGACACAGCCACCCGAGACCGAGCCTTCGAAGGCCATGTCGCCATCCACCACCAGCTGCGAGCCGACCGGGCGCGGTGCCGAGCCCCAGGTCGTCACCACGGTCGCCAGGGCCACGCGGCGACCAGCCTCGATCCAGGCCAGCGCGGTTTCCGGTATGCTGTTCTGCGCGTCCATATCGTCTCCTTCGGGGCAACTATATCGCCCGAATTTCACCATGTTCCACCCAGATAAGACCTTTGACTGGCCATAAATAGGTCCGAATTCGAGGCGATTGTTTCCAGTGTAGGCACCAAGCGTGCCTCCATCTTCCTCCCTGACTGGACAGGCCGTCTCTATAGACGGCCTTTTTTTTGTTGTGCCGAATTGAGACCACAATTTCCGATCAACCATTCCATCACGTGATTCATTTGATGACAGGAACCCATTCATGACACGCCATTTGAACCTTCCCGCTCTTCTCGCATGCATTGGCCTTACCGCCTGTGGAAGCGCCGGCGATATCTCGCAGCGTAACCCGAATTACTTTGGCGCCTCTCTGAAAAGCGGCGTCATGACCGGCACTTACAATCCCGCAGGCTTTACGGGCGAGGTTGTGCAAAACCAGCTGAAAAGCATGTGCGTCGGCGAGCGGATCGGTTCGTTCAAACAAGGCCGAACCTCCGACGGGCTGATGGCGTTCGAGGCCCGCTGCGCGTCGGGAGCGACGATGTCGCGCGCCTTCATCGAAGTCGAGCGCATGCCGAACGGAAACTTCTCGGTCGAAGTCCTGGGCTCGTAAGGCCCGCTATCGATAAACCTCGTCCTCGGTCGGGAAGGCGCGCGCCTTCACCTCGTCGGCATAGGTGCTGACGGCCTTCTCGATCTGGGGCCCAAGATCGCCATAGACCTTGACGAATTTCGGGGTCCACTCGTTCAGACCCAGCATGTCTTCCAGCACAAGGATCTGGCCGTCACACTCGACCGAGGCCCCGATCCCGATCGTGGGAATGTCGACCTGCTTGGTGATCTTGGCGGCCAGAGGCTCGACCATGCCTTCCAGCACCAGCGCGAAGGCCCCGGCTTCCGACACGGCTTTGGCGTCGTCTTCATGCGCCTTCCACGTCTCCTCGTCGCGGCCCTGGGTCTTGAAGCCGCCCATCACGTGGCTCGATTGCGGTGTCAGCCCGGTATGCGCCATCACCGGGATGCCGCGTTCGACAAGGAAATGAATGGTCTCGGCCATGCGGGCGCCGCCTTCCAGCTTCACCGCACCGCAGCCGGTTGCCTTCATGATCTTGGCAGCATTCCGGAAGGCCATGTTCGGGCTTTCCTCATAGGTGCCAAACGGCATGTCGACCACGATCAGGGCCCGCTGCGTCCCCCGCACCACGGCTTTTCCGTGCATGATCATCAGGTCCAGCGGAACCCCCACGGTGGTCTCCATCCCGTGCATCACCATGCCCAGACTGTCGCCCACCAGAATGAAATCGGCATACTTGTCCACGATCGCCGCCGTATGTGCGTGATACGAGGTCAGCGACACAATCGGCTCGCCGCCCTTACGTGCAGCCAGTTGCGGCACCGTCATCCGGCGGACTCTTTCGGTTTGCGAGCTCATGGCGCGATCTCCCTCTGATCGATCAACAGGACACTGCCGAATTCGGCCGACAGCATGATGGCGATTTTGCCGGTCACCGGTCCCGAGACCGGGGTCAACGTCTCGGCAGCAACAATATCGACGGCACGCAACGTGGCGCGTGGCTCGGACCGGATGACAGCGCGAATAGCGTCCCCCAATGCCTCGACTGTCGTTCCCCCAGCCACCAACCGCTCGGCCTCGCTCAGACTGCGGTTCAGCACCACGGCCGCCGCACGATCCGCCTCGGTCAGGCGCACGTTTCGCGACGACATCGCCAACCCGTCGGGTTCCCGAACGGTTGGCACGCCGACGATCGCCAAGGGAAAATGCAGATCGCGCACCATACGGCGAATGACCTGCAATTGCTGATAATCCTTCTCGCCGAAATACGCAGCATCCGGCAGGCAGATGTTGAAAAGCCGGGCCACGACCGTCGCCACGCCGCGAAAATGCCCGGGCCGGACCTTGCCATGCAGCTTGTTGGCAAGCTCGGTCGTCTCGACGATGGTCTCGTCACCCGGCGGATAGATCACAGCCACCTCAGGCAGAAACAGCGCATCCACGCCCTCGCCCTTCAGCAGATCAATATCGCGCGCATCGTCCGAAGGGTAATGCGCCAGATCGGCCACTTCCCCGAATTGCGTCGGATTGACGAAGATCGTCGCCACCACCCGGTCGTGATCCGCCCGCGCCCGCCGCATCAGGGTCAGATGACCCTCGTGCAATGCGCCCATCGTCGTCACAAGGCCCACGCTTTCGCCGGCGCGCTTGTAGCCCGCCACCACGGACCGGATATCTTCGACGCTTGCACAAATCTCCATGTGGTCTCTGGTACCGCTCCACAGACCGATCCTCAAGCGCACACACGCCCCCTTCGCCTGTTCGCAAATACTCCGGGGGTGTGCGAGGGGGCAGCGCCCCCTCGCCCGGCGCGACGCGCAACGCGCGGCGCAAAACCTCGTGTGACGCGGCACGCGTCGCATTCAAGCGCTATCCGGTCGGATGGACCACGGCCCGCCCCTCGGAATAGTCTAGCCTCGCCCGCAAACTGCAGGAGAGTGCCCCATGCAAACCCATGTGAAAGCGCTGGTCGTCGGCGGCGGCGCGGTCGGAACGTCGATTGCCTATCACCTTGCGAAAGCAGGCTGGGAGACCATGCTGCTGGAGCGCGACGAACTGACCTCCGGGTCCACATGGCACGCCGCGGGCCTCCTGCCCTATTTCAACATGAGCTATGCCACCACGCATATCCATGACTACTCGATCAAGTTCTATAAGACGCTCGAGGAAGAGACCGGCCTCAACCCCGGCTTCTACGTCGTCGGCAACCTGCGCATGGCACAGACGCAGGACCGGATGGACGAGTACATGCTCTATGCCTCGACCGCCGAGACCTGCGGGGTGCCCTATGAATGGATGACGCCCGAGCAGATCAAGGACCGCTGGCCGCTGGTCCGCACCGACGATCTGAAAGGCGCGATCTATCACCCGACCGACGGCTATATCAACCCGGCCGACGTGACGCAGGCGATGGCCAAGGGCGCCCGCCAGCACGGCGCGTTCATCGAGCGCCGTTGGCAGGTCGACAGCTATACATGGGCTGGCGACCACTGGGATGTCGTGGCGACCAAGATGGTCGAGAAAGGCGGCAACCTGATCGCGTCCGACGAGAAAGTCACCATCCATGCCGAGCATGTCGTGACCGCAACCGGCAACCACGCCCAGCGCACCGCGCAACTTCTTGGCATCAAGATCCCCGCGATCCCGGTCGAACACCAATACATCGTCACCGAACCCGACCCGGCGCTGGTCGAGTACCGCAAGACCATGCCCGAACACCCGGTCCTGCGTGACGCCGACGCCAAGTGGTATGTCCGCGAGGAACGCGGCGGCTGGATTCTCGGGCCTTACGAATACGGCGCCCCGGCCCGGTTCGAATACGCGGTACCCGACAGTTTCCGCGCCGATCTGTTCCCGCTCGATCTGGAAAGGATCGAGGAAGAATACATGTCGATGATCCACCGCATTCCGTCTTCGGAAACCGCAGGGCTCAAGGACGACTATAACGGTCCGATCTGCTATACGCCCGACGGCAACCCGCTGCTTGGCCCGGCGCCCGGTTTGCGGAACATGTGGCTGGCCGAAGGCTTCAGCTTCGGCATCACCGCGGCCGGCGGAACCGGCAAGTACCTCGCCGACCTGATGGTCGAAGGCGAGGCCGAGATTGACATGGCAAGCCTCGATCCCAAGCGTTACGGGCCGTGGATGACCACCGAATACGCGATGCGCAAGAACGAGGAATGCTATTCCCACGTCTATATCCTGCATCACCCGGATGAAGAGCGCGAAGCCTGCCGCCCGTTGAAGACCGCCCCAGCCTATGACCGTCAGAAAGCTGCCGGCGCCCAGTTCGGGCAGGTCAACGGGTGGGAACGGCCGAACTACTACGGCCCGCTTGATGCGCCAGCATCCTATGACCACGACAGCCGCAGCTTCCGCCGCGGGGGCTGGTGGCCATACGCCAAGGCCGAGGCCGAAGCCATCCGATCAGGTGTCGGCCTGATTGATGCCACCGCCTTCACCAAGCATGTCGTGCACGGGCCGGGCGCTGCCGCGTTTCTCGACTGGTTTACCACCAACAAACTGCCCCGCGTTGGCCGCATCAACCTGACCTATGCGCTGACCTCGCACGGGACGACACGCACCGAATACACCATCCTGCGCGAAGCCGAGGACCGCTTCGTCCTGATCTCGGCCGGGGCCTGGCAGGCCTACGACGCCGACTATCTGATGAAGGCGGTCGAGGATATGGAGCCGACCTTCGGTCGCATCAACGTCGAGGACTGGACGTCGAAATACGGTGTGTTCGCCATCGCTGGCCCGAAATCGCGCGACGTGTTGCAGACCCTGATCCGCGATGCCGACCCGGCGACGGCACTGTCCAACAAGCGCTTCCCGTGGCTGTCACTCCGCAAGGTCGAGCTGGGCATGTGCCCCACCGTCGCCGTTCGCGTCGCCTATACCGGCGAGCTAGGTTGGGAACTGCACCACCCGATCGAGATGCAGAACTACCTCTGGGATCAACTCATGGCCGCGGGCGAACCGCATGGTCTCAAGCTTGTCGGCGCCCGTGCCCAGAACTGGCTGCGGCAGGAGAAAAGCTATCGCGCCTTCGGCACCGAATTGGGCCGGGATGCGACGCCGCTGGAAGCCGGGCTCGACCGGTTTGTTGACCTCGAAAAGGACTTCTACGGCAAGTCCGCCATGGTCGAGACCGGCATTCGCGCCAAATGCGTCACCCTGTTGATCGACGGACCCGAGGATGCCGATCCGTGGGGGCGCGAAGCGCTTTATACCGGAGACGGCACCCGCACCGGTCGTTTGACCTCGGGCGGATGGTCCGCACATTTCGGCAAGTCGATCGGGATGGGCTATGTGAAGCCCGAGCATGCGACACCGGGCACCAAGCTCAAGGTCAAGATGTTCAACCAACTCTGGGACGCCGAAGTGACCGAGGACAGCCCGTACGATCCGGCAAACGCAACCATTCGCGCCGACGGGTGATCCGAAATCTTCGAAAGATTTCGGACCGCTTTCTTTGAAAGAAAGCGGCACCCGCGCTTGGCCCTGTTACAGAGACCCCCTATCTTCGCTCTATGACTGATCTCGCGATAACGCTGACCGAAACCGGCTCGAAGGGGCGCTATGTGACCCAACCCGAGCCAGATGGGCCCGAGGCCGAACTGACCTTCTCGCGGGCATCAGCCAACCTGATCATCATCGACCACACGGGCGTGCCGGATGCCTATCGCGGGCAAAAGGTCGGCGTGGCCCTTGTCACCCGCGCCGTCGAAGACGCGCGCACAGGCGGCTACAAGATCCTGCCTCTTTGCCCGTTCGCCGCAGCCCTGTTCCGCCGCAACCCCGATTGGTCGGACGTGCTGAACGGATGATCCAACGTTTCGGCCGAACCTTCAGCCTTGTCGTCAATCTCGGCCTGTTTCTCCTTGTCGTCGCCGCGGCCCGCCCGGGACCGCACCGTGTGATCGCGGCCGAAAGCTATGGCCTCACCGAGATTGCCGACCGCGTCTGGACGGACGCGCCCGGGCAAGCCCAAAAACTCATCGCCCTTGCAGACGAGGCCAAGGATCGCGTCGCCCTGTTCTTCGGGGACGCGCCATCCGACCCGACGCTGGTTCTCTGTACAACCCGATCCTGCGCCCGAGCATTCGGCATCGGCGGCAACGGGCTGTCGGTCGCGGATATGCTGATCATGGTCAGCCCCGGCGGGCTGACGCTGGGCACGCTGACCCACGAGATGACCCATTCGCGCCTGCACCAGTCAATGGGGTTTCGCAATATCGTGGCCCAACCCTATCCGACCTGGTTCGACGAAGGGCTTGCGACCCATGTCGCCCGCCACCCCGCCTGGAACGGCACGGTGACCCCGGCCTCGCGCCAGCGTATCCGAGATGTCAGACGGTTCTGGCAATGGGATGACGCCTATCGCGAGATCGGCGTGGGGCGCGCCTATGCCTCGGCTGCCGCGGAGGTGGCCGAAATCGAGCGCAGGGCCGGCCGCCGCGGGCTGCTGGAATTGATCCGTCGCGCCGACGAAGGCGAACGCTTCGACCAAGTGATGGTCGAGATCCTGACGCGTTAGCGAGACGCTGCGACACGCCTGCAGTCCTCTCGCAGACCCAGCACGTCTATCCATAGGAAAAGTGATGAAGTCGCCAGCAGAAACGCGCTAGACAGGCGCATGTCCCGAACCACGCGCAGAGCCTTTCTTCTGTCGTCCGCAGGCGCCGTTGCAAGTGCAGGCGGCCTTGGCGCCTTTGCCTTCCGTCTTCATCGCCGCCCCCAGCGCGGGCCATATCTGACTGACGCGCATCTCGCTGAACTTGCAGGATTCCAAGCGCCTGCCCCCCGTGTCCTGTTTATCGGCAATTCCATGGTGCTGCGCCACGACGTGCCCGCCCGCGTCGCAAGCCTGACCGGCATCAGCACCGCAATGGCCGCCGCGAACGGCGCAAGACTGATTGAAACGGTGCGCATCGAACGGTTGCAGCCCGTGCTGACCGCTGTCGACTGGTCTGCAATTGTTCTGCAGGATTTCACCAAGACACCCCTTCGCGGGGTCGACAGGTTCGCCTCCGAACGCGCAATGACATGGATCGCGTCGCAGACGTCCGGCGCCCGCGTCCTGCTTTTCCCGCCGTGGCCTTCCGCGGCCGGTTCAGCGGTCTATCAGGACGCCGGACCGTTCACCACCACTCCGGACGATCCGCAAGACTACGCCCGACGGACGATGGGGTTTTATACGTCCGTCGCCGACCGACATGGCTTCAGCGTCGCCCCTGTGCCGGGCACGTGGCTTTCTGCGGGCAACCCGGCGCTCTATGCCGAAGACAACCATCATGCCAGCGTGGCAGGCGCGGCATTGGTGGCCGAGGTTCTGGCCAGCGAACTGAAAAAGCTGCTTTGAAAACAAAAACGCCCCGCCGCACGGGCAGGGCGCAAACGTCTTACGTGACACGGATCAGGCGGTTGCCTGGGCCTTCACGATGTCCTTCTTGATCTTCAGCGCGTTCGCGCTGAGATCCGCGTCTTTCGCCTTCAGAAGGAACGCATCCAGACCACCGCGATGGTCCACGGTGCGTAGGGCCGACGTCGCAACGCGCAGGCGGAACGTCCGTCCCAGCGTTTCCGACATCAGGGCCGTTTCCGTCAGGTTCGGCAGGAACCGGCGCTTGGTCTTGTTGTTGGCGTGGCTGACATTGTTGCCAACCATCGGGCCTTTTCCGGTCAGTTCGCAGCGGCGCGACATGGGTGTACCCTCGATCTGATGGGCCGATCCGTGGCCCCTTCAAAGCAAACGGGCAGCGCGCTTAAGGCCCTGCCCTCGAATTCGTTCGCGCGTCTTACGGCGCTGCCACGCGTCCGTCAAGCCCGGAACAGGGCTCAAAGCCCTTTTGTGAGCAACTTCAGCACTTCGGCCGCCGCGCTGCCGGGCGCCCGCGCACCAGTTTCGACCTCGGCACGCAACCCCTGCATCAGCGCATCGGCCTTGGCGTCGGCGGCCAGACGGCGCAAAAGCCCTTGCCGCACCTCGTCTTCGAACCAACCGCGGGCCTGATTCTGGCGTCTGGCCTGCCAATACCCGCTGTCCCGCCGGAACCCGGCCAAAGCCGAGATCTCGGCCCAAACCGCGTCGAGCCCTGTCTCTTCCAGCGACGAAACCGTCAGCACTTTTGGAAAGTCGTCCGGATCGCCCTCACGCTTCCGCAACAACCTGAGGGCGCCCGCATAGTCAGCCGCCGTGCGTGTCGCAACGGGTTTCAAGTCGCCATCCGCCTTATTCACAAGGATGATATCGGCAATCTCCATGATCCCGCGCTTCACCCCCTGCAACTCGTCACCGCCACCGGGCGCGATCAAAAGCAGGAAGATGTCCGACATCGCCGAGACAAGCGTCTCGGACTGACCGACCCCCACCGTCTCGATCAGGACAACGTCGAATCCGGCTGCTTCGCACAGCGCGACCGCATCCCGTGTGCGCCGCGCCACACCGCCCAACTCGGTCTGGCTTGGCGAAGGCCGGATAAAGGCGAGCGGATCGCGGGCCAGATGCTCCATCCGGGTCTTGTCACCAAGGATCGACCCACCCGAACGCGCCGAAGACGGATCGACCGCCAGAACGGCAACACGTTTGCCCGATCGGGTCAGGCTGGTGCCGAATGCCTCGATGAAGGTCGATTTGCCGACACCCGGCGTGCCGGAAAGACCGATTCGCAATGCCTGCCGCCCGGACCCGGCCAAGGCTTCCAGCAACTGGTCCGCCGCCTCGCGGTGGTCGGCGCGCGCGCTTTCAACCAGCGTGATCGCCCGCGCCAGTGCACGCCTGTCGCCGTTCAGGACGGCGGCCGCCAATGTTTCGGTCGTTGTCATCGGCGCGGACCTTGCCGCCGAAGCCCACGACTGTCCAGTGCACTTACCTCTGATTAACGTTAACGCGCGGCTCCGTAGCATGAAGCAATGCACCACCTTCCCTTCATCTCTTCAAAAATACGCATTCGCACGGCGCCACAGGCAAGGCGCGTCGATTGCCGGGCGCCGCGCCGCCAGATAAGACACGGACAGAATGACCAGCCTGCCGATCACGACCCTCCTGCCCGATCTGGTCGCGACCCTGAAGCGCGACGGCAAAGCCGTGCTGCAGGCCCCTCCCGGTGCGGGCAAAACGACACTGGTGCCGCTCGCGCTGCTTGACGCGGCGCTGGCGACAGGCCGGATCATCATGTTGGAGCCGCGCCGCATCGCCGCCCGGGCTGCGGCCACGCGGATGGCCGAGACACTGGGCGAACCCGTCGGACACACCGTCGGTTACCGCATTCGCGGCGACAGCAAGACCTCGCCCGGCACGCGGATCGAGGTGGTCACCGAAGGCATCCTCACCCGGATGATCCAGTCTGACCCCGGACTCGACGGCGTTGGCGCCCTGATCTTCGATGAATTTCACGAACGCTCGCTGAATGCCGATCTCGGCTTGGCACTCGCCCTCGAATGTCGGGCTGCCCTGCGCCCGGACCTGCTGCTTCTGGTGATGTCCGCCACGCTCGATGCCGAACCGGTGGCCCGGTTGATCGATGCACCCATCCTGACCAGCGAAGGGCAGAGCTTTCCCGTCGAGACCCGCTGGCTCGAGCGCCCGCGCGGGCGCGACGCCCGCTTCGATGCCGACATGGCCGCGCTCATCACCCGTGCCACGGCCGAGACCGAGGGCAGCCTTCTGGCCTTCCTGCCGGGCGAAGGAGAAATCCGCCGCGTCATGGCGCGGCTGAACAGTCTCTCCGGCGTCGACATCCTGCCGCTTTACGGCGCGCTTCCCTTTGCTCAGCAGCAAAAGGCGCTGAAACCCGGGCCACACCGACGTCTGGTTCTTGCCACCGCCATCGCTGAAACCTCGCTGACTTTGCCCGACATCCGCGTCGTCATCGACGGGGGGCTCGCGCGGCGCGCCCGCTTTGATCCCGGTTCGGGCATGTCGCGCCTTGTGACCGAGCGCGTGACGCGCGCCGAAGCAATACAGCGTCAAGGCCGGGCGGGTCGCGTCACCGACGGCGTCTGCTACCGGCTCTGGACCAAGGGCGAAGAAGGCGCGTTGGCGGCCTTCCCCCCGGCCGAAATCGAAACCGCAGACCTTGCCGGCCTTGCGCTGGAACTGGGCGAATGGGGCAGCGCCGACCTGCCTTTCCTGACCCATCCCCCCGAACGCGCGCTGACCGAGGCGCGCGCGCTTCTGCACATGCTGGGCGCGCTGACAGAAGACGGCGGTATCACCGACCACGGCAAGGCGCTGGCCCGGATGCCACTGCATCCGCGTCTGGCGCATATGCTGGTCCGCGCAGGCCGCGACGCGGCCCCCTTGGCCGCACTTCTGGCCGACCGCGATCCGCTTCGTGGGGCTGGCGCGGATCTGGGCAAGCGGCTCGACGCCCTGCGCGGACCCGACCGCTCGCCGGGACTGACGCGCATTCGCGACGAAGCCAAACGCCTTCAGAAGGCCGCCCCCGCGGGCAAGATCACCGCCCCGGAAGAACAGGCGGCGCTGGCCTATCCCGACCGCATCGCCCTCCGCCGCCCCGGCACTGCCCCGCGTTGGCTGCTGTCGGGCGGCAAAGGGGCCAAGATGGACCCCGCCGAACCGCTTGCGAACGCACGGCTCCTTGTCGTGACCGATACCGATGGCCACCCGACCGAGGCCACGATCCGCACCGCGCTGACCCTTTCCGAAGCGGCCCTTCGGGCGCTCTATCCCGACCAGATCGAAGACCATCGCCGTGCCAGCTGGTCGAAGCGCGACGCCCGCATCGAAACGGTGATCGAGGAGCGGTTCGGAGCCCTCGTGCTGGCCAGTCGCCGCTGGTCCGATGTGCCTGACGAGACCGTCGCCCGCGCCATGCTTGAGGGTGTCCGCGCACTTGGGCTGCCCTGGACCGCCGCGTCCGAACGCCTGCGGGCGCGTGTCGACCTTGCGCGAGAGGCCGGGCACGAGATGCCGGACATGTCCGAGGCGGCCCTGCTGGAGACGGCGGAAGACTGGTTGCTGCCCTATCTTTCCGGCATTCGAACCGCCACCGCGTGGCAGGGCTTCGATCTGACATCGGCGCTGAATGCGTCGCTGACATGGGACCAGAAACAACTGCTGGATCGCGAGGCACCGGCCAAGTTCACCACGCCGCTCGGGCGTCAGATCGCCATCGACTATGGCGGCGAGGCGCCGGCCATCGAATTACGCTTGCAGGAAATGTTCGGCACCACGCGCCATCCGGTCGTCGCCGGTCGGCCGCTGCGGGTCACGCTACTGTCGCCCGCCGGTCGCCCGTTGCAGACGACGATGGATGTACCAGGCTTCTGGGACACATCTTATACCGATGTGCGGAAGGACATGCGGGGCCGCTATCCGAAACACCCGTGGCCCGAGGACCCCCGCGTCGCCGATCCGACACTCAGGGCCAAGCGCCGGGGCAACTGAGGTCGAGGGGGCGCTGCCCCCGCCGGCTTCGCCAGCCCCCCGGGATATTTGGAAACAGGCGAAGAAACCTGTCAGGTCCAGCGGTCCAGCGCGTCTTCGTCTTCATCCTTGGCTGCGACCCAGGCGTCGCCATCCGTGCCAAATTCCTTCTTCCAGAAAGGCGCGCGGCTTTTCAGATAGTCCATCAGGAACTCGGCCGCCGCGAAGGCGTCGGTGCGGTGGCGCGCGGCGGTGGCGACCATCATGATCTGGTCGCCGGGTTTCATCGGCCCGTATCGGTGAATGATCATCGCGTCGGTCAGCGACCAGCGAGCGAGAGCGTCCGCCCTGATCTTTTCCAGAGCACGCTCGGTCATGCCCGGATAGTGCTCGATCTCCATCGCCGTCAGCGTGCCGCCTTCGTCGCGCACAAGGCCCGAGAACGTCACAACCGCGCCTGCCCCTGGAACCGAGGCGGTGAAGGCTGTCACTTCGGCGCCCATATCGAACGGTTCGGATTGGACGCGAACGCTCATCCGCCGGTCATCGGCGGGAAGAACGCCACCTCGCGTGCGCCGTCCAGCGAGGCCGACATGTCGGTCAGGTCCTGATCGATCGCCACGCGCACGGCGCTAAGGTCCGAGAAGGCCAACGCATGGGCCTCGGACCGCGCTTTCAGTTCTTCGACAAGCTCGGCAACAGTGGCGGCCTCGGTCTCGACCTGTTCGGACGGGGCCCCGATGCGCTCGCGCAGCCAGGCGAAATAGAGAACGTCGATCATGGGTCGTCCTTCAGATGCGGCATCGCCTTACGGAAGTAATCAACCCCGGTGATCAACGTCAACGCAGCCGCCACCCAGAGAAGCCCGACACCACCCCACCACGTCAGACGCGCGGCCAGATCGATCCGTCGCAAGGACAGGGGATCGTCGCCGCCCGCAAAGATCTCGGCGATCATCGCCTCATCCATGCCAACGGTACGGTCCAGCAGCATATGTCCGAAAATGCCGGTCCCGAACAGAACGGCAATCGCCACCATCTGGGCGGTCGTCTTCCACTTGGCAAGCTGCGTCACTTTCAGCGTGCCGGCCGTGTCGCCCAGAAACTCGCGCAGGCCCGAGACGAAGACCTCGCGGAAGATGATGACGGTGGCCGGCAGCAGGATGTAAGGGTCCATGCCCGCATAGCCCGTGATCACGAGAAGCGCGATCACCACCATCGCCTTGTCGGCAATCGGGTCCAGCATCGCGCCGAACTTCGATTCCTGCTTCCAGAGCCGGGCGAGATAGCCGTCGAACCAGTCCGTGACGGCCGCGCCAACGAACAAGAGAAGCGCAAACCAGTCGGCCCAGGGCCGTGTGAAATAGAGGAACATCAGAACCACGCCGGGCGCTGCAAGCAGGCGGAGAATGGTCAGTGTATTCGGCAGGTTCCAGGTCATGCTGCCCCTGCATAATCGGCGCGCGCGGAAGAGGGAAGTGGTGCGCGACCACAACGCTCGCAATCGGCGGAAAATCCACCTGATCTTGTCGTAATCCCGTTACACCCCCGCAATATGTGGGCGCCATGAGACGGCTTCTCGCACGCCCCATCGGTTACAGCCGCGCCGAGTACCTTTCGGACGTCGCGGTGCATGTGGTGGGCGTCATCCTTGTCTCGGCCATCGTGCCGGCACTGGTTGTGCTCAGTGCGTTTGCCGGGCCCGAGAACAGTGTCTGGGGAACGCTGATTTACGGTGGCACCCTGACAGCGGTCATCTATTTCTCGGCCATCTACAACATCTTTCCGCACCCCCATTGGGAATGGCTGCTGAAGCGGCTGGATCATGCTGCGATCTTCCTCAAAATCGCTGGCACCTATACGGCGCTTGCCCTGATATCCGGCAAAGGCGGAGAGAGCATTCCGGGCGTCTGGGCCGTCGCCTGCCTTGGTGTCGCGCTGAAACTGGTCTCGCCCTACCGGTTTCGCTGGATTGCGCTGTTGCTCTATGTCGGGTTGGGCGTGGCTGTCGGGCTGTTCGCCGAAGGCATGATGTCGGACCTGCCCGACCTGACATTCGCTCTTCTGGCACTGGGCGGTGTAACCTTCCTGATCGGGGTCGGGTTCTACCTTTGGCAGGCACTCCCGTTCCACTTCACCATCTGGCACGTCTTCGTGCTGAGCGGCTCGCTGCTGGTCTATGCCGGCATTCTGACCGCCGTCATGTCCTGACCGCCGAAATCACCACCGAAGGCGCGGGCACCAGCCAGCCGCCTTCCACCTGCGCACCTTCTGCGCGGGCGCGGTCAGCCATGTCCGCCTGCACAGCGTCGCGCACCGCCTGTGTCTGGCCCGAGAACCGTTCCGCCGCGCGGACCGCACCGTGATAGAAGGCGGTAAAAAGGTCCTCGGGTTCCCGCACGAAGATCGCGCTATCGACATCGCGCAAGGTGATGTCGTCAAAGCCTGCATCCTTCAGCATCGCAGTTGCCAGCGCCGGATCGACAAGCTGGTGGGCGTCGGGGCCGTCGGGGATTGGGATTGAGGTGTCGCCATGCGCGGCGAAGGCCTCGAAGCTCCAGGCAAAGGCGCCAGACCGACCGGCCCCGTACCAGATCGAGAACGCCAGACGCCCGCCGGGCGCCAGAACCCGTGCAGCCTCGCCAAGGCCCTTGGCCGGATCGGGAAAATGCGGCACGCCGAACCCGATGGTGATCGCATCGAAACTGCCATCGGCAAAGGCCATCGCCATTGCGTCGCCCTGCAAGAACATCGCGTCTGGCACCGCCGCTTCGGCCAGCGAGACCATGGCGGGCGAGAAATCAAGGCCGACCACGTCAGCGCCACGTTCGACCAGTTCGCCCGAAACAACGCCGTGCCCGCAGCAGAGGTCCAAGACGCGCAACTCGGGCCCCGCCTGCACGGCGTCGGCCAGTGCCGTCGCCACGTGGGCGGTCGCGTGCGAAAACGCGTCGGCATAAGTGCGGGCAATCGACGGATCGGCCCAGCCGTTCCGCTCCATGGCTTCGAAGTCACGTGTGTCCATGATCGGTCCCCCCAAGGGAAACCCTAGCTGGCGTGGAAGTAGTCGTAAATCGTCTCGGCCAACGCGTCCGAGATGCCATCGACCGCCTTCAGATCCTGCAGGGCCGCGCGGCTCACCGCCTTGGCCGATCCGAAATGCGCCAGAAGCGCCCGTTTCCGGGTCGCGCCAACGCCGGGCACATCGTCCAAAGGCGTCGCGCCCACGGCTTTCGCCCGTTTCGCGCGATGGGCGCCGATCGCGAACCGGTGGGCCTCGTCCCGCATCCGCTGGATGAAGTAGAGCACCGGGTCGCCGCGGCGCAGGGCAAAGGGCCGGCCACGATGGCGGTGGAATTCTTCCTTGCCCGCATCGCGGTCCACGCCCTTGGCAACGCCGACCATCGGCACGTCTTCAACGCCCAGTTCCGACATCACCTCGTGCACGGCGCTGACCTGACCGGCACCGCCATCAATCAACAGCAGATCCGGCCATGCCTCGCTTTCGCGGTCGGGGTCTTCCTTCAACAGGCGTTTGAAGCGACGGGTCAGAACCTCGCGCATCATTCCAAAGTCATCGCCCGGCGTCAGGTCGGTGTCCTTGATGTTGAACTTGCGGTACTGGCTCTTGATGAACCCTTCTGGCCCCGCAACGATCATGCCGCCGACGGCATTGGTGCCTTGAATATGCGAGTTGTCATAGACCTCGATCCGCGCTGGCGGGCCATCCAGTTCGAACGCCTCGGCCAATCCTTTCAGCAGTTTTGTCTGCGTCGCGGTTTCCGACATCTTGCGGGCCAGGCTTTCGCGGGCATTCCGCAACGCACCCGCCACAAGGTCCTTCTTCTCGCCCCGCTGCGGCACAAGGATTTCAACCTTGCGCCCGGCCTTGTCGGCCAAAGCCTCGGCCATCAGGTCGGCATCTTCGATCCCGTCCGACAACAGAAGCTGCCGGGGCGGTTCCTTGTCGTCATAGAACTGCCCGATGAAGGCCTGCATGACCTCGGACGGTCCGGCCCCAGCGCCGGTGCGCGGGTAATAGTCGCGGTTGCCCCAGTTCTGGTTCGCGCGAATGAAGAAGACCTGCACACAGGCCTGCCCGCCTTCCAGATGCAAGGCGATCACGTCCGCCTCGGCCACGCCCGCCGGGTTCACCGCCTGTGCGCCCTGCACGAAGGTCAGCGCCTTCAGTCGGTCGCGCAACGCGGCGGCGCGCTCGAACTCCATCGCGTCTGAAGCGGCCTGCATTTCTTCGGCCAGCTTCTCTTGCACCTTGGTCGTGCGCCCGCGCAAAAACCGTTCGGCATCCGCGACCAGATCGTCATAGGCCTCTTCCGAGATGTAGCCGACGCAAGGCGCACTGCAGCGCTTGATCTGATAGAGCAGGCAGGGCCGCGTCCGGCTGTCAAAAGTGGCGTCCGAGCAGTTCCGCAAAAGGAACACTTTCTGCAACTGGTTCAATGTCCGGTTCACGGCGCCCGCGCTGGCGAACGGGCCGAAGTAATCGCCCTTCTCTTTCTTCGCGCCCCGGTGCTTCTTGATCTGCGGGAAGCTATGTTCCTTCGAGACGAGGATGTTCGGGAACGACTTGTCGTCGCGCAGCAGCACGTTGTAGCGCGGCTTCAACTGCTTGATTAGATTCTGTTCCAGCAGCAGCGCTTCGGTCTCGGTCCTCGTCGTCAGCACCATCATCGAGGCCGTCTCGCGGATCATCCGCGCGATCCGCGGCGAGTGCCCGGTCGGGCGCGCATAGGACGACACGCGCGCCTTCAGGTTCCGCGCCTTGCCCACGTACAAAACCGCCCCTTTCGCATCCAGCATGCGATAGACTCCGGGCGACCCGTCCAGCGTCTTGAGGAACGCCTGAATGACCGTATGGCCGGTCTTGATGGGGGTGTCTGATGCGTCTTCCATGATTCTCGACTTGGCTGCACAAATCACAACAGGGTGACAAGACAAAAGCTGTTCACAGAAACTGTGGATAACCCTTTGGACAAGAATACCCCAGTTTGAAATTTCCCTTAAATTCAATGCGCTTTGGCGATTTGCCTAATTTTTAGGCGGTATTATAGACGGCTGATTTTAAAGGGAATTTTTTATCCAAAACACAAGCGACTGAAAATACTAACATTTTTGTGACAGTTTCTCTGCCTGACGCCACGTCGTGCAAAACTTCCGTCTGACTGCACTGACAGGGGGCCTGTACACCCTACTCGACACCCTGCACATCGGGCGTTTCCCAACCCAGATGCTGGCCGCCATCGATGCAGATCAGCTGCCCCGTGACGGTCGGCGCATCCATGAAATAGCCCACCGCATGACTGATGTCCGACGGCCCGGCGCCACGCTTCAAAACCGTGTTGGCGCGTTGGGCCGCAAAATGCGCGCGAGATTGCCGCGCACCCTGCATGGTCGGCCCCGGTCCGATCGCATTCACCCGGATCGCGGGGGCCAGTGCTTGCGCACTGGTCTGGGTCAATGCCCACAATCCCATCTTGGCAATCGTGTAAGACGCGAAATGCGGCGTCAGCTTGCGGACCCGCTGGTCGATCATGTTGATGATCAATGCGCGCGCCGTGGGTTCATTCCACTCACCGCCCACCTCGGGCTCTGGCGCCTGCTCGGCGAAGCGCTGCGTCAACACGAAGGGCGCGCGCAGATTGCTCTCCAGATGCCGGTCCCAGCTTTCGCGCGTGCCGGTCTCCAGCGTGTCATGCTCGAAGATCGACGCCGAGTTGACCAGCACCGTCAAAGGCCCGCCCATCGCTTCGACCGCGCGCGGCACCAGCGCCTGCATGTCATCTTCCGCGGTCAGGTCTGCCCCCATCGCCACAGCATGGACACCCATCGCCCGGCATTCGGCCACGACCTCGTCTGCCTCGCCGGCTGAACTGTTGTAGTGGACGACCACGCCCAACCCGCGCCCTGCCAGATACAGCGCTATTTCGCGGCCAAGCCTCTTGCCCGCGCCCGTGACCAATGCGTTTCCGTTCATCCGTGCAACACCACCATTATGATGTAGAGGATATAGAGCACGGAAAGCGCAAATCCCCAACGGCGGGTCATATTGAGCTTTCGGTTGAACACGAAGGGCGCAATCAGCAGTGACGCCGCCAGCATCGCCCAAAGGTCATAGGCCAGGAACGGATGCACCACGGGCACATCTCCGACCATCACGGTCACACCCATGATGGCGAGGATGTTGAACATGTTCGAGCCGATTACGTTCCCCAGCGCCACATCCGCCTGCCGACGGATCGCGGCCATGACGGTTGTTGCCAGTTCGGGCAGCGAGGTGCCAAGCGCCACCAGCGTCAACCCGATCACGCTGTCCGACACGCCGAACATCTCGGCAATTTCGACGGCACTATCGACGAACATGTCAGCGCCAAGCGGCAGACCGATGATGCCAAGAAGGATGAAAGCGGCGATCTTCCAGCCGGGGATCGTCGGGTCGGCCCCTTCGACCTCTTCCTCGTCCGTCGCGCGTGCGGCTTTCATCTCGCGCCGATGCTTCATTGCATCCCGCGCCTGATCCCACAGGACATAAGCCAGCAAAGCCAACAGGATAAGACCGTGCCACCACGTCAGCGGCGCCGTGAAACAAAGCGCGATGAACACCAGCGTGACCGCGATCATCGTCTTGTAGCTCTTGCTAGTATCGAAGCCTGACGTGTGAAGCTTCGAAATCAGCGCCGGAACGCCAAGCACAAGCAGGATATTCGTGGTGTTCGACCCCACGACATTACCCAGGGCCAGCCCCGGCGCCCCTGTCATCACGGCTTCGACCGAGATCAGAAGCTCGGGCGCCGATGTGCCGAAGGCCACGATCGTCAGGCTGACGATCAACGCCGGAACACCAAGCCTCAGCGCCACGTTCACCGCACCGCGAACCAGAAGATCACCCGCCAGAAGCAGGATCACCAGACCCAGAATACCGCTTATCCAGACCAAACCGTCAGCCTTTCTTGCAGGCGCAGGGCCCGGACCCGATCAGATGTCGCCCGCAAGTCTTGCAGCGCGCGGTCTTCTGACGCCGCTTCGGCAACAGAAGGCTCAGCTTGCCAAACATGCCAAGCACCGCAACGAAGACCAGAAACAGGGTGACGATCTTCAGGACCATGGCGCGTCAGAGCCCGAAGCGGGCAAAAGCCGCGCGGTCCTCGACCTCGGCCATCGCGTCGCCCACGATCCGGGCGCCGAAACGCGACAGCAAAGGCTTTCGCTGGGCATAGGGCTTCAGCACAACCTTGTCGCCGAAGACCTCTTTCATCTTCGGCACCAGATGCCCGACGCCATCGATCAGCCCGGTCGGCATCGCTTCGTCGCCCACGAAAACGGACCCATCGAAGAGTTCCATCTCGGCATTCAACCGGTCGCCGCGCCGGGTCTTCACATGGTCGATGAAGCCCGCATGGATATGCTCCTGCAGCGCCTTGATGCGGGCCACGTCCTCGTCCTTCTCGGGCCGGAACGGGTCGGCAAGGCTCTTCGATTTGCCTGCCGTATAAACCCGGCGTTCGATCCCATAGCGGCTCATCAACTCGTTGAAGCCGAAGCCAGCCGAGATCACGCCGATCGAACCGGTGATCGAGTGTCGGTCGACCCAGATCTCATCCGCTGCACAGGCGATGTAATACCCGCCCGAGGCCGCAACGTCCTCGACAAAGGCATAGACCTTCACCTCTTTCTCTTCGGCCAAGCGGCGAATGCGCGCCGCAATCAGCGACGACTGCGTCGGTGATCCGCCGGGCGAATTGATCGACAGGGCGACCGCTTCCGGTTTGCCCTTGGTGAAGGCTTTCTGGATCAGACCGGCCAAGGCCTGGTCGTTCAACGTGCCGCGACTGCCCGCTGCGATGACGCCTTGCAGACGCAGAACGGACACGACCGGCGGTGATTTTACGAACGGAATGAAGCGCCTCATGGGCGGACATCTAAGGCGGCATGTGACCCGCAACAAGCGGTTAGCCGGGATTAATGCGCAATTGATCGCCGCGCGCGCGCATTCATCAATTATTGAGACCGCTTTCGGCATCCAGAGGCCGGACCAGCCACCTTGTCCGCACGACCGACGCCAGCGTCGGCGGTGCTTTCTCCAGCGTGTATCCCGCTGCCTCGGCGCTCTCGCCAAGGCGCGCCATGACCGTCTCGCGCGGCGCCGAAACCCACGCCGCACCAAACGTCACGTTGCCGATGTCGCGCGTCCGAATGATGAACGTCCGCCCTCCATAGGCACCGCCGTCATGGATCGAAACGTCTTCGATCCTTGACCAACTCAGGTCCGACACGCGCGCGCCGCGTAGCACCTGCCGCGCCTCAAGTTGAAAGCCACCCGGCCGGAACGTGATCCGTGCCGCATTGATCGGCGGTCGCCGCCAAAGCCACGCGGCCCAGGCCAGCATCGCGGCGCCAAGCCCGATACAGGCATACGAAAAACCGCGCGCATCAGGCGCAAGGAAGCTCAGCGAATCGACCCCGAAGTAAAGCGGCAAGACCGCGAACAAGCCGACGAACCCGCAAAGCCATTTGTTGAGGTTCGGGTTCGGCCCGATATCCGTCATGTTGCACCTGCCCCCACGCAGAGCACCGCCAACCGGCCAGGCTCAGCTCGGATCCCGCCACCGGTTGACGATCGGATAGCGCCGATCCAGCCAGAACGCCCGCTTCGTCAACCGCGCCCCCGGCGCCGACTGGAACCGCTTGTACTCGGCGATATAGATCAACCGTTCGACCTTCTTGACGGTTTCGCGGTCAAAGCCCATCGCCACGACCTCGGCCACCGATTTTTCGTCATCGATCAACGCTTCGAGGATACGGTCGAGATCCGCATATTCCGGCAGGGAGTCACTGTCTTTCTGATCTTCCCGCAACTCGGCGGTGGGCGGCTTGTCGATCACGCGGGGCGGAATGACCTCGCCCGCCGGCCCCAGCATCCAGTCCCGATGATTGGCATTCCGCCAGCGGCAGGTCTCGAAGACCCGCATCTTGTAGAGATCCTTGATCGGGTTATAGCCGCCCGCCATGTCACCATAGATGGTGGCATAACCCACCGCGACCTCGGACTTGTTGCCGGTCGTCAGCAGCATCTCGCCAAACTTGTTCGACAGCGCCATCAAAATCACACCCCGCAGGCGCGACTGGATATTCTCCTCGGTCACATCCGGTTCGGTGCCGTGGAACAAAGGCGCCAACGCCTCGGTGACCGCGGCGCGCGGCCCAGAGATCGGCACGGTGTCCAGCTTGCAGCCAAGCGCCTTGGCGACGGCGGCGGCATCCTCCAGCGAGGCATCAGACGTGTATTCCGACGGCAACATCACGCAGCGCACGTTCTCGGGCCCAAGCGCATCGGCCGCGATTGTTGCAACAATCGCGCTATCGATCCCGCCCGACAGGCCCAGAAGCGCCTTCGAAAACCCGGTCTTCCGGAAATAGTCGCGCGTCGCTTCGACCATCACCCGGTAATCCTGCTCCCACTCGTCCGGCAAAGCCGCGATATCGCCCTTAAGCGCGCGCCAGCCCGCTTCGGTCTCTTCGAAATCAACCTGAACGATCGCCTCGTCAAAGACCGGCAGGCGCACGGCAATCTCGCCGCCCGGGTTCAAAACGAACGAGCCGCCATCGAACACCTGGTCATCCTGCCCGCCCACCATGTTGAGATAGACCAGCGGCAACCCGGTCTCGACCACGCGCGAGACCATCACGTTCAGCCGCGTGTCGAACTTGCCGCGGTAATAGGGCGAGCCGTTGGGCACGACCAAAATTTCGGCCCCCGATTCCTCCAGCGCCTCGGGCACTTCCTCGTGCCACGCATCTTCGCAGATCGGCGTGCCCACCCGCACGACCCCCAGATCATAGGGCCCCCCAAGCGGGCCCTTGTCGTAAAGCCGCACTTCGTCGAACACCGTTTCATTCGGCAGATCATGCTTCAACACCTGCCGCACCAGACGCCCGTCCTTCAGCACATGATACGCATTGTAAAGCTTGTCGCCTTGAATAAGCGGGCACCCGACGGCCAAGGCAGGCCCATCGGCACAGTCTGCCATCAATGCCTCGACATGGGCCATCGCATCCCGCACGAAGGCGGGCTTCATCACCAGATCCTGCGTCTGGTAGCCAGTGATGAACATCTCTGGCAGCGCCACCATGTCGGCACCCGCCGCGCGTCCGGCCTCCCATGCGCGCTTTGCCAGCGCCGCATTCCCCGCCAGATCGCCCACCGTCGGGTTCATCTGTGCCAATGTCAGCCGAAACGTCTGGCCCATATACCCCAGGCCTCCTTCGCCTGTTCGAAAGTATCCCGGGGGAGCGCGAGGGGGCAGCGCCCCCTCGCCCATCGCGACTTGGCGCAGCCAAGGCGCAATCCCTCTTACGCCAAGGTCTTAGCAGAGTTGTGACCAAGGGAAAGGCCTGCCCCCGGGAAAACCGTTGCGGCAACATGGGCTGTCCATTAGGTTCTTCGCAGTCAAACAGGGGCAGGCCGAGAATCCTGCCGAGGGAAAAATTGGGGAAAGCCATGAACCGGGCGATCGGGTTGGGAACGCTGGCAAGCGTCGCGCTGATGATGAGCAGCGCGACCGCGCAGGAAGTCATCACCAAACAGTATGACGACGGCGGCGTCTACGAAGGCACGTTCAAGGACGGCAAGCAGGACGGCACCGGCTCCTATCGGCTGCCGAACGGATATGTCTATGAAGGCGAATGGTCCGAAGGCGAAATCCGCGGTCAGGGCCGTGCCGAGTTCCCGAACGGATCGGTTTATGAAGGCGCTTTTGTCGCTGGCAAACCTGAAGGCACAGGCAAGATCACCTTTGCGGATGGCGGCACATACGAAGGCGACTGGGTCGACGGCAAGATCAACGGCACCGGCGTCGCGGTCTACGCCAACGGTGTGCGCTACGAAGGCGGGTTCCAGGATGCGCTGCATCATGGACAGGGCCGGATGGAGAGCCCCAACGGCTATATTTATGACGGCACGTGGGACAAGGGCATCAAGGAAGGCACCGGCCGGATCGAGTATCCCGACGGCGCTGTTTATGAAGGCGACCTGGCCCGCGGCGTCCGCGAAGGCACCGGCACGCTGAAAATGCCGGACGGTCTTGTGTACGAAGGCGCTTGGGAAAACGGCCAGATCAACGGCTCGGGCAAACTGACACAGCCCAATGGCGATATCTATGAAGGCGCACTTGTCGACGGCAAGCGCCAGGGCGCCGGCAAGGTCACCTATGCCAATGGCGACATCTACGAGGGCGCCTTCGTGGCGGACCAGCGCGAAGGCGAGGGAACATTCACCGGGGCCGACGGCTATGTCTATGTCGGCCAGTGGGTCGCAGGCCGCATCGAAGGAACCGGCAGCGTCACCTATCCCGACGGCTCGATCTATGAAGGCACGTTCAAGAATGACGTCGCCGACGGGTCCGGCAAGATCACCTATCCGGACGGCAACACTTATGAAGGCGCATGGATCGATGGCGTGATCGAAGGCAAGGGCGTCGCGACCTATGCCAACGGTCTTGTCTATGAAGGCGAGTTCAAGGACGCCAAGATGGACGGCATCGGCAAGATGACTTTCGCCGACGGTTATACCTATGACGGCAGCTGGAAAGCCGGTCAGCGCGAGGGCCGTGGCGTCGCCACCTATTCCGACGGCACCATCTACGAAGGCAACTTCGTCGCCGGCCAGCGCGAAGGCGAAGGCAAGATCACCATGCCTGACGGATTTATCTATGAAGGCGAATGGGTTGCAGGCGAGATCGACGGCAAGGGCGTTGCAACCTATGCCAACGGCGATGTCTATGAAGGCATGTTTGAGCGCGGCAAACGGCAGGGCGAAGGCACCATTCGTTATGCCAGCGGCGAAGAACAGTCGGGCGTCTGGGAAGACGGTGCGCTGACGGAGGCCTCGGACGGTAACTAATCGTTAACCAAAAATCGTCTAATCCGCAAAAACAAGCCACAGTGTAGCCACAACCATAAGGAGATTACAGAACATCTTCGCTACTGAAGGTTGTGGTACATGGTTGGCTTGTTTCGCCTTACAGATCAGAATTTGGCACGTTGGCCCTGTTGGGCCAGGTATCTTTTTTATCTGCTCAGCAGTCTGCATCCTGTCTCGTTTGCGAGTTGGAGAACGCGTGGGGAACCAAACCCCTTTGTGCAACGCACGATCCGAAACCGACAAACACATGCGCAGGACTTCCACGACATATTCGGGGACGGACCTGAAGCCGTATACGAAAGACGGGCCAAATGATCTCGGCGGGGCGCTTCTCGCAGGCGCCCCGCCCTTTCCGGCAAGATGCCAATCGCCGCCGCCGCCATGGCATTGTCACCAAACTGCGCATTCATTTCAGGCAAAGAACGAATGACCGCCCCACTTTCGCCGGATCCCCGTGGCATACCAACAGATGGTGTTGCCCAAGTGTGTTGTTGGTAATCGGGACTAAAATGCTGAACTTGTCCAAGGAAACGTTGGCCGGGAAACCGGCCCTCTTCAGGTACGCATATTTTCTTGTATCCTC
Organism: Silicimonas sp.; assembly: GCA_022826385.1. GTDB lineage: Bacteria > Pseudomonadota > Alphaproteobacteria > Rhodobacterales > Rhodobacteraceae > JAJDOD01. Next base: position 89,686 of record JAJDUZ010000031.1, read on the forward strand.
GTGCAGATACAAAAGCTTTCGCGCGTGGAAGCGCGACGGCGAACCAAATCCCTTTGTGACCAAGACCTATCGGCACACCGTCACCGAACGTATCGAGTTTACCGATATCTTCGACGATCTGCTGGATGGCCAGCGCCGCCGCAGCCGCAACCGCAGCCACAGCGCGATCTAGCCCAAAGTGTCCAGATAGGCAGAAGCCTCTTCCAGGATTTGTGCCCGGCGCCCTTCGTCCATCCGGTCCCATGTCCGATACATGTTGGCCATGCGCGGGTTCTTCGCAAACCGGTCGCGATGCCGGTTCAGGAAGTGCCAGTAAAGCAGGTTGAACGGGCACGCGCCCTCGCCCAGCTTGGTCTTCACACTATAGGCACACTCGCCGCAATAGTTCGACATCCGGTCGATGTAATTGCCCGACGAGACATAAGGCTTCGAACCAACGATCCCGCCATCGGCAAACTGGCTCATCCCGATCACGTTGGGCGCCTCGACCCATTCATAGGCATCGGCATAGACCGCCAGGTACCACTCGTGCACCTCGAACGGATCGATTCCGGCCAGCAGCGCGAAGTTGCCGGTGACCATCAAGCGCTGAATGTGGTGGGCATAGGCCTCGTCCCGCGTCTGCGCCACGGCTTGGCTGATACACCGCATCCCGGTCTCGCCGGTCCAGAAGAAATCGGGAAGCTTCCGGTCATGGCCCAGCACGTTCCGCCGCACATAGTCCGGCCCTTCGCGGAAATAGATGCCCCGCATGTACTCGCGCCAGCCGATGATCTGCCGAATGAAACCTTCAACCGCGTTGATCGGCGCATGCCCCTCGCGATAGGCCGCCTCGGCCGCCTCGCAAATCTCGATCGGGTCCAACAGGCCTGCGTTCAGATACATCGATAGGATCGAGTGCCAGAGGAACCGCTCGTCGACCAGCATCGCATCCTGATAGTCGCCGAACTTCGGCAAGCCGCCCTTGATGAAATGCGCCAGCGCCCGCCGCGCCTCGGCGCGGGTCACCGCGAACCAGAACGGCTGCAACTCTCCAAAATTCTCGCCGAACCGATCCGCCACCAGCGACAGGACGGCTTCGGTGATGTCGTCCGGCGTAAACCGCATGGGTCCGCTGAAATCGACCTCGCCCGGCGCTGGCTTGCGGTTGTCGTGGTCAAAGTTCCACTTCCCCTCGACCGGTTTGTCGCCGTCCATCAACAGCCCGGTCTTCCGCCGCATCTCGCGATAGAACCACTCCATCCGCAGTTCCTTGCGCCCCTCGGCCCAAGCGTCAAACTCGGCATGGCTGGCCACGAACCGGTCATCCTCCAGAACCGTGACCGAAAGCGGCAGCTCGTCAAGCGCCGCAATGAGCCGCCATTCGCCCGGCCGCGTCGCCACCGCCTCGGTCGTGCCGTGTCGCTCGGACGCGGCTATCAGGGCTTCGGCTATGCTGGCCACCGGGGCATCGGCGTCCAGTGCCGTGTAGTCCACCTGCCAGCCTGCCCCGCGCAACTCATCGGCAAAGTGGCGCATCGCCGCGAAACAGAAGGCGATCTTCTTCGGATGATGCGGCACATAGCCCGCTTCTTCGGACACCTCCGCCATCACGACAATGTCCGTCGCCGGATCGCCTTCGCGAAGCGCCGCTACGGTGTCGGTCAGTTGGTCGCCCAGAACAAGGATCAGCCTCACCACGGGATCTCCTTGCCCGCATAGTCAAAGAACCCACCCGTCTGCGCCGGGGTCAGCCCGTCGATCACATCGATCAGGTTCGCCGCTGCCGTTGCTGCGGGGACGGTTTTGTGACGCCCGGCATACTTCGCCGTGAACGGCGTTTCGACCGTGCCGGGATGCAGGCAGACCGCGACCGCCTGTTTGTGGGTCCGCTTCATCTCGATCGCGGCACCGTGGATCAACTGGTTCAGGGCCGCCTTCGCCGTCCGATAACTGTGCCAGCCGCCGATCTGGTTGTCTCCGATCGAGCCGACCCGCGCCGAGAGTGCTGCAAACACCGATGGGCTGTCCTTGGGCAGCAAGCGCAGCCCGTGCTTCAGAACCAGCATCGGCCCCAGCGCATTGACCCTGATCTGGTTCAGCAACCCGTCCGCCGTGACCTCGCGCACCGCCTTCTCGGGCGCATGCCCGTCAATCACCAGCGCCCCTGTCGTGACAATGATCCGCTGAAAAGGACTGTCCAACGCGTCAAACGCTGCAGCAACGCTGGCCTCATCCGTCACGTCCAGCCCATCGACCGCGCGTGAGAGCCCGGTGACCGTCCAGCCACGCGCCCCCAACTCGTCCGTGATCGCCTGCCCGATGCCGCCCGAGGCGCCAATGACCAATGCCCGTTTCATGTGCTCTCCGTTTCGGAGTTGGACAGGTAGCCGGTCTTAACGACTTGGCAAGCTTGGTGACCGAACGCTGGTCGATCAGGTCCGAAGCGACGGCCATCGGTTTGGGCACCGACAGAATACCGACGCAACACCGACACGGTACCGAAACCGGAATTCCGCTCGTTTCCCGTAAATTCAACGAGTTAACGAAAGGGCTGTTGCAAGTGACACCGACCCCACCGAACGTTGCTTTTTTTGCGGCCAAAGCGCGCTAGGTTTCATGTCATGAGATTGCTCTTCGCCCTCCTCCTCGCCGCCTCTCCCGCCAGTGCGCTCGAGATCGTCGAGACCGGCCGATACGACCTCAACCGCCCCGCAAGCCTCGAATACGACCCGACCTTTTGCGGTCTCTGGATTGCCAATGAGGGGCCGGAAATCATCCTTGTCACCCTGCAGGGCGACGAGTTGCGCCGCTTCGGCAGCGACCTGATGCGGATCAAGGCCGTGACCCTCGAAGGCGACAACCTGCTGATTGCCGACGGCTTCGGCGCCTTCCAGCGGATGACCCGAAACGGCGAGGCTTTGGGCGACCCTTTCAAGGTGCCCGGCGGCTGGGCCGACACCGAAGGTTTGGTGATCGATTCCGACGGCCAGATCATCTCGGTCGAGGATGATCCCGAACGCCTGTCCTGGCTCGCCCCCGACGGCACACCCGACCGCGTGGTCGACACCACCACGCTGTCACCCCCGTTGTTCGAGGCCCAAGGCATCGCCCGCGATCCGCGCACGGGACACCTGTTGATCGTCGACGATCTCGAAGGCTCGAACAGTCTTTATGAGTTTGATTCCGATGGCGATTTGCTTGGGACCGTGCCGCTTCTCGAGTACGGTCTCGATCCGGAAGGCATCGCCATTCGACCAGGCTCGGGGCAGCTTTTCATCGCCTTCGATCAAGGGGCCGAGATCGTCTCGTTCGACTACACACCCACGCTGCCCGAAGGCGCCGATCCGCTGCCGCCCGGCGCGGATTGCATGTTGTTCTAATCGCACCACACCCCTAGGCTCGCGCCCATGCTGACCCGGTTCATCGCCTCCAGCGGGCTGGCCAATCTGGCCGATGGCATTGCCGTTGTCGTCTGGGCATGGCTTGCATCCTTGCTCACCCGGGACCCCCTTCTGATCGCTGCGTTGCCCGTTGTCCTGCGGCTGCCGTGGTTCCTCTTTGCCATCCCCGCAGGCCTCGTCACCGATCGCGTCGACCGTCGCAATCTGATCCTTGCGATGGACATCCTGCGCGCCATTGTCTTCACGATCGTCACGATCGCCCTCTGGGCAACGCTGCCGCTGCAACCGCCGCCCGAGACGGGCCTGGCGCATCCCGGTCTCTTCGCCCTTCTCGCCGTCGCGGCCGTGGTGATCGGCGTGGCCGAGGTCTTCCGCGACAATGCCGCGCAAACCATGATGCCCAGCCTTGTCCCGCACAACCAACTCGAAGCCGCCAACGGTCGCCTCTGGAGCGTCGAACTCGTCGGCAACGCCCTCATCGGCCCCGCCCTTGGCGCTTTCCTGATCGCCGCCTTCCTGCCGCTGCCGTTCGCACTGAATGCCCTTGCTTTTGCCGTCGGCGCTTTGCTTATCCTTATGATAACAGGGCGCTTTCAGCCCGAGACGCAAGCATCGCGAAACTGGCGTCGCGAGTTCCGCGAAGGCTGGGCTTTCCTCAAAAGTTCGCCCGTCCTGAAGCTTCTGGCCGTGTCGACAGGTGTCTGGAACCTGCTGCATCAGATGATCGTCATCGCCTTGGTCCTGCATGTGCAGGAGAACCTGAACCTTGGCGCCCCGGCCTATGGCCTGATCCTGGCCGCTGGCGCCATTGGCGGCATCGCCGGCGGGGCGGTCGGTGCGCGTGTGGTCGCGAAACTCGGGCGCGGACGGACGGCGCAATTGATGGGGCTGCAAAGCGCCGTCGCCTTCGCCCTGATCCCATTTGCCCCCAACGCTTGGGCGCTTGCCGCGCTGTTCGTCCTCAGTGAGTTCACCGGGATCATCTGGAACACCGTCAGCGTCTCGTATCGCCAGCGGATCATCCCGGACGCACTTCTTGGCCGGGTCAACAGCCTCTATCGCCTGTTGGCCTGGGGCATGATGCCAATCGGTCTGGCGCTGTCCGGCATCCTGACGCGACTGGCCGAGGGCCCGCTGCCGCGTGAAACCGCCTTGATCGTTCCGTTCATCGTGGCCGGACTTGGAAGCCTGCTGTTGATCGCGATCATCTGGCGGCCGCTCGGGCGCGCCTTCGACTGATCTTCATCTCTTCAAAAAATACGCAAATCCCGACGCGACCCAGAAGCTCAGAGGGTTTCGCCCTCGACCTCGCGTTCCAACCGGGTGATTGCATCCTTCAGACCATCCCGGTTCGGGTTCAATCGCTCGACCTCGCGCCATGCCTCAAGCGCGTCGTCTGGGCGCCCAAGTTCCTCGAGGATGAGGGCAAGCCCGCTCATGGCCGAGAAATGGCGCGGGTTCAGGGTCAGCGTCTGGCGTATGTCTTCCAGCGACAGCCCATACCGGCCAGCCTGGAAATAGGCGGTGGCCCTTCCATTGTAACCTTCAGCAAAGTCAGGGGCATGATCGATCAGCGCCGAGAAATGACGGATCGCGAGAACCGTATCACCCGCCTCAAGCGCCTCGCGTCCGCGGCTGAGCAGCAGGTCCATCGACGGAGACCCGGATTGCGACCAAATCTCATAAATACGTCGCTCGATCTGCGGCGAGGCCGTCGGATCGGCAGTCTTCAACCCCTCAAGCAGCGCTTCCAACTCTGCCGGTTCGGCAACAGCGGACGACGACAGCAAAAGTGCCGTTACGACGCATTTGAGAAATCTTTGGTTTCGACCCATAACCTGAACCTAACGCAACACGGGGCAAATGCGAGCCCCCATAACGGCCAAGTGAGGATAAACACGATGAGTGACGTGATCGATCAAGCTGTCAGCGCACTGAACGAAAAAGTATCGGGCGGCGCGTTCGACGGCTCCGCAAAATTCGTGATCGAGGGCGAAGGCGCCATCATGCTGGACAGCGACGGTGCCCGCGCTGCCGACGAAGCCGCTGACGTCACCATGACCGCCGACACCGATACGTTCCGCGGCATTCTGGATGGCTCGGTCAACCCGACCAGCGCCTTCATGTCGGGTCAGTTGACGGTTGACGGCGACATGGGCGCCGCGATGCGCCTTGCCTCGGTGCTTGGCTGAACCCTATGGAAGCCGCGCCGTTCCACACTGATCTGGCTGGTGCGCCGGATGGGGGCCAGTTTGTCTGGGCCAAGGCGGATGACGGCGTTCGCCTGCGACTTGGGGTTTGGCAGGCTGAAAAGGCCCGGGGGACCATCCTGCTGTTCCCCGGACGCACCGAGTATCTTGAGAAATACGGCAAGGTTATCAGCGACCTGACATCCGCCGGCTGGAGTGTCGTTTCGATCGACTGGCGCGGGCAAGGGATGTCGGATCGTCTGGATGACGACACGCGTTTGGGCCACGTCTCGGACTTTATTGACTATCAGCGCGACGTCTCCGTCCTGACCGAATGGGTGGTGTCGCTGGACCTGCCGAAACCCCATGTACTGCTGTGTCATTCGATGGGGGGATGCATCGGCCTTCGCGCGCTGGTCGATGGGCTCGACGTGTCGCGCGCCGTGTTCTCGGCGCCGATGTGGGGCATCCAGATGCCGACCTTTGCGCGGCCGCTGACCTATGTCATCCCGCCAGTGGCGCGCCTTTTGAACAAGGAAAACACGTTCGCCCCCGGTACGACGCCGGAAAACTATGTGATCGAGACCGATTTCGCTGAAAACATGCTGACGACCGATCCAGAAACCTATGTCTGGCTTGCCGAGCACGCCGAGAAAGCCCCCGAATTCGCATTGGGCGGGCCATCGGTGCAATGGGTTGGAAGTGCAACGCGCGAGTTGGACAAACTGTTTGCCGCTGACCGGCCAAACATCCCCTCGCTGACCTTCGTCGGATCTGACGAAAAGATCGTTTCGATCGACGCAATCAACAGGTTTCACACCGGATGGACAGGCGGCGAGTGGCGCCTTGTTGATGGCGCCAGGCACGAGATGATGATGGAAGCCCCCGCGATCAGGCAGCGTTTCATGGACGAGACACTGGAATTCTTCGCCGAGGCGTGATCACGCGCCGCGGCGCAACTCCATCACTTCCAGCGCGCGCTGCAGCTTGCTTGACACGCGTTGCACCCGCATCACGGATTGAACCGACAGGGTCGCATCGTCGACACCAAGCGCACGTACAAGTGCTTCGCGATCGACAAAACCTCGGCTGCGCGATCGATTGCGCGGGAAGTTATCGTTCGAAGGTTCGGGGACGGTACTTTTGCAAGCCCCGGGACATGGCGAGATGTCCCTCAGGAAACAGGCTTCAGGGCCTTTGCAATATTTGAACTCACACATCGTCTGGTCACTCGTCTTCAGGTACTCAGCCGTTGGCAACACACGCCAGGCTTCTTGTCAGATATAGGGTCAGATTGTGGCGAAACTAAGGCGAAAACTCAGAAAACACCAATAAACACAATGCCTTTCCTTAAGATTGATTGCTTCGAATTGTGAAAGAATTGAGGCGCGCTTCGCCCCACCGAAACGCGCCTCGCCCCACCCAGTACGATGTTTGACGGGGTCCGACTTGCGGACGCCGGCGTCACATCGCCGAGCATTCTTTGCTACACGGAGACACTCCGTGCAGACTGGAATTCAAGATTTTTGGGGAAATGGTGGTGGTCGCGTTTCGAAAGACGCGGCTCCGATTTGGCAACGACCTTGCACGTTCCGTCGCAGGCAGAGATGGGACGCCCTGCCCGGCAGTTTTTCAGAACACAGAAGGTCGACGCGACATCAGCCGGCGCAGCAGCGCGGGACAGATGAATTGACGAACCACTCGGACCACCTGATGCCACGGCATTAACGTGAAGAGCCGGAGACCGAGACGAACGAAACAACGCCACCACCATTAAACCTTTTACACACACACGAGGCCAGGGGTTACTGGTTGGCCTCAAACTTACACTTACTCACTTACACAAGGCCTGCAGACACCGGCCTTGGCGACATTTTTAGGTCGGGAATATGGCGAGATTTAGGCGGGAAACCGCCAATTCTTCCTTATTTTTAAGGGTTTCTAGAAACAAAATCCAAAAGACGCTGCGATCGTTTCCAAACCGCGAATTTCGGCTGCCATATATCGTCATTTTTGGTGCAGAGCGCCACCTGCTGCTAATGCGGGATAAGCGATTCTTCATGCTGCAGTGCAAAACGGTCGGGGTCGCGCCAACCGGACGCGACCCCGTTTGTCTCAGCCAGCGTCCTTGTAGGAGACCTGTTTCACGTCGGCATCCGGGTCCGACTTTTCGCGGCGCACCAGCAAGCGGTTGAGCGCGTTCACGTATGCCTTGGCCGACGCAACAACTGTATCGGTGTCTGCCGATTGCCCCGTTGCGATCCGCCCGTCCTCTTCCATTCGGACGCTTACGGTTGCCTGCGCATCAGTTCCCTCGGTCACGGCATGCACCTGATAGAGCTGCAAGCGCGCATTGTGCGGGAAGAGCGACTTGACCGCGTTAAACGTCGCGTCGACAGGGCCGTCGCCCTGGGCGGTGGTCTGGTGATCCTCGCCGTCGATCGTCAGCGTCAGGTCGGCGGATTGAGGCGCTTCGGTGCCGCAGATCACCCGCAGGAACTTGACCTTGATCCGGTCGTATTCCTCGCCGGTTTCCTGATCCCGCATGAGGGCGATCAGGTCATCTTCGAAGACCTCCTTCTTGCGATCTGCCAGTGCCTTGAACCGGACGAACACGTCGTTCAACTGGTTGTCGGCCAGGTCAAACCCAAGCTCTTCCAGCTTCGAGCGCAGCGCCGCCCGACCGGAATGCTTGCCCATGACGATATTGGTTTCCGACAAACCGATATCCTCGGGCCGCATGATCTCGAAGGTTTCCGCGTTCTTGAGCATCCCGTCCTGGTGAATGCCGCTTTCATGCGCGAAGGCGTTCTTGCCGACGATGGCCTTGTTAAACTGCACAGGGAAACCCGACACCGTCGAGACCCGGCGCGAGATGTGCATGAGCTTCGTGGTCGCAATCCCGGTCTTGAAGGGCATGATGTCACCGCGGACACGCAGCGCCATCACGACCTCCTCCAGTGCCGTGTTGCCTGCGCGTTCGCCCAGACCGTTGATCGTGCATTCAATCTGGCGCGCACCGCCTTCGACGGCAGCCAAGGCGTTCGCCGTCGCCATGCCAAGGTCGTTGTGGCAATGGGTGGCAAAGACCACGTCGTCGGCACCGGGCACCTGTTCGATCAGGTTCCGGATGATGTCCGCACTTTCGCGCGGCGCGGTATAGCCCACGGTGTCGGGAATATTGATGGTCGTCGCACCCGCCTTGATCGCGATTTCCACGACCCGGCAGAGGTAATCCCATTCAGTCCGTGTTGCGTCCATGGGCGACCACTGGACATTGTCGCAGAGATTGCGCGCGTGGGTGACCGTGTCGTGAATACGCTCGGCCATCTCATCCTTCGAGAGCTTCGGGATATCGCGATGCAGGGGCGAGGTTCCGATAAAGGTGTGAATGCGCGGCTTCGCGGCGTGTTTGACCGCTTCCCAACACCGGTCGATATCCTTGAAGTTCGCCCGGCTGAGACCGCAGATCACCGCATCTTTCGAGCGTTTGGCAATCTCGGTCACGGCTTCGAAGTCACCTTCCGAGGCAATTGGGAAACCGGCTTCGATGATGTCGACGCCCATATCGTCAAGCAGTTCGGCGATCTCGAGCTTCTCGTCGTGGCTCATGGTTGCGCCCGGGCTTTGTTCGCCGTCGCGCAAGGTCGTGTCGAAGATCAGGACGTGGTCTTTGTCTGCCATGATCTCTCTCCTCAGATACGTGGTTTCTTGGCCGGTTCCGCGTCCGCGTCACCGGTATTGGGTTCGCCCGCAGGCTCGATCAGAAGCACTTTGCACTCTTCTGCCGCGCGGGGGCGGTGGACGATGCCCTTCGGCACGATGAACATCTCGCCAGCACCCACCTTGCGGGGCGCCTCGCCTTCGATGTCCATTTCCATCTCGCCTTCGAGGACCAGAAAGAAGTCGTCGGTATCGTCATGCTTGTGAAACGGGAATTCGCCCTGGAACTTGACCACCATCACATCGTTGCCGTTGTAATCGGCGACGATATGCGGGTCCCAATGCGAAGAGAAGCGCGACAGCTTCTCGGACAGATTGATCGTATTCATGGATGTCTCCTTAGCGGTGTCTTTGCGGCGCTGAAACCCCTCTGAGCGGTCGCGCCAAAAGGCACGCTCAGAGGCGGCTAAGGAGAAGAAGAAGCAGGTCGGCGCGGAGTGCGCGCGGCATCGTGATATGTGGACCCTGGTTCATGGGCGGGACCTTAAGCGCCCCACGTCACCCTGTCAAAGCATTGATCGTTGGCGGCGTTAACGGATCAGGGCATGTGGATTTCGGGTGTATAGGCGACCCGGCGCGGGGGATTGGCACCGTTTTCGACATCCAGAATGATCCTGGCCGCCGCGATACCGATCTCGCGGCGTGGCGTGCGCGTCGTCGCGACGCCTTTGGGCAAGCTGTCAACAAGGTCTAATCCGTTGAACCCTGCAAGGCGCAGTGTACCGGGGACATCGATGTTCGCGGACAGACAATGGAACAGGCCGCCCGCTGCAAGGTCGTCATTCGAATAATAGATACAGTCGAGATCAGGTTGGTCTGCCAACAGCTGCGCCGTCAACGCGCGGCCGACCGCAATCGTGGATGGCCCGGTTTCAATGCGCTCGCCCGCCAGTCCGATACCCTCGTCGATCAAGGCGTTCTTAAAGCCGCGAAACCGCTTCGCGGCCCGCGTGTCGCGCTCGAGGCCGCAGCCGATATAGGCGATGCGCTTGCGGCCTTCGGCCAAGAGGGCGCTGGCCATCGTATGCCCGGCCTCCGCGTGCGAGATGCCAACACAGGCATCCACCGCGTCTCCGTCAAGGTCCATGATCTGGACCACGGGAACCTCGGCGTTGCGCAAGAGCTTCAGTGTATCTGCCGATTGTTCGAGGCCCGTCACGATCAGCCCCGCCGGACGCCATGAGAGCATGTTGCGAATGACATCGTACTCGGTGTCCGGGTCATAGTCGCTGACACCGAACACAGCCTGCTTGCCCGACCCTTCAAGTGCGTTGGCAATGCCAGACAGAACCTCGGCAAAGACAATGTTGGTCAGGCTGGGCACCACCACACCGACCAGAACCGACCGCTGGCTGGAGAGAGACGTGGCCAGGTGGTTGCCAACATAGCCCAGGTCGCGCGCCGCGCGCCGCACCAACTCGACATTCGCCTTCGAGACATCGCCCGTCCCACGGAGGGCGCGGGACGCTGTCATCTTGCTGACCCCGGCTTTCGTGGCCACGTCGGCCAGCGTGATCGACTGCTTGATTGTCATGCTCTTGCATTCCTGTTGACTGCTGGTACCGATACCGGTATCGGTACCAGCAGTCAATATGCTGGACGCCATATCGCAGGAGAGCTTCCGAAATGACATCATCAACACGGGTTGCCGTCATCGGCCTTGGCGCCATGGGGTACGGCATTGCGCAATCCTGCTTGCGCGCGGGATTGGTGACGCACGGTTTCGATGTTGCCCGCGATCGCGTGGAAAGCCTCCGCTCGGAAGGGGGTGCAACCACCCCACCGCATCAAGTTGCGTCCGACCTTGATGCCGTTGTTGTCGTTGTCCTGAATGCCACGCAGACCGAGGACGTGCTATTTGGCGATGCCGGGATCGTGCCTTTCTTGTCGAAAGGCGCGGTCGTTCTTGCCTGCGCAACGGTTCCACCGGACTTCGCGCGCGAGATGGAGACGCGTTGCAACGCACATGGGGTCGCATATCTCGACGCCCCGATCTCGGGTGGGTCCGTGAAATCGGCGGCTGGCCAGCTTTCGGTCATGGCGTCTGGGTCGCCCGACGCCTTCGAAAAAGCCGCGCCGATCCTCGCCGCCATCGCTGAAACCGTGTTCCCTCTTGGGGATGCGGCGGGCGCTGGCTCGGCGATGAAGGCGGTGAACCAGCTTCTGGCCGGGGTGCATATCGCGGTCATGGCGGAAGCGATGACCTTTGGCATGACCCAAGGCGTCAGCCCCGAGACTTTCATGCAGGTGATCCCGAAATGTGCAGGTACCAGCTGGATGCTGGAAAACCGTGGTCCGCACATCGTGAACGGCGACTATACCCCGCACAGCCAAGTGAACGTGTGGCCCAAGGATCTGGGGATCGTGCAGGACATGGCCCGCAAGACCGAGTTCGAAGCTCCCATCGCCGCCGCGGCGCTGGCACAGTATCTTGCGGCGGCCGACCTGGGGCTTGGCACGGTTGACGATGCGGGTGTCGCCAAAGTCTATGCTACACGCGCAGGCCTGAATTTGCCGGGAGACACATGATGCGGTTGGGATGCATAGGCGACGATTTCACCGGGTCGAGTGACCTTGCGAACACCTTGGCGAAGGGCGGCATGCGGGTGGTTCAATACACCGGTATTCCAGATCGGGATGCCCCTGCCGAGGTCGAGGCTGGTGTGGTCGCGCTTAAGTCCCGCTCGATCGACCCGGCGGAGGCTGTCGCGCAATCCTTGGATGCTTTGGCATGGCTGCGGGCGCAGGGCTGCGAACAGATCTTCTTCAAGTACTGTTCCACTTTCGATTCCACCGCGAAGGGCAATATCGGGCCGGTTGCCGACGCGCTGGCCGAGGCATTGGACGCCGACAAGGTGATCGTTTGCCCTGCCTTTCCCGGCACGGGGCGTTCGCTTTACCAAGGGCACCTTTTCGTTGGTGATACACTTCTGAACCAGTCCGGCATGGAAAACCATCCGCTGACCCCGATGACCGATGCCGACATCCGTCGCTGGCTGCGACCACAGACGAAATACGACGTGGGGCATGTGCCCGCGGAAACCGTGTTTGCCGGGGCTGCGGCCATTGCCGAAGCCCTGACGGCAGAAACGGCGAAGGGCGTGAGACATATCGTTGTGGATGCCATTCGTGACGCCGATCTGATGGAGATCGGCAAGGCTGCAAAAGGTTTGCCGCTGGTCACTGGCGGTTCGGGTGTAGCCTTGGGATTGCCTGCCAATTTCGGCTGCACGCCTGCGACCGTGCCATGGGCTGGTCAGGCCGGCAAAGTGGTGGCCTTGTCGGGATCATGTTCGATCGCCACGCGTCGCCAAGTTCACATGCATGGCGAAACCAACCCCACCCGGGAAATAGACGCGGCCGCCGTGATCGAAGGTCGTCTTGCGGCGCCCGAGATTGCCGAATGGATGCTTGGTGCCAAAGGTGTGCCGCTTGCCTATAGCTCGGCCGACCCGGACTCTGTTCGCGCCATTCAGGACCGGTTCGGGCGTGAACGCTCGGCCGCCGCACTGGAAGCTCTGTTTGCCGACGTCGCCCGTCTTGTCGTGGCCGGAGGCGCGGAACGCATCATCACGGCAGGCGGCGAAACCTCGGGCGCCATTGTCGAGGGTCTGGCGCTTGGCGCGCTGGAGATCGGGCCGGAAATTGATCCGGGCGTTCCAGCCTTGCGAGCTGGACCCGACCTTGTGGTTGCGCTCAAATCCGGGAACTTTGGGGCCGAGGATTTCTTTGCAAAGGCGGCCCGTACCTTGGCAGGTGATGCATGACCGAGACCGCGCTTCGGGAACAGATATGCCTTTTGGCCAAGTCGCTGTTCGACCGTGGTCTGACCCATGGCAGCACCGGCAACATCAGCGCCCGCACCGAGGATGGCGGCCTGCTGGTCTCACCCACCGGCACCAGTTTCGGTCGGCTCGATCCGGCGCGGCTGAGCCGGTTCGATGCGCAAGGCACCTTGATCGATGGTGACCCACCGACCAAGGAAATGCCGCTGCACACGGCCTTCTATGACACTCGCAGTGCCGCGGGCGCCGTGGTGCATCTGCATTCCTGCCATTCTGTGGCATGGTCGATGATGCCGGACGTTGATGAGGATAACTTCCTGCCCCCGATGACGCCTTATGCGATCATGCAACTCGGCAAGGTGAAGTTGCTGCCGTTCTTTCTGCCCGGCGACCCGGCGATGGGTCAGGCCGTGCGCGGGCTGGCGGGCAAGCGCAGCGCCGTCATGTTGGCGAACCACGGCCCAGTCGTCGCTGGCAAGGATGTCGAGGCCGCCTGCAACGCCGTTGAAGAGCTGGAAGAAACCGCGCGACTGGCGATGATGATGCGCGGGATCGATGCACGGGTTCTGACGGACACGCAGGTCAACGAGGTCGTAACGAAGTTTGGAATTGAGTGGGACGATTGATGCAGTTTTCAGCCAATCTCGGGTTTCTCTGGTCGGACCTGTCGCTGCCCGACGCGATACGCGCCGCCAAGGCCGCTGGCTTCGACGCGGTCGAATGTCATTGGCCCTATGAAACACCGTCGGACGACGTGAAGGCCGCGTTGGAGGAAACCGGGCTGCCGATGCTGGGGCTGAACACGCGGCGAGGTGATGTTCCAGCCGGAGACATGGGGCTCTCGGCCGTGCCCGGTCGCGAGGACGAAGCGCGCGCGGCGATTGACGAGGCGCTGGCTTATGCCCATGCCATCGGGGCCGGGGCGGTACATGTGATGGCTGGGAACGCCGATGGCCCAGATGCGCATTCCTGCTTTGTCGAAGCACTTCGCTATGCGGTCGATTCCGCCGCACCTCTGGGCCTTGTCATCTTGATCGAACCTCTGAACAAATACGACGCCCCGAACTATTTCCTGCGCACGTCCCAGCAAGCGAGTGACATTATCGAAGCGGTCGGCTCAGACGGGCTGAAGTTGATGTTTGACTGTTATCACGTGGCCCGGACCGAAGGCGATGTCGTGCAAAGGTTCGCGGCGCTGCAATCCATCATCGGCCATGTGCAGTTTGCCGGTGTCCCGCATCGGGGTGCACCCGATCAGGGTGATCTCGACTATGCCGAAGTCTTCAAAACGCTGGGTCAGCATGGCTGGTCTCGGCCGCTTGGTGCTGAATACAAGCCCGATGGCCGGACCGAGGACAGTTTGAGCTGGATGGCGTCGCTGACCTGAAACAAGAGACGCCCGACCTCTCCCAGGAAGGCCGGGCGTCTTGAAGGCAATGATGACAGGAACCTCGCATCATGCCTATGACGTGGGGCGTATCAGATGCCCATCTTGGCGGCGGCAGTGTACATGCCGACCACTTTGTTCATGTTGACCATGGTCGTGTTGAGCGCCTGGAACTTGGCAGCTTCCACCTCGGTGGAGATCTCTCCCCCGGCGACCAGCGTCTCGAGCACCGGCTTCACTTCGCGCCAGTTGCCCAGAACAACGCCCAAGCCACCTTCGATGTCGAAGTTCGGCGGCGGGTTGATGCCTGCGTCGGGCATGCCATAGATCAGCGCCATCAGCGATGTCTCGAACATCTCCATCGTGCCGGAGAGGTGCTTCACCGTATCAGGCTTGGCGTGATCGCTGGCCAGCATGCAGGATTCCTTGGCCATCTTCTGCGTCAGCATCCGCTGACGGCCCGAGATGTCGATCAGCATGGAATGCGCCTGCAACATCGAAGCCGGGTCGGAATACTGGCCAACCAGCTCTGACACCAGGATCTTGGCCGAACCCAGAACCGCCATGTTCTGATCGAGGATCAGGTTCAGGTTGGCTTCGGACACGTCGCCACCGATCATGCCGGCTGCGGCGGCCTTCACAGGCTCCCACTTTGAGCGCAGGTCGTTGATCTGGGCCAGTGTCTTGCCGCGCTTTTCGGTGCCAATGATGTTCAGATCATCATCGCCGAATTCGAGGCCATTCAGGATTTTCTCGAATTCGAAGGTCGCATCGCGCAACAGCTTGGACGAGCCTTCGACATCGGAACCTTCCGCCAGGTGGCAGGCCGCCGACGGAATGCGCTGCGACAGCATGCGCAACTTGCCCGACAGGTTGATGCGTTCCTGAGCGCCGACATCTTCGATAAATGCGGTCCGCACGACTTCTGCGTCGTCTGCCATTACAGGCGCGGCGAATGCTGCAAGTCCGGTTGCGGCTGCAACGGCGAGCTTAAGAGAATTGGTCTTCATCTGGGATACTCCTTGATACTGGGATTGAGTGCACGCTTGCCAGAAGTGGCGCACACCCCGTTTGACAGGCTGGAAACCTGTCAGAAAACTACAGAGAAGAGACACTCGACAACCGTCCGGACGTACCGGGGCGGTCTCCTGCGAAATCAGCGCTTCCTGTCGCGCCGACGCGTTTATGCGGGTTTCAGGTGTCATCGTTGGTTCTGTGAACGGATCTTCTTACTGGTTTTCTTCCTTGCGCGCAGTCGACCTGTGATGTCGGTGCGAGCGTTCTGGTCGTGATCGCCGTCTCGTCGATCCGGCCAGAGGGTTTGACCGCTGGCTTTGCTTGGAACAAACGTTGGGCGGGGGGCCGAACTCTTGCGTCGGCGGTCGTCTAGCTTTGGCGGCCGACAGCATCAAACGGCTTGATGCCGGACATAGCCAAATGGCTCATTCCTCGTACTCCGTTCACTAACAGGTGGCGCACTCTGCCGACCTGATCTTCTGTATTCATCAGCATACCGCGGATGATCACGTTATTAACCACGACTATGAGCAGAATATGACGAGCGTCTGTTTTTTGGGCAGTTTCAGAATCTCTCGGAAACGGCAGGGCAAGTAGAATCACATTCTCTAAACCACTATAATTATTACTAATATTTTTTTACTAACGACCTCCCGCGCAAAGTTTTCCGCGCCATATTTCAAGAAAATTATGGAGTCTTTCATTCATCTTGACGCACACAAGGACGAAGATTCATTTTCTCTAAGCCTCTGATAAGACGCGACTTATTGGCGAAATCAATCGTCGCGCAGTCTTACAGCCTGTTTGGCACATAGCTTGCTAGTCCACGGCACAGGATTGGTGATGGCACACGGAGCAGCTGGCTTGGTCTGTCGAAAGCACGCCGAAAGGCTGACCACCAACCTGCGCGGCGTATCTGCTTCGCGAAATTTTCGAAGAGAGGCGTGCTCGGGACGCGATCGCCAGGCTTGCTGCGACAGCAAAACAAGGCAAGCGCCTAATACTTAGGCAGTGTGTCTAACGCCCGTATTTTGGAAGGGCCCAAACACGATTTGGCCCACCAAACACACGCCTGGTGGGCCAATTCATCTCAACTTTTCAAAAACCGCCCCGCACGGCAAGGCAGCGGCGCGGGACCCCTAGGCTTGACCGGCCTTGGCAACGACTGGCACTTCATCGGCATCGTCGGACGCGCCGCCCTCTTCCTTGTCGACGAGGCGTGTCGAATGGAAGTCGATCTCTTCCACGTTCGTCCGACGCACGGGACGGATCACCGGCTTCTCGTGCCGCACCTTGACGACCGAGAACGAGATGTTGTCCTGATCCGGGTCCTCCAGGCCTTTGACCGCTTGCAGCAAGGCGTTGGCGATGTCCGCACTTGGGCGCCGACGGTTGCGGTTGATGATCTTGGTGATGGTCTTGTGATCAAGGAACTGCAGCCCGTCGCTGGACACCACGATGATGTCGCCAGCCTTCAGGTCCAATGCGATGCCACGATTGTCAAACCGGGCAATCCGTCCGCCGACGATGGCCGAGGTCAGACAATTGCGCTCGGGATGGACCGCCGCTTCCTCGCGGGTCAGTGTCCCCTGCTCGACCATGGCCTCGATCTGCGGGGCCATCGAATGGTCTTCGTTGACCTGCTTCAACGTCCCTGCGCGATAGTGATAGAGCGGGCTATCACCGACAGAGGCCCAGTACATCCGGCTTCCGGCCATGACGGCAGCAATCACCGTCGTTCCCATGCCGCGCGCTTCGGCGTTCTCGAGCATCGCGTGTCAATCGGCATTGAATATTGACCCCCCATCGGCGTCCAAATTTGACCCCCCTACGGACTGGGAGGGGCGGTGGGGGAGACGCGTTACGGTTGTGTCAGGAGGGGACAGGCCAGCAGTTCAAACCGGAAGGAGAGCGT
>JAJDUZ010000073.1 GCA_022826385.1 Silicimonas sp.
GGCGAAGGACGTGGAGCGGACCTTGGCCAGTTCTCTGGCCTGGGTCCAACTGGCCGCGTGCCGGTTCCTGATGCGACGGGTAGCGCGGGCAATAACGTAATTATTACAATATGTTAACTAATTATGATTCAGGCTCTAAGACTCCATCCGATATATTAAGGGTGGGTGGAGGCAGTTTTTGTCGATTCGATTGCGATTCGTGCCGGGTCAGAAGTGAATCGGGAAGCGCTCGCGCACGGCCTTGTCGATTTCGGGGGACACTTGCGCGACGGCACTGGCAAGAATGGCTTCCTTGCGGGCTGTCGCTGCCGGCAGCAATTCCGGGCGCCCAGCTTCGTACCACTCCTTCGGGCTCATCCGGTTGCCGAGAACCGGATAGGTGTACTCGGTCTGCATCAATTTCAACGTCTGATCCGACCCGAGATAGTGGCCGGGCCCATCGAGACAGACCGATTTCATCACCTCGATCGAGACGCTGTCTTCGGTCACGTCGATGCCCCGCACACAGCGCAGTGCCTGCCCCACAAGGTCATCGCCCAACACGAGGCCCTCGAGGCAGAAGCCCAGAAGCGAGGCCTGCATGCCCGCGGCTTCATAGACCATGTTGAGGCCCGACAGGCCCGCTAGCACGTTGGTCATCGCCTGTTCCCAACCGGTCTGCATGTCGGGCAGTTTGCTGTCGGCCATGCCACCGGCGGCCCCGCCCGGCAGGCCATAGAAATGGTGCATCTGGGCGCATCCCGCGGTCAGCAATGCCTGTTCGGCCGAGCCCCCCGACATCGCGCCGGTGCGCAGGTCCGAGACGAAGGGCCAGGTGCCGAACACCGCCGGGTGACCGGGTTTGATGGCGTTCACATAGACGACGCCTGCCAGACATTCCGCCACGGCCTGCACGATGGCGGCCGCAATGGGTGCGGGCGCAGTGGCGCCGGCTTGACCGGCGGAGAGGAGCAAGACCGGCATGCCTGCCCGGATCGCGTGTTCCATCGCGACGCAGCTTTCCTCGGCAAACTTCATCGGCGGCACCACGAAACAGTTGGTGTTCGAGATGAAGGGCCGGTCGCGCCAGGCTTCCTCGCTGCCCGCGATCATGTGGATCATGTCCATGCAGGGGGCGACGTTTTCAGGGTCCGCGAAGGACGTGCCGATATGTTTCTGCGTGCCAGCCGCGGCGGCATAGATGGTGTTCAGGTCCAGCTCGAGATTGTCTTCGATATCGCGGCAGACCATCGGGCGCTGGAAGAAGTGAATGTTGTCGAGGTTTTGCACCAGCCGGGCCGCGTCATGCAGGTCGCGTGTTGTCGGGTCGCGATACTCGCCGGTCTCGACCTCGACCACATGAACGGCGGCACCGGCGGTGCCGTAATGCACGCGGTTCGGTTCCAGATGCAGGTCGAACTTGGGGTCGCGTCCGCACAGCGTGATGTTCCGGGCAGCCTTGGCCACCATGTCCTCGACCAGCGCGCGCGGATAGCGCAGGCGACCATCATCGCCCTGGATCGCGCCCGCCGCGACCATGGCTTCGACACCAGAGGGCGGCGCTTGCGACAGACCGATGGTTTCCAACGCTTCAAGCGCGGCTTCGTGAATGCGCAGAACAGCCGCGTCGTCCAGCGGGCGGTACCAGCCGCCTTTCATGCCTGCCCTGATCGGCCGGATGTCTTCGGCCAGGGGTGCGGCGCGCAAGGCGACCCGCGCGGCGCGTCCTCCGGAACGGCGGCTCACGGTTTGATCTCTTTCGCAGGCATGACACGTCCTCCCTCGCGCAGTACCTCCATTTCGACGCTTGTTCGCGACCCGGTCTAACCCATTCGCGACACTAGGCTTTCATTCGCTCCGCTTTCGGATCGTACATCGGCGCAAGGCTTGCCTCGGCCGCAACGCGGGTACCTGCGATCTCGATCTCATAGGTCGAGGCCAGCACCTGCTCGGTCGTTTCGCCTTCGCACGGCACATAGCCCATGCCAATCGCCCCGCCCAGATGGTGGCCATAATTCGCGCTGGTCACGATGTTCACGATTTCGCCGTCGCGCACCAGGGCCTCGTTGTGGAACAGCATCTGGTCGGGGTCGCTGAGCTTGAACTGCAGCATCCGGCGCGAGACGCCGTCTTCGCGCTTCCGCCGCACCGCATCGCGCCCGATGAAGCTGTCCTTCGCCTTGGTCTTGACCGCGAAGCCCAGTCCGGCTTCGACAACATGGTCTTCATCGGTGATGTCATGGCCGAAATGCCGGAAGGCCTTCTCGATCCGACAGGAATCCATCGCGTGCAGACCGCAGAGTTTCAGGCCATGATCCGCGCCCGCCTCGCGCAGGGTTTCGAACACATGCGCGGCTTGATCGACCGAGACGTAAAGCTCCCAGCCCAGTTCGCCGACATAGGAAATCCGGTGCGCTCGCGCCAGGCCAAGCCCCATCTCGACCTCGCGCGCAGTGCCGAACGGGAAGGCGTCGTTCGAGAAATCGTCCGGCGACACAGCCTGCAACAGGTCGCGCGCCTTGGGCCCCATGATCGGGAAACACGCCTCGGCCGCAGTGACATCCATGATGACGGCGACGTCATCGCCAAGGTGGCGCTTGAGCCACGCCAAATCGCGCTGCACCGTGGCGGCGGGCACCACCAGCAGGAACGCGGTCGGCGAAAGTCGCGTCACGGTCAGATCACACTCGATCCCGCCCCGCTCGTTCAACATCTGGCCATAGGTGATCGTGCCGGCTGCTTTGTCGAGATCGCCCGCAAAGACACGCTGCATGAAGGTCAGGGCGCCCGGGCCTTCGACCCGGATCTTGCCGAACGACGACATGTCCAGCAGGCCGACGCCGGTGCGCATGGCCATATGCTCGGCCTTCTGGTTCTCGAACCAGTTCTGCTTGCCCCAGTCATACTCATAGGCGCGTTTCTGGTTCGGCTCAGCAAACCAGTTGGCGCGTTCCCAACCTGCGGTTTCCCCGAAGACCGCGCCGTCAGCCTTGAGATGCTCGTGGATCGGCGAGCGGCGCACGCCGCGCGCGGTTTCGACCTGTCGGAACGGGTAATGGTCGGCGTAAAGCAGCCCCAGCGTTTCGCTGACACGCTCTTGCAGATAGCGCCGGTTGCGCTGGAAGGGTTGCGCGCGGCGAATGTCGACATCCCAGAGGTCGAACGGCGGATGGCCTTCGTCCATCCACGCCGCCATGGCCATGCCCGCCCCGCCCGACGAAACGATCCCGATCGAGTTGTACCCGGCCGCAACCCAGTAGTTCTTCAACTCGGGCGCTTCGCCCAGATAATAACGGTCGTCCGGCGTGAAGCTTTCCGGACCGTTGAAGAACGTGTGGACGCCCGCGGTCTCGAAGAGCGGCATCCGGTGCATCGCCTTTTCCAGCACCGGTTCGAAATGGTCGAAGTCTTCCGGCAGGCTGTCGAACTCGAAGTCTTCCGGAATGCCGTTCATGCCCCACGGCTTGGCCTTGGGTTCGAACGCGCCCAGCATCATCTTGCCCGCATCGGCCTTGTAATAAGCGTATTCGTCCGGCACCCGCGTCACCGGCATGCTGGTCAGGCCATCGACCGGCTCGGTCAACAGATAGAAGTGCTCGCACGCGTGAAGCGGCAGCGTGACACCCGATTGAGCGGCCAGATCGCGACCCCACATGCCACCGCAATTCACCACATGCTCGGCTGCGATATGACCTGTGGTGCCATCGGCCTGCACGTAGTTCACGCCTGTCGCCTTGGTGCCGTCATCGGTCACGTTGCTGACCTTGACGCCCTCGACGATCTGCGCGCCTTTCATCTTGGCGCCGCGCGCCAATGCCATGGCGATATTCGCCGGATCGCCCTGCCCGTCCCCCGGCAAGTAGACCGCGCTGACACAGTCCTCGACGGTCAGGTAAGGGCAAAGTTCTTTCGCGGTTTCCAGCGGCACTTCCTCGACCTCGACACCAAAGGCACGGGCCAAGCTGGCTTGCCGCAGGATTTCCTCGCGTCGATGGTCCGTCAGCGCAATCGTCAGCGAGCCGGTGACCTTGAGGCCGGTCGCAACGCCGGTTTCCGCTTCGAGCCGGCCATAGAGATCGGCCGAATACTTGGCGAGGCGCGTCATGTTCTGGTTCGGGCGCAACTGACCGATCAGCCCGGCGGCGTGCCATGTTGTGCCGCAGGTCAACTGCTTGCGTTCGAGCAGCACGATGTCGGTCCAGCCGCGTTCGGCCAGATGATAAGCCAGCGAACAACCAGAGATACCGCCGCCGATGATGACGACGCGGGCATGGGTCGGTAGGGTCATGTCAGGTCTTTCCCAAAACGTTTGGCCAACTCGGCAATATGGGCCGGGCCGGTTTCGCAGCAGCCGCCGATGATCGTCGCGCCCAACTCGGCCCAGCGTTCGGCGAAGTCGGCATAATCGACGGGGCCAAGATCCTGCCGACGGGTCAGTTCCTTGACGGTCTGACCTGCGGCCTTGAAGCTTTCCGAAATCGAGGTGAAGCCATTGGCATAAGCGCCGAAGGGGCGTCCTGCATCCGCCAGCACCGTCAGGCCGGTGCTGATGGCTTCGGGGCGCGAACAATTCAGCAGAACCGCCTCGACATCGTAGTCATCGATCAACGGCAACACCTCCGCCAGCGGTTCCCCCGATCGCAGCTTGGTGCCGTCTTCGTCATCCACGCTGAGCGCCACCCAAACCGGTGTGTCGACCGCTGCGGTGCCGATCAGCCCACCGCGCGTTTGATCGATGCCACTCATGGTTTCGAGCAGGAAGAGATCAACCGCACCGTCCTGTATCGCGACGATCTCGGCATAGAGGTCGCCTGCGATCTCGCTGGGCGGTGCGAGTTCCGCCTTATAGGACC
Source organism: Silicimonas sp. (assembly GCA_022826385.1). Lineage (GTDB taxonomy): Bacteria > Pseudomonadota > Alphaproteobacteria > Rhodobacterales > Rhodobacteraceae > JAJDOD01. Next base: position 4,833 of record JAJDUZ010000073.1, read on the forward strand.
ACCCAAGCGGGCCAAGCGCACCGGCGATTTTGCCACCACCTGCCGCGTCGCGCGCCGCAACCGCCAGATCGACGGCTTGTTTGTGCAGCGCCTCGAACGCCTCGCCGCGCCCGGCGGGGTCCAGCCGGTCGCGATGGATTGCATAGGTGTTCGTGGTGGCGATGTCGGCCCCGGCGGCAAAGTAATCGGCATGGATGCCGCGCACGGCGTCGGGGTGGTCAATCATGACCTGCGTCGCCCAGAGACCGGTGGGTTCCGCCCCGGTCCGGGCGAGCAACTCCTGCCCCATGCCGCCATCCAACAGCGTGATTGTCATGCGCGAAGTCTCTCGTTCGCCGGATCCCACATCGGAGCGTCGTCCTGCACCACGGCCTTGCAGCGGCGGCCATAGATGTCGACCTCGACCTCGGTGCCGGGTTCGGCCAGATCGGTGCGCAGCATTCCCAGCGCAATCGACGCGTTCACGCGATAGCCCCACGCGCCGCTGGTGGTCTCTCCCACCACTTCGTCGCCCGACCAAAGCGTCGACATGTAAGGCGCGTCCGAGCCATTTGCCTCGACCTTGAGCGTCACGAAGCGCTTCTTGACGCCCTGCTGCTTTTCGTTGAGCAGCGCCGCCTTGCCGGGGAAGTCGACCTCTTTGTCGAGTTTGACGAAGCGGTCCAGCCCACCTTCCAGCAAGCTGTAATCGGTCGAGAGATCGCCCTTCCACGCGCGATAGCCCTTTTCGATCCGCAGCGAGTTCAGGGCATACATCCCGAACGGCTTCGCACCGCCTTCCGTGATCGCGTCCCAGATCGCGGGGGCGTCTTGCGGATCGCAATGGATTTCCCACCCAAGCTCACCCGCGAACGAGACGCGCAGAAGCGCGCAAGGCTTGCCCGCTACGGTGCCGTCGAGGCTGGCCGTCAGCCAGCCGGCGGAGAGGTCATGGCCTTCAACGAGACCGGCAAGGATGTCGCGCGACTTCGGCCCGGTGACGAGCAGGCACTCGGCGTCCTCGGTGTGGTCCGTAACCGTGATCCCCTCGGGCGCATTCCGCGACAACAATTCGGCATCATGCCACTGCGCCGTGGCCGCCGTGATCAGGCCAACCTCGTCCTCGGAATGCACCATGACGGACATCTCGGTCACGATCCGCCCGCGCCCATCGGCGAAATAGGCAAGGCTCACGCGGCCCGGCTTCGGCAGCCGCGAGGCCGTCAGGCTGTCGACATAGGCGCGCGCGCCCGGGCCGGTGACTTTCAAACGGGTGAAGCCGGTGATCGGCAGGATGCCGCAATGGTCGCGCACCGCTTCGCACTCTTCGCGAATGCGCGGTTCCCACGGGCCGTTCCGGTCCCATGTTTGGGTTGCCTCTTCCGACGTGTCGTCACCGGGCTTGGCGAACCAGTTGGCACGCTCCCATCCGTTGTAGGCCCCGAAGACCGCGCCCGCGTCCTGAAGACGCGAATGCAGCGGCGAGAGCTTCTTGTCGCGACCAGCCGGCCATTCGTGGAACGGGAAGTGCATGGCGTATTCGTTGCCATAGACTTCCAGTCCTTTGACATTCGCATAGGCCTGATCGGCATAGGCGGTATAGCGGCGCGGATCGACGGCCCACATGTCCCACTCGGTCTCGCCCTCGGTGATCCATTCGGCCAGCACCTTGCCAGCGCCGCCTGCTTGAGCGATGCCGAAGGTGAAGACACAGGCCTCGAACGCGTTCTTCACACCCGGCATCGGCCCGATCAGCGGCAAGCCGTCCGGCGCATAGGGGATCGGACCGTTGATGATCCGTTCGACCCCGGCGCTGCCCGAAAGCGGCACGCGCTCCATCGCGTCGGCCACGATATCCATGATGCGGTCAAGGTCATCGGGATAAAGCTGGAAGCTGAAATCATCCGGCATCGGGTCATCCGGCGACATCCAGTGACCTTTGCAGTTGGGTTCGTAAGGCCCAATATTAAAACCATTTTTCTCTTGCCGCAGGTAATACGAAACATCCACATCTCGCACCAAAGGCAGCTTCCCGCCCTTCTCTTTCGCGTAAGCTTCGATCTCGGAAACCTGCTCGGTCAGGACGTATTGGTGACTCATCACCATCATCGGCACGGTGCGCCCACCATAGGGCTTGAACCACTCGCCGACCTGCTGCGCATAATACCCGGCGGCGTTCACCACATAGTCACAGGCAATGTCGCCCTTCTCAGTGTGTACGATCCACGAATGGTCCGGCTTCTGCGTGACGCCGGTCACCGGACAGAACCGGATGATCTGGGCGCCCATGTCGCGCGCGCCCTTGGCCAGAGCCTGCGTCAACTGTGCCGGATCGATATCGCCATCAGTCGGATCATAGAGGACCGAGTGCAGATCGTGGGTTTCCATGAAAGGATACATCTCGACCGCTTCTTCCAGCGTGAGCATCGACATATCGATGCCCTGATACCGCCCCATGCCGCGGGCGCGTTCGAATTCCTGCGTGCGCTCTTTCGAGTGGCTGAGGCGCAGCGAACCGGTGACGTGATAGTTCATCGGATAGTCGACCGCTTCGCCCAGACCGCGATAAAGCTCGGTCGAGTAGCGCTGCATGTTCATGATCGACCAACTGGTCGAGAAGGTCGGCACATTGCCTGCCGCGTGCCATGTCGAGCCCGCTGTCAGCTCGTTTTTCTCCAGCAGCACGCAGTCGGTCCAACCGGCCTTGGCCAGATGAAACAGTGACGAGGCGCCAACGGCCCCGCCACCGATGATGACAACGCGTGCGGTCGAGGGAAATTCAGCCATGTCTTCTCCTCAATAGACAGGGGGTGCGATCACCCAGATCGCAACACAAGGGACCGAGCCGCGATTGGCCCAGCGAAAGGGTTCACCCCGGATCCGGAAACTGTCGCCCGGGCCCACGGTAAAGGTCTGATTGTCGATGGTGATCTCGAGCGCGCCCGAGACAATGTAACCGACTTCCTGCGTCGGTCGGGTGACGTCGTCCAGCCGTTCGGCGCCGGGCTGGAAAGTAGAATGGATGACCTCGAAGTCGTCCGTCAGGTCGGGCGAGACAAGCTCTTCCACCAATCCCCCGACCCGGCGCCCCAGGGCGCGACGCGCGTCGTTGCGCACGATGACATCCGCTTCGTCGGGGCGCACCGGGGCGCGACCGAAGAAGCTTTTGACCGAGATTCCGAAGATGCTGGCCAACTGCGCCAACTCGTCGGCCGACGGCTCTGAAAGGTTGCGCTCGACCTGGCTCAACCAACCCACCGAACGGCCCATACTGCCTGCGACTTCGGCCAAGGTCAGGCCACGACGCTTTCGCAAGACCCGAAGGTCCTGTCCGAGGCTTTCTGACGAGGCCAAGAGCGTCATGTGACATCCCGTGAAAAAATCACCCAATTTTTCACGAAAAGATGGCCGATGAGTCAAGCCATTTTTGTGTCGAACGGTTCGGGAGTTTGATGTGATTCTATGGCATCCGCCCCCAACGGATCGCCGATAGCGCTAACCAGAAAAATCGAATTGTATTTATTTACAAATGTTTAAATCATTTTTGAGGCACGTCCCTCAAAAATCCATTGACGTGAGGTACGTCCCTCAAATAGCGTTTCTTTACGGTTGCCCGCATAAAGCACCTGAATCTGGGAGGATTTCATGAAAACCAAAACAACCGCGATGATCGCGGCTCTTACCGCGTCCGTCAGCCTGCCGTCGCTGGCAGCGGCCGAGGACCTGACGCTCTGCTGGGCCGCTTGGGACCCGGCGAACGCGCTGGTCGAACTCTCGAAAGAGTTCGAGGCCGAGTCCGGTCACACAATGAATTTCGAATTCGTGCCCTGGCCCAACTTTGCTGACCGTATGCTGAACGAATTGAACTCGGGCGGTAAGCTTTGCGACCTGCTGATTGGCGATAGTCAATGGATCGGCGGCGGTGCCGAGAACGGCCATTACGTGAAGTTGAACGACTTCTTCGACGCTGAAGGCATCAGCATGGACGATTTCGCACCCGCGACCGTTTATGCCTATTCGACATGGCCGAAAGGCACACCGAACTACTACGCCCTGCCCGCCATGGGCGACGCCAACGGCTGGTTCTATCGCAAGGACTGGTTCGAGCGCGACGACATCAAGGCCGCCTATAAAGAGGCCACCGGCGAAGACCTCCGCGAGCCGCAGAGCCAGAAGGAACTGCTGCAGATCGCCCAGTTCTTCCAGGAACGCGAGATCGACGGAAAAACCGTCTATGGCGCGGCGATCTTCACCGAACGTGGATCGGAAGGCATCACGATGGGCGTGACGTCGGCGCTTTATCCGTGGGGCTTCAAGTACGAGAACACGCCGGGCTCCTATGACATGGAAGGTGCCGTGAACTCGCCGGAAGCCGTGGAAGCCCTGGAATTCTATAAGGAATTCTATCAGACCGCGACACCTCCGGGCTATACGAACAGCTATATGGGCGAAAGCCTTGACGCGTTCAAATCCGGTCAGGTTGCCATGGCGATGAACTGGTTCGCCTTCTTCCCAGGCCTCTATGCCGACCCGGCCACCGGTGGCGACAAGATCGACTTCTTCGTCAACCCGCCGCAAAACCAGGCTGCGTCGACCCTTGGCGGTCAAGGCATCAGCGTGGTCGCCTACTCGGACAAGCAGGACGCCGCACTTGAGTACATCAAGTGGTTCTCGAACCCCGATGTTCAGGCCAAGTGGTGGGAGCTTGGCGGGTATTCGGCCCACAATGCGGTCCTGAATGACCCCGGCTTCGTCGCAAGCCAGCCCTTTGCCGGTGACTTCCTTGAAGCCATGGATGCCGTGCAGGACTTCTGGCAGGAGCCGGCCTATGCCGAACTGCTGCTGGCGATGCAGAAGCGCATCCACGACTATGTGGTGGCAGATCAGGGCACGGCCCAGGAAGCACTCGACAAACTGATCGAGGACTGGACCGAGACCTTCGAAGACGAAGGCAAGCTCTAAGCTTCACTCCCGACCGGGCCCCGACCGGGCCCGGTCCCCATTGTGCGGGGAAGGAACCCTCCCCGCACCTCTTGGAACCGAGCGAGGAAGTCCCATGTCGGACGGCACAATGGACCGCGTTGCCCGCGCAACGCCCACGAAAGTTGCACGCAAAATCCGGGGTTTGTCGGATCGCGCGATTGCCTGGATCTTCGTGGCCCCCACGATCTTTCTTCTGCTCGCGATCAACATCTTTCCGCTGATCTGGACGATCCAGCTGAGCTTCACCAACTACCGCGCCAACCGCGTCGGGCGTGAAGTCAAGAACATCGGGCTTCGGAACTACGAACGCATCCTGACCGACAGCGATATCTGGCTGAATATGCAGGCCACCGCGCATTTCCTGTTCTGGACGATCTTCTTCCAGGTGCTGATCGGCTTCACGCTGGCTTATCTGATCAACAAGAACTTCCGGGGCTCACCGTTCTGGACGACCGTCATCGTGCTGCCGATGATGCTGTCACCCGCGGTCGTCGGGAACTTCTGGAAATTCCTCTATCAACCGCAAATCGGGCTCTTCAACTATATCGTCAGCTTCTTCACCGGCAAGGACCCTTCCAGTTTCGAGATGCTGGGGCAAGTCAACCTGGCGCCCTGGTCGATCGTGATCGTCGACACATGGATGTGGACACCGTTCGTCATGCTCATCTGTCTCGCGGGTCTCAGGTCGATCCCCGACTATATCTATGAAGCAGCCGAGATCGACCGCGCGTCGAAACTGCGCCAGTTCTTCACGATCACCATCCCGATGGTGCTGCCCTTCTTGATGCTGGCGGTACTGTTCCGGGGGATCGAGAACTTCAAGATGTTCGACCTTGTTGTCCAGTTGACCGGAGGCGGACCGGGTTCGACCACCGAACTGACCTCGATCAACCTCAAGCGCGAAGCCTTCGAGAAATGGCGCACCGGCTATGCCTCGGCCTATGCGATCATCCTGTTCGTCACCGTGTTCGGGCTGGCCTCGATCTATGTGAAGGCGCTCAACAATGTGAAGGAGCGCTGAGATGGCCAGAGTTTCGACAGTGCGTATTTTTGAAGAGATGAAGGCCACGTTAACCTTAACATCCCTTAAAGGTCATGCCCGATGGGGCGGCGAGAGCCGGGTGCAACAGCATCCAGACGACAAGGCCTTCACCTTCACTGCGGTTAACCTTAACGCCCGGCCTCTTCATCTCTTTCCAAATACGCAACTCCAACACAGCCATCAGCGCGAGGTCACCCAATGAGCGCCCACGCCATCAACGCCCCTTCCGCGCGGCAGAAATGGGTCGCCGGTTCGCTGGTCATACTCTATGCGCTGGTCACCATGATCCCGCTGGCCTGGATTATGATCACCGGTTTCAAAAGCCCGGCTGATGCCATCAGTTATCCGCCCAAGGTCGTGTTCGAACCGACACTGGAAGGCTATGTGAACCTGTTCACGACCCGGACACGCCAGACGCAGGAGTTTCTGGAGAACAACCCGCCGCAGAACTGGGCAGACGAGATCGTGCGCCAATACGACATGGTCATCGTCGGCCCGTCGAAGTTTGGCGAGCGATTCCTGAACTCGGTCATTATCGGCTTCGGCTCGACATTCCTCTCGGTCTTCCTTGGAACGCTCGCGGCCTATGCCTTCAGTCGCTTCAAGATACCCTTGGCCGACGACTTGCTGTTCTTCATTCTGTCGACCCGGATGATGCCGCCGATCGCCGTCGCCATTCCGATCTTCCTGATGTACCGGAACCTTGGATTGAGCGACACGCATCTGGGCATGATCCTGCTTTATACGGCTGTGAATATCTCGCTCGCGGTCTGGCTTCTGAAAGGTTTCATCGACGAAATCCCGCGGGAGTATGAAGAGGCTGCCCTGATCGATGGCTACACGCGCTTTCAGGCCTTCTACAAAGTCGTGCTGCCGCAGGCTGCCACCGGCATTGCCTCGACCGCGATCTTCTGCCTGATCTTTGCCTGGAACGAATACGCATTTGCGGTGCTTCTGACCTCGGCCACGGCGCAAACCGCGCCCCCGTTCATCCCGACCATCATCGGTATCGGCGGTCTTGACTGGCCCGCCATCGCGGCAGCCGCCACGATCTTCCTGTTGCCGGTCATGATCTTCACCATCCTGCTTCGCAAGCACCTGTTGCGCGGGATCACATTCGGAGCCGTCCGCAAATGAGCAGCTTCATTACAGGCCTTCTCCGCTTTCGCCGCGGTCCGTGGGAAATGCTGGCCACGATCATCATTGCCTTGGGGGTCTTCATGCTGATGCAACCCTTCGTGATGTGGGCCTTCACCTATTCCTTCATCACGACACTCGTCGGAACGGTGATGTTCATCATCGTCTCGCATTTCCCGGAAGGCGACTGATGGCCGAGATTGTAATCAAGAACGTACGCAAGGAATTCGGTGACTTCACAGCGGTGAAGGAAAGCTCGTTCACCATCGAGGACGGCGAGTTTTTCATGCTGCTGGGACCGTCCGGTTGCGGCAAGACCACGACCTTGCGAATGATCGCCGGGCTGGAACTGCCGACCAGCGGCGAGATCTACCTTGATGGCGAGGAGATCGCGCAGAGGGCGCCGTCGGAACGCGACATTGCTTTCGTGTTCCAGATGTTCGCGCTCTACCCGCATATGAATGTCTACAACAACCTGGCCTATCCGCTGAAAAGCCAAGGCATGCCGCGGGCGCAGATCCGGGCCAAGATCGACGAGGTTGCCGGCATCCTGGGCATCACCGACATCCTGAAGAAACCGGTCGGCGGCCTCTCGGGCGGTGACCGCCAACGGGTCGCTCTGGGCCGCGCCATCGTGCGGGAACCGAAAGCCTTCATGATGGACGAACCCTTGGGCGCGCTCGATGCCGAGTTCCGCGAGCACATGGCCGAAGAATTGCGCGCCTTGCACGACCGGATGGGGGCAACGACCGTCTACGTGACCCACGACCAACTCGAAGCCATGCAGATGGGCGACAAGATCGTGGTGATGAACAACGCCGTGGTCGAGCAATTTGGCACGCCGCAGGAAATCTATGACAAGCCCGCGACCATGTTCGTCGCCGACTTCATCGGATCGCCGTCGATGAACTTCCTCGACTTTTCGGGAACCATTGCGAACGGTGACACGGCGGTTGACCTGAATGGCCACCCGATGGGCATGCCGGAGCTTCGCGAAGGGGCGAGCGGTGATCTTGCCTTCGGTGTGCGTCCGGAACACGTCCATCTGACGGATGACGGCACCTATCGGGGCGAGGTTCTGGCGACCGAATATCTCGGCACCACCCAGATCGTCACGCTTCAGACACCGAACGGGGAAGTGAAGGCGCGGATCGCCTCGGACCAGACCGCCAAGACCGGCGAGACGGTGGGCCTGTCTTTCAATCCCGGCACGATCACGCTGTTCGACAAATCGTCTGGCCGCGCGCTGAAATCCGCGCTGAACGAGGGGGTGCTTCATGGCTGAGGTCAGTCTGCACAATGTTTCGAAGAAGTTCGGCAAGACGCAAGCCGTCGTCGATGTCGACCTGACGGTCCCGGATGGCGCCTTCGTTGTTCTTCTGGGGCCCACGGGCGCCGGCAAGACAACCACGCTTCGCCTGATCGCGGGTCTTGAAAAGCCCGACACCGGCGACATCCATATCGGCGGCGCCTCGGTCAATGGCCTGACGCCTGCGCAGCGGGACGTGGCGATGGTGTTCCAGCAATACTCGCTCTACCCGCATCTCACGGTGCGCGACAATCTGGCCTTTCCGTTGCGTTCGCCGATCCTGAAGACACCCGAAGACGAGATTGCCCGCAAAGTGCAGGACGTGGCCGAGGTTCTGCACATCCCGCACAAGCTCGACAACAAGGCAACCGAGTTGTCGGGCGGCGAAATGCAGCGCGTCTCGATTGGACGGGCGCTGGTGCGCGACCCGTCGATCTATCTGATGGACGAACCGCTGTCGTCGCTGGACGCAAAACTGCGGGCGGATCTGCGGGTGGAACTGAAACGCATTCATGCCGAGTTGAACGCAACCCTGCTTTACGTGACCCATGACCAGATCGAAGCCATGACCATGGCCAGCCATGTCGGTGTTCTGGATGAAGGACGGCTGGTGCAATTCGGCAGCCCGCGCGAGATCTATGAGAACCCCAAAACCGCCTATGTCGCGGCGCGTCTGGGCCAACCCCGGATTAATCTTTTGCCGGTCGGCGTACTCGAGGCCCCGGCCCCGGCAGGGGCCACCACGATGGGTCTGCGGCCCGAGAACATTCGGCAGGGCGATGGCCACGACGCCACCGTCACACGGGTCGAACATCTGGGCGACCAGACACGTTTGCACTTGAAACTCGGGAGCCATGACGTGATCACGCTCACCGATCCACACAGCTCACTGAACCCCGGAGAAACGGTGCAGATCGCGGCGCAAAACCCGATCTTCTTTGACACCGACGGCAACCGGGTCGCTTGAACGGAGGACAACATGGCGCAATTCATCAACGCCAAGGACAATCTCGTCAAAGAGGCCATCGACGGTCTGCTGGCCTGTTCCGGCGGCGCATTGGCGCGATTGGACGGCTATCCGCATATCAAGGTGGTCACCCGCACGGATTGGGATCGCTCGAAGGTCGCCCTGATCTCGGGCGGTGGCTCGGGGCATGAGCCGGCCCATGCGGGCTTCGTCGGCCCCGGCATGTTGACGGCCGCCGTTTGCGGCGAGGTCTTTGCCTCCCCCTCGGTCGAGGCGGTTCTGGCCGGCATCCTGGCCGTCACCGGGGACGCGGGCTGCTTGCTGATCGTCAAGAACTATACCGGGGATCGGCTGAATTTCGGTCTGGCCGCCGAGCGCGCCCGCGCCCTTGGCCGCAAGGTGGAAATGGTCGTCGTCGATGATGACATTGCCCTGCCCGACTTGCCGCAACCGCGCGGCGTCGCGGGCACGCTGTTCGTCCACAAGATCGCGGGGGCGATGGCCGAAAACGGCGCGTCCCTCGACGACGTGACCGCAGCGGCCAAGCGCATCATCGCCAATGTCGCGTCAATCGGCAAAAGCCTGGACACCTGCACGGTCCCCGGATCGCCCAAGGAAGATCGCATTCCGTCCGGTAAGGCCGAACTGGGGCTTGGCATCCATGGCGAACCCGGTGTTGAGCAGGTCGATTTCGCAGGCGCCGCCGAAGCCATGGGCATCGTGCTGGACAAATTGCGCCCGCATCTGAAGGACGGGCCCTGCGTTGCGCTGATGAACAACCTTGGTTCGACCACGCCGTTGGAAATGTCGGTGCTTTGCAACGCGCTGGCCGAAGCGGGCGTGGCGACCCACATGATTGGCCCCGCCCCGATGATGACCTCGCTCGACATGCACGGCTTCTCGGTCTCGGTCCTGCCCGCAACCGAAGACGACCTTGCGGCGCTTGCAACCCCGGTGCCGATGGCGGCATGGCCCGGCCTTGCCAACATGGCCGCGGTCGAGGTGACCCCCCTGCCCGATGGGCTGACCCCGATCGAGCCGATCCCCTCGCCCAACCCGAAGGCGCGCGCGGTGATCGAGCAAGTTGCGGACCTGCTGATCGGTGCCGAAGCCGGGCTGAACGAGCTTGATGCCAAATCGGGCGATGGCGACACCGGCAGCACGCTGGCAACGGCGGCGCGGTCGCTGAAAGGCAGCCTGGACAAGATGCCGCTGGCCGACCTGACGCAACTCTTCCCGGCGCTTGGCAACGAACTGAGCCAGACGATGGGCGGATCTTCCGGTGTGATCCTTGCGATCTACTTCAACGCGGCAGGCGACGCCTGTGCGGGTGGAGCACCGGTCGAAAGAGCCCTGAAGGAAGGGTTGAAGCGCGTCTCGGAAGTCGGCGGCGCGCAAGTGGGGGACCGGACGATGATCGACGCCCTCGCCCCGGCACTGGAAGCCATGCCGAACGGTCTTGCCGCCGCAGCTGAAGCGGCCCGCGCAGGCGCCGACAGCACCGCCTCGATCCACAAGGCCAAGGCGGGGCGCGCCGCTTATGTGCCTTCCGAGAACCTCAAAGGGCACAATGACCCGGGCGCGGAAGCCGTCGCGCTGCTGTTTGAAGGGCTTGCACAAGCGGTGGAGGGCACAAGCTGACCCAGCAAAACGACCTCTCGACTGTTCAGAAACCCACCGTGAACGACATTGCGCGTGTCGCGGGGGTTTCGCTGGCCACGGTGGACCGCGTCTTGAACGCGCGGCCCGGCGTGCGCTCGGTCACGATCGAGAAGGTCAACAAGGCGATTGCCGAACTGGGGTATGTGCGCGACACCGCCGCCGCGAATCTGGCGCGCAAGCGGCTCTATCGCCTGCTTTTCATTATTCCTGAGACCGCAAACGAATTCATCGTTGCACTGGAAGCCGAGATCGCCACGCAAGGCGCACAACTGGTGCATCAGCGGACGACGCTGGAGCGGCTGTCGGTCCCGCCGTTCGATTCTCAGGCCATCGTCGACGCGCTGGATGCGCTCGACCCCGAGACCACCGACGGTGTCGCGGTGATCGGCGTGGAAACCCCTTCGGTCCGCGACGCGGTCAAACGCACCCGCGCCAAGGGCATTGCCGTGGTCGCGCTGGTCTCGGACCTGCCAAGCTCCGAGCGCGACCATTTCGTCGGCATCGACAACATCGCGGCAGGCCGCACCGCCGCGCAACTGATGGGGCGGTTCATCCGCCGCCCCGGCCGTATTCTTGTCATCACCGGCTCGCGTCTGGCCCGAGACCACCTTGAACGCCGCAAGGGGTTCGATGCGCTGATGTCGGAAGAGTTTCCGCAACTTGATGTCGTCGCCTCGATCGAAGGGCGCGATGATCCGGACCTGATCCGCCAGATGCTGCCCGAAATCTTTGCCGCCTATCCCGACCTCTGCGGCATCTATTCCTCGGCCGCCGGAAATCCGGGCCTGATCCGGTATCTCGAGGACACCGGTCCGCATGACGAGCTCTGCGTCGTCGCCCACGAACTGACCCCCGCCTCGCGCGCCGCTCTGCAAGCCGGCACGTTCGACGCGATCATCAACCAGGACACCGGCCATATCGTGCGCTCGGCCACACGGCTCTTGCGCGCGACGGTGGATCGCGTTCCCTTCGACCAGACGCAGGAACGCATCCGCATCGACATTTACCTGAAAGAAAACTTGCCGCACCAGGGAGGACACACATGAAAACCATCAAGGGCCCCGCGCTATTCCTCGCGCAATTCGCGGGCGACGACGCGCCGTTCAATTCATGGGACAGCATCACCAAATGGGCGGCAGAATGCGGCTATAAGGGCGTGCAGGTGCCCAGCTGGGACGGACGTCTGATCGACCTCGCCAAAGCCGCCGAAAGCAAGGATTACTGCGACGAGTTCAAAGGCATCGCCGCCGCCAACGGCGTGGAAGTGACCGAGCTTTCGACCCACCTGCAAGGCCAGCTGGTCGCGGTGCACCCCGCCTATGATGACGCGTTTGACGGGTTCGCCGCCGAAGAAGTGCGCGGTAACCCGGCCGCCCGCCAATCTTGGGCCGTGGACCAGGTGAAGATGGCGCTTTCGGCCTCGAACAACATGGGCATCAACGCCCACGCCACGTTCTCGGGCGCGTTGGCCTGGCCTTACGTTTATCCCTGGCCCCAGCGCCCCGCTGGCTTGATCGAGACTGCGTTCGACGAACTGGCCAAGCGCTGGACCCCCATCCTTGACCATGCCGAGGATTGCGGCGTCGACGTCTGCTATGAAATCCATCCGGGCGAAGACCTGCACGATGGGATCACCTATGAGATGTTCCTCGAACGCACCGGCAACCATGCGCGCGCCTGCATGCTGTATGATCCCAGCCACTATGTGCTGCAATGCCTCGACTATCTGGACAATATCGACATCTACAAGGACCGCATCCGGATGTTCCATGTGAAGGATGCCGAGTTCAATCCGACGGGCCGGCAGGGCGTCTATTCCGGGTATCAGGGCTGGGTCGATCGCGCGGGTCGCTTCCGGTCGCTGGGCGACGGACAGGTCGATTTCGGGGCCGTCTTCTCGAAGATGGCGGCGAATGACTTCGACGGATGGGCCGTGGTTGAATGGGAATGCTGCCTGAAGCACCCCGAAGACGGCGCCCGCGAAGGCGCGCAATTCGTCAGCGATCACATCATTCGTGTCACCGAGAAGGCGTTCGACGACTTCGCGGATGGCGGCACGGACGAAGCCGCCAACCGAAAGATGTTAGGGATCGGGTAAACGGAGAAAACGAGCAAGACCCCGGCAGAGGACGCGCACCACACTGCGCCGCGCACCTGCCGGGGTTAACCATACGAGCGGAAACTTCGCCCGCTTTTCACCTGGCCTTCACCGAATCCCCCAAGGATTGCGGGTGGTAAGGAGGGGGAAACCCGGGCGCGTTAACATTCATTAATCTTGCGGGAAGGTTAAGAAAAACCCGCGCAAGGGAGGACCCCACAATGGAACGGATCAGATTGGGCATGGTCGGCGGCGGCAATGATGCCTTTATCGGCGGCGTGCATCGCATCGCGTCCCGGATCGACGACAAGTATGAGCTGGTGGCTGGCGCCTTGTCCTCGACCCCGGAAAAGTCGGTTGCCAGCGGCGAAGCGCTTGGCCTCAAGCGCGTCTACGAGGACTTCAAGACGATGGCGATCCGTGAGGCCCGCCGCAAGGACGGGATCGAAGCCGTCGCGATCGTCACGCCGAACCACGTGCATTTCCAAGCCGCACGCGAGTTTCTCAAGCGCGACATTCACGTGATCTGCGACAAGCCGCTGACCTCGACCCTGCAGGATGCCAAGAAACTTGTGAAAGTGGCCGAGGAAAGCGACGGGCTTTTCATACTGACGCACAACTACACCGGCTATCCGATGGTGCGCCACGCCAAGGCCATGGTCGATGCCGGCGAAATCGGCCGCGTCCGCGTGGTGCAGGTCGAATACCCGCAAGACTGGCTGACGGTCGACCAGGACATCAAACAGGCCCGCTGGCGCACCGATCCGGCGCGCTCGGGTGCCGGTGGCTCGGTCGGTGATATCGGCACGCACGCGTTCAACCTCGCCTGTTTCATCACCGGGCTGGAAGTCGAAAGCCTTGCCGCCGACCTGCAAGCTTTCGTCTCGGGGCGCGAGTTGGACGACAACGCCCATGTCATGCTGCGCTTCGAAGGCGGGGCCCGCGGCATGCTCTGGTCCAGCCAGGTCGCACCGGGCAACGAAAACGCGCTGCGCATCCGCGTCTATGGCGAAACCGGCGGGCTGGAATGGGCGCAGGAAGACCCGAACTATCTTTGGCACAGCCCGTTCGGCGAACCGAAGCGTCTGATCACCCGCGGCGGCGCCGGGTCGGGCGAGGCTGCGGCCCGCCTCACCCGCATCCCGCCGGGGCATCCCGAAGGCTATCTGGAAGGCTTTGCCAATATCTATTCCGAAGCCGCCGAAGCCATCATTGCCGCGCGCGACAGCCGCAACCCGCACCATGATGTGCGCTACCCAACCGTCCATGACGGGCTGAAGGGCGTTCAGTTCATCTCGGCCTGCGTCAAATCCTCGGCTCGCAACGCGGCCTGGGTCAAACTGGATCACTGAACCATGAGCGACTTTTTCAAGGATATCCCGCAGGTCACCTATCAGGGGCCAGAGAGCGACGCCGACTTCGCCTATCGCCACTATGACCCGGACGAAATGCTGGGCGGCAAGCGCATGGAAGACCATCTGCGTTTCGCCGTCGCGTGGTGGCACAGTTTCGCGTGGCCGGGCGGCGACCCGTTCGGCGGCCAGACGCTTGACCGTCCGTGGTTCGGCGACACGATGGACCTCGCGCGTTTGAAGGCCGACGTGGCGTTCGAGCTCTTTGCGATCCTTGGCCAGCCCTATTTCTGCTTCCACGACTTCGACATCCGCCCTGAAGGCAACGATTTCGCCGAAAGCACACGGAACTTCGAAGAGATCGTCGACTATATCGGCCAGAAGATGGACGGCACCAAAACCAAGCTTCTCTGGGGCACGGCCAATCTCTTCACGCATCGGCGCTTCATGTCGGGTGCGGCCACCAACCCCGACCCCGAGGTCTTCGCCTATTCGGCGGCCACGGTGAAAACCTGCATCGACGCCACCCACAAGTTGGGCGGCGAGAACTATGTGCTGTGGGGCGGCCGCGAAGGCTATGAGACGCTTTTGAACACCGACCTTAAACGCGAGCGCGACAATGCCGGGCGCTTCCTGCAAATGGTCGTCGAGTACAAACACAAGATCGGCTTCAAAGGCACCATTCTCGTCGAACCCAAGCCGCAGGAACCGTCCAAACATCAGTATGATTTCGATGTCGCCACGGTCTATGGGTTCCTCAAGGACTATGGTCTCGAGAACGAGGTCAAGATGAACATCGAACAGGGCCACGCGATCCTCGCCGGCCACTCGTTCGAGCATGAATTGGCCCTTGCTGCCTCGCTTGGCATCCTCGGCTCGATCGACATGAACCGGAACGACTACCAGTCGGGATGGGACACCGACCAGTTCCCGAACTCGGTTCCCGAGGTGGCGCTGGCCTATTACGAGATCCTGAAGGATGGCGGCTTCACCACCGGCGGCACCAATTTCGACGCCAAGATCCGCCGCCAGTCGTTGGACCCGGAAGACCTTGTTCTGGCCCATGTCGGTGCAATGGATGTCTGCGCCCGTGGCTTGAAAGCCGCCCATGCCATGCTGGAAGACGGCGCGCTCGAAGACGCTCGCGCCGCGCGGTATGCCGGGTGGAACACGGCGCAAGCCATGCTGGACGGCGGCTTGGACGGGTGCTTTGACCACGTGATGGCCAATGGGACGAACCCTGAACCCAAATCCGGTCAGCAGGAGCGTCTCGAAAACATCGTGAACCGCTACGTCTGAGGGGGCCAAAGCCCCTTCGCCTGTTTAAAATATCCCGGGGGGTCACCAAAGGTGACGGGGGCAGAGCCCCCTCCCCGGGAAACAATCTCGCAAAAGGCCAACGGCCGCGTCAGCCGTCAGTCGTATCGCAACTCGGTCGCCTTGCCCCGGAAGATCACATAGCTGAGCGCGGTGTAGGCCAAAATCGCAGGCAACACGAACACCGTTCCTGCCAGAATGATGATCAGGCTTTCCGGCGCCGACGCCGCTTCATAGATCGTCAGCTTTTCGGGCACGACGTAAGGATAGAAACTATAAGCCATCCCGCCGAAGCTCAGCGTGAAAAGCCCCATGATCGCCGCGAACGGCGTCCACGCAAACCGGTCGCCCTCCATCGGCAGGCGCTTCAATTTCCACCAGAGAAACGCCAGCAAACCAGCCGACAGGATCGGCAGCGGCGCCAGATAGAGAAGCTCGGGGAACCCGAACCACTTGTCGAAGATGCGCGGGCTGACATAGGGCGTCGCCAGCGAAATCGCCGCGATCCCCAGAAGCAGCCCCCAGATACCACCCTTGGTCCAGCCCACCGCCTTTTCCTGCAACCGGCCATCGGTCTTGGCGATCAGCCAGGCCGCACCGATGCAGCTATAGCCCACGGTCAGGAACACCGCCGTCAACATCGCGAAAATCACATGCGGCAGCGTCCATGTCAGCCCCATGACATACATGCCCAGCATGAAGCCCTGGCTCATCGAGGCCATGAGCGAACCGGTAAAAAACGCCGCGTTCCAGAACGGTTTCTGGGTGATGGGTGCCTTTGCGCGGAACTCGAAAGACACGCCCCGCAGGATCAGCCCCACCAGCATCACCGCCACCGGCAGATAGAGCGCCGTCAGGATAACGCCATGCGCCACCGGAAAGGCCACCAGCAACAGCCCAATCGCCAGAACCAGCCATGTCTCGTTGGCGTCCCAGAAGGGCCCGATCGAGGCGACCAGCCGATCCTTCTCGTCGTCCTCCGACAAGGGCATCAGCAGGCCAACGCCCAGATCGAACCCGTCGAGCACGACATAGATCAGGATCGACACGCCCATCAGCGCCGCAAAGGTGAAGGGCAGCCAGACGTTCGGATCTCCGAAAAGGTCCATCAGATCACTCCCCCGGAATGGCGGCGACTTCCGCTTCGCCGCTTCGCGGATACTTCCGCGTCGACAGCGGCTCGCCGCGGCTGGCCTTCCACGCCAGATAGGTGACCGTGCCCATGTAGGCGAAGATCAACGCGGCATAGACCACCAGATAGATGATGAGGGTCGACAGAACCATCGGCGCCGGCACATCGGCCACGGCCTGCTTGGTTGTCAGCACACCCTGCACCAGCCACGGCTGGCGACCGATCTCGGTCGTGTACCAACCGGCCAGCGTCGCGAGCCAGCCCGAGAACGCCATGCCCGAGAAGGCGAACAACATCAGCTTCGGCATATGCTCCGCCCCGCGTCGGCGCAGCATATAGGCCCCGGCCCAGCTCAGCGCCAGCATCGCCATGCCGGTGCCGACCATGATGCGGAAGCTCCAAAACACTGGCGCGACAGGCGGGTGCAGCGGTGTCCCGTCCTCGGCCACGAAGTCGTTGAGGCCCGGCACAACACCATCCGCCTTGTGCTTCAGGATCAGCGATGCACCGTTCGGCACACCGATCTCCATCCGGTTCTCGCGCGCCTCTTCATCCGGGATCGCGAAAAGCAGCAACGGCACGTTGCCCTGCGTTTCCCAGTTGCCTTCCATGGCGGCGACCTTCTGCGGCTGATGCTCCAGCGTGTTCAGGCCGTGCATGTCACCGGCAAAGATCTGGATGGGGATCAGCACGGCGCCAAGGATGACACCGAAGCGCATCGTCGATTTGACGCTTTCCTTTCGGTCACCCCAAAGCAGGCGCAGAGCCGAGATACCAGCAATCAGGAAGGCGACTGTCAGGCCCGAGGCCAGCAGCATATGCGCCTGGCGATAGGGCATCGACGGGTTGAAGATGATCGCCCACCAATCGGTCGCATAGGCCACGCCATCGCGCAGCTCATAGCCCGCGGGTGTGTGCATCCACGAGTTCAGGACAAGGATCCAGAAGGCCGACATCGTCGTGCCGAAGGCCACAAGGAAAGTCGCGGTCGTGTGCAACCAGTTCGGCACTTTCCGCGCACCGAACAGCATGATGCCAAGGAAGACCGCTTCCAGGAAGAACGCCGTCAACACCTCATAGGCCAGCAATGGCCCCGCGATATTGCCGACCGCCTCCATGAAGCCCGGCCAGTTGGTCCCGAATTGGAACGACATAGTGATGCCCGAGACGACGCCCATTGCAAAGGACAGCGCGAAGACCTTCACCCAGAACAGATAGGCCTCCATCCACTTGTGTTCTCCGGTCGCATTGAACCGAAGCTTGAAGAAAAGAAGCACCCACCCCAGCGCGATCGTGATCGTCGGGAACAGGATGTGGAACGAAATATTCGCGCCGAATTGGATGCGCGACAGAAGCAGCGTGTCCATGGCTTTCCTTATGGTGTTTATGACTGTGTTGACCCTGATATAGGGCGTGGGCCGCCCACTTCAGCGACCTGCGACAGTACGTCGGGCGAGCTACGCCCGATCCGCGTCATAGAACGTTCAAGGCTCTGAAAAGAGTTGAATTTTCAAAACTTTTTTGTCTGACCAAACGGTCCGCATCACTCGGCAGGAACGCCCAGAGCCGCAGCGTGCAGGTCTTCGCGATAGGGCTTCGCCGTGTCCGGTAACTTGCGCGTCAGGAAGTGGTTAGGGTCCCTGAACTGACGTTTCAACACCGGCCAGACCTCGGCCAGGGCCGCAGCAATCGACGGGCTGGGCGCTGGCAGGTCGTGCTTGATCGCCTCGTGCAACTCGGGCAGGCGATGATAGGGGACCATCGGGAACATGTGGTGCTCGACGTGATAGTTCATGTTCCAATAGATGAACCGGCTCACCGGGTTCATCAGGACCGAGCGGCTGTTCAACCGGTGATCCAGAACGTTCTCAGCCAGCCCCGCGTGCTGAAAAAGCCCGGTCAGCATGTGATGCCACGCGCCATAAAGGCGCGGCAAACCGATCACCATCAGTGGCAAGATCGACACGGTGCCCAACGCCAGCAGCAGCGTTGCCGCATAGATCGCAATCCAGATTCGCGCCGTTCGGATCAGTTTCGGCTGCTCGTGCTCGGGCACGAAACTGGCGACATCGGCATCGATCTTGCCGGTCGCGTTCCGCAGCATCTTCGCCCAACCCTGTCCGGCGTCCAGCACACCGAACACGTTGACGAAGAACCGGGCCATCGCCATCGGCCGCATGGCAAGAATCTCGGGGTCGCGCCCGACGATGATCGTATCGGTGTGATGCCGCGAATGGCTCCACCGCCATTCGACCGGGTTCCGCACCATGCAGAAGGACGCAATCTGATAGACCACGTGGTTCATCCAGCGCGTCTGAAACGCCGTTCTGTGCCCGCATTCATGCCAGCGGCTGTCCATGGCGGATCCGTAAAGCACGCCATAAGCCAGCCAGAATGGCAGCGACACCCATGACGGCCAAAGCGCGATGCCTGCGCCCGCAAATCCGATCATCAGGGAAAAAAGCAGGATCGTGTCGCGGATCGCGGGCTGATCCGAACGCTGCATCAGCGCCTTCATCTGCGCGCGCGGCAGTTCGGTGTGATACCACTCGGCCGCCGCCAACCCGCTATCCACGGCACGTTCGGCCTCTGGCCCCAGCAAGGAATAATCCCGATCCGCCACGATGCCCTCCCGATCATCGCTGTTCCCTTGGCTCAGGGTACCGCGAATTCCGAGCAGCGCAAGAACTGCTCAGCGTTTGTCGGCGTAGTAGGACACCCGGCGTTCGAGGTAAGCGAGGAACTCGGAAATGGTGAAGGCCAGCGCAAAAAGCACGATCAGCACCGCCCAGAAATGCCCCATCAGGAAGTTGGCCGAATACAGTTCGAAGAGCGCGCCGAACCCCACAATCGAGATCAGAAGCTGACCGATGATCACCCCTTTCACTGCACGAATGATGCCGATCCGAACGCCGCCCAGAATCTCGGGCAATGCGGCCCAGAAATAGATCTTGGTGAACGCATCCCATGGCGAGGCACCGAAGCTGTGCGCCATTTCCACCAGCGAGCGATTGATCTGCTTCACACCGGCCCGCGCGTTCAGGATGATGATCCATATCGCGAAGAGCGTGGTGGTGATGATGATCGCCTTCATTCCAAAACCGAACAGCACCATCAGAACGGGCACCAATGCCGTCAAAGGGGCCGACAGGAAGACATTGACCCACGGCAGCAGCAACTCGTCCAGAAGCCGCGTCCGGCCCATCAGGATCCCGACGGGAATGCCGATGACGATCGCGAAGAAGACACCGGCGATAAAGGCATAGGCCGTTTCATAAAGCGCTTTCTGGAAAGCGGCGGTCTGGATAACCTCGACCAGCGTCGCGATGACCTCGGACAGGGGCGGCACGAAGAAGGTCAGGCCGGTTTGCCCGACGATCTCCCACAAGAGACCCCATAGGATCAGCGACGACATGCCCGGCAGGCGGTATCCGAAAAGGGTCATGGCCTACTCCACATAGGTTCTGAGCGAGGCCCAGATCTGGTCGACAATGTCGAGATATTCGGGATCGCGCCGGATGTTGTCGGCATCCTTGTGCCGGAAGCCGGTGGGCCGGATGATCTCGGAGACCCGGCTGGGGCGCGGCAGAAGGATCGCGATCTGGTCCGAGACATAGACCGCTTCCTCAATCGAATGCGTGACGAAGATGAAGGTCTTGTTTTCGTTCCGAACAAGGTTCAGCAGGTCTTCCTGAAACTTCCGGCGGGTCTGTTCGTCAACCGCCGAAAACGGTTCGTCCATCAGCAGGACTTGGGAATCGACCGACAGCGCCCGCGCCAGACCAACCCGCTGCCGCATGCCGCCTGACAATTCGTGCGGATAGGCGTTCTCGAACCCGCCAAGCCCCACTTCCTTGATGTAATGCGCCGCGCGGTCCTCGCGCTCGGCTTTGGGCACGCCCCGCATCTCCAGCCCGAAAGCCACGTTCCGAATGACGCTGGCCCAGGGCAGCAGCGCGAAATCCTGAAACACGAAGGCGCGGTCGGGACCGGGGCCGGTGACCGTCTTGCCGTTCACCTCGACCTCGCCCGAGGTTGGTTCCAGAAGCCCCGCGATGATCTTCAGAAGCGTGGTCTTGCCACATCCCGAAGGCCCCAGAAGCGAGGTCAGTTGTCCGCGTGGAAACTCCAGCGACAGATCGCGCAGCGCTTCCACTTCGCCGTAATTCTTCGAGATGTTCCGGGTAGAAACAGCACTCTCATGCGCCGCGTCCACGGGCTCGATCGGGGCGTCAGTCTGAGACATATCCACGTTGGTTTCCTTTGAAGAGGGTGGACTCGATGGCTTCCAGCAGGTTCAGGAACAGAACCGCCAGAAGAATGATCGAGAAGATAGCCGCATACATGCTGGGATAATCGGCAATGGATCGGCTGAAGGTGATGATGTCGCCAACGCCGGTGGGCGTAATCTTCAACTCGGCTAGGATCGCACCGATAAAGCCTGCCGACACGCCAAGGCGCAAACCGGCAAAGATGACCGGCGAGGCGGCCGGGATTATGACCTTGAGAATGACGTCCAGATCACTGGCCAGATAGGATCGCGCCATTTCCTTCATCGAGTTGGGCGTGTTCCGCACCGCGCTTGACGTGTTCAGCACGATCACCGGCATGGCCATGATGCAGACCACCAGCACCTTGGATGTCAGCCCGATGCCATAGGCCAGAACCAGCAGCGGAATCAGCGCGGCAAGGGGTGCGGCCTGCATGACGATGAAGATCGGGGAAAAGAGCCAGTCGAAGGTCTTGCTAAGACCGACCCACAACCCGATGCCAATGCCAAGGAAGGCCGAGATCGCGACCCCGACGACAAGCGGTTGCAACGTCTCGGCATAGGCCACCCAAAGCGTGCCATCGCCCATCATCCGGAAAAGCGCCGACATCGATTCCAGGAACGTCGGAAATGCAAGGCTGACCGGGATACGGCCCGCGATCTCCCATGCGCCGAACAGGATCAACGCAGAAAGTATCTTCAGCAAGAGAGAGCGGCTTACCATGGCTCGGTCCTTTGTCGTAAGAGCCGCCGCGCCGGTGACCGGCGCAGCGACGGATCGCGTCAGGTCACTTCATCGCCTTGTCGAGTGGCGCGAGGTACCAGAAGTCCTCGATGTTCAGCGACGCCGGATCACCGTCCAGTTGCCCGGCCGCCGAATACCACTCCATATCGGCCGTGGCCGCGGTGCGTCCGCCACCATCCGGCGAATAGAGCCCGGCCTCGACCGCGTCCGAATAGAACCCGTCAAGCTCGGCCAGAATTTCCGGCGGCAGTTGCCCGATTGGGCCGTCCGGGTTGGTCTCGCGCCGGATCATCGTCGGATCCTTGTGCATGTCGGACCATGTGCTCACCAGCGCATCGACGAAGATCTGCACGTCTTCCTCGTTGTTCTGGATCCAGTCGAGATTGCCAAAGAGCGCCTCGTCGCTGGCTTCCACGTCAAACATTTCAAGCACGTTGAAATTCGACCCGGCTTCTGACCGCATCAGCTTGTTCTTGTTCGACAAGTCGATGATTGTCGCATCAGCCCGGCCCCCAAGCAGTGCGGCCACGCGGTTGGACGACCCCGGCACATAGGACCGGTCACCGAACTCCATGTTCAGGCGATCCTCGATCACGTTCGCAATCGAATCCGTGCCACCGCCGCGGCTGTGCAGCAGGATCGGTTCGCCATTCAGGTCTTCAAGCTTCGAGTAAGCCTTGGTCGTGACCGGGAAAAATTTGAGCTTCGAGAGTTGGAACAGAATGCGGATCGGCGCTTTCGAGCGTTGCATCGCCGCGTAAGGCGTGCCGAACCCGATATCCATCTGCCCGCTCAGCACCGCCTGAATGGCCAGTTCCTCGTCCGAGAACGCGGTCCATTCATAATCCAGACCATTGGCCTTTGCCCGATCCAGCGCCACGAAGAACGCCGCCAGCTCGTCAGAGGGCGTTTCCGCCAGAGCGATCCGGATTTTCTCGGCCGAAGCAGCGCCTACGGTCAGACTGACCGCCACTGGCAGCGCCAGCGCAAGGCCGGCTGCCCTTTTCAAAAGATGTCTCATAAGTCTCCTCCCTTAAAGACGGTCCTTGAATTCTTGTCTCCGGGCTTCGCGCTGCTTTGGCGTCTTCTTCCCAGCTGCTGCTCGTGTCAGGTCTCCTCGAATAGGCGTGCGGACACGGACCCCAAATGCTTGCGCATTGCGGTATGCGCCTCGCCCGGATCGCGCGCCTCGATGGCGTCCAGGATGGCGTCGTGTTCGGCAAAACTTGTGTGTGTGCGGGGCGGCCGGTCCGATGTGCGTACCACGGTTTTCCATGCAACTGCACGGCGGACCTGGTTCAACTGATCGAACAGCGCCAACAACAAGGGATTGCCCGTCGCCTCGGCAATGGCGCGGTGCAAAAGGTCGTCCTGCGCTTCGTAGTCATCCCAGTTCGGGGCATCGACCGCGCGGTCGCGGGCCAGCTTCAACTGGGCGACCGCCTCGCCCGACGCGTTGATCGCCGCTTCACGCGTGATCGCAGGCTCCAGTGCAAGCCTCGCCCGCATCAACTGCACCGGCGTCACCTGCTTGGCGAGACCAGCCAGCGACGAAAGCGCGGTATCCCCGCCCTTTGCCGCAACGAACGTCCCCTTGCCGACATGTCGCCAGATCGCCCCTTCAAGCTCCAGCGCCTCAAGCGCACGCCGAAGCGAATTGCGGCGCATGCCAAGGCTGACGATCAACTCGCGCTCGGGTGGCAAACGATCACCGGGGCTATAGCCGCCGTCGCGAATGAAGGCGGTCAGGGCGGCGATTGCGTCCTCTCTGTCGAAGCGTTCAAGCGTACTCACATCAGCCCCAGATTGATCGATCAATTTAGCGTATTGGTTCGTAATTTGCCGCAGATTCGTCGATCAATCAACAAAATTTGTGCGTTTTGATGAATTGGTTCCGATTGATCTGATCGATTGGCTGCGCTATGGGGACAAGGTAACAGACAAAAACGAGGGGGGTTCCAGATGACCAGCTATGCTATTGAGACACCGCCAATCGTGGGGCTGCCCATCGCCGGGTCCGACGCCCTTTTCCCGGTTCGCCGGGTCTATTGCATTGGCCGGAACTATGCCGCCCACGCGATCGAAATGGGCCATGACCCCGACCGGGAACCGCCGTTTTTCTTCCAGAAGAACCCCAACAATCTCGACCCATCGGGCGACTTCCCCTACCCCCCGCATTCCTCGGACGTCCATCACGAAGTGGAGGTCGCCGTGATGCTGAAATCGGGCGGCACCAACATTCCGCTTGAGGAAGCTGAAAGCCACATCTTCGGCTATGCGCTGTCGCTAGACATGACGCGCCGCGACTTGCAGGGCGCGCAAAAGAAGATGGGGCGGCCATGGGAAATCGGCAAAGCCTTTGAACGCTCGGCGCCCATCGGCCCGATCCATCCGGTCGCGTCGACCGGACTTCTGAACGCGGGCGCCATCGCACTGCGCGTGAATGGCGAGGTGCGTCAGGAAGGCGACCTTAACCAGATGATCTGGAAGGTGCCCGAAATGATCTCGTACCTGTCCGAGTATTTCGAACTGGCCCCGGGCGACGTCATCCAGTCCGGCACACCGGCCGGTGTCGGCCCGGTCCAGCGCGGCGACGTGATGGAGATGAGCGCCGACGGCCTGGGCTCGGTGACGATCAACGTCATCTAGAACCAGTTCAGCGTCAGCAGGCGCAGCGCCAACAGCGTGAGTACGCCAAGGATCACCTTGTCGAACACGGCTTTCGAGAACCGTTTGCCCAGATACTCGCCAATCGGCATGCCCAACAGCAGCGGTATGACGGCAAGGCAGGAATAGACGAACCGCTCCCACGTCATGATCCCCAGCCCGACTTGCGTCGGCAGCTGCATGCTGGCCATGCAGAGGAAATAGAGCGACATGATGGGAATGAACTGCGCCCGGGCCAGGCCGACCGCGCTCATGAACGTCACCGAGATCGGGGCCGATAGCCCAATCGCGCCTTGGAAGATGCCGCCGATCCCGCCCATTGGCAGAACCAGCTTCTGGGCTTGCGGCCATGTCAACGACCAGCCGGGATTGGCCAGCCGGAACGCGACATAGGCCAGCACGACCAGCGCCACGCTTGTGGTCAGCACACCGCTTGAAAAGAGCGCCAGCGCAAAGGTTCCGACGAACGCCCCGACCAGCCCCGCAATGGCAAAACCCCACGAAAACCGCCACTCGGGGAAGTCATCGCGATAGGTCCAGACCTGCCACGCGTTCGAGACGATGTTTGGCATCAGGAACACTGCGACCGCGAAAGGCACATCAATCAGGATCGCCATCAGCGGCACAGCCAGAAACGGCGCCCCTGCCCCGGTGGCCCCTTTCAGAATGCCGCCCAGAACAAAGGCGACACACACAAGGATCAAAAGCTCAATCGACAAGGCTCACCGGTGAATGCCCTTCTGCTCGTCTTCGGGCGCGTCCCGCTGACTGACCCCGTCGATCAGCACGAATGCCATCACGCAAGGCTCGGTGCCGCGGTTCGACCACGCATGGTTGTTGCCGCGCTGGATCAGCGTATCACCCGCTTTCAGAAGCACGTCGTCCTCCTCCTCGTCCATCACCATCCAGATCTCGCCCGAGAGCACAATGGCATAGTCCAGCGAGTCGGTCCGGTGCATGAACGGATGCCGCCCGCCTTCAACGATATTCGCAGCCGCCCCCATTTCGCCAAAGGCCGCTTTGCCGTCCAGCGTTTTCATCACCTCGGGGTCTTCGGGCAGGAACTCGATCACCCGGAAGGTGCTGCCCAGATGCGGCGGATGCAGAACGAAATCGCCGTGGCAGGTCTCGGTCGGGCCGTCGAACTCGGCCGGGCTGCCGCGCTCGATCCAGAGGTTGGTCAGACGCACGCCCGGGCGGTTCGGGCGCTCAAGATATTGCGTGGCGACGGCATCGCTGACGACGATGGCCTTGCCCGTCTCATCATGTCCGGTGACGATGCGGCGAAATTCTCGTGCCATGGGGGCTCCTTCAGGTGTTCTGTAGCGCGGCCTGCCGACGGGCAAGCACAAGTGCCAGCCCCGCCAAGCCAGCGATATCCGTCATCCATCCTTGATGCAGCAAGGCAAGACCTGCCGCTGCCGCGACGATGCGCATGACCGTCGGAAGCGGACCTGTCGCGTATCCGATCACGGCCGAGGCGATACCGAAGACGCCAATCGCCGCGCTGACGATGGCAAGGGCGATCTGCAAGACCGGCCCTTCCAGCATCAGTCCGGGACCAAAGACGAACATGAATGGCAGGATGTAACAGGTGATGCCATAGGCGAATGCGGTCCAGCCGACCTTGTTGATATCGGCCTTCGCAATCCCGGCGGCCACATAGGACGCCAGCGCAACCGGCGGCGTGATCGTCGAGACGCAGCCATAGAAGAAGACGAAGAGATGCGCGGTCAAAAGCGGCAGGCCCATCTTGGCCAGCGCCGGTGCAACGACGGTTGCCAACACAAGATACGCCGCCGTGGTCGGCAGCCCCATGCCAAGAATGATCGCCGTCAGCATCGTCAGCAGAAGCGCCACGAAAATGTAGCCGCCCGAGGCCGAAACGATCAGGCCCGAGATCTTCGAGCCCAGCCCGGTGATCCCCAGCGTGCCCGCAATGATCCCCGCCGCGGCGCAGGCCACCGCAATCGGGATCACGGCCTTGGCGCCCTCGGTGATGGCTGTCGCGGATTTCACGAACAGGTCCAGCCCGATCCGGCGGGTCCAGATGATGTGGCAACCCAGCAGGACAAGGATCGAATAGAACGACGCCTTGAAGGGCGAGAACCCGTTCAGCATCATCGCGATCAGCGTCGCGAAGGGGATGATGTATTGCCCCCCCTTCAGCAGGATCATCAGCGTCGTCTCGTCCTCGTCCACCGGTGCGCGCGACGGCTCCAACCCGCTTTTGGCCGCTTGCAGATGCACCACGAAAAAGAGCGACGCAAAGAACAGAAGCGCGGGCACCAGCGCCACTTTCATCACGTTCGAATAGGGCGTGCCCACCACCTCGGCCATGATGAAAGCCGCGGCCCCCATCACCGGCGGCATGATCTGCCCACCGGTCGAGACCACGGCTTCGATCGCCCCGGCCTGATGCGGCTGATAGCCTTCCTTCTTCATCATCGGGATGGTCAGCGTGCCGGTCACCGCCACATTGCCCGCCGCAGACCCCGAAATCATGCCCAGAAGCGTCGAGAAGATCACCGCCGTCTTAGCCCCCGCCGCACGCATCCCTTGTGTGACGCGCGAGGCCAGCTTGAAGAAGAAGTCGCCTGCCCCGAAAGCACTCAGGAAGGCGCCATAGATCGAGAACAGGATGATATAGGTCGCAGAAACGCCAAGCGGGATGCCGAAAACGCCCTGACTGGTGGTCGTCAGGAATTCGGACATCCGGGTCACGCTATAGCCCCGGCCATAGAGCACACCCGGCAGGTATTGCGAATAGAACGGATAGGTGAAGAAGATCAGGCAAATGATCGCCAGCACCAGCCCGACCCCGCGCCGCGCGGCTTCCAACACCAGAAACAACACGACAATGCCAACCCATGCGTCCATCGGCACGGTGGCCCCGCCGCTGAAGGCAATGTCTTTCCACCGGGTCATCAGATAGACGCAGGATGCGACGCTGATGCCGATCAGGGCGACGCGCAGCAGTTTGTCAGCGGCAGACGCTTCCAGCCGTTTCAGCGTGGCCCGTGTCATGAACAGCAGGACCAGCATCATCATCAGGTGGAAGATGCGGATGTCGCGGGTCGACAGCACCACCAGACCCGACACGTTCAGCAGGTGAAAGGACCCGATGACAAAAGCGACGATGGTCACGCCACGGGCAAAAATCTTGTCGATCAGTTCATTCATGCCGCGACCTTGCGGCGAAGCATGACGCATCATGCTCCGCCGCCCTTTGGTTCAAAGGGTTTGGTTACTTCTTGAAATAGGCTTCCGCGCCGGGATGCAGCGGGATGCGCAATTCAAGCGAACGCTCGGGCACAATCTGGCGGGCGTGGGCGTTTTCGGCCCGGAAGGCATCCATGTTGTCATAGATCGCCGCCGCCAGTTTCATCGCCACGTCATCGGCCATACCGGCATCCACAACCAGCATGTTGTTGACGCCCAGAAGCGTGCCGTCCGCATCGGTGTTATAGACATCCGCCGGGATCACGACCTCGTTGTAGTTCGGGAACTTCTCCAGCGCTGTGGCCACGTCTTCGGCGGTCAGTGGGATATACTTGAGCTTCTTGTTGGCCTGCGCCTGCATCACGGCACCCGCCGGATACCCCGACAGCGCGAAGGCGGCATCGACATTGCCATCCGACAACTGGCTGAACCCGTCGGCATAGCTCAGGAAACTGGGCGTAATGTCATCCATTGAAAGCCCGTAAAGCCCCAGCACCTGCCCCATGAACGGGATCGTGCCACCACCTGCAGGGCCGACCGCGACGCGCTTGCCCTTGAGATCAGCGACGCTGTTAATGTCGGATCCGTCCAGCGTCATCATGTGCAGCACGCTGAAATGCAGCGAGCCAATCGCACGCAAGTTCATCGCGCCACCGCTTTTATAGGGTCCGACGCCCTTGTTCGCGAGAACGGCGAGATTGTTGTTGGTGATTGCGATGTCCACTTCGCCCGAGTTCACCAGCCGCGGATTCTGCACCGAGCCCTGGGTGACGACGGGCACCATTGTCAGCCCCTCGGCATGTTCCCCAACCAGCGACGAGATCGCCTGACCCACCGGATAGAACGCGCCACCCTGGCTTGCCGTTCCGATCCGAAGTTCCTGCGCCTGCACCGATGCAGACACCAAGACGGCGCAACTGACAGCCGCCAAAGTTCTGAAAATACGCATGAATTTTTCCTCCCTAGAGCAGATTCTCGGGCTGGCTTGTCGCCATGTTCAGCCCGTCTTGCGAAAACCTTAGCGCAGGTTTTATGCTTCACTCAACAATAATATCGATTTTTTTTGACAAGCGGCCATTAAATCGGTGAAGCTGGCTACGAGAAAGAAGAGCGAGCGAACTTTGTCGCGCGCGCTCGACCAACAGGAGGAAAGAATGACATTCAAAACAATCGCACCGGCCCTGCTTGCCGCCGCCGCGCTGTTCGGAGGGTCGTTCAGCACCCCCGCAGAGGCCGCAAATGTCGAAGGCCCAAAGGTTTTCTGGAAGCTATCCATGTGGGGCAACCCGCGTGCCTTGTCGGCTGGCATGGAAGAGCTCGCCGCCAAAGTGTCCGAGGAAACCGGCGGCAATTTCGAGATCAAGATCTTCTATGGCGCTCAGCTTTCCTCGAATCGCGAGAACCTTGACGGGTTGAAACTCAACGCCTTTGAAGGCGCCGCAATCTGCAACTTCTATCACCCGGGCAAGAACCCGGCGTGGATGGTCTTCTCGCTGCCGTTCCTGCCGCTGGGCGACCCCGAGGTCGACAAATACGTCCGCTCGAAGATGATGGAACACCCTGCCATCGTCGCGGACATGGAGAAGTGGAACGCCATTCCCTATGTCTCGGGCCTGCTGCCGCAATACGAGATCCTTGGCAAAGGCCCGGTGCCTGACACGCTGGAAGGCTGGGCTGGCAAGCGCGTGCGCGCCGGTGGTGGCCTTGGTACGGCGATGGAGAAACTTGGCGCGGTGAAGCAGACGCTGCCAGCCGGCGAAACCTCGACCGCGTTCCAGCGGGGCGCACTGGATGCCGCCGCCTTCCCCTTCACCTATGCCCACGTGTCGTTCAAGATCAGCGACGAGGCCGAGTGGTACACCTCGAACCTTGCCCCCGGCACTTCGGAATGCGGTTGGGTCTTCAACAAGACATCCTACGATTCACTGCCCCCGCAGTATCAGGCGCTGCTGATGGACAACCGTGACATGGTCATGGACGTAACGCAGGCGGCCTATGCCGAGCAGGACAAGAAGAACCTGCCGATGTTCGAAGAGACGATGACCAAGATCACCTATTCGGACGAAGAACTGGCCCGCTTCCGCGAGATCGCCGGTCAGCCGGTCTGGGACGAGTGGATTGCGGCCAATGCCGACAAGTTCGACGCGCAAGCCGTGTTCGACGCGATCTTCACCTATGCCGACGAGGCAATGTCGCAGTAACGTGACACCGTGAAGGGGCGTGACCACGCCCCTTCCGACACGAACATAAGGTGGGGCGGTCGTGAACACTCCAACATCAGCGCCCGAGGCGGGCGGCGTTCTGGGCCAGCTTGATCGCGCCATGCGCCCGGTGGAAGACCTTGCCAACCTGTTGGCCGCCTTGGCGATTTTTACGCTGATGGTGCTTGGCAGCGCGCAGATCCTGTTCCGCACCGTCTTCAACTCTCCGATTGCCGGTTACATCGATCTGGTCGAGCTTTCGATGGCGTCGATGGCCTTTCTTGGCGCCGCCTATTGCCAGCGCATGGGCGCGCATATCCGGATGGAAATCCTGATCGGCCGCTTCAAGGGCCGCACGCTTTGGGGGGCCGAGATCATAGGCACGCTGCTGGCACTCTTCATCATTGGGGTGCTGATTTACCATGGCTGGGGCCACTTCATGCGCGCCTATGAACTGGGCGACAGCACGATTGACGCCGAATACCCGGTCTGGCCTTCGAAACTGCTGGTGCCTATTGCCTTTGCCATCTGGTGGGTGCGGCTTTTCGTGCAACTGCTTGGCTCGATCCGGCTGTTCCATGACCCCTCGCTGGAACCCGTCGGCATCGCCCGAATCCAGACCGTCGCGGAACAGGCGAAGGATGAGATGGACCACGCCCTTGGCGAAGACGCGGAGGGTGGCAAGTGATCCTCGGTATCGGCTTCGACGACCCGCTTCTGGTCGGCCTGATCGGCCTCGGCTTCCTGTTCTTCATGATCTTCATCGGCGTGCGCGTCGTCTTCGCCGCCGCCCTTGTCGGCCTGTTCGGTCTGGTCGAGCTTCTGGGCTGGGGTCCGGCTGCCGGGATCATCGGCACCATCCCGCATTCCAAATCCTCGACCTATGCGCTGTCGGTCCTGCCGATGTTTATCTTCATCGGCTTCCTTGCGTTCCATGCGGGCATGACCCAGCAGCTTTTCGACGCCGCCCGCAAATGGGTCGGCTGGGTGCCGGGCGGTCTGGCTGTGTCGACCGTTTTTGCCACGGCAGGCTTCGCCGCCGTCTCGGGCGCATCGACGGCGACCGCCGCTGTCTTCAGCCGCGTCGCCATCCCCGAGATGCTGAAATACGGCTATGACAAGAAACTCGCCGCCGGGGTCGTGGCGGCAGGCGGGACGCTCGCCACCTTGATCCCGCCCTCGGCGATCCTCGTGATCTACGCCATCATCGTCGAGGAATCCGTGGCCGAGCTTCTGCTTGCGGGCTTCTTGCCGGGTGCCGTCTCAGCCTTGGTCTATGCGGGCATCATCATTGTCTGGGCGCTTTACCGTCCCGCCGATGCACCCCCCGTCACCGGCTACACCTGGGGGGATCGGGCACGGTCGCTGCCTGGCATTTCCCCCATCCTTGTCGTCGTCGTCATCATCATGTCAGCGATCTACAACGGCTGGGCCACACCGACCGAGGCAGGTGCCCTCGGCGCGCTTGTCGTTTTCCTATTGGCCCTTTTGCGCGGCACAAAACTGCACACGATCAAAGATGCGCTGATGGAAGCCGCGAAACTGACGGCGATGATCTTCTCGCTGATCTGGGGCGTGCTGATCTTTGTCCGGTTCCTTGGCTTCTCGGGCCTGCCCGAGGCGTTCACCAACTGGATCCTCAGCCTCGAAGCCTCGCCCATGGTCATCATGATCTGCATCCTGATCGCCTATTCGATCCTTGGCATGTTCATGGATGCCATCGGGATGCTGCTGCTGACACTGCCGGTGGTCTATCCGGCGGTTATGGCGCTTGGCTTCGACAGCATCTGGTTCGGCATCATCGTCGTGAAAATGGCCGAGGTCTGCCTGATCACACCGCCCATCGGCTTGAACTGCTTCGTCGTGAACGGGGTGCGGCCCGACATCCCGTTGGGCAAGATCTTCCGCGGCATCGCCTTGTTCTTCATCGCCGATGTCATCACCATCGCCCTGTTGCTGGCGTTCCCCGAGATCGTCACATGGCTGCCGGAGCTTATGCGCGCAAATGGATAGTGTTCATCGACTGAAACAGAGCCTGCCTCTGACCACCGCCAACGCGATCATTCAGGCCGCCCTGGAAACGGGCCGGTCGCACGACATGCTGCCCTTGACTGTGGTGGTGCTGGACAGCGGCGGTCGCATGGTTGCGATGCAAAGCGAAGATGGCTCGGGGATCATGAGGCTTGAGGTGGCGTTCGGCAAAGCCTGGGGTGCTTTGGGCATGGGGATATCCAGCCGCTTGATCCGCGACCGGTTGTCGGCGCGACCCACCTTCGTCAACGCACTGGCCGCTGCATCCGAGGGCCGGATGATCCCGGTACCCGGCGGCGTTATGGTGCTGGATGCCGAGGGCGCGGGCATCGGCGCAGTCGGGATCAGCGGTGATACCTCGGAAAAGGACGAGTTTTGTGCAATCGCCGGCATTCACGCGGCGGGATTGGCCTCGGAACCCGCCGAGCCCGACCCGAACTGGCAAGGCTCCAGCCTCTCGGACCACGACAGCTAAAGCGATATGACCTGATCGAAGAACCGCGTGTTGGTTTGCAACCGGGGCAAGTCATCTTCGGCCGGATCGGTGTACCGGATCGACGGTTTCCCGAGATATTCCAACGGCAGGACCGAGGCGCGTACGAAAGCGGTTTCGCCGGTGTCACCGGCCGTGGCCCGCACCGCACTGTTGGCCTCCTCGACCCAAGGCTCGCCCGGCCCCATGACCGGAGCACCATGATCCGAGGCAACCTCCAGCGACCCCTGCAGCAAGTACCGGATGCCCGGCCCGGCATGAACATGGGTATAGGCAATCGCACCGGGCGGGAAACTGATCTGGTCCAACCGGAACACAACCTCGCCCGTGGACGTGATCGGCATGGTCAGCAGTGCATCTTCCAACGCATCGTCGGCCAGTCGAAACAGCACGAACTCAGCACCGTGACCAGCCGCAGAAACCACGTCGCCCGCCATGCCATATGCCCCGTCACGCAAAGCGTCGCCCGCCAAGCGCCCGTCGCCCGCGACGACATAGATCGCATGGTGTCCCGGCCCCAGCTTGATGCTCTCGCCCCCCGCCAATGCCCGGCGCGTCACCGACAAGATACTCACGATGCTTCTCCTTCTGTGGCCGACCGCGCATAGGCCCCGAACGCCTCGATCTCGGACGGCAAGGGCTGCTGACCGGTGAAGCAAAAGAGGTACATCGGCACCTGCCGCAACCGGTCCGTGGTCGCTTCGTTCAACTCGGCCAGATCATACCCCAATTGCATGAAGTATAGCACCCGCGCCCGGATCGCGGCTTCGTCGGCCGGATAGTCGAAGCGCGCGAACATGCGGGCCAAAGCGTCGACGCGCGTCGCGTCCGATTGATCCAGTATGCGCCGCACCTTGCCCGAGCGCCGCGCCCAGTCGCGCACCGCAAAATCCAGTGGATTGTTGAACAGCCGTTCATCGATCACGCAGTGGAAGAAGTTGCAGACGGCCTCGGTTATCGTTTCTGCCGGAGCCTCGGCCTTGGTCACGATGGCCGCTGTGTTGGTGTCCTGCCAATGCTGCAACAAGGCGTCGAGCAGTTCCTGCCGAGATTTGAAGTACCAATAGAAACTCGACCGAGACACGCCCAGCCGCTGGCCGAGGTCGAGCACTTTCACCCGTTCGACCCCGTCGCTGACCAGCACGTCCATCGCAACGTTCAGCCAATCCTGCCGGGTGACCTTCACATTGCCGACCAGCGGCTCCTTGTCCGGATCGTCCCGGTGCAGAACGGGTTTCGCCATGGCTCAGCTTTCCGGCGGGGCACCGCCCGCTTCCGTCCGTTTGGCAATATCATCCTTCATCGCCTGCAACCGGTCAGGATCGACAAGCGGACCCTTGGGATCAGCAAGAATGTCTTGCCATATCTTCGTGGCCCGTGTGTTCGCATCTTCGGCGCCCCGTTCTTCCCACGTTCCGAAATTGGCATAGTCATGCACGACAGGCTCATAGAATTCGGTCTGGTACCGGGCCATGGTCTGCGCGGCGGCAAAGAAATGCCCGCTGGGCGGCACTTCGGCCAAGGCGTCGAACCCGATCTCGCTGTCGCCCGCTGCAGCACCGGCGCAAAGCTCGGCCACCATGTTCAGCACTTCGACATCGCAGACCAGCTTCTCATAGCTGACCGTCAGCCCCCCTTCGAGCCATCCCGCCGAGTGGATGACGACCGTGGCCCCTGCCAGCAGACATCCCCAAAGACCCATCTGGTTCTCGTTCGCGGCCTGCACGTCGTTCAAGTTCGAGGCCGACCCGGCAGCGCTGCGCCAAGGCAGCCCGACCATGCGGGCCAACTGCCCGGCGGCGAGCGAGGCCTGAAAATGCGCGGGCGTCCCGAAGGCAGGCGCGCCCGACTTCATGTCGACATTCGACGTGAAAGTGCCATAGCAGACCGGCGCGCCGGGACGTGCCAACTGGGTCAGCGTGATCGCCGCCAGGGCCTCGGCATGGCTCAGTGTGATGGCACCCGCCACCGTGATCGGCGCCATCGCCCCCATCAGCGTGAACGGCGTCACGATCGAGACCTGCCCCGCACGCGCAAAGTCGATCAGACCTTGCGCCATCGGCACATCAAGCACGCGCGGGGAATTGGTGTTGATGATCGTATAGCAATGGGGTGCTGCCTCGAATTCTGCGTCGCTCAAATCCCTGAAATCACGCAATATCTCGAAGCTTTGCGTGACCTGCGGCGTCCCGCGCGAAAAGATGAAAGGCAGCTTGTCGCTATGGGCAAGCTGCGTTTCCATCGTGAAGTAATGGCGCAGATGCGTCGGCACATCCTGAGGCTCGATCAAGGGCGGCATCATGTTCAGCACATCGAAATGCTGCGTCAGTTGCACCAACTCGCGAAAGTCGCGTGCCGTGCCCGGTCGCCTCCCCCGCACCCGGTCGGTGGCATGAGGCGCCCCGGCCCCCGGTTGAAAGTTGAGCGCGCCAAGTTCCAGCACCACGTCCCGGTCCCGCGACCCGGCCCGACAGGTGATCGAACGCGGCGCGCTGGCCAATGCCACTTGGACGATCTCGCGCCCGATGAAGACCATCTCGCCCTCGACCCGCGCGCCGCCCGTCTGGAACAGCGCCCGCGCCTCGGGCAGCAACACCTTGACGCCCAACTCTTCCAGCGCTCGCAAAGCCGCGTCATGCATCGACGCGATCTCGTCCGCGCTGAAGACATCCATTGGCGGAAACGGATTGCGCAGACGGCGATAATTAACCTGCCGCTTGGCGGCGCTCTCACCGCGAGGGGCGCGGCGGCGGCGGCTCATCCCCGCATCGCCCGACCTTCGGGGTCATAGGGAGACGGCGCAATCACCTTGGCCGAGCGGGACGCGCCGACAACATGCACGCTCAGATCGGTCCCTGGTTCCGCAGCACCAACATCGACCATGGCCATCGCAATCGACTTGCCAACCGTGTGCCCATAGGCGCCCGACGTGACAAACCCAACCAGAGTGTCGCCCTGCCAGACCGGCTCATAGCCGCTGGCATCGGCGTCGGCACTATCAACTTCCAGCGTCACCAGCATTTGTGCCGGTCCGTTCCCGTCACGCTCGGCCAGTGCCGCCTCGCGGCCGGTGAACGCGCCCTTGTCCCACGCGATCCACCGATCCATGCCGGTCATACCTGGCGTCCGATCCTGCGTGAACTCGGCGGACCAAATGCCAAAGCTCTTTTCGATCCGGGTCGAGAGCATGGCGTTGAAACCGCATTCGCGCAGCCCTTCCTCGGCGCCGGCCTCAAGCAACATCCGGCGCAGCGCGATGTGATCGCCATACCGGCAGTTGATCTCGAAGCCCATTTCGCCGGTGACCGACATCCGCGCCACATGCGCGCGCACCATTCCGATATCGAAATGCCCGCAGCCCATGAACGGCAAGGCGCTGATATCCTGCTCGGCCAGCTTCTCGATCACCGCGCGTGATTTCGGCCCGGCCAGGCCAAAGCCGCAGATCTCCTCGCCCAGATCGCGCACCGTGACGCCTTCGGTCAGGTGGTCGTTGAACCACCGCATGTGCCAGGCACGCAGGTAGTAGCTGCCCATCAGCCACCACGTTCCGTCGCCCCAGTTGAGCAACGTCAGATCGCCCTTCAACCGCCCGTTCGGCGCCAGCATCACGGCAAGCCGCGCGCGCCCCGGCCCCGGCAGTTTCGTCGCCAGCAACCCATCCAGCCACGCTTCGGCATTCGGCCCGCTGATCTCGTAGCGGCTGAAGCCCGTGATATCGAGAAGCCCGACGCCCTCTCGGATCGCCTTGCATTCCTCGGCGACGATCGGGAATGCGTTCGAGCGCTTCAGCGTCGGCGTCTCTTCAAACCCCTTGGGCGCGAAATAGAGCGGCACTTCCAAGTCCCAGCTGACGCCCCACTTGCAGCCCGCCTCGGTCATCGCGTCATGCGCCGGCGCCATCTTCAAAGGACGACCTGCCGGCAGTTGCTCGTTCGGATAGGTCATCACGAAGCGGCGCGAGTAGAACTGGCCGGTCGTCTCGCGGATGTAACGCTTGTTCTCGGCAAAAGGCCCATAGCGCGCCACATCCATCGACCATGCGTCAGCCTCGGGCTCGCCATGGATCATCCATTCGGCCAACGTCTTGCCGACCCCACCCCCTTGCAGGAAGCCCGCCATCACCGCGCAGGCCGACCAATAGCCGCGCTTGCCCGGCACCGGACCGACCAGCGGGTTGCCATCGGGCGAGAACGTGAACGCCCCGTTGACCCATGTCTTGATGCCCACGTCCTGAATGGCTGGATAGCGCGCGAAGCCCAGCGTCAATTCGTTCTCGATCCGGTCAAGCTGCTCCTGAAACAGTTCCTCGCCATATTCCCACGGCGCACCATCCATCGCCCAATGCTCGTGCTCGATCTCATAGATGCCGACCAACACGCCATGCTGATCCTGCCGCATATAGGTGAACCCTTCGAGGTCGACCGTCATCGGCATCTCGAAATCGGCGGCGGCCACTTCAGGGATGCTGTCGGTGATCAGGTAGTGGTGCTTCAAGGGCGAGACCGGCAATTCGATCCCCGCCATACGCCCGACCTGCTTGGCCCACAGACCGCCTGCGTTCACCACATTCTCGCACGCAATGTCGCCCTTGTCGGTGTGCACAATCCAACCATCAGCCGTTTGCGTTAGGCGGTCGACCTTGGTTTCCTCGTAATACGCAGCGCCCCGCTTCTTCGCCGCCGTGGCATAGGCCTGAACGGTGCCGGTCGTGTCGATATAGCCTTCGCGGTCGGCCCACATCGCACCCAAGACGCCCTCGGTCGACATGATCGGGCAGCGCTTCTGCGCCTCTTCCGGCGAAATCAGTTCGCAATCATCAATGCCGATGGACTGGAAGATGCGATAGTTCGCCTGCAACCACTCCCATCGCTCGGGCGTGCCGGCCAGCGTCAGGCCGCCGGTCATGTGCAACCCGATATTCTGGCCGCTTTCGGCTTCGATCTCGGACAAGAGATCGATGGTATAGGCCTGAAGCGCTGCCATGTTCGGGTCGGCATTCAGCGCGTGAATGCCACCGGCTGCATGCCACGAGGATCCCGACGCCAGACGTCGCCGTTCCAGCATGACCACGTCGCTCCAGCCGAACTTGGCCAAATGATAAAGAACCGAAGCGCCGACAACGCCGCCCCCGATGACCACGACTCGATAGTGCGACTTCATGAACGACCTCCCGACTTCCGTTCCGAAGCTGACGCTAGCGCGGGATTTGGCCCAGCGCTAGACATTTGTGTCCAGTAGTCGTCGCAAAGCAGCCTGCACCGGCTTTGTGGCATGACATCAGGGACTAGGCGGGATCGAAAACGATGGCGCGAATGGGTGTCGGGCCTGCGCCCGCAGCCGGGTTCAGCTCTTGCGGGCAGTTCGAGAGGACAGCGATCACGTCCATCTCGGCACGCAGATCAACATAGTCGCCGGGGCGTGACTGGCTGTCGGTGATCTCGGCATGACCGTCGGCTGCCACCGGCACGTTCATGAAGAAATTGGCGTTCGCCACCACATGCTCGGGCCCAAGACCGTGCGTTGCCAATTCGCGCTCGAAGTTGCGTTGGCAACACTCGCCGTTCTGTTTGCCATAGCGCACCTGATCGACGGCGAAGGAGCAGCAACCGAAGATGGTGTCATGCCCGCCGCAACTGTCGTCGGTTATCGTCATCATCGGACGCGCAAATTGCGAGTAGAGCACCGTGCCCTGCCCCAGAAGAATGTTCTTCGGGATCTTGATCGTGTTCGGCATGTGATAGCGCTCAACCTCACCCTCATAGGGATCGGCGCCGAAACACAGGAAATCAATCGCCTGCTGGCCTTCGATATCGATCAACCGCAGGACCTGGCCCTTGGCGACAACCGCACTCCACGGGGCGCGCGCGGGCACCACGGTGTCTTCGATGATCCGACCGTCCGGCAGCGCCGCGGCGCCAGTGCTTAGGCTCGACATTCAATCCGCCGCGATGTCTTCGTTCCAAAGCTCGGGCTTTTCTTCGATGAACCGGGTCATCAGGGCGATGCAGTCCGGATCATCCGCAATGATCACCTCGACCCCGCGTTCGCGCAGCAGGTCTTCGTTGCCGCCGAAGGTCGTGTTCTCGCCGATCACGACGCGCGGAATGCCGAACTGGATGATCGTGCCGGTGCACATCATGCAAGGCGACAGCGAGGTATAGAGCGTGGTGTCGCGATAGGTCTTCTGTCGCCCCGCTTTCCTCAGCGCGTCCATCTCGCCATGCGCAATCGGATCGCCTTTCTGCACCCGCTGGTTCCGGCCTTGCGCAACCAACTCGTCGCCCCGCGCCAGAACCGAGCCGATGGGGCAGCCGCCCTCGTCATATCCCCCCTTGGCCTCGTCATAGGCGATGCGCAGGAACTTCTCGTCGGTTTCGGACAACATCAGGCGTCTCCCTATCTTTGCGGTTCGTTGTAATACGGCAGGTGCTCGACACGAAGCCCCGCGACCGTATCCAGATGATCGGCGATAGCCTCCAAAGGCGCAAACCAGACATCGCGCTCGGCCAGCGTGGTTTCCAGCCATTGCTCGACCAGCCGCCAGCGCGCCAGCCGACCGGTCAGGAACGGGTGTACGATCAGCATGAAGAACCCGCCCGCTTCGTACTGCGCTTCGAACTCTTCCCAGAACCCCTCCAAACCCGCCGAGGGGCCGCGCACCGGCATCATGTAACCAATCTCGTCGTAATGCGCGAAAGGCGGCCAGTCGTCGGTGCCCCAATGCACCGGCATCTCATAGAGCGTCCCCCCCTTGGTCTGCATGGCATAGGGGATGTCATCCGCCATCAGTGAACT
The DNA here is from genome assembly GCA_022826385.1 of Silicimonas sp. Classification (GTDB taxonomy): domain Bacteria; phylum Pseudomonadota; class Alphaproteobacteria; order Rhodobacterales; family Rhodobacteraceae; genus JAJDOD01. Next base: position 44,238 of record JAJDUZ010000073.1, read on the forward strand.
GTCATAGCGGAACTGGTGCTTTACCAGCAGGTCGATCACCTGCTGCGTCACGTTATAGACCGGCGCCCGATAGCCGCGTGGGCTGGAACCGGTCATCCGCTTGTGAACATCCAACGCCTTTTCGAACGCCTCTTCCTGCGCTGCGCCCTTGGTGACGATCGGGTCTTCGTGGATCCAGCCGTGATGCCCGATCTCGTGCCCATCCTTAAGGATCGCCTCAACCGCCTCGGGATAGGTTTCCATACACCAGCCGGGGATGAAAAAGCTCTGTTTGAGACCCAGCCGCCGATAGGTGTCGAGGATGCGCGGGATCGCGACCGTCGGGCCATAGCGTCCCATCGAAATCGGATAGAGCCGGTCGTGACTGTCCTCGGGCCGTGCGATGTGGATCAGGCTGTCGGCATCCATATCAAAGGTAATGGCGCAGGCACAGCGCGCGCCGTTCGGCCATTGGATCGGGTTCTGGATCATGTGCCCTCCACCAAGAGATGTCCGTCTTTCGTGGCCCAGCCCAGTGTCACGGTAGACCCCGCCGTCAAATCCAGATCGGCCAACACGCGTTCCTGCACCTGCACTTTCAACTCGGTGCCGTCTTTGGCTTCGAGAAACGCGGTCACGATCGAGCCCACAAACTCCTCCGAGATCACGGTCGCCTCGATCGTGTTCTCGCCGCCGCCCACCTGCATCATATCGGCCGAGACAACGATCGAGGCGTCAGCCCCCACAGCCGCCTCGCCCGGCACCGCGAAAGCACCCAGTGCCGTTTCGACCGTCACCGATCCGCCCATCGCAGCCGCCACCTTGCCCGGCAGAATGTTGTTTCGCCCCACGAATTCGGCCACGAAGCGCGTGGCGGGGGCGCGATAAACCTCGCGCGGGGTGCCGACCTGCGCAATCTCGCCCCGGGACATGATGACCACGCGGTCTGCCATCGCGAAGGCCTCGGATTGCGAATGCGTGACATAGACAAAGGTGATCCCCAATTCGCGCTGCAGCTTGGTCAGCACCGATTGCATCCGGATCACCAGATGTGCGTCCAGCGCCGACAGGGGTTCATCCAGCAACAGAAGCTGCGGTTCGGTCACCAAGGCACGCGCCAATGCCACACGTTGCCGCTGCCCGCCCGAAAGCGTTTCGACATTGCGCTCGGCAAACTCGGCAATCTCCATCCGTTCCAGCCAGTTCATCGCGCGCGTCTTGCGTTCCGCCGCATCGACGCCGCGCATCTTCAACCCGAATTCGACATTCTCGCGGGCGTTCAGAAACGGGAACAGCGCCAAGCTCTGCCACACCATCGGCGTGTCGCGTTCATGCGCGGCCACCGCATTCATGACCTTGCCCGCAATCCGGATCTCGCCACTGGTCGGTGCGTCCAGCCCCGCCAGCATCCGCAGCGTCGTCGTCTTGCCACACCCTGACGGGCCCATGATCGCCACGAACTCGCCTTCGCCAATCGTCAGGTCCGCGCCGGTCACGGCGACGAAATCATCGAAACGTTTTTCGACCTTTTCGAGAACAACCAATGGCTCGGTCATGACGCCGCCTTTTGTAACCGGAAGAAGATGAGAAGCTGCGAGATCACCACCAGCGTGATCGATACACCAAAGACCAGCGTGCCGATGGCGTTCACCTGTGGGTCGATCGTGCCCTGCACGATTTCCAGCACGTGGACCGGCAGCGTCTTGTTCAAACCGCTGACGAACCACGAGACGGTGAACTCGTCAAACGACACCGCCGCCGTCAGGAAGAGCGAGGACAGGATCGCCGGTTTGCAGAACGGCAAGATCACCTCGCGCATCGCCCGCCATTCGCTGGCGCCAAGGTTCCAGGCTGCGGCCTCAAGGCTCTCGTCGATCTGGGACAGGCGCAGCCGGATGATCGCCATCGCGAAAGGTGCCGTCAGCACGGTATGCGCCGCGATGATCGAGACGACCTGCCCCGACATGCCGACGCGGCTGAACCAAGCCAGCATCGCCAGCGCGATGATAATCAGAGGAATGGTCGGCGGCAGCAGGATGATTGCCAGAAACAGGCTCTTGCCCCGGAAGCTGTAGCGATAGTCCGTATAGGCCGTGCAGAACCCAAGGAACGTTGCGATGACGCAGGTGCAGCCCGACACGATCAGGCTGTTTTTCGCCGCGCGCCAGAAATCGGGATCGGCAAAGATGGTCTCGTACCAGATCGTGGTGAACCCCGAGAGCGGCAGCGTCGGGAAGCGCGCGTCGTTGAACGAAAATGCCATGCTGACGACGATCGGCAGGAAGATGAAGCCGACGATCAGGGCAAGATAGGCGCGCAGGAACAGCGTCATCGGCTGGCCCTCTTGCGATAGGCGTACATGATCGCGCTGAAGGCGATGACGAAGAGCGTCAGCATCATCATCACCGCGACCACTGCCGCGCGTGGCCATTGCTGCCCCGCCTTGGTCGTGTCGATGATCAGGATGGGCATCGTCGGCGGATTGGACCCGCCCAGATAGAACGGCGCCACGAAATCTCCGAAGGACAGGATGAACGCGAACAGGGCCGCGATCACGAAACCGGTCTTGCCCGCAGGCAGGATGACCGTGCGGATCGTCCGAGCCGGGGAACATCCCAGGTTCCGCGCCGCCTGGATCAACCGGTCGTCGATATTGGCCATCGTCACGGTCTGCAGGATCAGCACCAGCGGCAGCACCAGGGTCAGGTACCCGGTCAACGTCCCGAAGGCCGTGTTCAGCATCTTGTAGGGCCCAAGCCCGAACAACCCGAAAGCCCCGTTCAGCACGCCCGCCTCGGCAAGGATGGTGTACCAGCTGAAGGTGCGCACAAGGTAGCTGGTGAAGAACGGGATGATCAGGAACAGGATCACCAATTGCCGCGTCCGGGCCGAACAGCGAAACGCCAGAAACCACGCTGCCGGAAACGCCAGCAGCGTTGCCAGCGCCGCCGCGCTCCCGGCCATCAGCAAGGTATAGCGATAGGCCGACCACACATAGTCGCGGCTGACCATCTTGGCCCAGCTCTCCAGCTCGAAGGTCTCGACCATGCGATAGTTCTTCACCACGAAGAACGACATCGCGACGACAAAGATCAGCGGGCCGATGAAGAACAGCGCCTGCCAGACGATGATCGGCAGACGAAAGGTCAGCGCATAAAGGTTGAGACGGGACCTCATCGGCCCCGCCCCGTCTTAAACGTCATGGGATCAGGCGTTCTTGTATTCCGACCAGAAGTCGTTCCAGTCCTCCAGCGACTGCTGGACCGGAATGTCACGATAGCTGATGCGGCCTTCGTTGATCAGCGTGATCGGATCGCGCGGATCGCCATCGACCTGACCCGAACGCTGCGCCTCGGCGCCGTCGACCTCGTTCAGAAGCGCGCGGCCCGCCTTGGTGACGCAGTGACCCGGATAGCCCAGCATCTGAGCGGTCTTCACCTGCCCCTCGGGGGACATGGTATAGGCGAGATACTTCAGCGCCAGATCCGTCTTTTCGGATGTCTTGGCGATCGAGTAGCTTTCCGTCCACTGGATACCGCCTTCTTTCGGCACGACCGACGAGACCGGCGCGCCGTCACGCTCCAGAATGCCCGTCACCCAGTCGCCGATGCCGACCATGGCCAGCATCTCGCCATTCTTCAGACCGGCGAATGTGCCACCGAAGTCGAAATAGCCACCCACCTGCGACTTGAGCGACAGCGTCTTCTCTTGCACGGCCTTCCACGCCGCTTCGTCGATATCGAACGGGTTGGCGTTGCCCATCAGCAGGCTCATCTGGCCCAGCGACGGCAGGTGCCAGTCGAAATGGCCGACCTTGCCGGTCAGGCGCTCGTCCCAATAGATGTCATAGGTCGCGGCTTCCTCGGCGGTCAGGACTTCCTTGTTATAGGACACCCCAAGGTGACCGAAGCGCGTGATCAGCGAGTACAGCTTGCCGCTGTCATCCCAGTGCCCGGCGAACGATTTGAAATCGTCGTGCAACAGGTCGTCGAACGCATAGTCGTTCGGGTCCAATTCCAGCACCAAATCATTGGCGACCAGAAGCTTCGCATATTCCGCATCGGTATGAATGATGTCGAACGTGCCCGGCGGGTTCTGCGCCAGCGCCGCCAGCATGTTGTCCCCGCCTGCATAGTATTTCGGCACGAACTTGACGTTGTTCGCTTCCTCGAACTCGGCGACCATGTCCGGCTCGGCCGTCCCGTACCAGCCCAGCATCGTCAGTTCGACAGTTTGCGCCCAAGCGCGGTTCACGAAGGGCGTTGTCAGCGCGACCGACGCAAGCCCCGTCTTCAGAAAGCTCCGCTTGGTCTGCATGAATTTTGTGTCCGACATCCCCACTCTCCCAGTCTATTTCCAGATTTCCGACAGCACGTTTATGAGTTGAGACGCGCGGCCCCGCATCCGATTCCCGGACACTGGGTCAAGCCTGCGCCAAAAACGCGGGCAATGCACAAAAAATGTTCGATGGGGGCAGGAAATGAACAGATGGGAATTTCGAGCACGGTTCGGCGCGCGCGGCCCGGTGGTGCTGCCAGTGATCCACGTGCTTGAAACCGAGCGCACGCTGCGCAACATCGAAGTGCTGTCGGGCGAAGGCGCGGCGGGCTGTTTCCTGATCAATCACGACTTCGATGTCGACACCTTCCTGCCGATCATCCGCGACGTGCGTGCAGCGCGCCCCGACCTCTGGATGGGGTTGAATTTCCTTGCGGTCACCGGGCTGGACGCCTTCCCGAAACTGATCGAGTTGGAGCGCGAAGGGTGCCGCGTCGACGCGTATTGGGCCGACGATGCCCAGATCGACGAACGCGTCGACGACCAGGTCGAGGCGCAGGCCATTCAGGACGCCAAGACCGGCTGGAACGGCCTCTATTTCGGCGGCACGGCGTTCAAGAAGCAGCGGCCGGTCGCGGAAGACGATTACGCCAAATCAGCCCGGATCGCTGTGGATTGGATGGATGTCGTCTGCACCTCGGGGCAAGCGACCGGCATCGAGGCGGAAGACAGCAAGATCGCAACCTTCCGACACGCCATCTCAGACGCGCCCCTTGCCCTTGCCTCGGGGATCACGCCCGAAAACGCACACCGCTATGCCGAGGTTGATGCGTTTATGGTGGCCACCGGCATCAATTACGACGACAATTTCTATGACATCGACCCGGCGCGCCTGCGCCGTTTGCTTGATGTGACGAAGACCCTGGGGGACGAGACATGACCACACAAGACAAAAGCCCGCGCGACGATCGCTGGTATTTCAGCCTGATGGCGCCCAACACCAAGGGCGACAAGTTCGCATGGCTCGACCCGACCTCGATCTATATCAACCAGTCCGCCTTTCAGGACCTGCTCAGCGATCTGTTGGCCGACCTCGAAGGTCACGACTTCGACGTGGTGGGCGGGCTTGACGCGATGGGCTTTGTCCTTGGTGCCGCAATCGCCGCGCGCCGGGATGTCGGCTTCCTGCCGATCCGCAAGGCCGGGAAGCTTTGCGTCGACACCGACCGGGTCAGCTTCACCAACTATTCGGGCCGCACGCAGGACATGGAAATGCGCCTGCCCGCCTTTGGCCCCGGCACCCGCGTTCTGCTGGTCGACCAGTGGATCGAAACTGGCGGCACGATGGAAGGCGCAATCGAGTTGGTGGAACGCCAGCAAGGACGTGTCACCGGACTTGTGGCCATCGCGATGGAGGACACACCCCGCGCCAGCAAGCTGCGCGAGCGCTTTCCCGTGGTGACAGCCATCCAGCCCGGTACGCCGTGGCAGGCAGAGTGCAACGCACAAACCTTGTCGAGTTTCGCGACTTACGAGCCTCAAAAGGCGTTCCCCCGCGCCTGAACGCATCGCCTCGCTTGCATCCGATGTCGCAAGACAAGGGCCGCCCGAGTTCAGGCGGCCCAAGCTTCGAAACGCAGGATGGTGCGCTTCGGATGTAAACACCCTACTGCAAAGCGCGGCGGCTTCTGGCCCGATTGGGCGACAGCCGCAGGGTCTCGGCATAGGCGGCGCGCGCCTCTTCGGGGCGGTTCAACTGGGCCAACATGTCACCCAACAGTTCGCGCGCCGGAAGCACGTGGCCCGGCGTCACCGGGCTCTTGCCAATTTCATCCTCGAGATCCGCGGCGGTCGTCTGATGACGCAACGCCAGTTCCTCGTTGCCAAGGGCCAGTTCGATCCACGCTTCGATGGACCACATCTGCGCCTCGGTCAGACGCGCCCAATAACCCTGATCGCGGTCCAGCATGGTGTCGCGCAATTTGGCAAGATCGGCCAAGGCCGCCTTGGCCGTGGCCATGTCACCGCTGCGCGCCGCCCCTATTCCCTTCGCGAACCGGTTCATCGCCACGGTTTGAGGGAATTTTTCCCAGGGAATGGTCCCGTGCATCTCGGGCGACAACGCCGCTGCCGCAGCCCAGTCGTCCTGTTCCAGCAGAAGCCGCACCGGTGCGGCCGCAAGCGCATAAGCCCCGCCAAAACTGACTTGATGGTTCTGAAGCGTCATCATCTCGTCCACCAGTCGCGCAGCCTCGTCAAACTCACCAAGCTGCAGATGCCCGTAGACCATGTAGTCGATCGCATGGACATAATGCGTTTGCAGCACGTCGCCCGATTGCGCCATTGCGGCCTCGGCCGAGCGGCGATTCAACGCGATCGACTGCTGCCAATCGCCCGTCCGGGTGAAGATATGGGCCGGCATGTGCAGCGCATGCGGGGCGTTCGGCGCGGTCTTGTCATAGATCTCGGCATAGGGCTTGCCGCGCATCTTCAGGGGCGGGTTGTCGAAGGCGTGGATGGCATAGTGAATGACGCCGGGATGATCGGGCGCCTTGGCGTGCAACGCGTCAAGCGCGTCGCCCACCTTCGAAAGCACCTCGATCCGGCCCGGCCCACGCGGGGCTATCGAGATTTGTGCAAGCGCCGCAAAGGCGGCGGCGTCCACATCTTCGGGATACCGGGTGCCAACATCGATTTGCGCCTTGGCCCAAGAGGCAAGCTGGGCCCGGTAGCCTTCAACGCCGGGAGCGTAAAAAGCCGACACGGCTGCGATCATGTCCGTTTCAATAGCGGAACCCGCGGACATGGTTTCAAGCTTCGACGCCGCGCTCTGACCGCGCTTTGTTTCAGCCTCGGACGGAACGCCCGGCCAAAGCGGGTGAAAGTTCGCCATGGCGATCCCCCATTGCGCCATGGCGCAATCCGGGTCGGCACTGGCGGCGGCGTCGAACTGCGCTTCGGCCTGAATGTACATCATGTTGTGCAGCAGGGTCAGCCCGTCGCTGACGGATGCAGCAGCCTCGTCCGAGCACGACACCTGAAAGCCCGCGCCCATCGACGCGGAAGGAACGGCGAAACACGCCGAACCAAGAAGGACGGCCAGCGTACGGGTTGCGATCATTGGCATGGAAATCTCCCTTTCTGAATTCCAGTGACTGGGTAAGCGCTTGGCGCCCCTACACCGCAGCAGCCGCCGACCTGCTTGTCTTGAAAGGAACCTGAAATTCTTTTGAAAACAGCGCCCTACGCACAACGCCGCAGTTCTCGCCATAAGGCTACGAATCCGCTAGGCTTTCCGGGTGGAGGGGTGACGGCATGTTCGGAAGTGCAGCCAAGGACGTCGAAAGACTGCGTCTCGGCGACGCAATCTATCTTTGGCGGGATGGGCAACTTCAGGACATGCAGGGCCGGGACATTCCGCTTCGGGCAAAATCGCTGAGAATGTTTGCGGCCCTTCTGTCCGAGCGCGGACGGATTTTGACCAAGGACCAACTCTCGGAAGTGGTCTGGCCCGAAACCGTCGCAACAGATGAAAGCATCGCGCGTTGTATTGCCGACATACGCAAGGCCTTAAGCGACGAGCAATACGAGATCGTGCAGACCTATCCGAAGAAGGGCTACCGGTTGAACGTCGACAGCGTGGCCGCAGACGCGACGGGGCTGCCATCGCGCGGCCGGGCCCCTTTGTTCGCCATCATGGGCATGGCCGCCTTACTGGTGGCGGGCGCCCTCTTCGTGACGGCGGACATGCCGTCAGAGTTAGATCCGCTGGCCACCATCGCGCCCGCGCCCAAGTTGCGAGACACGGTTGCAATCCTTCCTTTCGTGGATACCGGAACTGACAACGGGTTTTTGGCCGCCGGGCTTTCGGACGACCTCGAGATTCACCTGGCCGAGATGTCAGGCATTCGCATTTTGTCTCGCGCACAGACCGGTGTCATCTCGGACCCCTCGCTCTCGCCGTCGGAACTCGCGCGCAATATCGACAGCCGATACATCGTTCAGGGCAATTTGCGGCGCGACGGCACGCAGATCGCCCTGTCAGTTCAACTGATCGACGGCACCGACGGCGCGACGCTTTGGGCTGACCGGTACGAAGGGCCACAAGACGGCTTGATTGCGTTCCGTGACACCGTTCCCGACGCCTTGGTCGAAGCCATGTCGCTTGAGTTGAGCGAACGCGACCGCAAACGCCTCGCGCATCAGGATACAAGCAACCCCGAAGCCCTCGAACACGTCATGCACGCCCGCCGCGAGCTTAACATGTTTACCTTCGAGGGCAGTCTGGAAGCCGAAAAACTTCTGCGAAACGCGATCGCGCTCGATCCAGACTACGCCCGCGCCTATGCCGAGCTTGCCTCGGCCTATGCCATCAGGCTGGAAAACGATTGGACAGTGCTGTCGGACGCCGACACCCAGAAAGCGTTCTATTTTGCAGAGCGCGCGCTGGAACTCGACCCCGATCTCTGGTTTGGCCACTATGCGCTTGGGCGCATGCACTCGGTCGCGAAAACCGGTGATACTGCTCTGGCGCTTCGACACTTGAAGCAGGCGATGGAACTGCAGCCCGCGAATGACGACGCGCGGGTCTATTACGCAATCGTTCTGATGATGTCCGGCAGCATCGCAGAAGCGCGCGCCATCCTGGAAAGCGCGATTGCAAGCCACCCGCAAGCACCGTTCTGGTATCACCTTGGTCTCGCCAACGCGCATTTTCATCTGGAAGACTATGAAACGGCGCTTGAGATTGTGGACACCTGTCTGGATCAGATGCCGAACAGCCCCTACTGCCTGCGCACGCAGATCGCGGTTCTCGCCCGCTTGGGGCGTATCGAAGATGCGGAATGGACCATCGCCGAGTACGAAATGCTGGGACATGACGTGTCTCTCGACGCCATCATGAAGAGCGCCATCGAACGGGAGCCCGCCATGGTGACGCACCTTTTGGAATCTTATCGTCAGGCTGGGCTCGAGTAACCGAGCTACGAGTAGCCCGCGGATTGGACCGGGTGTTCAAGGGCGAACACCTTTAACGGAATACAATCCCGTCATGTCACCCGTGGCGCCTGTTGGTGTTGAGCCCAATTCGTTCGATACTAAGACATGTACGAATGACCGCCTTAACCCCCGGCTGCGAGGAGCGGGCCGATCAACTCAACCCGGTCTGTCCAGATATAGCCATCAAATGCGTCCGGGATGTCGGCAAAAGCTTCTATGTCGTTGATACTGCTTATGAAGCCCGTTCCATCATAAGGGCCAGCCAAGATAACATCTGTCCCAACCGCACCAAGACGCTTTGTAAAACGATGCGGCCAGCCCCAAAGATAACGACCGTAGTTTTGGGGGACGACAACAATTGTGTTGCGGCAGCTTTCTGGCACATGCCCGCTCCAACCCAAGGCCATATATCGGGTGAGGCAATCTTTCAGAGAAGCTCTGTGAAACCCACGCAGTCCCGGGGTTTGCTCGATCGCGGCCTGCGTCGGTGGTGCGCCTCCGTAAACAGCGTAGACCTGATCAAGCAATCCGCTGTCTGACAGCCGTCGGGCAAACTCAGTGCCGTCTTCCGCGCGGGAACTTTTGAAGTTGATAAGAAGCTGACCACCAAAATCTGCGTCGAACACATTTGCGAGAGAGGGCATCGCTCCGACAGTCTTCCCCCTGAATGGATAGGTGCCGGAACCGTCGTCAACGCGGTAAGCCACATCGAGGGTTTGAAGATACGCAAAGCTCTGCTGGTGAGTGACACCATTGCCGTTGGTTCTGCATTCAAGTGTCCAATCGTGGAAAACGGCAAAGCGTTGTCTGACGTAAGATGGACATCGATCTCGACGACATCTGCTCCAAGCCGAAACGCCTCTTCGATGGACGGTAACGTGTTTTCGATAAAGGCATGTTCAATCTTCTCAACCGGAGACGCGTGACATGAATCTATCGAACGATCTGTACCGGCATAGATTTGGTGTATGCCCCGGTGGGCGATCAAACGTGTTTCGTGGTCTTCCAAACCGGTTACAAAGAAAGATGCGTTTCCGGCCCAAAGCGCCCCGACCAGGAACAAGAAAGCACAAAGCAATTTAAATATTTTGCGCATATCGAATGGATAGCCAAGTTCTGGAACGCGCGAAAGCCAGTCCTAGGACCGGCCCGCTGAACGCCCGGCAATCGCCTGACCGGCAGCGACGCCCGAGGCCCACGCCCATTGGAAGTTATAGCCGCCAAGCCAACCGGTCACATCGACCGCTTCGCCGATGGCGTAAAGCCCCGGAACATCCCGCGCCTCCATCGTCTTGGAGGACAGCGCATCGGTGGCAATGCCGCCCGCTGTGACTTCGGCTTTCGCGTATCCTTCCGTTCCCGTCGGCTGAAACGTCAGCGCCGTCAGCATGCTTGCCGCGTCCTTCAGATCAGCATCCGAGCAATTGCCAAGCTCACGCTCAAGGCCGATCTGCGCAGCCAGCACCTCGGCCAGTCGGGTCGGCAAATGCCGCGAGAGTGCGGCCTTCAGATGCGCCCGCGGCATCTCCTTCCGAGCCGCGCGCAAAAGCGCGCCGGCGTCAGGCAAAACGCAAAGGGACACGCGATCGCCCGGCGTCCAATAGGAAGAGACCTGCAGGATCGCGGGGCCCGAGAGCCCTTTATGTGTGAAAAGCGCGGCCTCCTCGAACGTCACATCGCGCACACGGGCCGTTGCCGGAAAGGCGACACCCGGAATGCCCTTATAGGGCGCGTCATCCTCGCCTAGCGTGAACGGCACAAGCGCGGGACGAGGTGCCACGACCGGCAACCCGAAACGGCGAGCGATGTCATAGGCGACCCCCGTCGCTCCCATCTTCGGAATGGACGGCCCGCCCGTCGCAATCACAAGCTGGTCCGCCGTCGCGCCCGCAACCTTGAACCGACCGTCGGCATGGCCGATGTCTCCGATTGATGTGGACAGGCGGATCTCGACTTGGCCACGGCTGCATTCATCAAGCAGCATCGCAACGATCTGCCGGGCCGAGCCGTCACAAAAGAGCTGGCCCAGCGTTTTCTCGTGCCAGGCGATGCCATGGCGTTCCACCAGTGCCAGAAAGTCCCACTGGGTGTAACGGCTGAGCGCGGATTTCGCGAAATGCGGATTCTCTGAAAGGAAGTTCTCGGGCTCTGTGCCGGTGTTCGTGAAGTTGCAGCGCCCCCCGCCCGAGATCAGGATCTTCTTGCCGGGCTTATCGGCATGGTCGATCAAAAGCACGCGCGCCCCGGCTTGCCCCGCGGTGGCCGCGGCCATCAGCCCCGCGCCCCCTGCCCCAAGGATAATTGCATCGTAATCGGTTCGGGCCATGTGACCGCGCGGTCCTTCGCGAGAGAGCGACCGTACCGCCGCCATGTCATCTTTCAGCACAGTTTCCATCCCAAGAAAATGGAGGCGACACTGAAAACCCGTTCTTTGGCGACATCTCTGTCGGAGCCCGAAGAATGGCCACTTTTTACATCAATGCGTCGCGCGATCCGCATGTGACCCTATATTTGCGACCTTCTTGAAACGACAATGGCCCCGCCTTCCGGTGAATTTTCTTGAAGAGTTTCATTCTTGAGGATTATCTGGCCCAGTCGCCTCACCGAGCGCGATCATCAAGGACGTGTGTTGGGGCCAGACAAAATATGACGTTGGAAGACTTGGGGGTATCTGCGGTCGAGCAGTTGTCTCCGCCACGAGTATACGTGCATCTCGCGCTTCTGTTTTACGTCGTGGGTTTCCTGACACGAGACGAGCTCATTCTTCGCTTTCAGGTTCTGGCCGGAACGATCTTCTATATTCTTTATTATTACTTCATTGCGCCGGTTCCGCTTTGGGAAGCCATTCTGGGCAGCGTCGCAATTGCTTTGGCGAACATCTATTCCTCATTCATCATTATCCGCGAACGCTCGACCTTCGGGATGAGCGCCGAGGAAGTGAGCCTCTACCAACACTTCGACACACTCAGGCCCGGCCACTTCCGCCGGGTCATGAAACATGCCGACTGGCAGCACATCAAAACAGACGAGATCCTCCTGAAGGAAGGGCGCCCGGTCGAGAAGCTGTACTTCATCCGCTCGGGCAGTGTGCAACTGCAACGCGGAGGCAAGGTCTCGACTCTTGGCGCAGGTCACTTTCTGGGCGAGCTTGCCTTCCTGCAGAACACCCCAGCGTCCGCCACCGTAACGGCCGGACAAGGCGCGGAAATCATCTCGTGGGACCAGTCGCGGTTGAAAAAGATCATGGATCGATCACCGACCATTTCGAACGCGATTGTCGCGCTTTTCAACAAGGACTTGGCGATCAAGCTTTCCGTCAGTTGGCCCGAAGCTGGATTGGTGCGGCAACGGTCGGATCAGGCGCCGCAAGCCGTTGAGAATGCGTGAACGCCTTCAGGTTTCAACATCGGAGCGCCGCCGCGTTGGCGTCGTGGTTCTTCCCTCGATGCTGTAAAGCACGGTGTTGCCGATCCCGCTCAGGCGTTTCCGACCGATGCGATGCCATTTGAAAGTTGAGCCAATCCTGTCGATGACCGCCTGAGACACCGTGACCTTGTTGGGCTTCCCGGCCTCTTCGACGCGGGACGCAAAGTTCACCGTGCTGCCCCAAACGTCATAGACAAAGCGCAAGTCGCCCACGACGCCCGCAACAAGTGGACCGCTGTGCACGCCGACCCGAACACTGATGTCGCGACCAAGCTTGGTCGAGAGTTGCCGCGTCGCAAAGATCAGGTCCAACGCCGCATCAATGGCGCGCTCGCACTGATCGGGCTGGCTGTCCGGCACACCCGAGACAAACATATAGCAGTCGCCAATCGTCTTGATCTTCTCAAGGCCATAGCCCGACACAACCTCGTCAAACGCCCCGAACAGATCCGTCAACAACTCCATGCTTTCGCCGGCATGTGCCTCCATCGAGAACTGTGTGAAGTCGCAGATATCGGCGAACACTACGGTCGCATCCGAGAACTGATCGACAATCCGGCTCTCGCCGCGCTCCATCCTTTCGACAATCGATTTGGGCAGAACGCTTTCCAAGAGCTTGCTCCGCTGCTGCCCGGCGCGGCGAAGTTCCTTGTCTTGATCCAGAACCCGGTTCAGGGACCGTTCCAATTCGAACATGACCGAGTTGTAGAACATCCCGATCTGTCCGATCTCGGTGAACGGCGATTGCGGGGCGCGCATGGAAAAGTCGCGATCCCGGGTCTGCCGCTGCATGACATCGAACAATTCGTTCAGGTCGGTGTTGGCGGCGTGCTCTCCGACATTGAGGCCGATCTCCTCGACGTGGTGGCTGACCCGAAGTGGCAGGACATAGTTGATTGATCGAATGACAAGATAGGGCAACGCAAAAGCATAGAGCACAAGCGCGCCGACACCGGTCAATTGAACGCCCAAGGCCGAAACCAAACCGTGGTCCGGGAATGCGGTTTCAAGCGCGAAAAGCGGGATGCACAGGATGCCAGCCATGCCCGAGAAGAAGTGAACGGGGACTGCGCCGACAACGTCGTCGATCTGCAAGCGCTCCAATAGGTTGTCGGCAAAATAAACCACTGCACCGCCAAGAGCGCCTACGCTTATGGCAGCCATGGGCCCATACACGTTACAGCCTGCCGTTACTGCGACAAGTCCGCCAAGCGCTCCGTTCATGCCGTAAAATACGCTTGGCTTTCCATCGATGAGAAAACTCAAAAGCAACGCCACCAAGACACCGCTGGCTCCCGCGGCGATTGTGTTGAACAAAATGCGCGGCACGTCCGGTGTCCACCCCAGCGCGCTGCCGCCGTTGAAGCCGAACCAGCCCAGCCACAGCAGCAATACCCCCAGCATCGACAAAGGCAGGTTCGATCCATTGAACCGTCGCGCCTGTCGGGTGCTCAGGAACCGGCCCTGCCGGGGACCGATCACCAAAATCGCCGCAAGCGCGACGCCCCCGCCGACTGCATGGACAACAGACGAGCCTGCAAAATCCACGAAACCGAGTTGGCCCAACCATCCTGCCGCCGCACCGCTTGCGTCCGTCGCCCAGACCCAATGGCCAAACACCGGATAGATACAGATCACGGTGACCAGCGTGATGACAATATAGCCATGAAAGGCGCCTCGCTCGGCGACAGCACCAGACAGGATCGTTGCGGCCGTACCGCAGAACATGCTTTGGAACAGCAGCCGCACCGCGAACTCGGGATCGGACAATTGGTCGACCGCAAAGCCGTCGGTTCCGATCCATCCCCCCGCCGAAGCGCCGAACATCAAACCGAACCCGACGAACCAATAGCTCAGGATCGAGAGCGAAAGGTCAGTGACGTTCTTTATCGCGACCGAGATGTTATTCTTTGACCGCGTGATACCGGCTTCCACGCACATGAAGCCGGCTTGCATGAGGAACACCAGCAAGGCGCAAAAGAGCACCCAGATCAGATCTACTTGCTGCACGTGTTGAACCGCCCAAAAGCAAGGATCGTAAGAAAATCAGTCAGCAAGTAGTCACACACGGTCTTTAAGTATTCATCTGATAATGCCCGGATTGGTTAGTCAGTCCAGACGTTTATTCGATTTTGGCCGAGCGCATTTCTTCTGACCAAGCCGCGCGCGGGGTTATTCCTGGTGTCTTTTTGATCAACCTCGCGTCCTCGCGCGCATCGGATGCACAAACATCACACCCAGATATTCTCGACAACTATCGCATTTGCTAATGCGCCATTAGTTATGCTAACTTTTCTGCAGGGAGAACGAGAAATGCATCACGAAGTCAATCTGCATGTTGGTCGCCAGATACAGGAACGTAGGCGACACGACGGCATGACACAGAGACAGTTGGCAGATACTGCCGGCGTCAATTCCGAGCAAATGCAGAAGTATGAAACCGGGGAGACCCGCGTAGCGGCGACACATCTTTGGCGTATCGCGGACATTCAAGGCGTGCACATCAGCTACTATTTCGAGGGCTTGGATGCCCTGCATGGAAACGAGCCGCCCGTTCAGGCCTGAGTGAGCATCAGTCAGTCAGAAAACGGCGCTTGGGGGTGCCTTCGGCTGCGTAAAACGCTTAAATGAAGGACGCGAGCCAGGCTTTTTGTCAGCCCGGGCTGAGTGCTCAGAAAGAAGATTGATCGATCTTGCCAGTCGGCGCCCTGCCCCGCGACACCCGGCGTAACACTAGTCAGACAAAAGGCGCCGTTTCTCGGCCAGCACTTCCCGCCGTTGTTGCTCGATCCCGATGCGAAAAGATTCCTCGACGAAGTCCAGGTGCTCTCCTGCAGCCTCTTCAGCAGTCTGCACGTCGCCGTCAATCACAGCTCGACCCAGCTTCGTATGCTGATCAAGCAAGGTCTTCCCGGACCCGTCGATCGCCTTAAGAAAAGCGCGATTGTAAAAGACGCCTTGCTTGGTCAGTTCGTAGATCGACGTCATCATATGAATGAGTGTGGCGTTCTGGCTGGCATCCACGATCGCCGCATGCAGCGCGTGGTCAGCTTTGCGTTCTGCATCATCGTCTTTTGCTTTCCACGCACGCTCCATCTCGCTCAGGATGTCGCTGATCCTTTGCTTGTCGGCTTTTGTCGCCCGTGTCGCGGCCAACCGCGCGGCAAAGCGTTCCTGTTCGCGCCGATATTCGAGGTAGTCAAAGAATGCAGGCTCGTGCCTTCCGTAAAGCGCGAGAAGCGCGGGCAACATGGCTTGGCCCGTGAGTGCTGCAACGAAAGTACCTTCGCCGTGCTTGCTTACGACCAGCCCGCGATCCTCCAGTAGCTTCAACGCCTCGCGCAGTTTTGGGCGCGAGATGCCCAGCATTTCCGCCAGTTCCCGTTCGGACGGCAGCTTGCGGCCCTGGCGTAGGATACCCGAGGCGATCAGATCTTCGACCTGAGCCACAGCGGCGTCAGCGACTGATTCGTGGCCAATTTGTTCGAAAAGAGTTGTTGCAGGCATTGGGCCAGCGTCTGACTTCGCGCTCATTCTTGCCTCCTATGGTAAATAAAAGTAACCGATATTCTATCGCGGTCAAGCCTCTGATTGCGTCAGACTATATATCTGAATATATTCATCTTTTTCGCACATCAAAGCCCTCCCATGCAATCTTGCGAAACAAAGCCATTGACTGGCCAAGTATCGACAGATTGTCGCGCCGACTTGACTGGTAAATATTATTATCCTCTAAATTAGTGGTACATTAAGTTGACCAATGGCCCGACGGCCGATCGTCTTGGAGGAGACACCCATGAAAAAACTTTTGACCAGCGCGGCTCTGGCTGCATCTCTGCTCGCCGCTCCCGCGGTTGCGGCAGACAAGCTTTTGCTCAAGACACCAATCGCCTTCTCGACGGCACTGCCAGGCCTTGGCTCTCCCATCCCCCGCGTCGCCGAACAGGTCGAGTTGATGTCGGGCGGAACGATGAAGATGAAAGTCTACGAGCCCGGCAAGCTGGTTCCGCCGTTTGAAATTCTCGACGCCGTGTCGTCGGGCAAGATCAACTCGGGCTACACGACCGCCGGCTATTGGGCTGGTAAGATCCCCGCAGCACCGCTGTTCTCAGCCGTGCCGTTCGGTCCGGAAGCGGGCGAATACATGGCCTGGCTCTACTACGGCAACGGTTTGACGCTGTACCAAGAGATGTATGATCAGGCAGGCTACAACGTGAAGGTCATTCCTTGCGCTGTAATCGCGCCGGAAACCTCGGGCTGGTTCGCCAAGGAGATCGCCGGGGTCGAAGACCTGGAAGGCCTCAAGATGCGCTTCTTCGGTCTTGGCGGAAAAGTCATGCAGAAGCTTGGCGTCGCCACATCGCTGCTGCCCGGCGGCGAAATCTTCCCGGCCCTCGAAAAAGGCGCGATTGATGCGACCGAGTTCTCGATGCCGGCCATCGATGCCCGTCTGGGGTTCCACAAGCTGGTCAAGTTCAACTACTTCCCCGGTTGGCACCAGCAGGCGACCGTGTTCGAACTGCTGATCAACAAGGATGTCTGGAACGAAGCGTCGGAACAGCATCAAGCCATTCTGACCAACGCCTGCAAAGCATCGATGGCCGACAGTTTCGCGGAAGGCGAAGCAATTCAGGCTGCGGCGCTGATCGACAATGTCGAGAACAACGGCGTCACCATGGTGCAGTGGTCGCCCGAGATGCTGGATGTCTTCCGCTCGACCTGGAGCGAAGTTGCCGCAGAAGAAGCTGCAAAGGACGAGTTCTTCGCCAAGGTCCTGTCTGATCTCAACCAGTTCCGCACCGAATACGACGTTTGGAAGACCAACGCCTTCCTTCCGCGCGCCGGTGGCTACACCGCCGTGGGTGTGAAGAAGAACTAAGAGCCTGACCTAGAATGTGGATGGTCTCATCTGATGTGGTATTTCCCTACTGAATTTGACTACAGACAGGGAGGGCCACATGGCTTGGAACGAGACCACCCGCGCGAAGTATAAGCGTAGTTCGGACCGATATGAAA